>NZ_JBMSDU010000002.1:0-612161 GCF_049445835.1 Ancylobacter sp. VNQ12 | reverse complement strand
ATCCAATCCGCAAAAGAATTCCATCAGCCGCCTCCTGCGTTGCGAAACACCAGGAGTTTGACGCGTTGGCGCCGGCGGCGGCAGCGAATTCGAAGACCCAGAACCGTCCCGCCGATTACGGGCGGCACTAGTGCGGTCGTGGTTCCTGTCCTGCGCCTCCTCACCCTCCATGGAGCGCCAGAGCCCGACACCGTGCGAAAGTAGGTCAGCCTGCTCATGGCGCTCTCCGCGATGGCAACGGTGCAACGAAGAGCGCGCCCGATCGCGGCGCGAGGAGCGCGGCATCGGCTGGATTGCTGCGCGCGGGCGGCGTGGCGAACAGAGGCGCCTCGCGCCAGCTTTGCGCCATTGGACGCACCGGTCCGGTGGCGCCGGCTGCAGACTCGTTGTCGATGATCGGCGCCAGAGCCGCAATGTACGTGCGCGTCTCCGGTGGCAGCGTCGTGCCGGAAAGCGACGCTTCATAGCGCGCAGGCCCGGCATTGTAGGCCGCGAGCATGGCGTGGATGCTGCCATAGCGGTCATGGAGCTGGCGCAGATAGGCAGTGCCGGCGAGGATGTTGTCACGCGGGTCGAACGGATCGGCGCCGAGGCCGTGATGGACGCGAAGCTCGTCCCAGGTCACGGGCATGATCTGCATCAGCCCCATGGCACCGGCCGATGAGACGGCGCGCGGATCGCCGCCGCTCTCGGCTTGCATGACCGCACGGATCCAGCTGGCCGGAAGCTCGAAGCGCTGCGCAGCCTCGTCGATATGGGCGGCGTAGGACGTGACGGAGTACGCCGCAGTTGGCGTCATAGGTTGCGCGCTGGCAGAGCCAGGCGATGCACCGCCGATCAACAGTCCGGATGCGAGAAAGAGCGCCGCGCGACGCATGTCAGCGCACCGCCGCGCGCCAGATGAAGTCACTGTTGCCGGCTTCATCCGTGAGGAGTGGCATCGCACGGCCGATGACGGTGCCGTCTGAAATCGGCCCGAAATACCGTCCGTCGAGACTGTCGCTGACGTCCGGGTTCATCAGGAACAGATGACCGGGAGCGATACGCCGGCAGCCCTGCCAGACCGGCAGGTCTCGGCCCAAGCGATCGCGCCGAAGGGCTTCACCGAGCGGCACGCCATCGACGGTGATGGCGTCACTGAAGCGGCAGACAACCTGCCCCGGAAGCCCCATCACGCGCTTGAGCAGCGGTGTGCCTTCGCCGATATAGCCACGCGCGATGAGGAACGCGGCGAGCGGCGGTGGCGGCATCACCGCGACCAGATCGGTGATCTCGAGATGATCCGCCGGCTCGACCGAGTAGAGCCCGACAGGAACGCTCGCCGAGACGTTCCAGATCAGCTTGAGCGACGTCGGTACCGTGGCGGCGTAGGCCATGCCGACGCTGGCGACCGTCGTCAGCAGCACATAGGCGGCGCGGCTCATTGTCCGCACTCCTGCCGCTTCAGCCACACCTGATGGCGCTCTATCGTGTAGGTGCGCGGCTCGAATCCGACACTGATGCGATGGGCGACATGCCCCCAGTGATCAGGGGCGACGGTTGCCGCATCGATGCCGATCGCTTCGATCGCGTCGATGTGCTGCAGGATTTTCTCGACCTTCGGCCAGCCATCCACCCGCAGCAGGATCTCGCCGCCGGGACGCACGAAGGGCAGCGTCTGGTAGCTCTCGCCTGGCGCCACGCAGCGCACGATGTCGAGGCGGGAGGCCACCGTGCCGAAGTCGTTCGATGCCCATCGGACAAAGGCGAAGATGCAGCCGGGAGGGAAGGACAGGATGCGCCGTCGGCGGTCCAGAAGCTGCTCACGTGCGTGATGGCCGAAGCGGATCCAGTTCTCGATGCGCTTCTCGATATGGGTCAGCTCGACATGGGTCAGAGCATCGGATGGGGGACCGGACAGGGATTCCGTGCTTGCCGCAGGGGGCGCAAACGCCGCGCTCATGGCAGATCTCCAGATTCGGGAGGGAATTCACGGGCGAGGAGGGCGCGCAGCATCTCGGCGACGGTGACGCCGCGCCGGAAGGCGGCGACCTTGATCCGCCCGCGCAGGTCGGGCGTGACATCGATGGTGAGGCGCGCGGTGAACGCGGCGCTGGGCCGGCGTTCGGTTGAGACATCGGCCGCCTTGATCCAGTGCTCGGGATCAGCAGGCCGAGAGGCGAAGTCGCGGCGGATCGGGCGTTCGCTCATCGCGCTTGCCTCCCGAGGTCGAGACCATTGATCTCGGCGGAAAGCGCGGCGATCTCGCGCGTGGCTGGCCCGGCATCGTCGCGTTCGAAGACAAGACGCCCGGACTGCGCCGCCGCCGCAAAGGCGATGCGCTGGCCGATGGCGCTGGCGAGCACCGGAGGATCATGGTCAGCCAGCGTCCGCGCGGTCTCGCGCGCGAGAACGGTACGCGCGCCGCAGCGGTTCAGGACGAACCGGACCACCATCTCCGGGCGGTAGATCCGCGCCTCGCGGATCAGCGCCAGCATCTCGGCCGACGCCCAGCCGTCAAAGGGCGAGGGCTGAACCGGGATCAGCACCAGATCGGCGGCGAGCAACGCCGAGCGTATCAGCCCGGCAACGCGGGGCGGTCCATCGATGACGATGTGATCGGCGCCGCGCGCGAGCTCCGGCGCCTCCCGGTGCAGGGTGTCGCGGGCGAGGCCGACGACACCGAACAGCCGCGGCAGGCCCTCGCGGCTGCGCTGCTCCGACCAGTCGAGGCTGGAGCCCTGCGGATCGGCATCGATCAGCGTGATCTGCTGTCCTTGCCGGGCCCATTGCCCGGCGAGATGCAGCGCAAGTGTCGTCTTGCCGACCCCGCCCTTCTGGTTGAGGAGCGCGACGATCATGGCGCGCTCCGCACGTTCACCGGGGACGCGCTCGTCGTAGTAGAATGGCGTTGTTCCGTTAGAAGGATTCCGAAGGAATCCGGGTTAGAGAAGTTACGGACGCCGGAAGCCTCTGATTCAGAAGACTGAATCGTCGATTTTGGTCCCCGATAGCACGAGGATCCGGTCCCTGATGGCACGAGGGTGCTGGTCCCCGATAGCACGAGATGATTCACAGCTTGTCCCCAGATCGGATGGCCGCGAGACGGCGGCGGGTTGGCAGGGCAAGGCGTGTAGCGTCGATCTCGGCGAAGGACAGGAGGTCGGCACCGTCCGTCTGGCGGCGCATGCCGAGCCGGTAGCCGGGCAGCGCCTGGCGGCCGACGATCGCGCGCAGGTCATAGGCGAAGTGCTTGAGGGGCGAGAGGCTACCGGATTTGGCGTGGAGGTGAGCGACGTCGAAGCTCCAGCCGTGGTCCTGGTGCCCGCCATGCTTGCGCACCAGACGGTAGAGCCAGCGCTCCAGTCCGCCCGTCAGCCCGAAATAGGCGCGGTCGATGGTGAGCACGAGCGCATCGTCGAGTACGGCACGGTAGAACCAGTCTGGCAGGATGAGGTCGACGCCGTCGGGCTGGCCGTTGCGGTCGGTCCGTTCCTGCCATTCATTGATCCAGGAGAAGCGGTGCCGGCGTCCTTCGGCTGGTTGACGGATCGTGGTCGACACGGTCGTCGACTGGAGGCGGTCGAGCGCGGCCTTAAGGCGCTGATAATCCCGCAGGGAGGTGCCGCGCCCGACAAAGGTGAGGATCTCATAAGGCGTCGCCGCCATGAGGCGCGAGGTGCGCAGCCCCGCGTCGCGCGCCTCGACGATCTGGCTTGCCGCCCAGATGAGAATATCGGCGTCCCAGATCGTCGCCATGCCGTGGTCAGGCACGGCCTCGACCCGGATGGCGATGCTGCCGGTCCGGAAATCGATCGGTGCAACGCGCGGCGTCTTGGAGAGGGAGAAGAAGGGATAGGCCATGAGATCCTGCGCATCTCGTGGCGCGAAGTCGCCTGGCAGGGCGCGGAACAGATCCAGCTGTCCGCGCTCCGAGAGGCTGTGATGCCGCGCCGCCATGGGTGGGGCGTTCAGCGTGCGGCGCGGCCGGCGAACGAACCGGCGGCAAGCGCATGGCGCTTGGCCGGCAGGACGGTGCCGCGCGGATCGGATGTCGAGGTGACCGCGCCGCGCTCGGTCCAGGCCTGCAGGTCGTCGATGGAATAGACGACACGCCCGCCGAGCTTGCGATAGGCGGGACCGGTGCCATAGGTGCGGTGCTTTTCCAGCGTGCGGGCCGACAGACTGAGAAACTCGGCGGCTTCCTTGGTGCGCAGATAGCGCGGCGGGAGGGTGGCGAGATCGGGTCGCATGGAGCGGGCCTCCGTGGGCGTGGCGGGAGCCGCCGGAGTGCGGCGGCGGACGGTGACCACGGTGGCGGAGGAGGAATGTCGGGAGGGATGGGGAAGATTGGGGGGCTAAAATCCCCACCCCGTCACGCCCGGCGGCGATGACGGAACAGCCGCAGATAGCCGCCGGCGATCAGGCCGGTGCCGCCTTCCACGAGGCCAATGACGCGGTCGCGCAGGGGAGACGTCTTCCAGGGATCGGCCGCGACACGCTCGATGCCGAACAGGGCCTCAGCGATTGCGCGGTAGCTCGCGCCCCGGTTTCGTCCGTCGCAGGCTTGAAGCATCAGCCGCAGGCGTCCGCGCTGCTGGCGGGTCATGCGGGTGTCGGGTGGCACGGGCTTCCCACGGTGCGCATGCCAGAGGCGGTTCAGCGCCTCGATGCGGCCGGGCAGGTCGTCGTCAAAGGGGATCAGGGCGGCGATCGATGCGCCCGGTTCTATGCCGGAAAGCAGAAGGTGCGGCGGCGCCGCATGGTCAGGTGTTTCGGCAGGCACAGCGCGAGGCGCCGTGCCGGTGCTCCGCAGATGGTGGGGAAACTCGGTGAGGACGGTGACGGCCGGGTTGATCCGTGGGGACCAGTGGACCGGCTGACAGGTCGCGGGGAGCGAGGGTTTCGCGGGGACATCGTAACCCCCAGAGATGCTCGGCCTCGGCTGGGAGAGGCGCCGCCGTGTTGCCGGTCTCCATGAGGCCGCGATAGGCCTGCTGGTAGGATGGATCCCGCCTCAGGCACTCCCAGGCCAATCCCTCTACCGAGAGATCATCGAAATAGTCGTAGGTCCGACGGTCTCGCCAGCGCGACGTATCGGGCTTCATGAGCGACTCCCAGACGGTGCATGCCGTGGGGTCATCAATTGAAGATTGTATTGCCGGGCAGAACTCACCTCACAGGCAACAGGTGATGCGTCGCACGCATCACCTGGATAGCGGCGCTTCAGTTCACGCGATGTGGGAGCAGATCGCGATAGCCTGTCTGGGCGAGCCAGCGGGCGCGCTCCAGATGGCTGTCATGCACCGCGCGGGCGCGGGCAGGCTCCTGCGCCGGATCAATCCCGAACAGAACGACCACCACTTCCTGCCAGTCGGCTCCCTCAGTGGTCGCGTCGAGGAGGCGCATATAGAGCTTGATATGGGTGCGGTCATAGGCGGTCAGTTCCTGACCGGACGGCGCCTTATCATCAAACGCCTTGGCCACGTCCATCCCCCGCAGGCTGCCGTTTCTTCTGTCGCAAACCAAGCCGTCGGCGACGGCGTGGGGCTGCAATTTGGGATCATTCTATCATGCGTGCTCATAAAGCCGAACGCTGCGTCGCCGGTGCGCACACCTGATCCACGGTCTCTTTGGCACTGACGATGCGAGGCACTCGGCGACCGCTGTCAGACCGTGGCGAGTGCGATGTAGAGAATACTCCGTGGTGAAATACTCATCAAGCGACTGCTCTCTCGGCCATGGAGATCCGAGAGGTGTTCGCGCGCAATCTGAAGGCCTTGCGGCTGGCCAAGGGGCTGTCGCAGGAGGAGCTTGCGCACCTCGCGGACATTGATCGCACCTATATCAGCTCGCTCGAGCGGTGCGTTTACAACGCCAGCATCGATGTGGTGCAGCGGCTCGCCTCGGTTCTCGGCGTCGAGGCCTCCGACCTGCTCCTGCGCGAGCCGACAGACAGGATCGAGACCGATCTCGAGGACGGCAAGTAGGGCTCGATTTTAGCCATCGCGAAATTCGCTGCTTGCCGATGGAGTGCGTCCCCGGCCTTGGTGGCCGGAGACGCGGCCCGCACGTCAGTCGCCGCGGCGCCCGTTGGGGCGGGACCAGATGAGGGAGAAATTCTCGCCGTCCTCGTCGTCGAAGAGGTTGGCGTAGATGGCGGCGGTGAAGCTCGGATCGTCGAGCTTGAGGCCCAGATAGTCGCGGCCCTCGGTGGAGCGCTTGGACCAGGCGGCGCCGATCTCGGCGCGGCCGACCAGGACGCGGTGGCTGGGGGCGTTTTCGCCGGTGGCGCGGGTGTCGGGGACGATGCGCACGCCCCGGGCCTGCACGCCGAGGGTCACGATGTCGCCGGTGAACTCGTTGGTGCCGGTCTTCTTGAAGGTGCCGATGGTGGCCATGTTCCGTCTCCGTCCTGTCTTCTGAGCCCGCACCATTGCGGCCTCGATGGCGATCGAGAGGCCGGAGGCGAGCGACGCCACATCGCCTCGGGGTCCCCATCGCGCTCGCGCGATGGGGTGAGGATTGCGACCGCAGCGCAGCGGAGGACGGCGCAGGCGCGACTTTGTTGCTGCGCGAGGAATGACAGCGATCCGGGGTCCCCGCGCAGCGCGCGGGGTGGGCGTCGGCAGGGGAAGAAAGTCGGGACCAGCCGTTGTGGCATAGGCGCTCGAGGCGCAGCCGTCCTTCGGCCAGATCAGGCCATTGAAGAGGCCGTCTGGAGCGGGCACGGGCGGATGGATGAGGGAGATGGTTTGGCCTTCGCGCCGGATATCGAGACCCGACCGGCGAGCATCGGCGGACGATAGCCTGAGCTTGGCCAAGCTGCGCATTCCTCGTCCCGCCAACGTCGCGAATGCTCTGCCCCAAGGGGGCTTTCGGCTGCGACGCGGCCGCCGTCCTCCACGCTCACCAATCTTGCCGCATTAGAGGGCGAAGCCGGCGCGCCGGATCTCCGCTCCCTCCCGGCCCAGCCGGTTGACGCGGACGATATGCCGTTCGCTGTCTGGTGCGCCGAACGGCTATCGCGGCGTCAGGGAGGGGAGCTGTGCCCGTCAGAAGGGCGGAACGCCTTCCTTCCGGTGATCCGCACGAAGGCGACAATGCCAACCACGCCGGCTCCGATGATCGAAAACACCATCTGCCACGTCTGCGAGGGCATGGTGTGCTTCACGATGCCATGGGTGGCGTGGAAGCCTGCCGCCGCAGCCGGGACGACGAACACGGCAACGATGAGCAGACGCGCCCAGATCGGGCGGACGATCGCGAATAGGAACTGGCCGAGGGCGTAAGTCAGGCCAGCGGCCACAAGGCCGACAACAACGCCGAGCCATCCGGCGCCGGTGCCATAGGCCCATGTGCCCGCCGTGATGCCCGCAAACAGCGGCAACGCGAATACCGCCAGCGTGAAGAGCAGCCAGCAGAAGAATGCGATTGTCGCCATGCTGAGGAGAATGCCGATGAAGATCATGGGGGCGGCTCCATAAAATCAGATCGAAGCGCCTCCACCACCACGATGCACCGGCGAGATTGGCGTCGGCGTCAGAGCAAGAGCGCACGCCGTCTCCGCCGTTCATGGCCGCCTGTTCGCCTCTCAAGAGGCGAAGGGGTCGATTTCGCGGACGATGGCGGCTTCGTCGCCATCATATTCTGCAGCCGGGGCGACGGAGAGCGTGCCGTCGCCGGCGCGGAAGATGACGACGGTGGCCATCAGGGTGGTGGCGAGGCTGAAGGCGAAGGCGTGAGCGATCTGGGCGGACATCGACCTGGCTCCTGCGCGAGCGGAGGTCCATCCCCCGCTGACAGGCGCCCGAAAGGGCCGGCCGGTGGCCGCAATCACCGTGTCCGGCGCAGCCGGAGCGGCGGCACGCGCAGCGTAGTCCGACCCTTCATGGGTTGATGGCGTCAGGCCATCGGCTGGACCCAAGGATCAGCGTCGTGAAGCGGGGATGGTCGTCCGGTCAGGAGACCGTGATGGCGGGTTACTGCGCAGGTCGCTTCCGAAGCGTTGTCAGGTTCAACACGTGCTGACTGTGGCAGGTCGTCACCGTTCCACGTTCCACGGATTGATGACCGCCACACCGGCGGCGTCGAATGCGCTGGTATCGCGCGTGGCCACAGTGAAGCCCCGGGAGGCTGCGATTGCGGCGATATAGCCGTCGGGCGTCGGAAAGCCCTTCCCGGCCGCACGCGCCTTCACGGCGAGGTCGGCATAGCGTCGTGCGGCAGCGATATCGAACGGCAGGACACGGTCAGCGAACAGCTCCATCAGCCCATCCAGGGCTTTGGTGAGCCGGTCTTGGCGCTTGCCCGCAGGCAGCGCACCGATGCCATACAACAGCTCGGCAATGGTGACGCTGGAGAGATAGAGCGTCTCGGCCGCCTGCTCGTCGAGCCACGCCCGCACGGTGTCGTCGGGCGTGGGCTTCATCGCCTCCGAGATGACATTGGTGTCGAGAAGGATCACTCGAAGCTCATCGGCTCGTCGGGCGTCCTGTCGCGCGCCGGGCTGAGGGCGTCGATGTCCTCATTGGTTAGGCCGAGACGGCGGCTGCGCTCCGCGAGCGCCGTGCCGAGCCGAAGACGCGTGTCAGGGCGAACGGCGGTCTCTAGGATGTCGCGCATCTCGGCTTCGGTGCTGCGGCCGTGCTGTGCCGCGCGCACCTTGAGGGCACGGTGCGTCGCCTCGGAGAGGTTGCGGATCGTCACTGCGGGCATGATGGCGCCTCCAGTAAGGCCGATAGCGTTGATAGCAAAATAGAGAAAACGCCATCACGTTCAAGATGGCGGGCTTGGCGGCGCTTATGCGCCACCAGTTCCGAAGCGATAGACCGGGATGCCCATCTTACGGGCCTTGTCGGCCAGATTGTCCTGAATGCCGGTGCCGGGAAAGATCACGACCCCGATCGGCACCACGTTCAGCATCTGGTCGTTGCGCTTGAAGGGCGCCGCCTTGGCGTGCTTCGTCCAGTCGGGCTTGAAGGCCACCTGCGGCACCTTGCGGCTGTCGGCCCAGAGGGATGCGATCTTTTCGGCGCCTTTAGGCGAGCCGCCATGCAGCAGCACCATGTCCGGGTGCTTGGCGTGGATCTGATCGAGCTTGGCCCAGATCTGCCTGTGATCGGCAGTGTCGCCGCCCGAGAAGGCGATCTTCGGCCCGACGGGCACGAGCACCTCGCTATCCGCGCGCCTCCTGGCGGCGAGAAAATCCCGGCTGTCGATCAGCGATGCGGTGAGGTGCCGATGGTTGACCCGTGATCCGGCCCGTGGCGTCCAGGGCGAGCCGGTGGCGATACGGTAGCGGTCGGCGGCGGCCTCGCGGAAGGTTTCCATGCCGTCGCGCCGGCCGATCAGGTTCATGCCGATGTCGATCAGGCGCTCGAGCTCCAGTGACTTCACCTCCGAGCCGTCCTGTTCGCGCTGAAGCTGCTTCTGGGCCTGCTCATTGTCGTCGAGCTTCTGTTCGATCCGGTCCACGGCGCGGTGGAACATGTTGACGGTCGACCAGAGGAGATCGGGAAGCTCGGCATCGAGGCTGGTGTCGGTGATCGTTGCGACCAGGGCATCGAAGATGTCGGCAACGGCGCCTTCGATGTGGCGGTCCTCCGGTGGCGGGCGCTGGTCGCGCTCGTCCTCGGAGGGACGATGGCCGTGGAGCTGCAATTCCTGGATCAGGTGGTCGGTCGGCGATGAGACGTGGTGCGGCTCGTGGTCGTCATGCGCGCTCATGGGATGCTCCGTCGGTTTGGACCGCCTGCCGTGGCGGCCTTCATGGCGACGAAGCCGTCGGTCGGGACGGACCTGCACCCGGAGCACGGGCATGGTCCCCGAAAGTGGGAACCGGTTTCGGGACAAGACCATGCCGGAAAAGCGCACAGGGCCGCAGCGCCAGCGGAGGATGGCGACAAGCCGGCGATTTTGCTTCGCGATGGAAAGCGGCCCGAAGGCCGCGCCGGAAAATCGTCGGCGGCAGCCATTGCTGATCCGGCCCGGCTGACGGCCGATCGCCCTCTCGAAGGCGCAAGGCGCGGTCCTCTTGCCGTTACTGACGCATCCTTGCAGGCATGGCGGCCACGCATCGCGGTTCAGCCCGTTTCGGCTATGGGGCCAGGCTCATGAAGCGCACGACATCTTCCGGGACGAGTTGCACCCGAACACCCATCCGGAGCGCATCGATACCGAGCCGCTGGAGATCCTCGTTGAAGTCTCCGAGCGCTGGCGACAATGGAATGGCCTCGATCCCCTCAGCGTTCGCCCGTTCGATCAGCGTGTCCCGCGCGGCGTCACCGGCAGGATCGTTGTCGCTGACGATGTAGAGCCGCCTCAGGGCAGGCGGGAACAGGATGGCGGCCAGATGTGCTGCCGAGAGCGCCGGCGCCATCGCCATGCTCGGCAGAACCTGCCGGAGCGACAGCAAGGTCTCGATGCCTTCGCCCGCTGCCATCACGGTGTCGGGCACACCGATGCGAACGGTAGACCCGAGCAGATCGCCCATCGCCTTGCGCGGCGTGTCGACTGGGGCCTTGTCCGAACCGTCGGGGGCGAGCCAGGTGCGGTGTACGCCAGTGATCCTGCCCGTGAGATCGGTGACGGCGGCGATCATGGCGGGCAAGGTCTCGGTCGGGCCGTCGTCAGGCCTGTAGTAGCAGCGCGGGTGGAAGCGCAGGTTTCCGGTTCCGTGCAGAAGCGTAATGCCGCGTCGGCGCAGATACGTCTGTGCGAGGGTCCCGGCGATGGGCCGCGACATAGCGAACAGCCGCTGTGCCGCTTCGATCGAACCTGATGGAGCCGGCGTGACGCAGCGACGTGGTGCTGCGGGCTCCGGTTCGGGATGCGGCAGGTTGAGAAAGGTCCGCGCTTCCTCGGCAACGTCAGCGAAGTCGAGGAGCCCCAGCGATCCCCGGATGACATCGAGAAGATCGCCATGTTCGCCGGTGGCGGCATCGGTCCATTTGCCCGCCGGGCCCTTCGCGGATGCGTGGAGCCGGACGAAGAGCGAGCGGCCGGGCGTGTTGCGGACATCGCCGACGAGCCAGTAGCGGCCCTCCCGGCGCCCATTGGAGAGATAGTGACGGCAAACGGCTTCGGCCCGATCGGCGAGCCGGCGCGACAGATGTTGAGCAATCCCGGACATGGCGAGCTTTTCAAAAACAAAGGCCCGCCGACAGAGCCGGCGGGCCGAGGTTCAGGATCGTGGTGAGGGTTACTCCGCCGCCACGGCAGGGGGGATGTCCGTGGTGTCTTCAGTATCCTCAAGACTCTCGTCTTCGCCCATGGCCGTTGTGCCGTCCTGCGCCGCCGTATCCTCGCCAACGGCGGGTTCGGCTCCGCGCAGCGGTTCCGGCAGCCAGCCGGTATTAGCCAGCAACGTTTCGGCCTCGCGGGCCATGTCGCCCTTCTTCAGGTGCGCGATGCGGTCCGCAACGCGCGACCCCTTGGCCTCGCACACCGCCAGCAGAATGCGGGCCTTGGTGACCCGGCCGAGGAAATTGTCCACGGTCGGCCTCCACCCGGCGGCCGCCATGTCGAGGTCGACGGCGCGGGCGAGTTGATCCGCATGGTGGAGGGCGCGGGGGCGCCGGTTCCAGGCCTCATGAACAGCATTCACCGACAGGCTCACCACATGGGCGAACAGGCTGGAGCGGCTGTCGCTGTCCCAGTCCCGCAGAGCCTCCCAGAGATCGGCCGAGTCCTTCGGCAGGACCTTGGCCCAGCCATCATGCCGGGCGTGGATCGCCGCGGCCGAGGCGCTGTCGTTCAGCCCCGGCGCCTGCGCGCTGAAGGCGATGCTCTTCAGGTCGAGTTCGAGGCAGCTATCCGAGCCGTAACGGTAGAAGCTCTTCAGCGTCAGGGCATGCAGGGCGGCGAGGAAGGCCACGTCCGGCCGTTCGCCCAGCGCCTGACGCAGGCCGAGCGTGCGGTGCGAGGTCAGTTCGGCCATGAGCCGGTCCGAGAGCGCAGACAGCCCTTCGTCCTCCTCGAGTTCGGGCGCCAGCGTATCGGCTGTAACAGCATCGCCCGCCCTCGTGGCCGCAGCGGCGGCAAGGCGCGGCCCCGCGTCCTCCACGGCGAGTTCGGGCTCAGCCGGCAGTTCGTCCTCAGGCCGCACATAGCCGCGCTCAATGCGCACCGACCCATCATGGGCGATGCTGACGAAGGCGCCGGCGCGCGCCGCCTCCGCCGGATCGAAGGCGATCGGACGCGCCTCGAAGGCTTCGATCGCCGTCTCGATCTCGCCGAGCCGCGCGTCGACCTCCTCCGGCAGTTCATCCGCCTCGGCGTATTCCGTGGACAGGCGATCATATTCCGCCTGGAGGGCATCGCGGCTCGCTTCCTCCTCAGTGGTGAGCGGGATGGTCTCGCCGCGCAGCTGTCGCAGGCCGTAGGTGTGGCCATAGGCGAAGTCAGGGGCCACCTCGACCCACTTCCATCCTTCGGTAGCGACAGCGTCGGCCTCGGCCTTGAGCTTCTCAGCCACAAGCCGGTCGACGAGCGCGACATCCTGCAGCCATCCGCCATCATCGCCCTGGAACAGGTCGCGCAGGATGGTGCCGCCGGCCTCGATATAGGCCTCGAGACCGATGAATTGGGCGCGCTTGTCACAGGCGCGGACAGCACCCTCGGTCAGCATGCGGCGGATGGCATAGGGCTGCTTGTCATAGGAGGTCTTCAGCCGCTCGAAGACCTGTTCCTGGCGCGCATGGTCGCCGGAAACGGTGAAGGCCATGAGCTGGTCGAGCGTCATGTCGTCCTCGGCATAGACCTCCAACAGCACCGGAGAGATCGAGGCGAGCCTGAGACGCTGCTTCACCACGCCGACGGAGACGAAGAAGGCGGCGGCGATCTCTTCCTCGGACTGCCCCTTCTCGCGCAGCGCCAGAAATGCGCGGAACTGGTCGAGCGGATGCAGCGGCGCGCGCTGGACATTCTCGGCGAGCGAATCCTCTTCGGCGATGCCGCCCTCCCGGATGACACAGGGCACCGGCGCGGTCTTGGCGAGGCGCTTCTGCTTCACCAGCACTTCCAGCGCCCGATAGCGCCGTCCGCCGGCCGGGATCTCGAACATGCCGGTCTCGACGCCGGTGTCGTCAACCACAGGCCGCACGCTCAGGCCCTGCAGCAGGCCACGGCGGGCGATGTCCTCAGCCAGTTCCTCGATCGAGACCCCAGCCTTGATGCGCCGGACGTTCGACTGGCTGAGCAGCAGCTTGTTGAAGGGGATGTCACGCGAGGGCGAGAGCGTGATCTTCTGAACATTGGTCGCCATGGAAGGCATCTCCGCGACGGGCGGCCAAGAGCCTCTCTCTCGGCCTCCAACCCGTCACGAAGCGCAGCGCCGCCCTCTCACTCTGGAGGGCAGCGCCGCAGAACCGCACAAGCAGAAAGCCGGAGACACGGATCTCCACATCTCCGGCTTTCCGGAAGTCAGGCTGCCCGATCGAGCAGCTTCTTTGCCCGGCCCTCAAGATCGAGCCTTGCATCCTGGTGGGGCTTGGCGCGTGCGACCGCGGTGATGCCCTGCACGAAGTCGAAGATGCTCTCGGGCTTGCGCCCCTCCTCGGCCAGCACCGTGTCGATGATCCTGGCGGTCTCGGCCTTGGAGAAGCCCCGGTTGCGGAGGAAGTCGCTGCGGTCCTCGTCGGTGCGCGCCACGATCTTCTCCCGTGCCGCCTTGATGCCGTTGACGAAGGGCATGGGCGAGGAATTGGCGAAGCGGGTGAGTGCCGGCGCTGCCTCGTGCGCAAAGCGCGAGGCGGCGTATTTGGAGTGGCGGATGGTGATCTCCTGGAAATCCTCGACACCCCAGAGATTGCGGTTCTGGCAGACGGCACGCAGATAGAAACTCGCGATGCCGAGCGTCTTGGCCCCCACCTCCGAGTTCCAGCAGTAGAAGCCCCGGAAATAGAGGTCCGGCGAGCCGTCGGGCAAACGCCCGGCCTCGATCGGGTTGAGGTCGTCAACCAGGAACAGGAAGACGTCGCGGTCGGAGGCATAGAGCGTCGTCGTATCCCTGGTGATGTCCACACGCGGATTGTAGATGCCCGTCGACCAGTCGAGCACGCCCGGCACCTTCCAGCGCGTGTCGCCGGTGCCGTTGCCGGCAATGCGCTGCACCGCTTCGACCAGCTCGTGATCGTAGATCCGGCCATAGTCCGGGCCGGTCACCGCGCGCAGCTCGACGCGGCCATTGGCGGTCTCATAGGTCTTGATCTGCTCGGCGCGGTGCGAGGTCAGACCATATTGCAGATTAATGCCGGCCAGCGCGGCTGGAAGCTGGCGCAGATAGGCGGCCGGGGCCCCGATCTGGGCCGCGAGCTGGCCGAAGGACCAATGGTTCGGCTCGACGGGGGCATCCGCCCCGGGAATGACCAGCGCCAACCGCTCGGCATTGGAGCGGCTCGCCTCCACATGGATACGCGACGTCTCCACCAGGCGCGACCGACTGTGATCAGCACGCCCCCGCACCATCGCGGCCATTTCGCCGAGCGACAGGAACCGCTCATCATCCGGCCGGGAGAACCACTCCGAAGACACGCGGCCGACCCGCTCGCCGCGGGTGACCTCCACCTTGTAGCCGCTGCTGGCATCACGACCGGCATCCAGAACCTGCATGTTCATGGGGATCAACCTCCATGACGGGCGCCGGAAGCCTCTCTCCCGGCCCTCAACCCGTCACGGAAATCCAGACCTGCCTCTCACACTTTGCCGCCCTGAGGGCTTTGGGGTGGGTCTGCCCGACAGTCCGGGAGGTGTGATCTGAAATTATCCCGAAAGAACTCTCCTGCAGCAGCCAGAGATGGTTGAACCAGTCGACCCAGGTCAGCGTGGCAACCTCGACGGCCTCGAAGGATCGCCAAGGACCTCGGCGATGGATGACCTCAGCCTTGACTCCATGACGGGCGCCGGAAGCCCTCCTCCGGCCCTCAACCCGTCGCGGGATTCCGGTCCTACCTCTCACTCTCAGTGGGCGAAAGGACATCCCGTACGCGGGAGAGGTGGTCTGCCGAATAGCCGCACCGCTTGTCCGCGCTTTCGCTGACCGGTCGGACAGGGCGGGCGCCTCCGCTGGAGCGCGCCACGGCTTTCCCTGCCGCGCTTACCGCCTGCTTACCGAAATGGCAGAGCTGTTGCCGGTAAGCAGAAAACGCCCCGAAGGGCGTTTGCTAACTATCTGATTTTCTTGGGAAAATTTGGAGCGGGCGATGGGATTCGAACCCACGACCCCAACCTTGGCAAGGTTGTGCTCTACCCCTGAGCTACGCCCGCTCGCTCCGTCGTCCAGGACCGCCTTTGGCCGGCGCCCCGAACGGGCCGTCTCTATGCCCCATGATTCCGGAGAATGCAACGGCCTATTACATGAATTCTCACAGCCTCATGGCACCCCGCCGCAAACACCAGGATCGGCCATGGATTCCAGCCTGTGGAGAAATCTGCCGCAGGTGCGGTTCCCCCGGATCCCCTGCCGGGCAGGCCTTCCCCGGCCGGGAAAGGCCGACGCGCGCGCCACTTCCCGTTACGGCTGGAACAGGAAGTCTCCCGCCCTGGTCCACCGGTCGGTCGGGGCCCGTGAAGCCGGACGACCTCTCCCGCCCTCGATGTCGACGGCGGGAGAGGTCGGTTTTGGATCAGGCGAGATCGAAGCGATCCGCGTTCATCACCTTGGTCCAGGCGGCGGCGAAATCGTGGACGAACTTCTCCTGCGCGTCGTCCTGGGCGTAGACCTCGGCATAGGCGCGCAGGATCGCGTTGGAGCCGAGGACTAGGTCTACGCGCGTGGCGGACCACTTAGGCCGGTCAGTCCGGCGATCGCGCAGCTCATAGAGCCCGTCGGCGACCGACACCCACTTGTTGCCCATGTCGGTCAGGTTGACGAAGAAATCGTTCGTCAGTGCGCCTTCGCGGGCGGTGAAGACGCCGTGCTTGCTGCCGCCATGATTGGTGCCGAGCACGCGCAAACCGCCGATCAGCACGGTCATCTCCGGGGCGGTGAGGCCCATGAGCTGGGTGCGGTCGAGCAGCAGTTCCTCGGCGCTGACCACGTAGTCCTGCTTCAGCCAGTTGCGGTAGCCGTCATGGATCGGCTCCAGCACGCTGAAGGAGTCCGCGTCGGTCTGCGCGTCGGTGGCATCGCCCCGGCCCGGCGCGAAGGGCACGGTGACATCGTGGCCGGCCGCCTTCGCCGCGAGTTCCACGCCGACATTGCCGCCGAGCACGATGACGTCCGCCACGCTCGCGCCGGCCTCCGCCGCGATCGGCTCCAGCACAGCGAGCACCTTGGCGAGGCGCGCCGGCTCATTGCCCACCCAGTCCTTCTGCGGCGCGAGGCGGATGCGCGCGCCATTGGCGCCACCGCGCATGTCGGAGCCGCGATAGGTGCGGGCGCTGTCCCAGGCGGTGCTGACGAGTTCGCCGATGGTCAGGCCGCTATTGATGATCTTCGCCTTCACCGCCGCGATGTCGTAACCGGTGGGGCCGACCGGCACCGGGTCCTGCCAGATCAGGTCTTCCCCAGGCACGTCCGGGCCGATGTAGCGGACCTTCGGACCCATGTCGCGATGGGTCAGCTTGAACCAGGCGCGGGCGAAGGTGTCCTTGAAGTACTCGGGATCGGCCATGAACTTCTGGCAGATCGCGTTGTAGATCGGGTCCACCTTCATCGCCATGTCGGCGTCGGTCATCATCGGGCTGTGGCGGATCGAGGGGTCGCTGGCGTCGACCGGCTTGTCCTCTTCGGCGATCGAGATCGGCACCCACTGCGACGCCCCGGCCGGGCTGTGGCTGAGCGTCCACTCATGCTTGAACAGCATGTCGAAGAAGCCCATGTCGAACACGGTCGGATGCGTCGTCCAGGCGCCTTCGAGGCCGGACGTCACCGCGCGGCTGGCCAGCCCGTTCTGGTTGGGGTTGGACCAGCCCATGCCCTGGTCTTCCAGCGGGGCGGCCTCCGGGTTGGGGCCGAGCGCCTTGGCGTCGCCATTGCCGTGGGTCTTGCCGACGGTGTGGCCGCCGGCGGTCAGCGCCACGGTTTCCTCGTCGTTCATCGCCATGCGCTTGAAGGTCTCGCGCACCTGCGCGGCGGTCCTCATCGGGTCCGGCTTGCCGTTCACGCCTTCCGGGTTGACGTAGATGAGGCCCATCTGCACGGCGGCAAGCGGATTCTCCATCGTCGCCGGCTGGTTGACGTCGGTGTAGCGGTTGTCGCTCGGCGCCAGCCACTCCTTCTCAGCGCCCCAATAGGTGTCCTTGGCGGGGTGCCAGACATCCGCGCGGCCAAAGCCGAAGCCGAAGGTCTTCAGCCCCATCGTCTCATAGGCGATGGTGCCGGCGAGCACGATGAGATCGGCCCAGGAAACCTTGTTGCCGTACTTCTTCTTGATCGGCCAGAGCAGCCGGCGCGCCTTGTCGAGGCTGACATTGTCCGGCCAGGAATTGAGCGGGGCGAAGCGCTGGTCGCCCGTGCCGCCGCCGCCGCGCCCGTCCGCCAGCCGGTAGGAGCCCGCCGCGTGCCACGACAGGCGGATCATCAGCCCGCCGTAATGGCCCCAATCGGCCGGCCACCAGTCCTGGCTGTCGGTCATCAGGGCGCGCATGTCCGCCTTCAGCGCCTCGAAGTCGAGCCCCTTGAGCGCCTCGCGATAATTGAAGTCCTTGCCCAGCGGGTTGGTCTTGCTGTCGTGCTGGTGGAGAATGTCGAGATTGAGCGCCTTCGGCCACCAGTCCACGTTCGACGTGCCGGTTTCCGTGATGGCGCCGTGCATCACCGGGCACTTGCCGGCCGGCTTCTTCGTGATGTCGTCCATTGCCTTCTCCGATCGACTGCTGGTCCGCGGAACCGGACACGCCGGCGCAGGGGGGCGACGTGCCCGCTCCGCGCAGATGCTCACCTTAGAAATGGTCTTATCGTACGCCCGCAATAATGAAAATTTGCATTTTCTAATCAGTCCGATATGTCTGGCTTATGACAGACATCTCCATGAGGCATCTGCGCTATTTCGAGGCGCTGGCCCAGCACGGTCATTTCGGCCGGGCGGCGGAGGCGTGCGCAATCTCCCAGCCGGCCTTGTCGCTGCAGATCAAGGAGCTCGAGGAGATTCTCGGCGCGCCGCTGGTCGAGCGGGGAACGCGGCGGATCCGGCTCACCGGCCTCGGCGAGGAGTTCGCGACGCGGGCGCGCCGCATATTGCGGGCGGTGGACGAGCTCGACGATCTCGCCCGCGCCACGCAGAGCCCGCTCGCCGGCCGGCTGCGGATCGGCGTGATTCCGACCGTCGCGCCCTATCTGCTGCCTTCCGTCATGCAGCGCCTGGCGGTGCGCTTCCCCGGCCTCGACCTGCGCCCGCGCGAGGCGGTGACGCAGAGGCTCGTCGACGACCTCATGGAGGGCCGGCTCGACGCCGCGATCGTCGCGCTGCCGGTGTCCGAGCCCTCGCTCACCGAATATGCCCTGTTCGGGGAGGAATTCGTCCTGGTGCGCCCGGCGCATGAGGCGGGGCTGCCGGTTCCGAGCTCGGAAACGCTCCGCGAGATGCGGCTCCTCCTGCTGGAGGAGGGGCACTGCTTCCGCGAGCAGGCGCTTTCGTACTGCCGGATGTCGTCCAGCCTGCCGCGCGACCTGATGGAGGGGAGCTCGCTCACCACCCTGGTGCAGATGGTCGGTGCGGGCATCGGCGTCACGCTCATTCCGCAAATGGCCGTCCCGGTCGAGACGCGCTCGGCCTCGGTCTGCGTGGCGCGGCTGGGGGAACCGCGCCCCACGCGCACGATCGGCATGGTCTGGCGCAAGACCAATCCGCTCTCCGGCCCGCTGGAGCTGATTGCCAGCCTCGTGCGCGAGATCGGGCAGGCGCAGGCCCAGGCGGCGTGACGAGGAGGCGGCACGCGCCTCCGCTTGCGTAAGCGATCATCAACGCTTCGAATCAAGTCAAGCAGCACGCGGGGCGGGGCGTAGGCTTCCCTTGCGATGCCGCACGCGGCATGATCGCCAACACGAGGGAACAGCAATGATTTCACGCATTTTCGTGGCCTGCGTTACCTTATCCGCAACACTCATGTCGTCCTCCGCCTTCGCCGCCGATCCCGCCTCCTGCGCCAAGCCGCGCTTCTCGGATGTGGGCTGGACCGACATCACCGCCACCACCGAGATCGCCAGGCAGCTGCTCGACGGCCTCGGCTACAAGCCCGAGGTCTCTGTCCTGTCGGTCGCCATCACCTTCAAGGCGCTGGAGAATGGCGACCGCGACGTCTTCCTCGGCAATTGGATGCCGCTGCAGGAGCCGACCCAGGCGCCGCTGGTCAAGGCCGGCAAGGTCGAGATCGTCGCCACCAACCTGAAGGACGCGCGCATCGGCTTCGCCACCTCCAAGGACGCCTATGACGCCGGCCTCAAGACCTATGCCGACATCGCCAAGTTCAAAGACAAACTCGGGGGCAAGATCTACGGCATCGAGGCCGGCAGCGGCGCCAACAACACCATCGCGAAGATGATCGCCGACAATACATTCGGCCTGAAGGGCTTCGATCTCGTCGAATCCAGCGAGCAGGGCATGCTGGCGCAGGCGACGCAGAAGATCCGCCAGAAGGAGCCGGTGGTGTTCTTCGGCTGGCAGCCGCACCCGATGAACGTCAACCTGCCGATGGTCTATCTCACCGACGGCAACGACGTGTTCGGCCCCAATGATGGCGGCGCGACGGTCGTCACCCTGTCGCGGCCGGGCTATGCGAAGGACTGCCCGAATGTCGGCCGCCTGCTGTCCAACCTCGTCTTCGAGGTGAAGACCGAGAACCAGCTGATGAGCGACATTCTCGACAAGGGCATGACGGCGGATGCCGCCGTGCGGGCCTGGCTGAAGGCCAACCCCGCCGCGGTCGACGCCTGGCTCGCCGGGGTGACCACGCTGGACGGCAAGCCGGGCGCGGCGGCGGTCAAAAGCGGGCTCGGCCTGTAGGCGAACCCGCTTACAGACGGGCGATTCACAGTCGGGCCTTGCGGGCGGCCGAGGGCGGCTGCCCGAACTGCCGGCGGAACGCCCGCGACAGCGAGGCGATCGCCGAAAAGCCGGTGCGCTCGGCGATGTCGGCGAGCGACAGATTGGTGTCGAGCACCAGGCGTCGCGCTGCGTTCAGCCGCAGCGTGACGTAATACGCCCCCGGCGTGACCTCGACGATGCGCAGGAACAGCGTCTCCAGCCCGCGCGTCGACACGCCGACGCGGCGCGCAATGGCGGCGATGGTCAGCGGCCGGTCGATATGGGTTTCCATGACGCGGATCGCCTCGGCCACGCGCGGTTCGTGCTGGCGGATGCGCCCCAGCGAGACGATGGGCTGGATGTCCGAGCCCGTCCGCACCTCCTCATAGATATAGAGGCTGGCGACATCGAGCGCCGCCGAATAGCCGTTGCGCGCGCGGATCAGCGACAGCATGCAATCGAGCGCCGGCGTCGCCCCGCCAGTGGTGAACACCGGCTCGTCGACCACGAAGCGGTCCGGCTGCACGTCGACATTGGGAAAGCGGGCGGCGAAATCCTCCAGATCCTCCCAATGCGTGGTGGCGCGGCGGCCGTCGAGCAGGCCGGCGAAGCCCATCAGCCAGGAGCCGGATTCGATCCCACCCACGACAGTCGAGCGCTTGGCCCCGGCCCGCAGCGCCTTCAGGTTGCGCGGCGTGGCGTGGGCCATGGCGTCGAAGGCGGCGAGCACGATCAGCGCGTCCTGCCGCTCCGCCGGGGCGAAGGCGCCGTCGACCGGGATCGGCAGGCCGCAGCTGGCGACCGGCATGGCGCCGTCCATCGACACCAGCTTCCAGCGATAGGCCGGGCGTCCCAGCACACGGTTGGCCCCGCGCATGGGATCGAGCGTCGCCGCCAGCGAGAGCAGCGACAGCCCGGAGAACAGCAGCAGCGTGACGTCCAGCGGCTCGTCGGAATGGGTAAAGATCATGGCTTCGCAGAATGGAAAGTTCGCTACGCAAACAGTTGCGTCACGACTGCGCTTTCCCGTCAAGCTCGCCGCATCATTCTGGAGGTCGAAATGCCCTTGTCGATGAATCGCGACGTCTTCATCACCTGCGCCGTCACCGGAGCGGGCGACACGGTGGGGCGCTCATCCCATGTGCCGGTGACGCCGAAGCAGATCGCCGCGAGCGCCATCGACGCGGCCAAGGCCGGCGCCGCGGTGGTGCATTGCCATGTGCGCGATCCCGACACCGGCGCCGCCTCGCGCCGCCGCGACCTGTTCCGCGAAGTCACCGACCGCATCCGCGAATCGGAGGTCGACGTGGTGCTGAACCTCACCGCCGGCATGGGCGGCGACCTCGTCTTCGGCCATGTGGAAGCCCCCTTCCCGCTCAACGAGAAGGCCACCGACATGGCCGGCGCCACCGAGCGCGTCGCCCATGTCGCGGAGTGCCTACCGGAGATCTGCACGCTCGATTGCGGCACGATGAATTTCAGCCTCGGCGACTATGTCATGACCAACACGCCCGCCATGCTGCGCGAGATGGCGCGGCAGATGACGGCGCTGGGCGTGCGGCCGGAAATCGAAGCCTTCGACACCGGCCATCTCTGGTTCGCCAAGCAGCTTGTCGAGGAAGGGCTGATCGAGGACCCGGTGCTGATCCAACTCTGCATGGGCATTCCCTGGGGCGCGCCGGACGACCTCAACACCTTCATGGCCATGGTCAACAACGTCCCCACCGGGTGGACCTTCTCCGCCTTCTCCATCGGCCGCAACGCGCTCGCCTACCCCGCCGCCGCCGTGCTGGCCGGCGGCAATGTCCGGGTCGGGCTGGAGGACAATCTCTATGTCGGCAAGGGCCAGCTCGCCACCAACGCCCAGCTGGTCGAGAAGGCCGCCACCGTGGTGACGAATATGGGCGCCCGCCTCATCGGCCCGGCCGAGGTGCGCGAGAAGCTGAAGCTGGTGAAGCGCTGAGGAGACCGCCATGACCAAGCTCTCCCCCATCTCCCGTGCCGCCTGCATCGGCGGCGGCGTCATCGGCGGCGGCTGGATCGCCCGCTTCCTCTTCGCCGGCATCGACGTGAAGGTGTTCGACCCGCACCCGGAGGCGCAGCGCATCGTCGGCGAGGTGATCGCCAATGCCGAACGCGCCTATGGGCTGCTGACCAACGTACCGCTCCCCCCGCGCGGCCGGCTCACCTTCTGCGCCAGCCTGACGGAAGCGGTAGCGGATGCGCAATGGGTGCAGGAGAGCGTGCCGGAGCGGCTCGACCTCAAGCACCGCGTGCTGGCCGAGATCGACGCCACCGCCCCCGCGACGACGCTGATCGGCTCCTCGACCTCCGGCCTCAAGCCGTCCGATCTTCAGCAGGGCCTGACCCATCCCGAACGGCTGTTCGTCGCCCATCCCTACAACCCGGTTTACTTGCTCCCGCTCGTCGAGATCGTCGGCGGCCATGCAACCGCCCCCGCCACCATCGCGCGGGCCAGGGACGTTCTCGACGCCATCGGCATGAAGGGCGTGGTCATCGCCCGCGAGATCGAGGCCTTTGTCGGCGACCGGCTCCTGGAGGCGCTGTGGCGCGAGGCGCTGTGGCTGATCAAGGACGACATTTGCGACGTCGAGACGCTCGACGACGTGATCCGCTATTCCTTCGGTCTGCGCTGGGCGCAGATGGGCCTGTTCCAGACCTACCGCATCGCCGGCGGCGAGGCCGGCATGCGCCATTTCCTCGCCCAGTTCGGCCCGTGCCTCAAATGGCCGTGGACCAAGCTCACCGACGTGGTCGACCTCGACGAGGCGCTGGTGGAGAAGATCGGCGCGCAGTCGGACGCGCAGGCGGCGGGGCTTTCCATCCGCGAGCTTGAGCGCATCCGCGACGAGAACCTCGTCGGCATCGTGCAGGCGCTGAAGGCGGGGCATGGCGGGGCGGGCTGGGGCGCCGGCAAGCTGCTGGCCGATTTCGAGCGGCGGCTGCTGGCACAGGCGACACCCGCCGACGCGCCCGACCTCGCGGCGCCTCTGGCGCTGGTCGAGGCCCGCGTGTCGCCGGCCTGGATCGACTATAACGGCCACATGACCGAGCACCGCTATTTGCAGGTGTTCGGCGACACCACGGACGCCCTGCTGCGGCTGATCGGCGTCGATCTCGCCTATGTCGAGGCCGGCCACAGCTACTACACGGTGGAGACGCATATCCGGCACCTCGACCAAGCCCGACTTGGCGAGACGCTGAAGGCGACCTGCCAGGTCCTGTCGGCCGACGACAAGCGCATCCACCTCTTCCACCGGCTGTTCGCCGGAACCGACGAGCGCGAGATCGCCACCGCCGAGCAGATGCTGCTGCATGTCGACAGCAAGGCGGGCCGCGCCAGCCCGGCACCGGCGGCGGTGCTCGCCCGGCTGGCGCCCATCGCCGAGGCGCATGCCCGTCTCGACAGCCCCTTGGGTGCCGGCCGCGCCGTCGGCCAGAAGCGCGCGCCGGCCACCGTCGCCTGAAACGGCGGCCCCCCGGCGCCCACACGCATCATTGGTGGGCGCCGGGCACGAAGGGCGTTATTGAGTGTCCTGAACGATCCATTCGAGCAGGAATCCCCCCGTGACCCCTCCGCCCAGCGCCCTGCCGCGCCAGCCCGGCTTCGGCAGCGACAATGTTGCCGGCGTCTCCCCGGCCATCCTCGACGCCATCACTGCTGCCAATGACGGCCCGGCCCCCTCCTATGGCGCCGACGACATCTCCCGGCGTGTCGAGCAGCGGCTCAAAGCGCTGTTCGAGCGCGAGGTCTCCGTCCTGCTGGTTTCCACCGGCACGGCGGCCAACGCGCTCTCGCTCAGCGCGCTCACCCCGCCCTGGGGTGCGGTGCTGTGCCATGCCGACAGCCACATCGAGAACGACGAATGCGGCGCGCCGGAATTCTTCACCGGTGGCGCCAAGCTGGTGCATGTCGCCGGCGAACGGGCGCTGATCGACCCCGAGGCGCTGCGCGTCGCGGCCCGGCTCAACAAGGGCGACGTGCACGGCGTGCAGCCCTCCGTGGTCTCCATCACCCAGGCGAGCGAGCTCGGCACGCTCTATTCGCTGGAACACCTCGCCGCCATCGGACGCGTCTGCCGCGAGGCGGGCCTCGCCCTGCACATGGACGGCTCGCGCTTCGCCAATGCGGTGGTGGCGCTCGGTGCCTCGCCGGCGGAGCTGACCTGGAAGGCCGGCGTCGACATCCTCTCCTTCGGCGCCACCAAGAACGGCGCGCTCGGCGTCGAGGCCATCGTGGCGTTCGACGGCAAATGGGCCGACGAGCTTGCCTTCCGCCGCAAGCGCGGCGGGCATCTCGCCTCCAAGATGCGCTTCCTCGCGGCGCAGATGGACGCCTATCTCGCGGACGATCTCTGGCTCGCCAATGCGCGCGCGGCCAACAGCGCGGCGGCGCGGCTCGATGGCGGCCTGCGCGCGATTGCCGGCGTCGAGGTGCGGGACACGGTGGAGGCGAACATGCTGTTCGTCCGCCTGCCGCAGCCGATGATCGACGGGCTGCTGGGGCAGGGCTTCCGCTTCTACACAGACCGCTGGGGCCCCGGCGTGGTGCGCCTCGTCACCTCGTTCCGCACCACGGATGAGGATGTCGACCGGCTGCTGGAGGCGGCGCGCAAGCTGGGATGAGGCTCACCTCTTTTGTCGTCATCCCGGACGGCCGAAGGCCGATCCGGGATCGCATGAAATTGGAGAGCGATCCCGGCTCTGCGGCTTCGCCTACGGCCGGGATGACAGCTCGAGGCGATCACATCACCGAGGACACCGCCTCGGGCGACTGCTCCAGCGCATGGGCGATATAGTCCAGCGCGGAGCGGATCTGCGCCCGGCTCGCCGGCCCGCCGAGGCACACGCGCACCGCCTCGGTTGCCGGCCCGCCGGCGGTGAAGGCGTCGCTCGCCACCACGCCGATACCGGTGGCGCGCATATGGCCGACAAAGGCCGAGCGCGTCCATGGCGCCGGCAGCTCGATCCAGAGATTGAAGCTCAGCGGGTCGGCGCGGAACGAGCCGGCGGGCAGGATTTCGCTCGCCAGCGCCTGCCGGGCCTGCGTCTCCGCGCGGATGAAGCGCAGCAGCGTGTCCGCCGTGCCGTCCTCGATCCAGCGGGTCGCCAGAGCGGCGGTGAGCGGGGACGCCATCACATTGGCCGTGCGCAGCGCCGCCGCGAACGGGTAGCCCGAGCGCGCATCCGGCACCACGACATAGGCGGTGCGCAGCCCGGCGCCGATGCATTTGGCGAGGCCGGCAATGTGCCAGGTCAGGTCCGGCGCGATGGCGGCGAGCGGGGCGGGGCCATGCGCGGGAATGAAGCCATAGGCGTCGTCCTCGACGATCGGCACGCCGAAGCGGCGCGCCACTTGCGCGATCGCGGTGCGCCGTCCCTCGGGAATGGTCAGCGTCGTCGGGTTCTGCAGCGTCGGGTTGAGATAGAGCGCCTTGGGCGCCAGCGTGCGGCAGGCTTCCGCGAAGGCGTCGGGATCGATGCCGTCGCGGTCCATCGGCAGGCCGTGCAGCTTGAGGCTCAGTTGCGCCGCCACCGCGCGGGCGCCGGGATAGGTGATGGCCTCGCACAGCACGGTGTCGCCGGGCTTCGCCAGCAGGCCGAAAATGCCGAGCAGCGCGGGATGCGCGCCGGGCGTGACGAAGAGGCGCTCCTGCGAGGGCACCAGCGCGCGCCGGCCGAGCCAGGCGGAGGCCGCGTCCTTGTCGGCCCGCGTGCCGCCGAACCCCTGATAGCGCAGCAGCGCCACCAGATCGCGCCCCACTTCGGCAAGACCTTCCTGCATGCGCTCGATCAGGACAGGGTCGTCCGGCTCGGGCGGCAGGTTCATCGACAGGTCGACAGCGGAGGGGCGGGCGGCGGCGGCGGGGCGCAGCTTGGGGCGTGGCGTGCCGACCACGAAGGTGCCCTGCCCGACGCGCGATTCGACCAGGCCGCGCTTCTGCGCCTCGACATAGCCGCGCGCCACCGTGGTGAAGTCGATATCGAGCCGGCCGGCCAGCTTCCTCTGCGGCGGCAGCCGGTCGCCGATGGCGAGCCGTCCGGCGCGAATGTCCTCGGCGATCAGGTCGGCGATGGCGAGGTAGCGCGGCTTGTCGGAGCGGGAGAGGTCGGGAATCCAGTCGGCCATGGTCGTTCCGTTCGCGGCGGGAGGCGCCGGCCCTACGCCGGTGCCCGAATGCCACCGTCTCCGTCAATCATAATTGACTGTATAATGTTGCACAGCCCGTCTGTCACCCTTGGTCCACAGTTTGCGTCATAGGTAGGACTACCGAGCCTTTGCCGCCACGTGCCGCCCAAGCGTGCAGAATCGCGCTGCATCCCTAGGCTTTCGCATCATTTTTCAACAGGTCGAAACAGGGTGGCGGGATCTCATTGAATGTATAATTGAATGTAATTTGACTGTTTTGCTGTTTCTTTTTGCATTCCATCAATTGGCACATTGATTGCAATTCCATTTGGCGTGACCCGGCAGCCCTGCCGGCCCGTGTTTCAGCCAAGGAGAGCGACATGGCCACCATCACCGTCCCCGCCCACCAGAAGGGCGACGTACTGGTCGACTACGAGGACAAGAAGTTCGAGGACGTCAAAGCCGCCCCCGGCGAAAAGGCGCTCATCACCTTCCATACCGTCGCCTTCGAGGGCTCGATCGGCCTCGTCAACCTGCTGCAAGCCTCGCGGCTGATCCAGAAGGGTTTCGAGACCTCGGTGCTGCTCTACGGCCCCGGCGTCACGCTCGGCGTGCAGCGCGGCTTCCCCAAGCTCGGCGACGAGGCCTTCCCCGGCCACCTCAACTTCAACAACCGCATCGAGAAGATCCTGGCGGATGGCGGCAAGGTCTATGCCTGCCGCTTCGCCCTGCAGGCGCTGTACGGCCATGGCGAGGGTGCGCTGATCCCCGGCATCGTCCCGGTCAGTCCGCTCGACGTGCTCGACATCGTGCTGCTCCACCGCCGCGACAACGCCTTCATCCTCGACACCTGGACGCTCTGAGCGCCCCGGACGTCACCGCATTCGAGGAGGCTCGCAATGGCCGAGAAGAGAATTGTCCGCGTCGGCGCGGTGCAGATCGCGCCCGACCTCGACAGCCTGGAGGGCACGCTCAATCGCGTGCTCGCCGCGCTGGAGGAGGCGGCGGGCAAGGGCGCGCAGTTCGTGGTGTTCCCCGAGACCTTCGTGCCCTGGTACCCCTATTTCTCCTTTGTCCTGCCCCCCGTTCTCACCGGGGCGGAGCATCTGCGGCTCTATGACAATGCGGTGGTGGTCCCCGGCCCCGTGACCGAGGCGGTGGCGGCTTCCGCCCGCCGCCTCGGCGTGGTGGTCGTGCTCGGGGTGAACGAGCGCGATCACGGCTCGCTCTACAACACCCAGCTCGTTTTCGATGCCGACGGCACGCTGGCGCTCAGGCGCCGCAAGATCACCCCCACCTTCCATGAGCGGATGATCTGGGGCCAGGGCGACGGCGCCGGCCTGAAAGTGGTCGACACACAGGTCGGCCGCATCGGCGCGCTGGCGTGCTGGGAGCACTACAATCCCCTCGCCCGCTACGCGCTGATGGCGCAGCACGAGGAAATCCACGTCGCGCAGTTCCCCGGCTCGCTGGTCGGGCCGATCTTCGCCGAGCAGATCGAGGTGACGATCCGCCACCACGCGCTGGAATCCGGCTGCTTCGTGGTGAACTCCACCGGCTGGCTGACCGACGAGCAGATCGCCCGCATCGCGCCGGAAGAAAGATTGCGCAAAGCGCTGACCGGCGGCTGCATGACGGCGATCATTTCCCCGGAGGGCAGCCATGTCGTGCCCCCGCTTACCTCCGGCGAGGGCATCCTCATCGCCGATCTCGACATGGCGCTGATCACCAAGCGCAAGCGGATGATGGATTCGGTCGGCCATTACGCCCGGCCGGAACTGCTCAGCCTCAATCTCGACAACCGGCCTGCCGTGCCGATGCACGCGCATGCCGCTCCCTTCTTCGCCAGCTACGGGAGTGCGACCGATGAAACCGATGGATCCGGCCACCGATCTCCAGCCGATGCCGACCGAGCACCTGATCAACGAGTTGCAGTCCTACGGGGTGCGGCTGGTTGATCCCCGTGCCGGCGCGGAATCGCGACGCGGCGGCGCCGGTCCCTCGGATCACAAGGCGCTGACCCTGGACGGCATGACGGTGATGGTGCCGGTGCACACCGCACCGGCCTTCGAGAGCCCGTATCTCGTCGAAAAGCCGGACGCCTATGGCCGGAGCCGCATCAGCCGCGACGGGCTGGTGCTCGGCGAGGTGTCGTTCCCGTTGCAGCCGAAATTCTACGGCCTCACCACCGCCGACGGCATCCCCTATTCCAAGATCGCCGTGCTGCACGGGCGCGACGTGCTGGCGACCACGGTGCTCCAGACCTGCATCCGCTACCAGAGCCGCACCAAGACCTGCCAGTTCTGCGCCATCGGCCAGTCGCTGGCGGCGGGGCGCACCATCGAGCGCAAGACCCCGGCGCAGCTCGCGGAAGTCGCCAAGGCCGCCGTCGAGCTCGACGGCGTCAAGCATATGGTGATGACCACCGGCACCCCGCCGGGCAAGGATCGCGGCGCGGCAATCCTTACCGAGAGCGCCCGCGCGGTGAAGGCGGCGGTGGACCTGCCGATCCAGGTGCAGTGCGAGCCGCCGGACGACGATGCCTGGTTCGCCCGCATGCATGCGGCCGGAGCCGACGCGCTCGGCATGCATCTGGAAGCCGTCACCGAGGAAGTGCGCCATTCCATCATGCCCGGCAAGGCGCAGGTGTCCGTCGAGCGCTACTTCCAGGCTTTCGAGGCCGCCGTCCCGGTGTTCGGGCGCGGGCAGGTCTCGACCTATATCCTCGCCGGCCTCGGCGACAGCCGCGAGGACATATTGAAAGTCTGCGACCGGCTCACCCGCATCGGCGTCTATCCCTTCGTGGTGCCCTTCGTGCCGATCTCCGGCACGCCGCTGGAAAGCCACCCGACGCCCTCGCCCGCCTTCATGAATTCCATCCTCGGGCCGCTCGCCGGCATGCTGCTGGCGACGGGTCTCAAATCCATCGACGCCAAGGCCGGCTGCGCCAAATGCGGCGCCTGTTCGGCGCTCTCGACCTATGAGCGGCGGGGTCGCGGACAGGGAGGCTGTTCATGATGTTCGAGCCCTTCCGCCCCTTCATTGCCGCCGATTTCCAGGTGAAGTTCGCCACCGCGACCTGGGAGAGGCGTTGCGCCGCGGCGCTGCGCCGGCAGGTGTTCTGCGCGGAGCAGGGCCTGTTCGGCGGCGGCGACGACCGTGACGCTCTCGACGAAATCGCCATCCCCATCGTCGCGCTCTCCCTGCTGGGCGTGATGGCGGACGACGTGGTCGGCACGGTGCGCATCCATGAATCTGAGCCCGGCGTGTGGTGGGGCTCGCGCCTCGCCGTCGCCGAGGATTATCGAAAAGTCGGGGCGCTCGGGGCGGCGCTGATCCGCCTCGCCGTCTCCTCCGCCCATGCGCGCGGTGCCACGTCCTTCCTCGCCCATGTGCAGGCGCAGAACGGCCTGCTGTTCCGCCGGCTGCACTGGAACATCGTCGAGGAGAAGGAACTGCACGGCCGCCCGCATTATCTCATGCAGGCCGACCTCGCCTTCTATCCGCCGATCCGCGACGCCGAGACTGGCTTCCGCACCGCTGCCCGCAGCGCGCCGGCCCGTCTCCCGACACGCGAGGCGGCCTAGCATGAGCGCGCTCTCCGCCTCCCCGCTTTCCGCCACCGCCTTCGAGACCATTGTCGCGAAGCTGCGCGCCTCCGCCGGCATGGCGGCCAAGGCCGATATCGGCCTCGCCGCCGCCCGGCTCGGCATTGGCGGGGCGGACGCGATTGCGGTGGGCGACGACTGCGCGGCGATCCCGGACGGCGACGGTTTCCTGCTGCTCGCCATCGAAGGCTTCATGAACGCGTTCGTCGCCGGCGACCCCTGGTTCGCCGGCTGGTGCGGGGTGATGGTCAACCTCTCCGACATCGCCGCCATGGGGGGACGGCCCATCGCCGTGGTCGATGCGGTCTGGGCTTCGGGCGAGGACGGCGCCGCGCCGGTGCTGGACGGGCTGCGCGCGGCCTCGCAGCGCTTCGGCGTGCCGATCGTCGGCGGCCACACCAATCTCAACACCGATCGCGGCCAGCTTTCCGTCGCCGTGCTCGGCCGGGCGAAGCGCCTGCTGACGAGCTTCGACGCCCGGCCGGGCGAGACGCTGGTCGCGGCCATCGATCTGCGCGGGCGCTACCGCGAGCCGTTCGCCAACTGGCAGGCCGCGCTGGACGCCCCGGCGGAGCGGCTGCGCGGCGACCTCGAAGTGCTGCCGCGCATCGCCGAGGCCGGGCTGTCGCGCGCGGCCAAGGACATCAGCCAGGGCGGGGTCGTCGGTACCGCCGCCATGCTGGCGGAGTGCTCCGGCGTCGGCGTGGAGATCGACCTTGCCCGCGTGCCCGCCCCGCTTGGTGTCGATGCCGCGTGCTGGCTGATGAGCTTTCCGAGCTTCGGTTATCTGCTGACCGCTACGCCTGATAATTTGCCGGCTATCATCTCGCAGTTCCACGCGCGTGGCATCGCCGCCGCCGCCATCGGCACCGTCACCGCCGACCAGCGCGTCACGGCGGTGAACGGCCCGGCGCGCGAGACGATCTGGGACCTCAGTCAACGCGCCCTGCTCGGCTGCGGTCCCGCGCCGGCGAAGGCGGAGGACGCGGCATGACACGCGCGCTCCGCATCGCCATCCTCGCCCATTCCACCAACCCGCGCGGCGGCGTGGTGCACGCGCTGGAACTCGGCGACGCGCTCACCCGGCTCGGCCATCAGGCGGTGGTGTTTGCCCCGGACGCCAAGGGCACCGGCTTCTTCCGCCCGGCGCTGTGCGGCACGGTGAGCGTACCCGCCTCCCCTGTCGGTGCGGATGTGACGGCGATGGTGCATCAACGCGTAGCCGACTATGTCACCTATTTCGAAGCGCCGAAGCACCGCGCCTTCGACGTGTTCCACGCGCAGGACGGCATTTCCGGCAACGCGCTGGCGAGCCTGAAGCAGCGCGGCCTCATCGCCCGCTTTGCCCGCACCGTGCACCATGTCGACGCCTTCGCCGATCCCGCGCTGATCGACCTCCAGCGTCGCGCCATCGTCGGCGCCGACCGGCATTTCGTCGTCAGCCATCTCTGGCAGGACCTGCTCACCGAGACATTCGACCTGCCTTCGGTCATCGTCGGCAATGGTGTCGACATCCACCGCTTCACCCCGAACGCGGATGGCCGCGAGGCGGCGCTGAAGACCCGTCTCGGCCTCGGCGCCGGGCCCATCGTGCTCAGTGTCGGCGGGGTCGAGCCGCGCAAGAACACGCTGCGCATATTGGAAGCCTTCGTCCAGCTGCGGGCGCTGCATCCGAAGGCGCAGCTGGTCGTCGCCGGCGGCGCCACCGTGCTCGACCATCATCTCTACGCCGAGGAATTCGCCGCCGCGCTCGCCGCCTCCGGCCTGCCGGCGGACGCGGTCCTCCGCACCGGCGCGCTGCCGCAGGACGACATGCCCGCGCTCTACCGTCTCGCCGATGTGCTCGCCTTCGCCTCGGTGAAGGAAGGCTTCGGCCTCGTCGCGCTGGAGGCCATGGCCTGCGGCGTGCCGGTGGTGGTCTCGCGCATCGCCCCCTTCACCGAGCATATCGGCGAGGACGAGGCGGTGTGGTGCAATCCCGCGAGCTCGCCCTCCATCGCCAATGCGCTCGCCGTCGCGCTCACGCCGGAGCTCCGACCGCGCCTCGAAGCCATCGGGCCCGTCGTCGCCGCGCGTCACGACTGGGCCACGACCGCGCGCGCCCACCTCGCCACCTATGAAGATCTGCGGGAGCCTCTCCATGCCTGAAATGCGCTTCACCATTCGCTGGCCGGATGGCCAGTCCGAGCGCTGCTATTCGCCCTCGCTGGTCGTCAAGGACTTCTTCACGCCCGGCGAAAGCTATGCGCTCGACGACTTTCTCGCCCGCAGCCGGCAGGCGCTGAAGATCGCCAGCGACCGTGTCGAGGCGCGCTACGGCATGCCCTGCTCGCGCGCGCTCGGTCAACTCGCGCGGCTGGAAGCGGCCGGCGGCAGCTTTTCCACCCATCCCGATGCCCGCGTCGCCGTCGAATCCTTCGACGAGTGAGCGCGCCCTCCAATCCGGAGCGACGCCCATGAACGAGAACCTGATCCAGCACTATCCCGTCGTGATCGTCGGCGGCGGCCAGGCCGGCCTGTCGACCAGCTATTTCTTGCAACGCCACGGCATCGACCACATCGTCTTCGAGAAGCACAGGGCGATGCACGCCTGGGCGACCCAGCGCTGGGACAATTTCTGCCTGGTCACGCCGAACTGGCAATGCGCCCTGCCCGGCCATCCCTATCAGGGCGACGACCCCGACGGCTTCATGAAGAAGGACGAGATCCTCGGCTATCTCCAGGGCTTCCGCGCCGTGGTGGAGCCGCCCATCCGCGAGGGGGTGAGCGTGCGCCGCGTCACCCCGCGCGGCGAGGGCGGCTTCCTCGTCTCCACCACCTCCGGCGAGGTGAGCGCCGACAACGTCGTGGTGGCGTCAGGCGGCTATCACGAGCCGATCGTGCCGCGCATGGCCGAGCGCCTGCCGGCCGCCATCGCACAGATCCATTCCGCGCAATATCGCAATGCCGACCAGCTGCCCGAGGGCGGCGTGCTGGTGGTGGGCTCGGGCCAATCCGGCGCGCAGATCGCCGAGGATCTGCACCTCGCCGGGCGCAAGGTGCACCTCGCAGTGGGCAACGCCCCGCGCTGCGCCCGCTTCTATCGCGGCCGCGATGTCGTCACCTGGCTCGCCGACATGGGCTATTACGACATGTCGGTCGACCAGCATCCCCTGCGCGAAGGCGTGCGCGACAACACCAACCATTACGTCACCGGCCGCGATGGCGGGCGCGACATCGACCTGCGCAAATTCGCCCTGGAGGGCATGGAGCTCTATGGCGTGCTGCGCGAATTCGACGGGGCCAATCTCGTCTTCGACACCAATCTGGCCGGTGCCCTCGACGAGGCCGACAAGACCTATAACGGCATCAACGCGGCGATCGACACATACATCGCGGAGAACGCCATCGAGGCGCCGCCGGCGTCGCGCTACGAGCCGGTCTGGCAGCCGGAAGGCGAGCGCCCGACCCTCGACCTCGCCGCGTCGGGCATTACCTCGATCGTCTGGTGCATCGGCTTCAAGCCGGATTTCCGCTGGCTCGACGCGCCGGTGTTCAACGGCGCCGGCCATCCCCAGCACCGGCGCGGCATCACCGCGCGCGAGGGCATCTATTTCATCGGCCTGCCCTGGCTGCACACCTGGGGCTCGGGCCGCTTCGGCAGCGTCGGGCGCGACGCGCAATTCCTCGTCGACCACATCGCCGCGCGGGCGGGCGACGCGCGCGAGGACAGCGCCGCATGAACATCGCGCTTCCACCCGCCGCGCTGTTTCCCGACAACGCCCCGGCCGCCGCCGGGCTGGAGGACACGGTGCTGCTCGGCATGCCGCAGCTCTGCCTCTCCGGCCTGTCGGAGACCTGGCTGTTGCGGGATCTCGGCCATCGCCACTGGATGATGTTGGCGCGGATGGCCGGGCGCACTGTTCCGGATTTCCGCGATGTCGACGGCGCCCCGGTCTATGCCGCCTTCTGCGCGCTCTCGGTGCGGGAGGCCCGCTTCCGCCATCTCGGGGAGAATGACCGGCTCGCCATCCGCTCGGACATCGCCCGCGTCTCGCGTACCCAGTGCGCCAGCCGCCATGTGCTGAGCCGGCGCGGACGGGCGATGGGCGAGGTCGAGCTGGTCTCCGCCTTCGTGCGGCGCAGCAGCGGCGGCGGCAACCACACCGTCGCCCGCGTCGCGCTGGACGGCTTCCCGGCGCCCGGCGTGCCGGACCCGCACGGCCTGCCGGCCTTGGCCGCAGCGATGCGCGCGGGCCGTGTCGGGCAGCATTTCGGCTTTGACCTTTCGATGGCCGGCGGAGGCTCCTTCGAGATCGACCCCTGCCCGGCGCAGGACTTCAACGGCGCCGGCTTCCTGTATTTCTCCAGCTTCGTGGCGTTCATCGACCGGGCGGAATGGCATTTCGACGGAAGGCGGTCGCCGCGCGCGGCGACGCTGGCGCGCGACGTGTTCTTCCACGGCAATGCCGATCCCGGCGAGCGCGTGCGGGTGCGCTGGATGGCGGCGCGACGCGAGGGCGGCACGCTCGCCCATCGCTGCCTTCTGGAACGGGTGAGCGACGGCGCGCGGCTCGCCGACGCCTTCACGCGGCGCGCTTTGAGCGCAGGCCAATGAGAACGCCGTCATCCTGAGGCGCTCGCGCAGCGAGCCTCGAAGGATCGTCACGCGGGCGCCCGGACGAGCATCCTTCGAGGCCCGGCTAGCGCCGGGCACCTCAGGATGACGTTGATCCGAGAATCCAGGAATCGTGCACGCGGCTCACGCCTCCTCGCGCTCCGGGACCGGCACGCCCGCCTCGACGAAGCTGCCGCGTGCCTCGCGCACGGCGCCGACGATGAAATCCTCCACCTCGCGGATGCGGCGCAGGCCATGGATGTCGGCATGGGTGACCAGCCAGTAGGCGCGGCGAAAACCCAGCTCGGGAAGCAGCCGGACCAGTTCGGGATGCGCGCGGGCGGCATAGTCGTGCAGGATGCCGACCCCGGCGCCCGCCAGCACCGCCTCCATCTGGCCGACCACGCTGGCGCATTCCAGCCGGCGTGCGTCCACCTCGCGGAAGGCTTCGAAATAGTCGAGCGCCGGCGAGTAGACGAGATCGGGCACATAAGTGACGAGCAGCCGCCCGGTGAGGTCGCGCAGGCCGGCGATAGCGCCCGTGCGCTCGAGATAGGCCCGCGAGGCATAGACCCCGAGCGTGTAGTCGGTGAGCTTGCGGGCGATGAGCCGCCCCTCGCCGGGGCGCTGCAAGGTCACCGCGATATCGACCTCGCGCTTGGGCAGGGAGAAGCTGCGCGGCAGCGGCGCCAGCTGGATGTTGAGCCCCGGATGTTCCTCCGCCAGCCGGCCGAGGCGCGGGGCGAGGAAATAGGTGCCGAAGCCGTCCGGTGCGCCGATGCGCACCGAGCCGGCCAGCGCGAGGTCGACATTGCCGAGCGCCGCCTGCGCCTGCAGCATTTCGGTCTCGATGCGCTCGGCATGGGCGAGCAGGCGCTCGCCGGCCGGGGTCAGCTCGCTGCCGGTGGTCCGGCGCTCCAGGAGCTTGGTGCCGAGCCCCGCCTCCAGCGCGCCGAGCCGCCGCCCGACGGTCGCATGGTCGAGCCCGAGCTGGCGCGCCGCCGCCAGCATCTGCCCGGCACGCGCCACGGCGAGGAAAATACGCAGATGATCCCAGTCCATCGATCCCCGTCCCGCCCGCGCCTCGTATCATTAGCCCGTTTTCGCACAACGGATGCGGCAACATCGTCGTTGAAGTGAGCTCTTTCAGCAAGCACAACCAACGGACCAGATAACACAGGGGGAGATCGCCATGGCGGTCATCGGCCATTACATCGGCGGCAAGACCGTCAACACCGCCGGACGCACGTCGCCGGTGTTCGATCCGTCCACCGGCGCGCAGTCGGGCGAAGTGCTCCTCGCCTCCACCGCCACGGTGGGCGAGGCCGTGGCAAGCGCCGCCAAGGCGTTCCCCGCCTGGGCCGACACGCCGCCGCTGACCCGCGCGCGCATCATGTTCAAGTTCAAGGCGCTGCTCGACCGCGACATCGACGCGCTCGCCGCCGCCATCACCCGCGAGCATGGCAAGACCTTCGAGGACGCCAAGGGCGAAGTGACGCGCGGCATCGAGGTGGTCGAGTTCGCCTGCGGCGTCCCCCATCTCCTGCGTGGCGACTTCACCGAGCAGGTGGCGCGCGGCGTCGACGTGTTCTCGGCCCGCCATCCCGTGGGCGTGGTCGCCGGCATCACCCCGTTCAACTTCCCGGCCATGGTGCCGATGTGGATGTTCCCGGTGGCGCTGGCCTGCGGCAACAGCTTCATCCTCAAGCCTTCCGAGAAGGACCCTTCCGCCTCGCTGATGCTGGCGGAACTGCTCGCCGAGGCCGGCCTGCCGGCCGGCGTGTTCAACGTGGTGCAGGGCGACAAGGAAGCGGTCGACGCGCTGCTGACCCATCCGGACGTCGCCGCCGTCAGCTTTGTCGGCTCCACCGCCATCGGCGAGTACGTCTACAAGACCGCCGCCGCGCATGGAAAGCGCGCGCAGGCGCTGTGCGGCGCCAAGAACCACCTCGTGGTGATGCCCGACGCCGATCTCGACAAGACCGTCGATGCGCTGATGGGCGCGGGCTACGGCTCGGCCGGCGAGCGCTGCATGGCGGTATCGGTGGCGGTCGCGGTCGGCGGCGTCGGCGACGCGCTGATGGAAAAGCTGGTGCCGAAGGTGCGCGCCCTCAAGGTCGGCCCCGGCCTCGACCCCGACAGCGAGATGGGCCCGCTGGTGACCAAGGAGCACCTTGCCAAGGTCTCGGGCTATGTCGATTCCGGCGTCGCTGAGGGCGCCAAGCTCGTCGTCGACGGGCGCGGCCTGAAGCTGCAGGGCTATGAGAACGGCTATTTCATCGGCGGCTGCCTGTTCGACGACGTGACCACCGACATGAAGATCTACAAGGAAGAGATCTTCGGCCCCGTCCTCTCGGTGGTCCGCGTCGACCGCTATGACGAGGCCTTGAGGCTGGTGAACGACCACGAATATGGCAACGGCGCCGCCATCTTCACCCGCGACGGCGACACCGCCCGCTCCTTCGACCGCGACGCCAAGGCCGGCATGATCGGCATCAACGTGCCGATCCCGGTCCCCGTCGCCTTCCACTCCTTCGGCGGCTGGAAGCGCTCGATCTTCGGTGACCGCAACGTCTACGGCATGGAAGGCGTGGGCTTCTACACCAAGATGAAGACCACCACCGCCCGCTGGCCGACCGGCATCCGCGCCGGCGCCCAGTTCATCATGCCGACCAGCGGCTGAGGCTTGCCCTGCGCCCAGTGCCTAGCCCGCACTTCCCTCTCCCCATTGGGGAGAGGTGGCCCGCGAAGCGGGTCGGTGAGGGGCGAGAACATTGCGGAGCGGTGCCCCCCTCACCCCAACCCTCTCCCCCACAGGGAGAGGGGGTTTGGGCCGCTCTCTCGGCGACATGCGCGAGGCTCTCAGGATAAGGGCGTTCTTTAACGCTTCTCATCTCCACTGCCACTATCCGGCAGCAGCAAAGCGGCTATCATCATTCGATGTCGCGCTCCGAACGTCTGCTGGACCTGTTGCAGGTGCTGCGCCGCCACCGCCATCCGGTGAGCGGGCGGGTGCTGGCCGAGGAAATCGGCGTCAGCCTGCGCACGCTCTATCGCGATATCGCCAGCCTCCAGGCGCAGGGCGCCACCATCGAGGGCGAGCCCGGCATCGGCTATGTGCTCAGGCCCGGCTTCCTGCTGCCGCCGCTGATGTTCTCGCCCGAGGAGATCGAGGCGCTGGTGCTCGGCTCGCGCTGGGTCGCCGGGCAGGGCGACGGCCCGCTCGCGGAAGCCGCCCGCAGCGCCCTCGCCCGGATCGGCGCCGTGCTGCCGGCGGATCTGCGCGAGGAGATGGAGGCCAATTCGCTGTTCATCGTCCCCGGCCCCGACATGCCCGCGGACACTGTCGACGCCGCGCTGCTGCGCAAGGCGATCCGCATCGAGCACAAGCTGCAGATCGCCTATAACGACGCCGGCGGTGCGCCGAGCGAACGGGTGATCTGGCCGTTTGCCCTCGCCTTCTTCAATCAGGTACGGCTGCTGATCGGCTGGTGCGAACTGCGCGGCGCCTTCCGCAGCTTCCGTACCGACCGGATCGAGCGCGCCGAGCTGGTCCCCTCCCGCTACCCGACGCGGCGTCCCGAGCTTATCCGCGAGTGGAAGGCGGTGAAGTACCAGATGCCGGACCACGGTCAGGAGTGAGGCGACGTCGACTACTGCCGATTTCTGGCAGCAGCGCGCGCTATGCTCACCTCGTCAGGGGGACATGACCATGCAGCACGCCAGCAAGATTCTGCTCTATGTGAACGATACCCGCGCCAGCGCCCGCTTCTACGGCGAGGTGCTGGAGCGCGAGCCGATCGAGGCCGGCCCCAATTACGCGACCTTTCCGCTGGCGCCCGGCGTTCAGCTCGGCCTGTGGCGACGCGAAGGGGTGAAGCCGACGCCGCATCTGCGCGCCGGCGGCAACGAAATCGGCTTCGCCGTTGAGGACGGAGCAGCGGTCGATGCCGCCTATGAGCGCTGGGCTGCCAAAGGCGTGCCGATCGCCCTGCCGCCGACCGACCTCGACTTCGGCCGCAGCTTCGTCGCGCTCGATCCCGATGGCCACCGGCTGCGGGTCTATGCGCTCGGCGCGGCGACGTAGGAAGACGGGGGCGACGCTCCCGCCCCTATTCCCGTTCGCGCCCGAAATCCGGGGCGGCGGTTTCCTGGCCGATCTCGATGATCGAGCGGCGGATGGCGCGGGTGCGGGTGAACAGGTCGAACAGCGTCTCGCCCTGTTCCCAGCGGATGGCCCGCTGCAACGCGATCAGGTCCTCGGTGAAGCGCCCCAGCACCTCGATCACCGCCTCGCGATTGTTGAGGAACACGTCGCGCCACATGGTCGGATCGGAGGCCGCGATGCGGGTGAAGTCGCGGAAGCCGCCGGCGGAGAACTTGATCACCTCGGACTGCGTGACCTCTTCCAGATCCGCCGCCGTGCCGACGATGTTGTAGGCGATGAGATGCGGCACATGCGAGGTGATCGCCAGCACCAGATCGTGGTGCTCGGGCGTCATGGTCTCGACATTGGCGCCCATCGCCGTCCACAGTTCCGCGAGCCGCGCCACCGCGCCCTCGTCCGCGCCTTCCGGCGGGGTGAGGATCGACCAGCGGTTCTGGAACAGCGTGGCGAAGCCCGCATCCGGGCCGGAATATTCCGTGCCCGCGACGGGATGGCCGGGAATGACGTGCACGCTTGTCGGCAGGTGGGCGCGCAGGGCGGACAAAACCGCACCTTTCACCGAGCCGACATCGGAGACGATGGCGCCCGGCTTCACATAGGGCGCGATCGCCTCGGCCACCGTCGCCATGGCACCGACCGGCACGCACAGGATGATGATGTCGGCATCCGCCACGGCGTCCGCCGGCGTCTGCGCCACGATGTCGGCGAGGCCGAGTTCGAGCGTGCGCGCGCGCACCGCCTCGGCGCCGTCATAGGCGACCAGCGTACCGGCGAGCTTGCGCGCCGCCGCTGCCCGCAGGATGGACGAGCCGATCAGCCCGACGCCGATGACGGCGAGCCGGCCGACCAGCGGATGGGCCAGCGGGGGATCAAGCACCATGATCGGTGCCCGCTTTTCCCGTGCCCGCTTTTCCCAAGAATTCCGCCAGCGCGGCGACCAGCAGCCGGTTCGCCTCCTCGGTGCCGACGGTCAGGCGCAGCGCGCCCGGCAGGCCATAGGAATCGACCCGGCGCAGGATCAGCCCGCGCTCCAGAAGGAAGGCGTCGGCGTCCTTCGCCGTCTTGCCCGGCTCCTCGGGGAAATGCACCAGCAGGAAATTGGTGACGCTCGGCGTGACCTTCAGCCCGAGAGCCGAGAGCTCGCGCGCCAGCCAGGGCAACCACTCTTCATTATGCGCCACGGCCCCCTCGGTATGCGCCGTGTCCTTGATCGCGGCGATGGCGGCGGCGATGCCCGGCGCGGAGACATTGAAGGCGCCGCGGATGCGGTTGATCGCGTCCACCACTTCCGGCGGGCCGTAGAGCCAGCCGACCCGCAGCGCGGCAAGGCCGTGAATCTTCGAGAAGGTGCGCAGCATCACCACGTTCTGCGTGGTGGCAACCAGCTCGATGCCGGATTCATAGTCGTTGCGGCGGACATATTCCGCATAGGCCGCGTCGAGCGCGAGCAGCACATTGGGCGGCAGGCCGCGCTGCAACCGCTTGACCTCGTCGAACGGCAGATAGGTGCCGGTCGGGTTGTTCGGGTTGGCGAGGAAGACGACGCGCGTCCGCTCCGTCACCGCCGCCAGGATGGCGTCGACATCGGAATGATAGTCCTTCTCCGGCGCCACCACCGGCGTCGCCCCGGCCGCCAGTGCGGCGATGCGGTAGACCAGGAAGCCGAACTGCGAATAGAGCACCTCGTCGCCCGGGCCGGCGAAGGCGAGCGCGGTGAGCATCAACAGTTCGTCCGAGCCGGTGCCGCAGACGATGCGCGCCGGGTCGAGGCCATAGGCGCCGGCAATGGTCTCGCGCAGCTTCAGCGACGAGCCGTCCGGGTAGAATTCCAGCGCATTGGCGGACTGGAAGGCTTCCAGCGCCTTCGGGCTGGCGCCGAGCGGGTTCTCATTGGCCGAGAGCTTGAAGACCTTGCCCCCGGATCCCGCGCTCGCCTTGCCCGGCACATAGGCCTCGATCGCCAGCACCCCGGCACGCGGGACAGGACGGTTCGGAACAGGTGCGGACGACGACGCGGACGACATGGAACGGACTCCGGAACGGCGACGGAAAGAAATCGGGTGGCTTCAACCTTGCGGCGAGTGGGTATAGCGGCTGGCATGGCTGCCGACGAGGGCCGCCGAGCGCACGGAGGCACCGGACGCCCGCAGCGCCGCCAGCACGGTGTCGAGCCCGACATCGCCCCCCACCGGAATCGAGGCGAGCAGCGCCGCCCCGTCGAGGCCGCGATCGGGCACGGCGATGACCTCGGCGAGCGGCGCCAGCGCGCGGGCGGCCTGCGCCGACCAGCCAGCGACATGCAGGCTCCAGGTCTCGACCTCGGTCACGGCGCCGTCCGTCACCGGATGGGCGATGCAGAACACCGGCAACCCGGCGGGATGGTCGGCGCGCTCGACGAAGGGCAGGCGCGCGATGATCTTCGGCGCGCTCTTGCCCTCCAGCGCGGTCCACCAGGCACTGCCGCCCGGCGCCGCGAAGGCCGGGACGAGGCCGAGATCGCCCTTGGAGGCCGCAACCGCCGCCACGACGCCCGCCGCGCCCATATGCGCGACGAAAGGCACGGTGAAGCCGAAATGGAAGCGCGAGGTGTCGCGCATCGCCGCCTCGCCCGCGGCGAGATCGGCATGCACGGCATAGGGCGCCTGCACATAGGTGAAGGTGGAGATGATGACGCGCCAGATGCCCTCGACCGTGTCGAGCGGCAGGATGCCCTCGTGCCGGTCGACGATGCGGCGCATCATCGAGGCCTCGCGCGCCGGCCGGAAGGCCGAGCCACCCTCTGCCGCGCGCGAGCGCTTGACCTCGACCAGCCGGTCGATGATGTGGCCGCGCTCGATCAAAAGGGCGTGCATCGACGCGTCGATCCGGTCGATCTCCGCGCGCAGCGTGGCAAGATCGATCGCCGGCCCGGCGGCGGGCAGACGGGCCGCATCCGGCGTGGCGGCAGGCTTTTCGGAGTTCTCGCTCATCGGCCGATGTCCTAGCGCCGCGCGCGCCCTGCGCAAAACAAAATCTGCCGGCGGGCGATATTGACAAGGCGGCGCTGTAGGATCATCGGTTCGTTCGGTAAAACGAACTGTTCGTCCAACAGGACGGTAAAGATGGCTGACGGCGAGACGATCATCCGGCCGAACCCCATGGTGAAGGCTGCGCGCGGCGAAGCGGACCAACCGCATTCGCCGGTGGTGCGCTTTGGCGCGGACAAGCCGCTGCGTCTCGATGCCGGCGAGATCCTGACCCCGTTCCAGATCGCCTACCAGACCTATGGCACGCTGAACGCCGCCCGCACCAATGCCATCCTGATCTGCCACGCTCTGTCCGGCGACCAGCATGCGGCGAACGTGCATCCCGTCACCGGAAAGCCCGGCTGGTGGGAGACGCTCGTCGGCCCCGGCAAGCCGATCGACACCGACCGCTTCTTCGTCATCGCGTCAAACGTGCTGGGCGGCTGCCTCGGCACCACCGGCCCCTCGTCGACCAATCCGGCGACCGGCCAGCCCTACGGCCTCGACCTGCCGGTGGTCACCGTCGGCGACATGGTGCGGGCGCAGGCCATGCTGATCGACCATCTCGGCATCGAGCGCCTGCTCGCCGTGGTCGGCGGCTCCATGGGCGGCATGCAGGTGCTGCAATGGGCGGCGAGCTATCCCGAGCGCGTCTTCGCCGCCATGCCGCTCGCGACCGCGGCGCGCCATTCGGCACAGAACATCGCCTTCCACGAGGTCGGTCGGCAGGCGGTCATGGCCGATCCGGACTGGCGCGGCGGGCGCTACCTTGCCGAGGGCACCAGCCCGCGGCGCGGGCTCGCGGTCGCGCGCATGGCCGCGCACATCACCTATATGTCCGACAGTTCGCTGCACCGGAAGTTCGGCCGCCGGCTGCAGGACCGCGACGGGCGCACCTTCTCCTTCGATGCGGACTTCCAGGTGGAGAGCTATCTGCGCCACCAGGGCGAGGCCTTCGTCGACCGCTTCGACGCCAATTCCTATCTCTACGTCACCCGCGCCATGGATTATTTCGACCTCGCGGCGGATTATGGCGGCGTGCTGGCCAACGCGTTCAGGGGCACGAAGACGCGCTTCTGCCTCGTCTCCTTCACCTCGGACTGGCTGTTCACCACCGCCGATTCGCGCGCCGTGGTGCACGCGCTGAACGCCGCCGGCGCCCAGGTCTCCTTCGCCGAGATCGAGAGCGACAAGGGCCACGACGCCTTCCTGCTCGAAGAGCCGGAGCTTTTCGCCATCACGCGCGGCTTCCTCGACGCCGCCGCGCGGGCGGTCGGAGTGAGCTGATGTCGCCGCGCGATCTCGCCCTGAAAGCCCTTAAGGCGCACGACCTCACCATGAGCGAGGCCGCCCGTGCCGCCTCCGGCGCGCGCGTCGACCTGCTGCTGATCGCCGAAATGGTGACGCCCGGCGCGCGCGTGCTCGATGTCGGCTCGGGCGACGGCGAACTTCTGGAGCTGCTGGCCACCACCCGCGGCTGCGATGCGCGCGGCATCGAATTGTCGCGCGAGGGGGTGAATGCCGGGGTGGCGCGCGGCCTCGCCATCATCCAGGGCGACGCCGATATCGACCTCGCCGACTATCCCGACGATTCCTTCGACTATGTGATCCTGTCGCAGACCATCCAGGCGACGCGGCGGCCGAAATGGGTGCTGGAGCAGATGCTGCGCGTGGGCAAGCGCGCCATCGTCTCCTTCCCGAATTTCGGCTTCTGGCGGATGCGGCTCGATCTGCTGCTCAACGGCCGGATGCCCAGCACCGACAATCTGCCCTATAGCTGGCACGACACGCCGAACATCCACTTCTGCACCATCCGCGACTTCGTCGATCTGGTGGAGGAGGTCGGCGCCAAGATCGAGCGCGCCAGCGCGCTCAACAGCGCGGGCAGCCCGGTGCGCTTCAACCTGCCCTGGGCGGTGTGGAACCTGCTCGGCGAACAGGCGGTGTTCCTGCTGTCGCGTAAGCGTTGAGCGGGAAGCTCACCCGCCCGCCGGGCGCGGCACCAGGCCGGGCTCCAGCACCGGCTGGAGCACGCGCAGCCGTGCCGCGCGGCGTTTGATGGCGACCGGCTTGTAGACCTGCTTGGTCGCCTCGACGATGTGCACCCCGGCGAAGGGCAGCGACAGCGAGCCCCCTACCCGTTCCCACGCCACGGCCGAGCGCAGGAACCAGCTGCGCGACACCGGCGGCATGTAGAGCGCCTCGCCCCAGCCGACGGGGGTGAACAGCGCCTCGCGCAGGAGATCGGTGATCTGGCCGCGCGAATAGGGCCGGCCATGGCCGAACGGGTTGTTGTCGGCGCGCGCCCACACGCCGCGTCGATTCGGCACCACGCAGAGCAGGCGCCCTCCCGGCGCCAGCACGCGCCAGGCCTCGCGCAGCACCTCGCCGGCATCCGGCGTCATCTCCAGCAGATGCACCGCAATGACGCGGTCGACCATGCCGTCGCGCAGCGGCAGTTCGGTCTCGTCGACCAGCGCGGCCAGCGTCGGCGCGGCGGAAGGCCAGCGCGTCACGCCCTGCGCGCCGGGCATGAAGGCCAGCGTGCGCTCGCATTCCTCGCGGAACACGCCGAGATAGGGCGTCGCATAGCCGATGCCGAGCACGGCGAGGCCGCGCACATCGTCGAAACGGGCGCGGATGGCGCGGCCGATCAGCCGGCGCGTCACCACGCCGAGCGGCTGGGCATAGAAGCTGCGAAGGTCGACAACGTCAGGAAACATGGCCCGAGCTTATATCCCGCCTTGCGACGCCTTGAAATCACCACGCATTTAGGCCACATAGGCGCAGCGTACGGGCGTTTCGCCTGTATCGGGGCCGCGTTGCTCGACGTCCGCTACGGTTAAGCCGCGGCAGTCATCAGCCCCTTATCATCCGATATCGCCGACGTCCCAGGCTGCGCGGGGTGTCTCCTGCACCCCCGCGACTCGCGGTCCGCATGCCATTGGGGCCTGTGGGCGGGTCGGCCATGAAAGATCCCTACTTGAACAGTTTTTCCGAGCTCGGCCTCGCCGAACCGATCCTGCAAGCCCTCGCTGAGGCGAATCACACCACCCCGACGCCGATCCAGATCCAGGCCGTGCCGCAGGTGCTGGCCGGTCGCGATCTCGTCGGCATCGCCCAGACGGGCACCGGCAAGACCGCCGCTTTCGCCCTGCCCATCCTCCAGCACCTCGTCACCAACCGCTTCCGTCCCGAGCGCCGCTCGGCCCGCGCGCTGGTGCTGAGCCCGACCCGCGAACTGTCGGGCCAGATCCTCGAGAGCTTCCGCCTCTATGGCAAGCATGTCCGCCCCTCCACCGCGCTCGCCATTGGCGGCGTGCCGATCGGCCGGCAGGCGCGCGCGCTGGCCGGCGGCGTCGACGTGCTGGTGGCCACGCCCGGCCGCCTCGTCGACCTGCTTGAGAACAATGCCGTGCGGCTCGACATGGTCGAGGTCTTCGTGCTCGACGAAGCCGACCAGATGCTCGACATGGGCTTCATCCACGCCATCCGCGCCATCGTCGCCAAGCTGCCGCGCAAGCGCCGCAACCTGTTCTTCTCCGCCACCATGCCGCGCGAGATCGAGAAGCTGGCGGAAGCCTTGCTCAACGATCCGGTGCGCGTCGCGGTGACGCCGGTCGCCAAGACCGCCGACCGCATCGAGCAGAAGGTGTTCTTCACCGATCGCGCCGGCAAGCCCAGCCTGCTGGTCGAGCTGCTTTCCGATCCGACGATGGACCGCTCGCTGGTGTTCTCCCGCACCAAGCACGGCGCCGACCGCGTGGTGAAGGGCCTTGGCGTCGCCGGCATCGCCGCCGAGGCGATCCACGGCAACAAGTCCCAGCCGCAGCGCGAGCGCGCGCTCGCCGCGTTCCGCCAGGGCACGGTGAAGGTGCTGGTGGCGACCGACATCGCCGCCCGCGGCATCGACGTCCCCGGCGTCAGCCACGTCATCAACTACGACCTGCCGAACGTGCCGGAGAGCTATGTCCACCGCATCGGCCGCACCGCGCGCGCCGGCAAGGAGGGCATCGCCATCTCGCTGTGCGACGGCGAGGAGCGCGCCTTCCTGCGCGACATCGAGCGACTGATCAAGCTGACCATCCCCTCCGTCGACCGCCGTGGCGAATCGCGCCGCGAAGGCGCGGTGCGGCCGGAGGGCTTCGATTCCCCGCGCGAGGAGCGGGCGCCGCGTGACCATCGCGGCCCGCGCCGCGAGGGCGACCGTGGTCCCCGTCGTGAAGGCGAGCGCGGCGCGCGTCCCTTCCAGCGCGGCCCGCGTCCCGAGTATCGTGGCCCCGAGGCCCGCACCGAAGGCCGGGGCGAGCCCCGTGCCGCCGGCGACATGACCGGCGTGCGCTTCATGCAACCCGCCCGCGCCGACGAGCGCGGCGGCCCGCGTCACGAGCACGCGCGTCACGAGCGCCCGCGTCACGAAGGACCGCGCCCTGACGGGCACCGCAACGACGGACACCGGCATGAGGGCGCCCGGCACGAGGGGTCGCGCCGCGACGCCCATCGTCCCGAGGGCCAGCGTTCGGAAGGCCCGCGTTCGGAAGGCCCGGCGCGCGAGCAGCGCGGACCACGTAATTCGTTCCGGCCTGCGCGTTGAACGAGACAAAGCGCTGCCGTCAGGCTATGTGCCTGACGGCAAGCACTCGATAAGCCTGTACGAGGAGAGCCATTAATGGCGAAAGAGGAACTGCTCGAGTTCGACGGCACCGTGACCGAGGTGCTGCCCGACGGAAATTTCCGCGTCGTGCTCGATAATGAACACGAGATTCTCGCCTATGCGGCGGGCAAGATGAAGAAGAACCGCATCCGCACCATCGTGGGTGACCGCGTCGTCGTCGAGATGTCGCCCTACGATCTCGAGCGCGGGCGCATCAACTTCCGCCACAAGACCGGCGGCCCGACCCCGCCGATCGGTTCCGGCCAGCGTCGTCCGCCTCCGGGCCGTCGCCGCTGATCGCCGGCAAGCTCAGCGCAACGGCATCCGCCGCGCGCGCGGCTTGATGCCGAGCGCCTGCGCCAGCCCCACCGGGCGCTCCTGCGGCTCACTCAGGTCCATCTCGGCGGCAACGTGGCTGATGTGCTCGCGCATCAGCCGTGCCGCCTCCTCCGCCTCGCCGCGCTCGATCGCCCCGACGATGGTCGCATGCTCGTGCGGCGGACAGGCGGCATGCTCGCCACGCGCATAGAGCAGGATGGAGAGCGAGCTCAGCGCCTGAAGCTCGGTGAGCAGGCGCACGAATACCGGGTTGCCCGCCGCTTCCGCCAGCGTCACATGAAATTCGCCGGTGAGCCGCACCAGTGTGCCGCGATCGCCGGCCGCGCGGGCCTCGTTCTCGGTGGCGATGTGCCGGCGCAGCCGCTCCAGCGCCGCCGCGCCGCACTGGCAGGCGGCAGCGTGGGCGACCTCCGGCTCGACCACGGCACGCGCTTCCAGCACATGACGTGCGTCCGCCCGGCTCGGCGCCGCGACGAAGGCGCCGCGATTGGGCTGCTGCTCGACGATGCCGTCCTGCGCGAGGCGCGCCAGCGCCTGGCGCACCACGGTGCGGCTCACGCCGAACAACTCCGCGAGCCTGTCTTCCGTCAGCTTCTCGCCGGGCGGGAGACGGCGCTCGAAAATCGCCTGAAGGATGCGCGAGCGGATCAGCGCTTCGGAGCGCCCCCGGCTCGCGGCCGGCAATTCGGTCGTCACGTCTCTCATCTCATCCCCACGCCGATCCGGGGACTTAAGCACTTCCCGCGCCCCCGCGCCACGGTCGCCGGCAGCAACGACGCGAACCGGCCTTCAGACCGGCCAATCCGCCAGCCGCCACGCCGAGTCCCAGAACATCCATTCGAGCTGGCACGCGCGCTTATAGGCTGCGTGCATGCGCTTGAGCTCTTCCGGCGAGGCGGCAGCGGCGGCACGGTCGGTGGTGGCGATCACGGCGCGAACCGCCTCGTGGAACTCCTCGCCGGCATAGGTGTCGATCCAGGCATCATAGGGGTTCGGACGCGCCGCGCGGCCGAGAATGTCGCGGCCGATCTCGGCATAGATCCAGAAGCACGGCAGCAGCGCCGCCAGCACCACGGGGTAGGATTCCGCATAGGCCGTGCCGATGAGGAAGCTCGCATAGTGATGGCACACCGGCGACATGTCGGTGGCGGCGAAATCATCGGCATCGATGCCGAACTGCTCGAAGAAATCCGCGTGCAGCGAGCGCTCGACCACCACCGCGACCTTGGCGGCCTCGGCGAACTGCACCAGCCCGTCCGGGTCTCCCGCCTTGGCGGCGGCGATGGCGAGGCCCCGGCCGAAGGCGATGAGATAATGCGCGTCCTGGATCATGTAGTGCCGGAACTGCGCCTGCGGCAGCGTGCCGTCCGCCAGCGCGTTGTTGAACGGCATGGTGCGGATGGCCTCGTAGATCGGCAGGTTGCGGCCCCAGGCATGGGCGCTGAAGGTCGAAGCGTTGAAGCTCGTCGCGTCACTCATCACGGGGTCCTCCAGACATGAAAAGGGCCGCTGTTGAGGCGGCCCGTTTCCTTATCATCTCTCGGCGACGCGGTTCAGTGCCCGCCGCGCGTCTCGCTCTCAATGGCGGAGGCCGCCGACTTGAGCGATTCGAGCACGGTCAGGCGACGGGCCTTGGTGGCCTCGTCGCGCGCATCCTCGACATCTTCCTGCGCGTCCTTGATCATCTGCGCGAGATTTTCCGAGCGCAGCTCGGCCAGCGGGATCGCCGTCTCGGCGAGCACGGTCAAGCCCTGCGGATTGGCCTCGGCGAAGCCGCCGCGCACGAACAGCTTCTGTGGCGCGCCTTCGCCCTTGATGGTGAGAACGCCGGGCTTCAGCGTCGACACGAAGGGCGCGTGACCGGCGAGAATGCCGAATTCGCCCTCGGTGCCGGGCACCACGACTTCGCTCACCTTGCCGGAATAGACGAGGCGCTCCGGCGAGACGAGTTCGAACGGGAAGGTGGCCATGGATCCTCCAGAGGATGCGTCAGCTTGGGCGACCATCGCCCCGCGCCCTCAAAAGGGCGCCGGGCGACAAGGGATCACGCCGCTTCGGCAGCCAGCTTCTTGCCCTTCTCGATCGCCTCTTCAATGGTGCCGACCATGTAGAAGGCCTGCTCCGGGAGGTGATCATACTTGCCTTCCACCAGACCCTTGAAGCCCTTGATGGTGTCGGCGAGGTCGACGAGCTTGCCGGGCGAGCCGGTGAACACTTCGGCGACGTGGAAGGGCTGCGACAGGAAGCGCTCGATCTTGCGGGCGCGGGCGACGGTGAGCTTGTCCTCTTCCGAGAGCTCGTCCATGCCCAGGATCGCGATGATGTCCTGCAGCGACTTGTAGCGCTGCAGGGTCTGCTGAACCTGACGGGCCACGTTGTAGTGCTCCTCGCCGATGACGAGCGGCGAGAGGATGCGCGAGGTCGAGTCGAGCGGGTCCACCGCCGGGTAGATGCCCTTTTCCGCGATCGAGCGCGACAGAACGGTGGTCGCGTCGAGATGGGCGAAGGAGGCGGCCGGCGCCGGGTCGGTCAGGTCGTCGGCGGGCACGTAAATGGCCTGCACCGAGGTGATCGACCCCTTGGTCGTGGTGGTGATGCGCTCCTGCAGCGCGCCCATGTCGGTGGCGAGCGTCGGCTGATAGCCCACCGCCGAGGGAATGCGGCCGAGCAGCGCCGACACTTCCGAACCCGCCTGGGTGAAGCGGAAGATGTTGTCGACGAAGAACAGCACGTCCTGGCCCTGGTCGCGGAAATGCTCGGCGACGGTGAGGCCGGTCAGGGCGACGCGGGCGCGGGCGCCCGGCGGCTCGTTCATCTGGCCGTAGACGAGGGCGCACTTGGAGCCGGCGGAGGAACCGCCATGCTCGTGCGGGTCGACGTTCACCTTGGATTCGATCATCTCGTGGTAGAGGTCGTTGCCCTCGCGGGTACGCTCGCCCACGCCGGCGAACACGGAATAGCCGCCGTGCGCCTTCGCGATGTTGTTGATCAGCTCCATGATCAGCACGGTCTTGCCGACGCCGGCGCCACCGAACAGACCGACCTTACCGCCCTTGGAGTAGGGCGCCAGCAGGTCGACGACCTTGATGCCGGTGACGAGAATCTCGGCCTCGGTCGACTGCTCGGCATAGGACGGGGCCGGCTGGTGGATGCCGCGGGTGGCTTCGCCGACCAGCGGGCCGGCTTCGTCGACCGGCTCGCCGATGACGTTCATGATGCGGCCGAGGCAAGCCTCGCCGACCGGCACGGAGATGGCGGCGCCGGTGTCCTTCACCTCGGTGCCGCGAACCAGACCTTCGGTCGAGTCCATCGCGATGGTGCGAACGGTGTTCTCACCGAGATGCTGAGCGACCTCGAGCACGAGGCGCGAGCCGTTATTGGTGGTCTCCAGCGCGTTCAGGATCTCCGGGAGATGATCCTCGAACTGCACGTCCACGACGGCGCCGATGACCTGCGTGATGCGTCCGACCTTAGCCATTTCGTCGTCCTTCCGGGTCCTGCCTCACAGCGCCTCGGCGCCGGAGATGATCTCGATCAGTTCCTTCGTGATCATCGCCTGGCGGGTGCGGTTGTAGGTCAAAGTCTGCTTCTTGATCATTTCACCCGCGTTGCGGGTGGCGTTGTCCATGGCGCTCATGCGGGCGCCCTGTTCGGACGCGCCATTCTCCAGCGCCGCCTTGAAGATCTGCACCGCGAGGTTCCGCGGCAGCAGGTCGGCAAGGATCTCGGCCCCGTCGGGCTCGTATTCGTAGACCGCCGCCGCGCCAGCCGCCGGAGCGGTCGTCTCGGGGAAGGTGGCGGGGATCAGCTGCTGCGCCGTCGGAACCTGCGAGATCACCGAATGGAAGCGGCTGAAGAACTGGGTCGCGACGTCGAACTCGCCGGCGGCGAAGCGCGACGAGATCTTCTCGGCGATGGCCTGCGCGTCGGCGAAGGTGACGCCCTTGTTGGCCCGCAGCTCGACCACCTCGATGATCTGCTTCTCGAACTGGCGACGCAGGGCCTCATAGCCCTTGCGGCCGACGCAGAAGATCTTGACCGTCTTGCCCTGGTTCATGAGCGAGAGGGCCCGCTCGCGCGCCAGGCGCACGATCGAGGAATTGAAGGCGCCGCACAGGCCGCGCTCGGCGGTGAGCACCAGCAGCAGATGCGTCTGGTCCTTGCCGGTGCCGGTCAGCAGCAGCGGCACGTCCGGCCCGCTGGCGATGGCGCCGGCGATATTGCCGAGCACGCTCTCCAGCCGGTCGGCATAGGGCCGCGCCGCCTCGGCGGCGTTCTGGGCGCGCCGAAGCTTCGCGGCGGCGACCATCTGCATCGCCTTGGTGATCTTCTGCGTCGCCTTCACCGAAGCGATGCGATTGCGCAGATCCTTAAGGCTGGCCATTACGTCGGACTCCCTGCCCCGATGCTCTGCTCGATGCTCAGGCGAAAGTCTTCGCGAAGGCGTCGATCGCCTTCACGAGCTTCTCGGTGGTGTCCTTCGACAGCTCCTTGGAGGTGCGGATCGTGTCGAGGATGTCGGCATGCTTCGAGCGCAGGAACAGCAGCAGGCCTTCCTCGAACGCGCGCACCTTGGAGACCGGCAGCGTGTCGAGATAGCCGTTGGTGCCGGCATAGATCACCACCACCTGCTCCTCGACCTTGAGAGGCGAGAACTGCGACTGCTTCAGCAGCTCGGTGAGGCGGGCGCCGCGGTTCAGCAGCTTCTGCGTCGAGGCGTCGAGGTCCGAGCCGAACTGGGCGAAGGCCGCCAGCTCGCGATACTGGGCGAGCTCGCCCTTGATCTTGCCGGCCACCTGCTTCATCGCCTTGATCTGCGCCGACGAGCCGACGCGCGACACCGAGAGGCCGACGTTCACCGCCGGGCGGATGCCCTGGAAGAACAGGTCGGACTCGAGGAAGATCTGGCCGTCGGTGATCGAGATGACGTTGGTCGGGATGTAGGCCGACACGTCGTTGGCCTGGGTCTCGATGACCGGAAGGGCGGTCAGCGAGCCGGCGCCGTTCTCGTCATTGAGCTTGGCGGCGCGCTCGAGCAGGCGCGAGTGGAGATAGAACACGTCGCCCGGATAGGCTTCGCGGCCCGGCGGGCGGCGCAGCAGCAGCGACATCTGGCGGTACGCCACGGCCTGCTTGGACAGGTCGTCATGGATGATGAGCGCGTGCATGCCGTTGTCACGGAAGAACTCGCCCATGGCGGTGCCGGAGAACGGCGCCAGGAACTGCATCGGCGCGGCGTCGGAGGCGGTGGCGGCGACGACGATGGAATATTCCAGCGCGCCCTGCTCCTCGAGCACCTTCACGAACTGCGCAACGGTCGAACGCTTCTGCCCGATCGCGACATAGACGCAATAGAGCTTGGCCTTCTCGTCGGTGCCGGCGTTGATCGACTTCTGGTTCAGGATGGCGTCGAGCGCGACGGCGGTCTTGCCGGTCTGGCGGTCGCCGATGATCAGCTCGCGCTGGCCGCGGCCGATCGGGATCAGGGCGTCGATCGCCTTGAGGCCGGTCTGCATCGGCTCGTGCACGGACTTGCGCGGGATGATGCCCGGCGCCTTGACGTCGACGCGGCGACGCTCGGTGTATTCGATCGGGCCCTTGCCGTCGATCGGGTTGCCCAGCGCGTCAACGACGCGGCCGAGCAGGCCCTTGCCGACCGGCACGTCGACGATGGCGCCGGTGCGCTTGACGGTCTGGCCTTCCTTGATCTCGCGGTCGGAGCCGAAGATGACGACGCCGACATTGTCGATTTCGAGGTTCAGCGCCATGCCGCGCGTGCCGTTCTCGAACTCGACCATTTCGCCCGCCTGGACGTTGTCGAGACCGTAGACGCGGGCGATGCCGTCACCGACGGAGAGAACCTGGCCGACCTCGGAAACTTCGGCTTCCTGGCCGAAATTCTTGATCTGCTCCTTGAGGATCGCGGAAATTTCAGCGGCGCGGATATCCATCAGCGAACCTCTTTCATCGCATAGCGGATCGAATTGAGCTTGGTCTTGAGCGAGGCGTCGACCAGCTTCGAGCCGATCTTGACCTTGAGACCGCCCAGCAGCGAGGGATCGACCTCGACAGCGAGCTTGACGTTCTTGCCCGTCAGCGCGTCGAGCGCTTCCTTGAGCGTCGCGGCGTGGGCGTCGGAAAGCGGCTGGGCGAGCGTGACCTCGGCCACGACTTCGCCCTTCTCGGCGGCGACCAGCGCGTCAAAGCCGCGAATGATCGCCTCCACGGCGAACAGACGGCGGTTGGCGGCGACGGTCTTGAAGAAATTGGCGGCGAGACCACCGATCCCGGCCTTACCCAGAATCGCGGCGATCGCCTTTTCCTGATCCTCGGACGAGAAGACCGGGCTGCGCACCAGACGCTGGAGGTCGGCGCTGTCGGCGATCATCGCGCCGAACCTGTCGAGGTCCGCCTTCACCGCATCGATGGCGCCGGCATCACGCGCGAGCTCGAACAGCGCCGTCGCGTAGCGTCCTGCCACTCCGGATACGAATGTCTCGGCCACTGTGCCTCTCTCGGGGCTTGTCCGAAGCCTTACCCGCCGAGCGGCGCGCTTCCGGTTCCGGACTGGAAGGGTTCAAACTCTAGGCGGGATATGGAATTTCCCTCACCCGCCCTGTGGAGTCGGCGGGTTCCCTAACACGGCTCTTTGCAGGCTGCAACACGAGGACGTGAGGGATTGCGAGGGGCAAATGACGTAGCGGGCCCTGCGCGGCTTCCTTTGGCGAGGAAGGCGCGGTTGCAAGGCTTTGCGCGGCCTGCGGCGCATTGCTGCACCTGGCATGCCACCGACCCTCGCAATGGCGACGATTCGCGCCTAGTCGCGCGTCGCGCGCAGCGCGGCGGCGGCGGCGATGGGGCCGAGCACCAGTGCGGCCAGCGACAGGCCGGCGAGGATGCGGAACGGCGTGCCGAACGGCACCGTGCCGCCGAGCGCGGTTCCGGTCGCCGCCACCGCGAAGATCAGCACCGGAATGGTCAGCGGCATCACCAGCACCGCGACCAGCAGCCCGCCGCGCCGGAACGCGCTGGCGAAGGCGGCGCCGATCAGCCCGAGAAAGGTGATCGCCGGCGTGCCCACCAGCAGCGTCAGCGTCAGCGCTCCGATCGAGGACGGCGCGAGGTTCAGCAGCAGCGATAGCACCGGTGCGGCGATCACCAGCGGCAGGCCGGTCGCGATCCAGTGCGCCAGCCCCTTGGCGGCGGCGATCAGCTCCAGCGGCAGCTCCAGCATCCCCAGCACGTCGAGCGAGCCGTCCTCGGCATCGGCGGCGAACAGCCGGTCGAGCCCGATCAGCGAGGCCAGCAGCGCGCCGATCCACAGGATCGCCGGACCGATGCGCGCCAGCAGCGCAAGGTCGGGACCGATGGCGAAGGGCGTGACCACCACCACCGCGAGGAAGAACACCACGCCGAGCCCGGCCCCGCCGCCGGCGCGCATGGCGATCCTGAGGTCGCGGCGCAGAACGGCGAGGAAGGCCCGGCCCATGCCACTCCTTCTGCTCTCGCTCATGCCGCCACCGGACGCGCGGGACGGTAGGCGCCGAGATCAAGCGCCTGCGCGGAACCGAGATCGAGCGGGGCATGGGTCGCGGCGACGATGAGCCCACCCTGTCCCACGTGCGCACGCGCGAGGACGCCGAAGCGCGCCTGCGCCGCGACGTCCAGCGCCGTGGTCGGCTCGTCCAGCAGCCAGAGCGGCCGGTCGCTGACGAGGAGCCGCGCCAGGGCGAGGCGGCGCTTCTGCCCGGCGGAGAGCACCGCCACCGGCAACCGCCCCAGGCCGCCGAGCCCGACTTCCTCAAGCGCCTCGGCGATCGACAGCGCCGGCCGCCCGAGCACGTCGCGCCAGAACGCAAGGTTCTCCTCGGCCGACAGCGCCGCCTTGTGCGCGTCGAGATGGCCGAGATAGTGCACGTCCTCGGCGAAATCCTCCGGCTCGCGCGCGCCCTCGAGACGCACCGTGCCCGCGGCCGGCGCGGAAAGCCCCGCCAAAAGTCTTAGGAGCGAGGATTTCCCCGTCCCGTTCGGTCCGGTGACGATGAGCGCGCGGCCGGATTCAAGCGTGAAATCGAGGTTTTCGAACAGCTGGCGCACGCCGCGCCGGCAGGCGAGCCCCTCAGCCACGAGCCGCATCGCTGGACTTCCTTCCGTTGCTGGAGCCGTCGCGCCGCACAATTTTTCGATGCATCGCGTGAGGCCACTAGGATCGGTGTTTGAAATGGCTCTATATAGAAATCCGAACGATGCGTCCTCGCCTCGGCGCAAGGCCGCGCGAGCTATAGCCCGCAAGGCCTCGTCCCTCCAGAGCCCACGCATTCGTGCCACATCTCAGCGGGGATCAGTCTGCCGTGACGTCGCTCGACAGCTTCAAAAGCCGTAAGACCCTCACCGTCGGTTCCAAGACCTACACTTATTACAGCCTCCCGGACGCCGAGAAGAACGGCCTCGACGGGATTTCCGCGCTGCCCTTCTCGATGAAGGTGCTGCTGGAGAACCTGCTCCGCTTCGAGGACGGCCGCTCCGTCTCGAAGAAGGACATCGTCTTCATCAAGGACTGGCTGGTGAACCGCGGCAAGGTCGAGAACGAAATCGCCTATCGGCCGGCGCGCGTGCTGATGCAGGACTTCACCGGCGTTCCCGCCGTGGTCGATCTCGCCGCCATGCGCGACGCCATGGTGTCGCTCGGCGGCGATCCCAAGCGGATCAACCCGCTGGTCCCCGTCGACCTCGTCATCGACCATTCGGTGATCGTCAATTTCTTCGGCAACAATGCCGCCTTCGGCAAGAACGTCGAGGAAGAATACAAGCAGAACCAGGAGCGCTACCGCTTCCTGAAATGGGGCCAGTCGGCGTTCGACAATTTCCGCGTCGTGCCGCCGGGCACCGGCATCTGCCACCAGGTGAACCTCGAATATCTCGCCCAGACCGTCTGGACCAAGGACGAGGACGGCACCACCGTCGCCTATCCCGACACCTGCGTCGGCACCGACAGCCACACCACCATGGTGAACGGCCTCGGCGTGCTCGGCTGGGGCGTGGGCGGCATCGAGGCCGAGGCGGCCATGCTCGGCCAGCCGGTCTCCATGCTCATCCCCGAGGTGATCGGCTTCAAGCTGACCGGCCAGCTCAACGAGGGCATCACCGCCACCGACCTCGTGCTGACCGTGACGCAGATGCTGCGCAAGAAGGGCGTGGTCGGCAAGTTCGTCGAATTCTTCGGCCCCGGCCTCGACCATCTCTCGCTCGCCGACCGCGCCACCATCGGCAATATGGCGCCGGAATATGGCGCGACCTGCGGCTTCTTCCCCGTCGACAGCGAGACCATCGCCTATCTCGACGAGACCGGCCGCACGGATGACCGCATCGCGCTGGTCGAGGCCTATTCCAAGGCGCAGGGCATGTGGCGCCACGAAGGCACCGCCGACCCGGTGTTCACCGACATTCTCGAACTCGACATCTCCACCGTGCTGCCCTCCCTCGCCGGCCCCAAGCGCCCGCAGGACCGCGTGCTGCTCTCCGGCACCAAGGCCGGTTTCCTCACCGCGCTGGAAGGCGAGTTCAAGAAGCCCGGCGAAGCCGCCAAGCGCGTGCCGGTGGAAGGCACCGACTACACGCTCGGCCATGGCGACGTGACCATCGCCGCCATCACCTCCTGCACCAACACCTCCAATCCGAGCGTGCTGATCGCCGCGGGCCTGCTCGCCCGCAACGCGGTCGCCAAGGGCCTGACGTCCAAGCCCTGGGTGAAGACCTCGCTGGCGCCCGGCTCGCAGGTGGTCGAAGGCTATCTCAAGGCCGCCGACCTGCAGAAGGACCTCGACGCGGTCGGCTTCAACCTGGTCGGCTTCGGCTGCACCACCTGCATCGGCAATTCCGGCCCGCTGCCCGAGCCGATCTCCGAGGCGATCAACAAGAACGACCTCGTCGCCGGCGCCGTCATCTCCGGCAACCGCAACTTCGAAGGCCGCGTGAACCCGGACGTGAAGGCGAACTACCTCGCCTCGCCCCCACTGGTGGTGGCCTATGCGCTGGCCGGTTCGCTGCAGATCGACCTCACCACCGAGCCGCTCGGCACCGGCTCGGACGGCAAGCCGGTCTATCTGAAGGACATCTGGCCCTCGAACCAGGAAATCGCGACATTCATCCGCGAGAACGTCACCAAGAAGATGTTCCAGGAGAAGTACTCCGACGTCTTCAAGGGCGACGAGAACTGGCAGAAGATCGCCATCCCGCTGGGCGAGACCTATGCCTGGGACGACCGCTCCACCTATGTGCAGAACCCGCCCTATTTCGAGGGCATGGAGATGAAGCCCGAGCCGGTGACCGACATCCTCCAGGCGCGGGTCATGGGCCTGTTCCTCGATTCGATCACCACCGACCACATCTCGCCCGCCGGCTCCATCAAGGAAGCCAGCCCGGCCGGCCACTATCTGCGCGACCATCAGGTCCGCCCGGCCGACTTCAACCAGTACGGCACGCGGCGCGGCAACCATCAGGTGATGATGCGCGGCACCTTCGCCAATATCCGCATCAAGAACCAGATGCTGGGCGGCAAGGAAGGCGGCCTCACCCGCCACTGGCCGGACGGCACCGAAATGCCGATCTACGACGCCGCCATGCTCTACAAGAGCGAAGGCGTGCCCACCGTGGTGTTCGCCGGCAAGGAATACGGCACCGGCTCCTCGCGCGACTGGGCGGCCAAGGGCACCAAGCTGCTCGGCATCCGCGCCGTCATCGCCCAGAGCTTCGAGCGCATCCACCGCTCGAACCTGGTCGGCATGGGCATCGTGCCGCTGGTGTTCCAGAACGACGACAGCTGGCAGGCGCTCGGCATCAAGGGCGACGAGACCGTCACCATCAAGGGCATCGAGGGCGACCTCAAGCCGCGCCAGACGCTGGTGGCCGAAATCACCTTCAGCAACGGCACGGTGAAGAACGTCCCGCTCACCTGCCGCATCGATACGCTCGACGAGCTGGATTACTTCCGCAATGGCGGCATTCTCCAGTACGTGCTGCGCAATCTCGCGGCCTGACCGGCCGCGCATCGACGAGACAGGCGGGGCCGGCGTGCGGGAATACCGTGCGCCGGCCCCGTGTCTTTCGTGTCCTCTTCACCTTTCCGTGCGGCGGCGACAAACGAATGTGACTGGTGCCTGCGCCCCGCGCGTCCTATTGCCTAATGCATGCTCCGACCAGGCTGAGATAGGCTGATCGACGGGATGATGCTCAAGCGATTGAAATGAGAGCATTTTCTTTTCGATGCCCTGTTCCGCCCGGCCGAGAATGGATTGAGCGGCTCGCCCCGAGGCCGCGTTTCATGGACGAACCGCGCGACATGCAGGTCTTCAACGCCCCTTTCCGCCCCTGCCCCTCGGCGCGTCCGCGCGCCGCCGTGCGCGGACCGGCGGGATTCGGGTTGGTGGAGCCGCTGATGCGTGCGGCGGCGGCATGCATTGCGCTCGCCATGACCGGTCTGTTCGCCGGCCCGGCGACCGCCGGAGACGACACGGCCCGGCCGGTGGCAGCGCCGCGCGCGGTGATCGAATTGTTCACCAGCCAGGGCTGCTCTTCCTGCCCGCCGGCCGACAAGCTGATGGGCGAGTTCGCCCAGCGGACCGATGTGCTGGCGCTGACGCTGGCGGTCGACTACTGGGACTATCTCGGCTGGAAGGACACGCTGGCCAAGCACGGCCATTCGCTGCGCCAGAAGGCCTATGCCAAGCTGCGCGGCGACGGCAAGATGTTCACCCCGCAGGCGGTGGTGAACGGGCGCGTCATGGCCATCGGCTCCGACCGCGCCGTGCTGGAGCGCACCCTCGCCACCATCGACAAGCCGGCCGTGCCGGTGGAGATCGCCGCCCGCGACGGCCGGATCCATGTGACGGTCGGCCGGAATCCCGGCGGCGCGCTGTCCGGCGAGGTCTGGCTCTGCCCCGTCGCCAGCAAGATGGATGTCGACATCGGCCGGGGCGAGAACGAGGGCACCAAGATCAGCTACCACAATGTGGTGCGCGGCTGGATCAAGCTCGGCGACTGGAACGGCGGCGAGACCCGCTTCGACACGGCGCTGCGCGCCCAGAGCTTCGATGCGGATTCCGTGGCGGTGCTGGTGCAGGCCGGCAGTTCCACCGAGCCAGGCCCCATCCTCGGCGCGGCGCTGCTGCCGCTGCCCTAGGGCGCAGTCCGAAAATCCTCGATGCCCGGTTTCCTCGCTTCTGGAGGAGATCTCCGGACGCAAAGAAAAAGGGCCGGTGAGATACCGGCCCTGAAGAGCAATTCGGGGATTGAACCTAGAACATAACGACGGGCCGATCCGCTAAACGCCGCGGGGGGCTGGGGGGCTGGGAAACCGATGCGCTCTGCGAACCGGCCCGACGCTATGGTTAAGAGATTGGAATGCGGCCTTGGCGGCGCAACGGCCGAATTCGGGCGAGCCTGTGTTTTTTTCTAACGAGCGCGTGAACGCCGGACCAGGCCAGAAGAGGCTTGAAGCCGAACGGTCGCGGGAGGATCATGACGGTTGCGTGACTCGCAGCTACGTTCCAACCGGAGGACGCGCGTGGCGGATACTGAACCCATAGTCCTGCCGGTCGGCGCCCGCGCCGATCTCGTCACTTTCGACCGACGCGAGCTTGACCGGATTCTCGATCTCTACGGCCGCATGGTGGCGCTGGGCGAATGGCGGGATTACGCCATCGATTTCACCCGCGACCGCGCCATCTTCTCCATCTTCCGCCGCGCCGCCGAGGTGCCGATCTACCGGATCGAAAAGGATCCGCGCCTCGCGCGCCGCCAGGGCGCCTACACGGTGGTGTCGCAGACCGGTCTCATCCTCAAGCGCGGCCACGAGCTTGCGCGCGTGATCGCGGTGTTGGAAAAGCCGCTGCGCGCGGTCAACTGAAGGCCGCGCCGCCTAGAGACTGATTTACTCGTAGAACACGCCTCCGGAGATCGACATGCGCAGCCTGACCGTCGCCGCCACACAGATGCGCTGCGACTGGGACATTCCCGGCAATCTCGACCGCGCCGAGGCGCTGGTGCGGGAGGCCGCAAGCCGCGGCGCCCGGCTCATCCTGTTGCAGGAGCTGTTCGAGACCCCGTATTTCTGCCAGGACCAGCTGCACGACTTCCTGCGCCTCGCCGCCCCGCTGGAGGGCAACAAGCTGATCGCCCGCTTCGCCGCGCTGGCGAAGGAGCTCGGCGTGGTGCTGCCGGTCAGCTTCTTCGAGCGCGCCGGGCCGGCGGCCTTCAACTCCATCGCCATCATCGACGCCGACGGTTCGGTGCTCGGCATCTACCGCAAGAGCCACATCCCGGACGGGCCCGGCTACACCGAGAAGTTCTACTTCTCGCCGGGCGACACCGGCTTTCGCGTCTGGGACACGGCGGTCGGGCGCATCGGCGTCGGCATCTGCTGGGACCAGTGGTTCCCGGAATGCGCCCGCGCCATGGCGCTGTTAGGGGCCGAGGTGCTGCTCTATCCCACCGCCATCGGCTCCGAGCCGCAGGACCCGCATCTCGATTCCGCCGCCCACTGGCAGCGGGTGATGCAGGGCCATGCCGGGGCCAACCTCATGCCGCTGATCGCCTCCAACCGCATCGGCACCGAGGAAGGGCGCAACGGCACCTCGATCACCTTCTACGGCTCCTCCTTCATCGCCGACCCGACCGGCGCCAAGCTGGCCGAGGCCGGGCGCGAGGAGGAAGCCGTGCTCACCGCCACCTTCGATCTCGACGCCATCGCCCAGCAGCGCCGCAGCTGGGGTGTGTTCCGCGACCGCCGGCCGGAGCTTTACGGCCCGCTGCTCTCGCTCGATGGGCGCGCGCCCACCCGCGCTGCCGGCTGAGGACGTTGCCATGAGCGAGACATTGACCGGCCTGCCCGCCACCGACTGCTTCCGCATGCCGGCGGAATGGGAGCCGCATGCCGGCACCTGGATGATCTGGCCCGAGCGACCGGACAATTGGCGCGACGGGGCCGTCCCGGCGCAGCAGGCCTTCGCCCGCGTGGCTGCGGCGATCGCCCGCTTCGAGCCGCTGACCATGCTGGTCTCGGCGCAGCAATGGCGGCAGGCGCGCGCGATGCTGCCCGCCTCAATCCGGCTGATCGAGGCGTCCTCCGACGATTCCTGGTGCCGCGACAGCGGCGCCAGCTTCGTCACCGATGCGGCCGGCCGGCTGCGCGGGGTCGACTGGAAGTTCAACGCCTGGGGCGGGCTCTACGCCCCCTGCGACCAGGACGAGCTGATCGCCGCCAAGATGCTGGAGGCGGAGCGCGCCCCGCGCTACGCCGCCCCGCTGGTGCTGGAGGGCGGCTCGATCCATGTCGACGGCGAGGGCACGGTGCTCACGACGGAAGAATGCCTGCTCAACCCGAACCGCAACCCGGACCTCTCCCGCGAGGAGATCGAGCAGCACCTGAAGGACTATCTGAACGTCTCGACCGTCATCTGGCTCGGGGCCGGCCTCGTCGACGACGAGACCTCCGGCCATATCGACAACCTCGCCTGCTTCGTGCGGCCGGGCGTGGTGGCGCTGACCTGGTGCGAGGACCCGCTCGACCCGCAATATGCCATCTCGCACGACGCTTATGAGCGCCTGTCGAGCGCGACGGACGCGCGCGGACGCGCGCTGGAAATCGTCAAGCTGCCGCTGCCCGGCCCGCTCTATCGCAACGCCGCCGAGGTCATCGAGCCGGGTGACGCGACCGGCTTCATGAGCCGCGGCGCCGGCGAGCGGCTAGGGGCCTCCTATGCCAATTTCTACATCGGCAACGGCTTCATCCTGATGCCGCTGCTCGACCCTCGCCATGACGATGCCGCCCGCGACATCCTCGCCGGGCTGTTCCCGGACCGCGAGATCGTCGGCGTGGAGACCCACGAGATCATTCTCGGCGGCGGCAACATCCACTGCATCACCCAGCAGCAGCCGCAGGGCCTGCCGGGCTGAGCGCTCAGCCCTTCACCAGCCCGAGATGGATGAGGCTCTCGGCGCTGGCGAGAATAGCCTCGTCGACCGAGCGCGGCGTCCAGCCCAGCAGGCGCCGCGCCTTCTCGGCCGAGCCATTGCGCACGATGCCGAGCTGCGGCAGCGCCGCCCGCGCCATGGGCAGGCGCAGCGCGGCGAGCCGCACGAGGAAATCCGGCAATTCGAAGCGCGGCACCCGCCGCGCCGCGCCGCCGAGATTTTCCCGCAGGATCAGCGCCAGCTGGTGCAGCGAGACGCAATCCCCCGCCGTGGCGAGAAAGCGCTCGCCCGCCGCTTTGGGATCGGTCATCGCCTTCACATGCAGGTCGGCGACGTCGCGCACATCGACCACGCCGAACCAGATGCGCGGCGCGGCGGGGATCGCTCCCTCCAGCAGCGCCTTGACCAGGCCGACCGAGGTCGACAGGTCGACGCCCAGCGCCGGGCCGAAGACCCCGACCGGGTTGACCACCGCGAGCTCCATGCCGCCGCCCTCGCCGGCGATGAAGTCCCAGGCGGCGCGCTCCGCCAGCGTCTTGGATTTCATGTAGGGCTGCACGTCGGGCGCGTCCGGGTTGGTCCAGTCGCGCTCGTCATGGATGTCGCGGCGCGGCTGGTGGCCATAGCCGATCGCGGCGAAGGAGGAGGTGACGACGACCCGCTTCACTCCCGCGTCGCGGGCGGCGCGCAGCACACGCAGCGTGCCCTCGCGTGCCGGGCGGATCAGCTCGGCCTCATCCCTCGGCACGCCGGCAGGAAAGGGCGAGGCGACATGCATGACGTAATCGACGCCGGCCACCGCGTCGGCCCAGCCATTGTCGCGCTCGAGATCGGTGGTGGCGAAGCTGAGCCGGTCGCCCGGCTCGACGCCGGCACGCGCCAGCATGGACCGCACATCCGCCGCGCGGCCGGAGTGGCGCACGCTGGCGCGCACCTCGTAGCCCTCGCCGAGCAGCTTCAGAATGACATGCGCGGCGATGAAACCCGACCCGCCCGTGACCAGAACCCGCGTCATCGGCTCTCCTTGTGCGCCCGCCGGCGCAGGCCGGCCTGACGCAGGTGGGCATGGACAGCGCGCGCGGCAAGGCGCGAGAAAGCAAGTGCGTGCTCCCACGACGCTTGCCGGTGCAGGGCTGATACTCTATCGCCGTTCCCGGCACGCGATCCCGTGGTCCGGGAATGCGAGGATTGCCGGCAGTCCGACCGCGATGCGGACGCGCGGGCTGCCTGACGTCGCGAGGGGCCGGGGGTATTGCATGACCAACATTCTGGTCACGGGTGGCGCCGGCTATATCGGTGCCCATGCGTGCAAGGCGCTGAGAGATGCCGGCTTTACCCCCGTCGCCTTCGACAACCTCGCCACCGGCTGGGCGGAGGCGGTGCGCTTCGGGCCCTTCGTGCAGGGCGATCTCCTCAACCCCTCCGACATCGCGGCCGCCTTCGAGCGCTTCCGGCCGGCCGCGGTGATGCACTTTGCCGCCCTCTCCCTGGTGGGGGAATCGATGAGCGATCCCGGGCAGTACTGGCGGGCGAATGTGAACGGCGCGCTCAATCTCATTGAGGCCGCGCTTGCCGCCGGCTGCACCAATGTCGTCTTCTCCTCCACCTGCGCCGTCTATGGCGAGCATGGCGGCGGCGCGCTGGATGAGACGACGGCGCGCAATCCCATCAATGCCTATGGCGCCTCGAAGCGCGCCATCGAGGACATGCTGCGCGATTTCGATGCGGCGCACGGGCTGCGGCATGTGATCTTCCGCTATTTCAACGTCGCCGGTGCCGACCCGCAAGCCGAGGTCGGCGAGAGGCACGAGCCGGAGACCCATCTCATTCCGCTCGTGCTGGAGGCCGCCGCCGGCCGCCGACCCGCCATCACCGTGTTCGGAACGGACTATCCCACCCCCGACGGCACCTGCATTCGCGACTATGTGCATGTGTGCGATCTGGTGGACGCGCACGTTCTCGGCCTCAAATGGCTGCTCGATGGCGGCGAGAGCCAGGTCTTCAACCTGGGAACCGGCCATGGCTATTCCGTGCGCGAGGTGATCGACGCGGCGCGCGAGGTGACCGGCCAGGACATTCCGGTGATCGAGGCGCCGCGCCGGGCGGGCGACGCGACACGCCTCGTCAGCGGCGGCGAGCGCGCCGCGCGCGTGCTGGGCTGGCGGCCATCGCGCTCCTCCCTGCCGGCCATGATCGGCGACGCCTGGCGCTGGCATCGAAAAATGGCCCGGATCGTGTAAGGGCCACGGATACGCACTTTCCCGACAGTGATGACCCTGTCCTGTTGGCGGATTGATTTGTCATCCCAAGGCGTGCAGAAAGTCGCCCGTAGGAGTTTGTCAGACCTCATGCTTGCGTTTGAGAAAGCCCTCCGCGGCGCGCGGATCATGGTGACCGGGCATTCCGGATTCACAGGCAGCTGGCTCTGCGCCTGGTTCAACGACATCGGCGTCGAACTGTCGGGCTACTCGCTGGCGCCGGAAACGACGCCCAATCTCTGGCAGTTGCTCGGCCTCGAGCAGGCAATCCCGTCCGTGACCGCCGACATCATGGATTATGATCGCCTCGCAGCCGCCATGGCCGAGGCCCGTCCGGACATCGTCATTCATCTCGCGGCGCAACCCCTGGTGCGGCGCTCCTATCGCGAACCGCTGCGCACCTTCGCGGTGAACGCGCTCGGGACAGCCAATGTGATCGAGGCCGCCCGTCACACGCCCAGCGTGCGCGGCGTGGTCTGCATCACCACCGACAAGGTCTACGAGAACCGCGAATGGGCCTATGGCTATCGCGAAAGCGATCCGCTGGGAGGAAAGGACCCCTACAGCGCCTCGAAGGCCGCCGCCGAGATGATCATCAAGGGCTATGCGAGCTCCTTCAGGGGAAGCGATGATCCTGCCATCGCGATCGCGCGCGGCGGCAACATCATCGGCGGTGGCGATTGGTCCGAGGACCGGCTGATTCCCGATTTCGTGCGGGCGGTTGCCCACGGCTCGACGCTCACGCTGCGCTTCCCCGATGCGACCCGCCCCTGGCAGCATGTCCTCGCGCTGGTCCAGGGCTACGGCATGCTCGCGGCCGGCCTGCTGTCGAACGAGCCGGAACGATATGCGCGCGCGTGGAATCTCGGGCCCGAGGATCCCCGGCAATATTCGGTCCGCACCGTGCTGGAGATCATGGCCGAGCAGTGGCAGCGGCCGGATCTGAACTATCTCGACGCCCCGCTCCCGGAGGCGGGCTACCTTGCGCTCGACAGCCGCCTGGCCATCAACGAGCTGGGATGGACGGTTCCCTGGTCGGTCAAGGAAATGGTGGCCCGCACCGCGCAATGGTATCGCGAATATCATCGGGCCTCGACATCGGATGGAGCCGTCGGCGAAGCCATGCGGGATTTCACGAGGGCCCAGATTCAGGACTGGCGCGCGGCGCAGCTCGCTCTGGCGACAGGGTAGCGATGCGTATTCTCGTCGCGGGTGGGACGGGCCTGATCGGGCAGCGCTTCGTGGAGATGAGTGTCGCCGCCGGGCATGACGTGCATGCCGTCGTCCGGCGTCCCGACCACGCGCTTCCCTGCCCGGTCACCCTCACGCAGTCCCCGCTCGATGCCGCCCTCTACGGCCGCGTGGCGGCAGAGACCAGCACCGACGTCATGGTCAACCTGCTTGCGGCCGGGGTCGAACCGTCCGATCGCAGCACGGAGCGCCTCCTGGCCGCGAATGCCGTGTTTCCCGCGCGGCTCGCCTCCTGCCTGGCCTATTCCGGCGTGCGGGCCATGGTTCATCTGGGTTCGAGCGCCGAATATGCGACCCAGCCCTCATCCGAACCCATCCGCGAGACCGCGTCGCTGGAGCGGGAACGGCTGTACGGCGCGACGAAGGCCGCCGGTTCGATCCTGCTGCAAGCGGCCGCACGGGCCGCGGGTCTGCCCGTCCTGGTTTTGCGGCCCTTCAACATATTCGGCGCGGGCGAGAAGCCTCACAGACTATTCGCCACGGTCGCGCGAAGGTTGCGGCGGGGAGAGCCCGTTGACCTGTCGGACGGAAGCCAGATCCGCGATTTCCTGTGGGTCGACGACGCGTGCGAGACCATCCTGACGGCGGCAGCTACAGTGCTGGAAGGCGGAATGGAAAGCGGGGAGTATAATTTGGCCAGCGGCAAGCCGGTATCCGTTCGTGATTTCGCGTTGACGCTTGCCCGTGTCGCCGGCGCCGACGAGGCGCTGTTGCATTTTGGCACCGTGCCCATGCGTCCAGACGACCTGCCCTATGTGGTTGCCGATACGGCTAAGCTCGACAGCGCCATTGGGGCTGCCGACCGTACCGGTCTCGAACAGGCCCTCGCCGCGGCGCTCCGCGGCATGGGCCAGCAAGGATCATGCTGATGTCGACGGCGCTTGATCCGGCCCCGGTGTCCTTGCCGCTGGTCTCACTGTGCATCCCCGTTCTGAACGAGGCGGACAATCTCGATGCGCTCTACGCCCGGCTGGATGCGCTCGGCCAGCGCATGCGCGACCGCTGCCGGCTCGAATTCGTCTTCTCGGACAACCATTCGTCCGACGCGACGTGGGAGAAGTTGCAGCAGTATGCCACGCGGGATCCCCGTATCCGCGCGATCCGCTTTTCGAAGAACGTCGGTTTCCAGCGCTCCATTCTGGCGAATTACATGCATGCGCGCGGTGACGCCGTCATGCAGCTCGACGCCGACCTCCAGGATCCGCCGGAACTGCTCGAGCAGTTCTTCGATGACTGGAAACAGGGCTATGCGGTGGTCTATGGCGTCCGCCGCCGGCGCCGGGAATCACCGGCGCTGAACGCCTTTCGTCGCTTCGGCTACTGGGTGATCAACAAGATCAGCGAACACCCCATCCCGCCGAATGTGGGCGACTTCCGGCTGCTCGACCGCAAGGTGGTGGACGCGCTTGCGAAGTCCCGCACGCCCAATCCCTATCTGCGCGGCATGATCGCCGGGCTCGGCTTCCGCCAGACCGGCATTCCCTATGACCGTGACGCCCGGGTGGCCGGCAGCAGCAAGTTCGGCATGTCGCGTTTGATGCGGCTCGGTCTTACTGCCATCCTCAATCACTCCACCGTTCCCCTGCGCATGGCCACGATCGTGGGAATCCTGATGCTCTTTGTCAGCTTCATCGGCAGCTGCTTTTTTGTCGTTTCGAAGCTCGTCAATCCGGAAATTCCGCGGGGAATAACCAGCATTCACCTGATTCTATTGTTCGGGATCGGCCTCCAATCGCTTCTATTAGGAGTCATTGGAGAATACATACTCAGAATATATGTGATTCTTCGTGCCGAACCGCTCGCGATCATCGACGAGTCGATAAATATGGATGCAGCCGAACTTAAACTCTGAACGGGTTCAATATGAAACTTGTAATCCTAGCTGGCGGACTCGGTACGCGCATCGCGGAGGAATCCGAGACCAAGCCAAAGCCGATGGTCGAAATTGGCGGGCGCCCGCTGCTCTGGCACATCATGAAGACCTACGCGCACCATGGCGTAACGGAATTCATCATATGTCTGGGATACAAGGGTTACGTCATAAAAGAATTCTTCATGAACTATCAGAGGCATCTTTCAGATATCGAGATAAACCTGAAGGATGGCAGCCATCGGATTCTGGGAAGTCAATCGGAGGACTGGAAGGTCACTCTGATCGATACCGGCGAAAACACGATGACCGGCGGACGACTGAAGCGGGTCGCCCCCTATCTCGGCGACGAGACCTTCTGCATGACCTATGGCGACGGCCTGTCGGATGTCGACCTCACGGCCGAATTCGCGCTTCATCGCCAGAGCGGCCGGCTTGCCACCGTCGCCGCGGTGCAGCCACCCGGTCGGTTCGGCGTTCTGGCCATTGATGATCGTTCGAATGAGGTCTCGTCCTTCCAGGAAAAGCCGAGCGATGAGATCGGCTGGATCAATGGCGGCTTCTTCGTGCTTGAGCCGAAGGCCATCGACTACGTCGCGGGCGATGCGACATCGTTCGAACAAGAGCCCCTTGCCAATCTGGCTTCGGATGGCCAACTCACCGCGTTCCGTCATAACGGCTTCTGGCATCCATGTGATACGCTCCGCGACAAGCGCGAGTTGGAAAAGCTTTGGGCCTCCGGACGTGCGCCATGGCGGTGCTGGAACTGAAGCACTCTGCCGCCAGATTGTGACCATGCCCCATATTGTGTGTCTGGCGGTCGTCATGGCGGGTGGGCTGGTCGCAACGAATGACCTGTTCGGCGGGGGGCACATCCCACCGATGAGCGATGACGAAGAGGGTTTGCCGTATGGATCCGCAGCAGCGTTCCGTCGCTGAAGAGTTCGACACATACAAGACGTCCTATCGCGACGCTGTGAATGCGTCTCTCAGTTTTACCGGTCTGGATGTCGACTTTTTTACTCGCGTTAAGGCTGACTACCTGCGTGATATTTTAACTGAGCGCTTTGCTGAACCTCAAAAAATCGCGCTACTCGACATCGGCTGTGGTGTCGGCAACTATCATAAGCTGCTTTACCCTCATGTGGGTTCCCTGACAGGCGTCGATGTCGCTGCGGAGTGCGTCGCTCAGGCGGCCTCGGAGAATCCGGGCGTTCGGTATGACAGCTACGATGGCGCACGACTGCCATACGACGATCAGTCTTTCGACGCTGCTTTTACTATTTGCGTCATGCATCACGTACCAGTGGAGGGATGGAGCGCGTTCGTCGCCGAGGCGCTGCGGGTACTGCGGCCCGGCGGACTCTTCATGGTGTTTGAGCACAATCCGCTGAATCCACTGACACTTCGGGTGGTCAATCGCTGTCCGTTCGATCGAGACGCAGTGCTCCTCCGGTCAGGCAAGACAACAGGTTTGCTGACAGCTGCCGGTTTCACGGACGTCGCAGCCCGTTTCATTCTCTCAGTGCCGGCGGCGAATCCGATGCTACGGAAGGTCGACCGCCTGCTTGGCTCTCTGCCCTTCGGCGCGCAGTATTATGTCGTTGGAACGAAGCCCGCGGCTGCCTGAAACAGCATTTAGTGACCTGCATGCCCCCCATCCGCCTAAGTGACATGATGCGCCTGGTGCGCTTTGCCCTTACGGGTGGGCTCGCGTCCGGCGTTTATTCGATTGTTGTCATTCTTGCGATTGATCGGCTTGGTGTAAGTGGCTTCTATGCCAGTGTTTTGGGCTATCTTGTTGCTATTCCTGTTTCGTTTATCGGACAGAAGTTCTGGACCTTCCGCGCCACGGGCGCCCTGAAGCGCGAGCTGCCGGGATTTCTATTAGTCCAGGGTCTTAATCTGATTGCGGCAGCAATCATTATGACAATCCTTGTCGATTTTTTCGAACTCGACCGCATTTTCGGCGTCGCGGCAGTGGTAGGGGCGATTCCATTGATGACCTACCTCCTGCTTTCCCGAAATGTCTTCAAGCAACGTATCGATTCGTGAGTTCTCCCCGACCTCGACTTGGCGGGTCATACGAAACTCATCGACAGCTAAGCGAGCAGGATAGGCGGAGGAGCGCGGCGGCGGCACATACCCAGCCTGCTGTCGCGACACATTGGGGCGCAGGTAGTTCAGCCAGTTCGACGACCTCGCCTGGATCGAGTGGTTCGCCGATGCAGGCGTGAACTGGCCACGGTTTGCTCATATACCTCCGCGCAGGGTTCGGCAGACGACGGCACGCACCGCAGCCATGCGAGAAGCACGGCGCGGGAACGCCCGGCTAGGGATTGGCCGGAACATCCACGCGGTAATTGAAGAACCCCCATGTCACTGTGCGTGGATCGTTGTTCAGGCCGACGTCCAAGGGCGACTTAAGTTCTCGGAAATTGAACGTCAGATCGAGATGATCGATGCATCGCTCCAGGGGAAAAACAACATGGATGCGCTGCTGACCAAGCTGATCGAGCTGGATTGTCTTTGACCCACCACCGTAAATCTCCGCCACGGCCGTCTTCACAGCATAGTCCTTGAACGCAAAGGGCACGATCTCGGCACTGAACTCGATCGCTCCGCAAACCTCGCGTGGCAGCTTGCCGAGAAAACGAACCCGTTCGCCTTCTGCCCAACGGTATACCGAACTGGGGGCAGTCCATCCCTGCGCGAGAAATGGACGGCCGTCGCCGTTCGGGTCGAGGGAGGTATTGAGCGGCATTGTCGGCGGGTTCACTGCGCTCCCGACGGTCTCGAGGGTCCCGTCGAGCGGAACCCGCCCACAGAAATAAGCGTACCGCGCTTCGCGGCATTTCACATCGGGACCCAGGCCATAGGCCACGAAGGACGGCGACACGGAACTCTTCATCAATACGAGCAAGGCTCGCGGTAGGTCGACGCCGCGCCATGGATCTGCCGCAAACTCGGCGGCGATGTCCTTGCACGGGCGATTGCCCCGATTGATATAGGCACCGTCAAAGGGGCGCCCGGCGCGCGCCGCCAGCAGCTGAATTTGCAATACTCTGTTGAGATCCTCCTCGGGACCGCACAACGCGCCTGGAAAGACCATGACCATGTCGTGGGATCGGATCAGATCGAGGGTGACATCCCCATCCGGGGGCACACGCGTCGTAACAGCTACCGCGTTGCCATGGGTCAACCGAAACAGGGGCTGCAGATCCACCACCTGAAGCACGATAGCCAAGCTCAGGACGGCGACAAAGTGGCGCCTTTGCAGATTACGATACAATATCGTTATCGCTGAGATAACTATGATGAAGCCGACTGGCCAGAAGAAACGCCCACTTGATCGCAGCGTTGATGTGATCCGCCCGAGGACGGGCCATTCGTCATAGCGAAATTTCGCTATTCTTATATCACCTAGATACACGATTGTTGATGCCGCATATGCAATTAGCAAAACCAATATCAATGCAATGAACGGGCGGTCTTTAATAAGAGATAAGTATGACTTCCAAAAGAAGACGGCCGACACTACGAATATCCCAAGTATTCCGAGACCAAGATAATTGAAGCCCTCATACTGCCCGCCGGTCGTGTCCAGGAAGCCCACCCCAGTCAGTATACTGTACTGTGGCCACACGGGTGACAATAAGTTCATTGAATATATGCCAAATCCACCTATCCCGGGTAAGGACTGACCTGCGCCAATCAGACCCATAAATATCGACATAACTAAGGCGAAAATACCAATTAACATTATAATCGAAATTGCCGCCCCTATCTTTACTTTCCCCAGCCTGCAAGAATCCAGTATACCTGCAACTATTAGCGCGAAACACATAGCAAACAGGTACACATTTACAACAATTACTAATGAAATTGATATGGATAGTATATAAATTTCTACTTTTGATGACGCTGATGTAAATTTTAAATACAAATATATCGAAATCAAGATAAAAAATTGAGCGACGAGCCCTATATGGGGATGCCGAAATATAAACTCCGGCACAAGGATCACTAGAGATGATGAAATGAAAGATGAAAAAACATCCATTTTTAGAAGTCGAAAAATTAAATACCCAAACACTCCATTTAAAATATAACTCGATAATATCCATGCACCCATGTATGGATAAATGTATCCTGTTATCTTAAACAGCGCCTTTCCTATTATGGCAAGGACCGGTACCGCATCGATATAATATATATTAGCACCGGACGGGTAATTAATATAACTTGTAAATAATACAGGCCATCTCCACTTATCATTGGCAAACGAATAGAATCCAGCTAGCGACGTGGCATTGTCACCTATTATATTATTCCAATAACTCTGATAACCAAGAAGCATTTCATACGGCAATATAGAAAATGCAATAATCGCTCCCAGTGTAGCGGAAGCCAGAAGTCCCACTAAATGCCAGGCACGGCCGGCACGACGGCTGCTCAGCGGACCGTCAACCAGCCCATTCCTGCTTACACTCATCTTAACCTATCCGATAAACGGGACCGGACCATGATGGTCCAGGATGGGACCGGCAATTAACCACCTATCCTGCCGAACAACAATCCGATTGAGGCATTCGGAGTTCGCTGCCGTGTTAGCCCAGTTCATTGAGGCCGCCACGGGACAGAGGAGAAGTCAAGGCGATGGCAGCGGATGAGCCGATCGTCGATGGAGAAGCTGTTCCGGCAGGCGGCGCCGGCGTCGATCGCCACCATTTTGTGACACAGGTAAATCTCCCATGCTACTCCAGCGGGAGCACCCAAACGATGCGAACAGTGGCCTCGCCGCGCAAGAAATGCCAACGCCATCGGAGTCGCGCCAGATTCAATCATGGGCTTGATTTGCTTCGCGCTTCCCGGCGTGGCGCGGTGTCCATGGGGAAGGAAATGCCGGCCAGAGCATATTCGGCCGATCCGGGCTCGGCACCTTTGGCCGATGGAGCCCCGACGCACCAAACGTCGTCGGCAAATGGTGCGGGTGGTCGGACTCGAACCGACACTCTGTCGCCAGAAACGGATTTTGAGTCCGTCGCGTCTACCGGTTCCGCCACACCCGCGAGATTGGCGCACCGCCGGCGCAGTGCCGACGGAAGGCGGCGCGGACTATAGTGGCCCGCGCGCCGAGGGCAAGCTCTTCAAGCAAGCCATGCCCGACTTGACGACCCTGCGCTCATGGCGCCGGCTTGCAGGTGCCGAAGGCGGTCAGCACCTTGTCATGCGTCACCGTGGTCAGCGTCACCTGCGGCCGGGTGCGCGAGAGCTGCATCACCCAGCCCACCAGATCGTCCGCGCCCTGCAGCGTGACATTGTCGCCCGCGCTGGCGGCGGAGGCGATCTCGGTGATGTGCGGCAGCCCGGTGTCCGAGACGCTGGCGATGATCTGCTTGCCATAATGCACGAGGAACCGCGCCGGCAGGTCGATGGTGCCGAGCTCGGCCGCGGGCGCGCAGCCCTTCTCGGCCTCGCAGGTGAACACCTTGGTGAAGGTGCAGTCGGCCGCCGGCGGCAGGTCGGGGATCGCCGCTTCCGCCGGTGCGGGAGCCGCCGGGGCGGGCGTCGCCGCGGTCTGCGCCTGCGCGATGGCGCCGCTCGTCAGCAGGCAGAGGGCGGCGGCGGCAATCTTGATCATCGGACGACCTTGTCGCTTCCGGGAAGGGATGATTCGCGGCGTCATGCTCAGTAGACCGGCGTGCGGCACGGCGGATAGGGCGGAGCGCCGCAATAGCCGGGGCCGTAGACCGGGCGCGGCGGGGGCGGGTAATAGGCCGGCGGAGGCGGCGGCGGAGCGCCGTAATAGTAGTAAGGCTTCGGCCGGGTCGCCGCCGTCACCGCCGAGCCGACCAGGGCGCCGGCGACCAGCCCGCCGATGAGCGCGCCGGTGTCGTTCGCCCGCGCAGGCGGCGCCGAGACGACGAGGCTGGGCGCCAGCGCGGCCAGCACCAGCCCGGTGCGCAGCATGATACCGAATCGGGACATGTCGACCTCTCTAGATTCGCGACGGCAAAACTATCGCTGCGCAAGGGGGCGCACAAGGCGGCGGCGCGGCGGCGAAATTCCGCCACGCCGATGAACGCCGGCTAAACGGCCGGCTCAGCCATCGTTCAAACGCTCCGCGCGAAGATGTCTGCGCATCGGGGCCACCTCCTCAAGATCCGGCCCCGGCGCAGCCGAGCCGTCGGAACCGCAACCCGGCGGGCGAAGATCACAGGTTGGCGAACCTTGTCCCGTCCTCGTGCGTTGATTGGCGAGCGCACCGTCGTCCGCCACGCGCCGAGACGGGTGCGCATGGGAGGTCTGAAGTGGATAGACGTGGTTTCCTCATGGCCCTGGCCGGCCTCGCCGGCGCCAGCGCCGTTACCGGCTTGGCGCTGTCGCCCGCCCAGGCGACGCCGCTGAGCCAGCTCAAGAATATGGCCCCGCCGGACGGCGAGGCGATCGACCTTGCCGGCGAAGCCTCCTCGGACATGAGCGCCGGCGCGGCACCCGACGGCACGCCGCTCGAACAGGCCCAGTGGGGCCCGCCGCCCGGCCATGGCTGGGGCCCCCCCGGCCCGCCGCGCGGCCGCTACCGGCGTCGGCGCCGGCGGGTCTGCGGCTGGCGCCGCGACCGCTGGGGCCGTCCCATCCGCCGCTGCTGGTATACGTGGCGGTAGCGGCTGAGGATCGGGGGAGCCGGCAATTCCGGCTTCCCCGTCCCGGCTCAGCGATTGAGCGGGGTGCGGCGCGGATGTCCGCCAGCGCTACCCGGCCACAGACAGGATGTCGCGGATGCGGGCGCCGACCGCGTCGAAGGAATTGAACCGCTTGAGGTGATCATAGCCGGCGCGCGCCTTCGCGGCCGGCGCATCGTAGATCTCCCGCAGCAGCTGGGCGGCATGCGCCACTTTCGGCTCGGCCCAGTAACTGCCTTCCGCGCCGGGATAGTCACCGGCCGCGACCGGCACCAGATCGAAGTCGACGGGGTAGCCGGTCTGCGGGGTGACGAAATCGCGACTGCCGCCGAAATTCGTTGCCACAACGGCCTTGCCGTTGGCCAGCGCCTCGGCGCATCCCAGGCTGAAGCCCTCCGAGCGATGCAGCGAAAGGAAAACGTCGCTGCTCGCCATCAGCTCGACGACGTCATTGCGCGCGATGGTACGATCGATCACAGTGATCCGGTGATCGCGCATCATCAGCGCATGAAGCTCGTCGCGCTCGCTGGTACGGCCGGACCCGCGCGCCTTCACGATCAGCTGCACGTCCTCGCTGCCGGCCGGAAACGCCTGCAGGAACGCCTCGATGGCGCCTTGCGGGTTCTTCCGCACGACGAAGGAATCGTAGTCGACAAAGGTCAGGATGCGCAGCGGTCCGCGAGAGGCGCGCGGGGCCGGCGGCGCCGGTGGGAGATAGATCGGCTGCGGCACCAGGTGGACCGGCCGCTCCTGGACCGACACCAGCATGTCGCGGACGAAGGTCGTCGGCGCCCAGAAGCTGTCGAAACCATCGAAGGCCCGGCGCCACGAAGCCGGCACGCTGGGCAGTTCCCAGTAGGTGTAGTGGATGTTCTGCTGGCCGCGGCAGGCGCGCCGGGCGAAGGAGGTGAGTTCGGTCACGCTGGAGATCGACAGAGCCGCCCTGTGATCGCCGCCATGCGACACGCGGTCGGCCATCGCCGCTTCCGACTGGCGCCCCGGCAGGGGAACATTGACGAGATTGGCGGATATGTCGGCCGCATCGAGAGCGCCAACAATCAGCCGTGCGGCCTCGCCGAGGCCGATCTCCGACATGAGATAGCCGACGACGTCGATGCCGAAAGCGCGCTGGCTTCGCGACCAGGGCTGCATCCAGCAGGGCTTCGGAGCTACGGGCGGACAATTGGCCCGGTTGCAGCGCAACGACCACACGCCACGATTCAGACTCCGATTTGAGATCAGAAAGTCCTCCACCGGGGTCATCTGCTACTGTCTGGGCCTTGCAACGTCAGCCCTTGGCTCCTTGGCCTCTTGCATAGACGTCCTCATAGCGGATGATGTCATCCTCTCCGAGATAGGTGCCCGTCTGCACTTCGATGAGCACCATCGGTACCTTGCCCGGATTTTCCATCCGGTGGACGGATCCGAGCGGCACATAGATCGACTGGTTTTCCGTCAGCAGACTGACTTCATTGTCCACCGTGATCCGCGCCGTGCCGGAAACGACGATCCAATGCTCGGAACGATGGAAGTGACTTTGCAGCGAAAGCGAGGCGCCCGGATGCACGACGATCCGCTTTACCTGAAAGCGCTCGCCCAGCGCCAGCGTCTCGAACCATCCCCACGGACGATGGTCGCGCGAGAAGTGCTCGGCCTGGAATGACCCCTTCGCCTTGAGCGCCGTCACCGCCTGCTTGACGTCCTGCGCCCGCGAACGGTCGGCCACCAGCACCGCGTCGGGCATCGCGACGACCAGCATGTTCTTCAGCCCGATGCCGACGAGCTCCAGCCCCTCGGATTCCGAGCGCAGCAATGTCTCCTCGCAGTCGATCTCCGTCACGGAGCCGTGCGCCGACACCCCGTTCTCGTCAGGCGGCCCGGCCCGCAGCACGGAAGCCCAGTCGCCGAGGTCCGACCATTCCCCATCGAACGACACGGCCATCAGATTCGAGGACCGCTCCATGATGGCGTAGTCGACCGAGATCGCCTCGGCCAGTTCCCACGGTGCCGCGGCGAGACGCAGGAAATTGAGATCGCTCTTCGCCTCGTCGAGCGCGTGCCGGACCGGCGCGATCATCTGCGGCACATGCGCCTCGAACGCCGCGAGCGCGGTCTTTACCGACATCAGGAAAATGCCGGCGTTCCAGAGGTAATGGCCCTCGGCCAGCATGGCCGCGGCCCGGTCGGCCGCCGGCTTCTCGACGAAGCGCGTGAGAGGAATGGCGGTGGGCTGGGTGCTGTCGGGCTGGTGGGCAAGCTCCAGCCAGCCATAGCCGGTCTCCGCCCGGGTCGGCTTGATGCCGAAGGTCACGATCTGGCCTGCCGCCGCGGCCTCCAGTCCGGCGCGCACCGCGACGGAGAAGGCCTCGCGATCCGGCATGACCTGATCGGACGGCATGACGATCAACATCGCGTCCGGATCGCGCGCCGCCAGATATTGCACGGCCGCGAGAATGGCGGGCGCCGTATTGCGCGGGCTGGGTTCGATGAGAATGTCGCCGGCGGCGATGCCGGCTTCGGCGAGCTGTTCGGTGACGATGAAACGAAAATCGGAGCTGGTAACAATGATCGGCGGCTTGATGTCCGCGCCCACCATGCGCCGCGCCGCAGCCTGGAACAGCGTCTCACCGTCGCCAAGTTTGACGAATTGTTTAGGAAAGCTCTTTCGAGACAGCGGCCATAACCGAGTCCCGGAGCCGCCGCAAAGCAGAACGGGATAAAGATTGGGCATGATTTACTTGATGATGCGTGAGCGTTTCACAGATGGCGAATCATTGTGACCGGCCGGGCAGAGAAAGGCAAGGCAACCATGTCTTGACCGCAAGCCGCGCTTGGGGATACGGCCGTGCTCGACGCCGTCCCGTTGCAACACGACGCCACCGCGCGATGGAGTGCCATGTCCGTGCTCACCTGCTTCAAGGCCTATGACATTCGCGGCCGGCTTGGCGAAGAATTGAACGAGGATATCGCCCGCCGAATCGGGCGCGCCTTCGTGGAAGCACTCTCCGCGCGCCGGGTCGTCATCGGACGCGACTGCCGCGCCTCGTCCGAATCACTGACGGCAGCCTGCATCGAAGGGCTGATCGCCGGTGGCGCGGAAGTGCTCGATCTCGGCCTGTGCGGCACCGAGGAAATGTATTTCGCCGTGACGCATTTCGCCGCCGACGGCGGCATCGAAGTCACGGCCTCGCACAATCCCATGGACTACAACGGCATGAAGCTCGTGCGCGCCGGGTCGGCACCGCTCGACACCGCGACAGGGCTCGCCGCGATCCGCACGCTGACCGAAGGCCCGGAGATGGAATCCCGTCCGGGCGGGCGGGTCGTACCGGCCGGGGACGCCCGCGCCGCCTATGTCGAGCGGGTACTCTCCTTCGTCGACATCGCGGCGCTGCGGCCGCTGACCATCCTCGTCAACGCCGGCAACGGTGCCGCCGGCCCGACCTTCGATGCCATCGCCGAGGGCCTTGCCGCGCGCGGCGCCCCGCTGCGTTTCCTGCGCCTGCACCACGAGCCCGACGGACGTTTCCCTAACGGCATTCCGAATCCGCTCCTGCCGGAGAACCAGCCGGTCACCAGCCACGCCGTGGTCGCGGCCGGCGCCGACATGGGGGTTGCCTGGGACGGCGATTTCGATCGCTGCTTCCTGTTCGACCATACCGGCCGGTTCATCCCCGGCGAGTATATTGTCGGGCTTCTGGCCGAGGTCTTTCTGGCAAAGGAGCCGGGCGCGTCGATCGTGCATGATCCGCGGGTGGTGTGGAACACGCAGCACGTGGTGGCGCAGGCGAACGGGCGCGCCATCCAGGCGCGTACCGGCCATGCCTTCCTGAAGCAGGCGCTGCGCGACACCGGCGCCATCTATGGCGGGGAGATGTCGGCGCACCATTATTTCCGCGACTTCATGGCCTGTGATTCGGGCATGATCCCCTGGCTCCTCGTGGCGGAACTGATGGGGCGCACCAATAAGAGCCTTTCGGAGCTCGTGTCGGATCGGATGGCGGCGTTCCCTTCGTCCGGCGAGATCAATTTCCGCATTGCCGATCCCGAAGCGGCGATCGCGCGCGTCGAGGCGGCGCTTTCCCCGGATCGCCCGCTGCGCGACGAGACCGACGGCCTGTCGCTGACCTTCGCGGACTGGCGTCTCAACCTGCGCAAGTCCAACACCGAACCGCTGCTCCGCCTCAATGTCGAGACCCGCGGGAATCAGCCCGGCATGATCGAACAGCGTGTGGCGACCTTGGCCGGGCTCATTCGGCAGGCCCCGGGCCAGGGCTAGCGACCTGCCGCCGGCCGGTCTCAGCCTGGCCTCTGCTCATGCTGCTATGCGGCAAGCTCCCCTTGCCCTCGGTGGGCGAAGCCGTTAGAAGCGCTTAAGAGCAGACTATTTCGAAATACGTTTGATTTGGCCCTAAGTACAGGCGAGATGACAAAGCGAGCGCTTATCACAGGCGTCACCGGGCAGGATGGCGCATATCTGGCACAGTTGCTCCTGTCTAAGGGGTATGACGTCTTTGGTCTTGTGCGCCGTTCGAGCCATTCGGAAGTTACCGATACTCGATTGAAATGGCTTGGCATTGATCGAGATGTGAAGATTGTTGACGGAAATCTTCTCGATCTGTCGGGATTGATTCGCACCCTCAAGGACGTGCGGCCGGACGAGGTTTACAATCTCGCGGCCCAGTCCTTCGTGAAATCATCTTGGCAGCAGCCGATCCTGACCGGCGAAGTTACCGCGCTGGGCGTGACGAATATTCTCGAAGCCGTTCGGCTGGAAACGCCGGAGGCACGCTTCTATCAGGCCTCGTCGTCGGAAATGTATGGCCTCATCCAGGAGGACATGCAGTCCGAGACCACGCCGTTTTACCCGCGCTCTCCCTATGCGGTGGCGAAGCTCTACGGGCACTGGATCACCGTAAACTATCGCGAGAGCTTCGGAATCCACGCTTCGAGCGGCATCCTGTTCAATCACGAATCCCCGCTTCGCGGCATCGAGTTCGTGACGCGGAAGGTGACGGACAGCGTCGCGCGAATCAAACTGGGCCTCGCCGGCGAATTGCGGCTCGGCAATATCGACGCGAAACGCGACTGGGGGCATTCGCGCGATTATGTCGAGGCCATGTGGCTGATGCTCCAGCAGGACGTGCCGGACGACTATGTCGTGGCCACCGGCCGCACGACGACGGTGCGCGACATGTGCCGGGTCGCGTTCCAGCATGTCGGCCTGGCGATGGACGACTATCTCGTCATTGATCCCGCGCTGTTCCGCCCGGCGGAGGTGGATGTCCTGCTCGGCAACCCCGCCAAAGCCAAGGCGAAGCTCGGCTGGGAGGCGAAAACCTCGCTTGAGGAAATGATCGCCGAGATGGTCGATGCCGACCTGAAGCGTCTCAGCCGCTGATATACGCTTTCGTGAAGTTCGTGGGGGCGCGTCGAGAGGAAAAACGATGCCTGCTACGTCGGCACCCTTGCGTGTAGCGGTCACGGGAAGCCGTGGCTTTGTCGGATCCTGGTTCCTTGAGCGCTTGCGCGCCGCCGACCCGTTCGGGATCGAGGCATTTGCGCTGGCATCGCCCACGATGCCGGCCGATGCGGACGGACCTGATATCCGCGATGCCGACGCCGTTCTCGCCGCCGTGCGGGACACCCGCCCCGACGTCGTCCTGCATCTGGCGGCGATAGCGGCCCCAGGGCACGCGCGGGCCGACCCGACAACGGCCTGGCAGGTCAATGTCATGGGCACGCTCAACGTCGCCCGCGCCGTCATGACGGCGGCACCGGACGCCCGCTTCATCTTCATCAGCAGTTCGGAAGTCTACGGCGACAGCTTCATTGACGCGAAAGCGCCGCTGGACGAGAGCGCCGTGCTCGCCCCCCGCAGCGTCTATGCCGCGACCAAGGCGGCGGCCGACCTCATGATCGGGCAGATGGCGAAGGACGGCCTGAACGCCACCCGGTTTCGGCCGTTCAATCATACCGGACCGGGCCAGGCAGCCGATTTCGTGGTGTCGGCTTTCGCCCGCCAGATCGCGCGGATCGAGCACGGCCTGCAGCCGCCGGTCATCGAGGTCGGCAATCTCGATGCCGAACGCGACTTCCTGGACGTCCGCGACATCGTCGATGCCTACATCGCCGCCTGTCGGGGCGGCGATGGCCGCGAGACGGGAGCGGTGCTGAATCTGGCCACCGGCGCGCCGGTTTCGATCCGCGCCATTCTCGACACGCTGCTCGCCGCGGCCGATCGTCCGATCGAGGTCAGGACGGATCCGGCACGGCTGCGCCCGAACGACATAGCCATTGCCTCCGGCAATGCCGCGCTGGCGCATGCCGCCCTTGATTGGCAGCCGCGTATTCCGCTTGCCGTCACGTTGCGCGAATGCCTGGATTTCTGGCGCGCTCACATTGCCGCCACCTCGACATCGGGATCGTAGCCGTTTCCGGGGCCCACCGTCGCAGCCGTGCCGGTGGTCACGAAAACTATGCCGACGGTGCATTTCTACCTACGCCTTCATCCCCGGGAATGATCCAGTAGGTGTCGGTGATTTTCGAAGTTGGATGACGCAATGTCTCGTCGCAAGCCGTTTGATGAGCTCTACCGCGAGTTCGAAGATGCTCATCGCGGTAGCCTGGACCTGATCCGTGGGAGGCAGAGCGTCTATCTCCCGCTCATTGAGCAGATCGCGAAAAACACGCCGGCGGGCCGCCGCGCCCTCGATATCGGCTGCGGTCGCGGGGAGTGGCTCGGCCTCATCGCCGAGCACGGCTGGAACGCCATCGGCGTCGATTCCAACGCATCCATGACGGCCATCGCCGAGGCGAATGGCATCGAGGTCATATCAGCCGACGCGCTGGACTATCTGCGGACCTGCGAAGCCGACTCGTTCGGGCTCATCACGGCCTTCCACGTCGTCGAGCACATCGAACATGGAATGCTCACCGATCTCCTCAACGAGGTCGAGCGGGTTCTGATGCCGGGCGGCGTCGTCATCCTGGAGACGCCCAATCCGGAAAATCTCACCGTGGCGTCCTGGTCCTTTCACATGGACCCGACCCACCAGGCGCCGCTGCCACCGGCGCTTCTGCAGTTCTTCGTGCGTGCCACCGGCCTGGAGCAGCCGGCGATCGTGCGGCTGAACAGCCAAACCCAGATGCAGGACGGCGTCCCCGTCGCTTCCGCCATTGTCGGCCTTTTCACCAATGCGCCGGATTACAGCATCATTGCCAGCAAACCCGGCGCGGGCACGGACATCGCCGATGCGATCGCGCAATTCGCCTCGGTCACGACGGAGCCGACCCCAACCAACCTTGGCGCGCTGATCTCGGAAATCGGTTCCTTCGCCGCGGCCGCGACGACGGCCGAGCAGGCGATGCGTGCTGTCGAGCAGCTGTCGAAGGAAATTCGCACGCTGCGCAAGACGAAGGCGCAACTGGCGGCAGAGATCGAAGCCCTCTCCGGACGCCTGTCGCCAACCGACCTCGGCGCGCTGATGTCGGACATCAGTTCCTTCGCGACGGCCGCCGCCAATGCAGAGGAGGCGATGCGAACGGCTGAACATCTGACCAGGGAGGTTCGCGAGCTTCAGCGGGCGAAGACGCGGTTCGCGGCGGACGTCAGGTCGCTCGCCGGACGCCTGTCGACCGTGGACGATGTTGCCTCCGGACTAGGCGAGCTGCAACGCCTTCACGCTCACGTGCAGTGGCAACTCGACGTGCAGGCTGCGCACGCTTCGCAGCAGGACCTCAGTCTCGGCGAACTGAAGGCCCTGCCGATGCTGAAACTGCTGGTACGGCTGCGTCGCATCCGCCGTTCCTTCGTGGCCAAGCTGAAGAGAAACGTTGGACGTGACGCGCGCCTGCGGCAGAAGCTGAAGCAGCTCGAGCGCCGCAGCCGCCACTCGCTCCGTGCCGCGCTGACGGAAAATGTCGGACGCGACTCGCGCCTGCGGCAGAAGCTGAAGCGGCTGGAGCGCCGCATCCGTCTCAAATACCTCAAACGAGGTCCCGATGCGCCGGCGGGCATGCCCGCCGTCGGCGAGCATCAGGCCCCGGCGGCGCTGAGCCGCACCGAACGGCTCGCCTTCGAGCGGCTTTCCCATGCGATGGATCTCGCGCGGGCGCCGGAGCGGGACGATGCCCCCCGGTCGACGAAGCCGCGCCTGGCCTTCGTCTCACCCTTGCCGCCGGAGAGGAGCGGTGTCGCCGACTACAGCGCCCAGATCCTTCCGGAACTCCGTCGCTACTACGACATCGATGTCGTCGTAGCGCAGGATCGGGTCGAGGATGACTGGATTATTGCGAATTGCGGCGTTCGCTCGGTCGCCTATTTCGAAAGCCACGCGCATTCCTACGACCGGATCCTGTATCATTTCGGTAATTCCGAATTTCATATCCATATGTTTTCGCTGCTGCGCCGCATCCCTGGCGTTGTTGTTCTTCACGACTTTTATCTCGGCGATATAATCTGCTATATCGAGTACGATAGGCAGGTCATCCACCACTGGACGCGTGCTTTGCTGCGGTCGCATGGTTATGTTGCTGTAAAAGAACGTTTCACGCACAAAACGACGACCGATTTATTTCCAAAATACCCATCGAATATCGATGTATTGACACAGTCTCAGGGTGTTATTTTTCACAGCGAGTACGCTGTCAAATTAACTGAAGATTTCTATCCGACCCTTGATCGTGAGCTGTCGAAGGTAATTCCTCTCGTACGACAACCCGCACCACCGCGAACGAAAGAAGAGGCCCGGCGAATTCTCGGTTTTTCGCCGGACGATATCATCGTCTGTTCCTTCGGATTCATAATGCCGGTAAAGCTCAGCGTTCGGCTTGCCGATGCCTGGCTGGAATCGCCGCTGTGTCGCGACCGGCGATGCCACCTGATCTTCGTCGGTGATATGCCGAAGGGCTCCTATGCCGACGAGATGCGCGCAAGGATGAAGCGATCGGACGGCGGCCAGCGCATCCGGACGACCGGCTTCGTCTCGGCCGAGATCTATAGTCTTTACTTGCAGGCCGCCGATATCGGCGTCCAGTTGCGCGCCCATTCCCGCGGCGAGACGTCCGCAGCGGCGCTGGACTGCCTCGCCTACGGCCTCGCCACCATCGTCAATGCGAACGGCTCCATGGCCGAACTTCCGGCTGATTGCGTGCGACGGCTCGACGACACGTTCGAAACCTCGGAGCTCGCGCGGGCCTTGAGCGAGCTATGCGCGGATCAGGCGGAGCGGGAAAGGCTCAGCACGTCGGCCGCCGCTTATGTCGCCACAAGTCACAACCCCTCGATCGTCGCGGCGCGATATCACGAAGCGATAGAGGAATTCGCCAATAGTGCGTCGGCACTTCAGAGCATGCCGGCACTTATGGCCTCAGCAAGGGATCTCGTCGCGGCGGGAGCTGCCGACGACGCAATCCAGCGCCATGCCGGAAAAATTGGCCGCGAGGCTCCCCTCCAACGCGGCAACCGGCACCTGTTCATCGATGTGTCCGTGCTGGCGATGCAGGATTTCCGCACCGGCATCCAGCGTGTGGTCCGGGCCTTACTGCTCGAACTGCTCAATTCTCCACCGGCAGGATACCGTATCGAGCCCGTCCGCCTCAGCGACGCAAGCGGCCAATGGAAATACTACCATGCAGCCAGCTACATGGGGCAGTTCTTCACGGATATTGCCGGCGTTTTCGAGGACGAAGCAATCGAAGTCGGCGAGGGTGATTTGTTTATCGGCGCCGATTTTTACGCCGGCGGCGTGGTTTGCGCCGCCAGAAGCGGAATTTACCGGGATTGGCGCGCGCGTGGTGTCCGCGTCAGCTTCATTGTCTATGACATCCTTCCGCTGACTTTGCCGGAGTGTTTTCCGCCACACGCCGAACCCGCGCACAAGGAGTGGATTTCAGTCCTTGCCGCAGAGGCGGATGACCTCGTCTGCATCTCGGCCTCAGTCGCCGAGGAGACCCGGGCCTGGCTCGAGACGCATCTGGATAGCTCCAGCAAGCTGCCCGCGATCCACCCCTGGACGCTCGGCGCCGACATCGCCGCCTCGCTTCCCTCCAAGGGCTTGCCCGCCGATGCGGAAATCCTGCTCGGGACATTCCGGGGCAAGGACTGCTTCCTGATGGTGGGCACCATCGAGCCGCGAAAGGGGCACTTACAGGCGCTCGACGCCTTCGACCTGTTGTGGGAGGCGGGCAGCGAGGCCCGCCTCGTGATCGTCGGCAATGAAGGCTGGCGCGGCGTGCCGCGAGACCACGCGCAAAACCTGCCGGATATTCTGGAGCGCCTGAGAAATCACCCCGAGGCCGGCCGGCGCCTGTTCTGGCTCCAGGGCGTCAGCGACGAGTTCCTCGACAGGATCTATCAGGAAGCCGACTGCCTGATCGCCGCCTCGCTGGATGAAGGCTTCGGCCTGCCGCTGATCGAGGCCGCCCGGCACGGCGTGCCCATCCTCGCGCGCGACATTCCCGTCTTCCGCGAGGTCGCCGGCAATGCCGCGGCCTATTTCTCGGGAAGGGATGGTGCCTCGCTGGCAGCTGCCATCGATCTCTGGCTGCGAGAATTCCGCGAGGGGCGCCATCCCAAGCCGGATTCGATGAAGTGGCTGTCCTGGGCCGAGAGCGCGGACCGGCTGAAGAACATCCTGCTGCCGAAGCAGGATGCCTCGTAGAAGCCCGGGCGGCCCGCACGCGGGCCGCATGTTCAATGCGTGATGCTGGAAGAAGTGGTGCCGCTTGTCAGACTCGAACTGACGACCTCCGCATTACGAATGCGATGCTCTACCAACTGAGCTAAAGCGGCCACTGACACCCGGTGTCGGCGCCTCTGATAGCCGCGACGCCCCATCTTTTCAAGCGCTGCCGCGCCATGCCGCGCATATCGGTGGGCGAAAGCGTTGTGGAAGCTGCAAACGAGGGCGGCTTCAGCCCCATGGCCCGCGCCGGCCGCCCTGCTGCCTGCCGCCCTGACCGGCACTCTTGTGGCCCCAGGCCCCGTCGCGACCTGCGACTGTGGCGCCCCACGGCCCGCCCTGCGGCATGTCGGCGGCAGCACCCCGATCGCCAAAGCCAGGCGACGCGGCCGCGCCCATCTGCTGCGCCAGCGCATGCAGCGCGGCGATGCGGTTCTCCGTCGCGGGATGGGTGGAGAACAGGCTGTCCATGCGCTCGCCCGAGAGCGGGTTGATGATGAACATGTGCGCCGTCGCCGGATTGTGCTCGGCCGGCATGTTGGGCACGGCCTTGGCATAACCGGCGATCTTGCCCAGCGCCGAGGCGAGCCAGAGCGGCTGGCCGCAGATCTCCGCGCCGACGCGGTCCGCCTCATATTCGCGCGAGCGCGACACCGCCATCTGCACCACCATGGCGGCAAGCGGCGCCAGGATCATCATGGCGATGGTGCCGATGATGCCGAATCCGTTGTTGTTGTTGCGGTTGCCGCCGAAGAACATGGCGAAGTTGGCGAGCATGGAGATCGCGCCCGCCAGCGTCGCGGTGATGGTCATGGTCAGCGTGTCGTAATGCTTGATATGCGCCAGCTCATGCGCCATCACGCCCGCCGCCTCCTCGCGCGACAGCGTGTTGAGCAGGCCGGTGGTCGCCGCCACGGCGGCATGGCTGGGATTGCGGCCGGTGGCGAAGGCGTTGGGCTGGGGATTGTCCATGATGTAGACGCGCGGCATCGGCAGGCCCGCCCGCGCGGCCAGCTCCTCGATCATGCCGTAGAAATCCGGCGCGCTGGCGCGGTCGACCTCGCGGGCGCCGTACATGGACAGCACCATGCGGTCGGAATTCCAGTAGCTGAAGAGGTTCATGCCGGCGGCGAAAAGCAGCGCGATCATCATGCCGCCGCGGCCGCCCAGGATGAAGCCGACGCCCATGAACAGCGCGGTCATGCCGGCCAGCAGGATCGCCGTACGGAAATAGTTCATCTCGTCCCTCATGTGGCGCCGTTCGTGGCGCGCCCACGCTCCTAGGATGGGAAGCGCCGTGCGAAGTCGCAAGCGCGTTCAGGTCGCCGCCTGTCCCTGCGGCAGTCCGCCGCCATCACCGGCTTGACGCGCGATGCCGGGCGGTGGTTCCAATGCGCGCTCAGGAAGGACTGCCATGACCAAGGACAGCACCGCCCCCGTCGCGCCGCCCGCCGCGGCGGAGCGCCCGCCGCTCACCCCCGCCGCCCAGCGTGCGCTGGCGGAAGCCGCCGCCCGCCGCGCCGCCGCGCAGGAAGCCACGCCGCCGAAGGAGATCGACGGTCGCGGCGGCCCCGAGCCGGTGCGCTATGGCGATTGGGAAGTGAAGGGCATCGCCTCGGATTTCTGAGGCCGACGGCGTAACGCGTCAGTCGTCCGACCCGCCGCCCGGCTTGTCACGGCGCATCGCCTTGACGCCGGAGCGCTTCGCCTTGCCCTCCAGCCGGCGGATCTTCGAGCCCAGCGTCGGGCGCGTCGGCCGGCGGATCACCGGCACGATGGCGGCCTCGCGCACCATCTCCATCAGCCGCGCCACCGCGTCCTCGCGGTTGCGCTCCTGCGTGCGGTAGCGCTGCGCCACCAGCACGATGACGCCGTCATTGGTCAGCCGCCGCCCGGCGATGCGTTCCAGCCGCAGCTTCACGCTTTCCGGCAGCGTCGCCGAATTGCGCACGTCGAAGCGCAGCTGTACCGCCGTCGAGACCTTGTTGACGTTCTGCCCGCCGGGACCGGAGGCGCGCACGAAGCTCTCCTCGATCTCGCGCTCGTCGAGCCATATGCGCGGCGTCACCGGAATCATCGCGCGCGCCTCAGCGCGGCCGGCGCGGCGCGGGCTCGATCGCCTCGAGATGCCGGCGCACGCCGTCGAGCTCGCTCAGCGTGTTCTCCACCCGGTCGGTCACGGCCTGCATCAGCCGTGCCGCGGCATCCGGATAGCTCTCGATGGTGCGCATGAAGATTACCCGCGGTATGCGCAGCACGACGGAGGGCTCCACCGCCGTCGCGGTGGCGGGGCGCTTGGTCTCGGTGATCAGCGCGATCTCGCCGAGCAGCCCGCCCCGACTGACCCGTATCGTCTGGCCGACCCGCTTGGCCAGCGCGGCGTTCTCGCGGCCCACCGAAAGGATGCCGCTGGCGACGACATAGGCGGCCTCGGCGAACTGGCCCTCGCGGAACAGCACCTCACCTTGCGCGAGGGGCCGGCTGTCGGCGCTGATGGCGATCACGCGCAAGGCGTCGCGGCCGAGCAATTGCAGCATCGGCACGCTTTCAAGCAGCGCGATATCGTCCTCGATGGACATTCGGCGGACCGCTCTCCGGTCTTAGGGCCTCTCGGAACGAATCAGTTCGGCCCGCGTCAGGGCAGCAGCTTGTACCCGCCAGCTTCCGTGGCAAGAAGATTGGGATGGGACGGATCCTTCTCGATCTTCTGGCGCAGGCGGTAGATGTGGGTTTCCAGCGTGTGGGTGGTCACGCCGGAATTGTAGCCCCAGACCTCCTGCAGCAGGATTTCGCGGGCCACCGGCTTCTTCCCCGCACGGTAGAGGTAGCGCAGGATCGCCGTTTCCTTCTCGGTGAGGCGAATCTTCGAGTTGCGCTCGGTCACCAGCATCTTCGCGCCGGGGCGGAAGGTGTAAGGCCCGATGGTGAAGACCGCGTCCTCGCTCGCCTCGTGCGAGCGCATCTGCGCCCGGATGCGCGCCAGCAGCACCGCGAAGCGGAACGGCTTGGTGACGTAGTCGTTGGCCCCCGCCTCCAGCCCCATGATGGTGTCGCTGTCGGTGTCGTGCCCGGTGAGCATGATCACCGGCGCCTTGAAGCCGCCCTGGCGCAGGCGCCGCACCGCCTCGCGGCCGTCGAGGTCGGGCAGGCCGACATCCATCAGCATCAGGTCGATGCGGGTGGTTTCGATCTCGCTGGTCGCCGCCTGCGCGCTGTCGACGGCGACCACCTCGAATTCATCGTAGAGCGAGAGCTGTTCGACCAGCGCATCCCGCAGATCCTTGTCGTCCTCGACCACCAGGATTCGTTGAGCGTTCGCCATATCCGCTTCCCTGAAGTCCGCTATCCGAACCTCTTGTTCGCGCCGCGCCACGCGGTAATGCTCGCGAGGATCGGCAAATTGCCGTGAGTTCCGAGTAGGCAGGCCGGAGGCATTCGGCAAGAGTCGGTGAACCCGCGCGCGAAGCAGTGGCGGGTACGTGACGTGATCGTGAACGGAAAACGCGTGAATAAGAAGGCCCTTCGGCAGGAAATACCGCCGAAATCCACGCCCAAGAGCACGGCGAAGCACAAGATCGCACGCTCCCGGCTGCGTGTGGCCGCCCGCGTGGGCATGCCGACACGCGGCTGGCTGTTCGCCGGGACGCAGGTCTTCCCGGTCGCGCTGGGGCGCGCCGGCATCCGCCACGACAAGCGCGAGGGCGACGGCGCGACCCCGGCGGGCCTCTGGCATCCGCGCGAGCTGCGCTACCGCGCCGACCATGGGCCGCGCCCGGCGACGCTGCTGCCGGTACGCCGGACCCGCCCCGAGGACGGCTGGTGCGACGAGCCCATGGACGGGCGCTACAACCGCGCGGTGCGCCTGCCGCTCAAAGCCTCGCATGAGGAGATGTGGCGCGACGACGGGCTGTACGACCTGGTGATCGTGCTCGACCACAATGCCCGCCCGCGCCGGGCGCGGCGCGGCTCGGCAGTGTTCCTGCATCTGGCCCGGCCCGGCTTCGAGCCCACCGCCGGCTGCATTGCCTTCCGCCGCGCCGATCTCCGACGCCTTCTCAAGGCGCTGTCGCCGCGCACGGCGATCGTGGTCGGCCAGCCCTAGCGTCCGCCGAAAATGGCGCTGCCCACCCGCACATGGGTGGCGCCGAGCGCGATCGCGGTCTCGAAATCGCCGCTCATGCCCATCGACAGGATAGACAGCCCGTTGCGCCGGGCGATCTCCCCGAGCAGGGCGAAATGCGGCGCGGCCGGCTCATCCGCCGGCGGGATGCACATCAGCCCGTCGATCACGAGACCGTGAACGTCCCGGCACGCCGCAATGAAGGCATCCGCCTCCAGCGGCGCCACGCCCGCCTTCTGCGGCTCCTCGCCGGTGTTCACCTGTACGAGCAGGCGCGGCGCCGGCCGGCCGCCCTCGTCGCGCGCTCGGGCGATCTCCTTGGCGAGTTCCTTCGCCAGCGAGGGCCGGTCCAGCGTATGGATGACGTCGAACAGAGCCAACGCCTCGCGCACCTTGTTGGATTGCAGCGGACCGATGAGATGCAGCTCGATATCGGCATGGCCCGCGCGCAGTTCCGGCCATTTGCCCTTGGCCTCCTGCACCCGGTTCTCGCCGAACAGGCGCTGCCCGGCGGCGATCACCGGGGTGATATGCTCCGCGTCGAAGGTCTTCGACACGGCGATCAGCTGCACATCCCGCACCGGCCGCCCGGCATCGTGACAGGCCCGCTCGATCCGTCCGCGCACCTCGGCCAACCGCCCGACCACGCCGGATTGCCCACCCTGTTCCATCGCCCTATCTCCTGACACTCGGCGATGGGAATGCGAAGCAGGGGACGCGATGTCAACATGGCTTGCCGGAACATCGCTTATCCCGAGGCAATGGTGACGTGATCCGCACCCGTTTTCCCTTGCGGCACCCCCGGCCACGCCACTAGTTTCCGACGACTGCCTGAACTATCGAGATTCAATGTGATCGAACCACGGGTCAGCAGCGGTCCCCAACGCGACGATCCGGCCGAAGCCGGCCGGTCCGACAGCCTGTTCAACGGGCTGGCACGGACGCGAAAGGTCAGCCTGCGCTTGCGACTGGCCGCGTTCGCCGCCCTCGCCATGACCTTGGTCATCGCCGAGCGGACGGTGAGCGTGTTCCGCCTCCACGCCGACAATCTCGCCGCCGCCGAACGCCATGTGATGGAGCTGCTCGATCGCAGTGTGGGCCGGTACGAGGCAACCCTCTCGACCGTACGGGCGGTGCTTCTCACCCTGGCGTCGGATAGGGATGCCGTGCCTGCGGATTTCCTTCCCGCGGCGGAGGCCGCGGCGGGGGCAGGGAGTACACCTACTCCCTCGCAGACGCCCGACAATACCGAGGCATGCCGCCCGTTGGGCCATGTAGAGAAGGCGTTTCCAGCCATAGAGTCCCTGTCCATCATCGACACCAACGGCATCGTGCGCTGCGGCACGGCGCCGGGCGCCGCCGGGCTCGACATTTCGGAGCGGGACTATGTGCAGATTGCCTTGCGGGGAATCAGCAACGTCGAGCCCGTGCTGCGTAGCTACATCACGAGCCGGCCGACCATCTACGCCGCGCAGCCCATCGTCGATCCGAACGGCGGAAAGATCATCGGCGCCATAGTCGCGCGCATCGGCGTGAACGAGCTGTTTCCTCACGGCACGCTTGCCGAACTCGGCGCCGGCGCCGAGGTCATCCTGGTCAGCCCGGTCGGCACGGTGATGCTGTCCTACCCGGAAGGCTCCCTCGGCCAGGGGCTCGATCTCAGCAATGTCGCCCCCGTGGCACGGGCTCTGAGCCACACCCGCGGCACCATCCTTGCCGAAGGGCCGGATGGCGTGCAGCGGGTCTATGCCTATACGCGCGTTACCGGCACCAACATGCATCTGCTCGTCGGCGTGGACCAGACGGTCGTGATGGCGCCAGCCGAGCGCGCCACCTGGAGCGCCGGGCTCACCATGCTGGTCGTCGGGCTGATCATCCTGGTCGGTCTGTGGGTGGCCGGCGAGCGACTGGTCGTCGCCCCGGTTCAGGCGCTGGCGGATCGGCTGATCCGCTTCGGGCATGGCGACATCGAGCCGCCGAAATCCACCGTGCTCATTACCGAGCTGCAGCCGCTGACGAACGCCTTCGAGGCGATGGCGCTGGAACTCACCCGGCGCGAGACCGCGCTACGCAGCGCCAACCGGCGGCTGAACTCGCTGGCGAGCCTCGATCCGCTCACCGGCATCGCCAACCGGCGCAGCTTCGATGCCATATTGGCACTGCAGTGGAACAGCGTGCCGCAACTGGCAATGCTGATCCTCGATATCGACAACTTCAAATTGTTCAATGACAGCTACGGGCACAAGGAGGGCGATCGCTGCATTCGCGCCATTGCCCAGACGCTGGCCTCCACCGTGCGCGGCACCGACATGGTGGCCCGCGTCGGCGGCGAGGAGTTCGCGGTCCTGATGCCGAACGCGGAGATCGGAACCGCGATCGACGTCGCCGACAGGCTCCGTCGCGCCGTGGAGCGGCTCGCCATTCCCCACGCCAAGGGCGCCACCGGCAGCGTGACGATCAGCGTCGGCTGCGCCGCCTGCCGCCCGACGCTGGAACTCTCCCCGAGCAATCTCTACGTCGCCGCCGACCAGGCGCTGTACGCGGCCAAGCATGCCGGCCGCAACGCGGTGCGCGCGGCGGTCGACGGCACCGTCTCCGACCCGGCAAACGCCGCCGAGGCGTTGCGTCCGGGCCGTTCGGGCAGTACAGCCGGTTGACCGCGCGGCTCAACTCGTGCCTAGTCGCGCGCCGTCGGTCATGCACGCAACCGCTTGCCTGACGACGCCCGCCGAAGAAGACATTCTGCCCGAGACGAACGCATGAGCACCGAGCGCTACAATGCCCGCGAGGCCGAGCCCCGCTGGCAGAAAATCTGGGATGAACGGGGTATCTACCGCACCCGCAACGACGACCCGCGTCCCAAATACTACGTGCTCGAGATGTTCCCCTACCCGTCCGGGCGCATCCATATCGGCCACGGGCGCAACTACGTCATGGGCGACGTGGTGGCGCGCTTCAAGCGCATGAAGGGCTTCAACGTCCTGCATCCCATGGGCTGGGACGCCTTCGGCCTGCCGGCCGAGAACGCCGCCATCGAGCGCAACACCCATCCGGGCGTATGGACCTACGAGAACATCGCCACCATGCGCGAGCAGCTGAAGCTGCTCGGCCTGTCGCTCGACTGGTCGCGCGAGATCGCCACCTGCGATCCCTCCTATTATGGCGAGCAGCAGCGCATCTTCCTCGATTTCCTCAAGGGCGGCTTCGCCTATCGCCGCGAGAGCGAGGTCAACTGGGACCCGGTCGACAATACCGTGCTCGCCAATGAGCAGGTGATCGACGGGCGCGGCTGGCGCTCCGGCGCGCTGGTCGAGCGCCGCAAGCTGGCGCAATGGTTCTTCCGCATCTCCGACGCCTCCGAGGAGCTGCTCGCCGGCCTCGACACGCTGGAGCATCGCTGGCCCGACAAGGTCCGGCTGATGCAGCGCAACTGGATCGGCCGCTCAGAGGGCCTGCATGTGCGCTTCCGGCTGGCCGGCGTGCCGGCCGATCTGCCGCAGGACGTGCGTGACGAGGTGCGTGTCTACACCACCCGCCCGGACACGCTGTTCGGCGCCTCCTTCCTCGCCCTTTCGCCCGGCCATCCCTTGAGCGAGGCACTGGCGGCCGGGCGGCCGGAGCTCCGGGCCTTCATCGAGGAATGCCGCCGCGGCGGCACCTCGACCGCCGAGATCGAGACCCAGGAGAAGATGGGCTTCGACACCGGCCTCACCGCGCTGCACCCGCTCGGCGGCGACCCGGTGCCGGTCTATGTCGCCAACTTCGTGCTGATGGAATACGGCACCGGCGCCATTTTCGGCTGCCCGGCGCACGATCAGCGCGATTTCGACTTCGCCACCAAATACGGCCTGCCCATCACCCCCGTGGTGCTGCCGCCGGACACCGACGCCGCGACCTTCTCGGTAGCGGACGGCCCCTATGAGGGCGACGGCACACTGTTCAATTCGCGCTTCCTCGACGGCCGCCCGGTGCCGGACGCCAAGCAGGCGGTGGCGCTGAAGCTGGAAAACGAGATCCTCGGCAATGCGCCGGTGGGCGAGCGGGCGATCAATTACCGCCTGCGCGACTGGGGCATCTCGCGCCAGCGCTACTGGGGCTGCCCGATCCCGATCATCCACTGCGAAGCCTGCGGCCCGGTGCCGGTTCCCGAGGACCAGCTCCCCGTTCGCCTGCCGGATGACGTCACCTTCGACCAGCCCGGCAACCCGCTGGACCGCCACCCGACCTGGAAGCATGTCGACTGCCCGCAATGCGGGGCGAAGGCCCGGCGCGAGACCGACACCATGGACACCTTCGTGGATTCGTCCTGGTATTTCGCCCGCTTCGCCTCCGAGCCCGGCACCGCCCCGTTGCAGAAGGCGGCGGCGGACCATTGGCTGCCGGTCGACCAGTATATTGGCGGCATCGAGCACGCGATCCTGCACCTGCTCTATTCGCGCTTCTTCATCCGCACGTTGCAGAAGCTCGGCCGGCTGTCGGTGAAGGAGCCTTTCGCCGGCCTGTTCACGCAGGGCATGATCGTGCACGAGACCTACAAGGACGCGGCCGGCAAGTGGCTGTTCCCGGAAGAGGTCGAGAAGCGCGCGGACGGCACGGCGGTCAAGCTCGGCACCGACGAGCCGGTGAGCGTCGGCGCGCCGGAGAAGATGTCGAAGTCGAAGAAGAACGTGGTGCCGCCGGAAGTCGTCGCCGATACCTATGGCGTCGACGCCGCGCGCTGGTTCATGCTCTCCGACACCCCGCCCGAGCGCGACAGCGAGTGGACCGACCGCGGCATCGAGGGCGCGTGGCGCTTCGCCCAGCGCATCTGGCGGCTGGTCGGCGATGCCGTCGCGCTGGTGCCGGCCGATACAGCCAAGCCCGAGAGTTTCGGTGCCGAATCGACCGAATTGCGCCGCGCCACCCATCGACTGGCGGCCCAGGTAGAGGAAGATGTCGAGCGCCTGCGCTTCAATGTCGCCGTCGCCCGCGTGCACAGCTTCGCCAACCAGTTCGGCGATGCTCTCAATGCGGCCCGCAAGGCAGGCGCGGCGGCCGGCAAGGGCGCGCTCGCGCCCGACATGGCCTTCGCCCTGCGCGAGGCGGCCGCCTTCCTCGTCGCCGTCACGGCACCGATGGTGCCGCATCTGGCCGAGGAATGCTGGATCCTGCTCGGGCGCGAGGGTCTCGCCGCCACGGCGTCCTGGCCGGCGGTCGACCTTTCCTTGCTGGTCGAAGATACCGTTACGCTACCGATTCAAATCAACGGCAAGCGCCGCGGCGAAATTGCCGTGCCCAAGGATGCAAGCCCCGCCGAGGTGGAGAAAGCCGTCCTCGCGCTCGATCTCATAGCCCAGGCACTCGACGGACGCCCGCCAAAGCGTATCATCGTGGTGCCGCAGAGGATCGTGAATGTCGTTGCCTGACCGGATGAACGCCTGGATGAACCCGCTTCCGTCGCGCCGCCGCCTGCTCGGGCTGGCCTGTGTCGGCCTGCTTGCCGCCGCCACCAGCGGCTGCTTCCAGCCGATGTATAAGCAGACCGCCTCGGACGGCACCGCCCTGAGCGAGAAGCTCAGCCAGATCGAAGTGGTCTTCGTTGCCGGCCGGGTCGGCAACGAGGTCCGCAATGATCTCATCTATGCGCTGACCGGCGGCGCGGGCAATCCGGCCGGCGCGCCCTACCGGCTGGAGCTCACCGTCAAGGACAGCACCACGACGGCTGCGGTCGTCGATTCGCTCTCCGGCATCCCGGAAGTCGAGCTGGTCTCGGTCGACGTGTCCTGGCGGCTGTTCGACACCACCAAGCCGGTGCCGGCCGGCGGCAAGCCCCTGCCCCCGATCGCCCAGGGCTCCGCCTTCGGCAAGGCATCGCTCGACAGCGGCTATCAGCGCTTTGCCCGCTCCCGCGCCATTCGCGACGCGCAGAACCGCGCCTCCGGCGTGGCGGCTGAGACGATCAAGACCCAGGTCGTCTCCTATCTGATCGCTCCGATCGCATCGGCCGAACCCGCCGCGCCAGCAGCTCCGCCTGCGGCCGCGCCGTCCACGAACTGGGTGGCGACACCGCCCAAGGGCTGACCTTATGGTCGCGGTTCGCCCGGGCGACGTCGAGGCGACGCTCACGCGCATCGATCCGCTGCGTCCGGTTGTGCTGCTGTTCGGCCCGGATTCCGGGCTGGTTCGCGAACGCGCGCGCGCCTATCTCGCCCGCGCCGGCGAGGGCTCCACGGATCCCTTCGGCCTGGTGCGCCTCGACGGCGACGAGATTTCCGGCGATCCCGGACGACTGGTGGACGAGGCGTCGACCGTTGCGCTGTTCGGCGGGCGGCGGATCATCTCCCTGCGCGTCGGCTCGCGCAATGTCATACCCGCCGTCGAGGCGCTGCTGGCCGCGCCGCCCTCCGACGCCATCGTGGTCATCGAGGCCGGCGACCTCAAGCGCGGCACCGGCCTGCGCGCGGTGTGCGAGGCCTCGCCGCACTGCCTCGCCATCGCCTGCTACGCCGACACCGACCGCGATCTGGCCCGCCTCATCGATACCATGACGGCGGAGGCCGGCATCGCCATCGACCGCGACGCCCGCGGCGAACTGATGGCGCTGCTCGGCGGCGACCGGCTGGCCTCGCGCGGCGAGATTGCCAAGCTCCTGCTCTATGCCATGGGGGAGCCCCGCATCACCGTCGAGCATGTGCGCGCCATCGTCGGCGACGCCTCCAGCCTGGCGCTGGACGAGATTGCCGACGCCGCCTTCACCGGTCAGCCCGCGGAAATGTCCGCCGCCCTCGCCAAGGCGACGCATGAGGGCATGCGGGCCGACATCGTGCTCGGCTCGGTGTGCCGCTCCGGCCAGGCGCTGCATCAGATGCGGCTATCGGTCGAAGCCGGCGGCAGCGTGGAACGGGCCATCGAGGGTGCCCGGCCGGCGATCCATTTCCGCCGCAAGCCGCTGGTGGAGAAGGCGCTGCGCGGCTGGACCCTGCAACGGCTGGAAACCGCGCTGCTGGCCCTCGACGATGCGCTGCTCACCGCGCGTCGCAACGCCGCGCTCGGCCCGGCGATTGCGGAACGGGCGCTGTTCCAGATCGCGTCCGCCGCCCGGCGCGGCTGACGATCAGCCCGCCGCGAGACGCCGGCAGACCTCGTCAAGCTGGTCGAGCGAGGAATAGCGGATGCGCAGCTCGCCCGCCTCGCCCTCATGGCGCAGGCTCACCTGCAGGCCCAGCGCATCGGAAAGCCGCCGCTGCAACGCCGCCGTGTCCGCGTCGAGCGCAGGGGCTGCCTTTGCCTTGCGCGCCGGCTTGCCGGCCGCTTCCGCCCTGGCGACGTTCAGCTCCTGCGCCAGCTGCTCGATGGCGCGCACATTCATGCCGCGCTCGACAATGGCGCGGGCGAGTCCTTCCGGGTCCTCCTGCGTCAGCAGCGCGCGCGCATGACCGGCCGAGAGCCGTCCGTCGGCGAGATATTCCTTCACCGATTCCGGCAGCTTCAGGAGGCGAACCGTGTTCGCCACATGCGAGCGGCTCTTGCCGATCACCTTGGCGAGGTCGTTCTGCGAATAGCCGAACTGGTCCGCCAGCGCCTGATAGCCGGCGGCCTCTTCCAGCGGGTTGAGATCGGCGCGCTGCACATTCTCGATGATGGCGATCTCGAGCGCCTCGCGGTCGTCGACATCGACCACCACGATCGGCACCTCGTGCACGCCCGCCCGCTGCGTCGCGCGCCAGCGCCGCTCGCCGGCGACGATCTCATAGCTGTCGCGCGCACCCGCGACCGCCCGCACCACGATGGGCTGGATCACGCCGCGCTCGCGGATCGAGGCGGCCAGATCCTCCAGATCCTCCTCACCGAAGGTGCGGCGTGGATTGTTCGGATTGGCGCGCAGGAATGCGACCGGCACCTTGCGCGCCGCGCCGGGCGGGCTGGGGCGCCCTTGGCGCTCGCCGCCGAGATCGCTCATCTCCGCCATGTCGCCGATCAGCGCCGCAAGGCCCCGCCCGAGCCGCGACCGCCCGCCATCTTCCGCCATAGCCATCGCGCCCCTCCCTACGCCGCCGCGGCGCGCAGGGCGCGCTCACGCTGAATTATTTCGGATGCGAGACGAAGATAGGCCTGCGACCCCACGCATTTGAGATCGTAGAGCAGCACCGGCTTGCCATAGGATGGCGCCTCGGAGACCCGCACATTGCGCGGGATGATCGTCTCATAGACCTTGTCGCCCATGAACTGCCGCACATCCTCGACCACCTGGGTCGAGAGATTGTTGCGGGAATCGAACATGGTCAGCACGATGCCATGGATGCTGAGCCCCGGATTGAGCGTGGTGCGCACCTGCTCCACCGTCTTCAGCAGCTGGGAGAGACCCTCCAGCGCGAAGAACTCGCATTGCAGCGGCACCAGGATCGCGTTCGCCGCCGCCATTGCGTTGACGGTGATCAGGTTCAGCGAGGGCGGGCAGTCGATCAGCACATAGCTGTAATGGGCTTCGTTACGCTCCTGCAACGAGTCCACGCTGTTCAGCGTATGGACCGCGTCGCGCAGCCGGTAGGCGCGATCGCGCGCCGAAGCGAGCTCCAGCTCCAGGCCGGACAGGTCCATCGTCGACGGCGCGATATGCAGACGGGGCACCGCCGTCTCCAGCACCGCCTCGCGCAGGCTGGCGTCGCCGGTCAGCACATCATAGGTCGACACCCGCCGGCTGCGGCGGTCGATGCCGAGCCCGGTGGAGGCATTGCCCTGCGGGTCGAGATCGACGATCAGCACCGTCTCGCCGATCGCGGCCAGCGCGGTGCCGAGATTGATCGCCGTCGTCGTCTTGCCCACGCCGCCCTTCTGGTTGGCGAGCGCGAGCACGCGGGGCGCCGCGAACGGCGCGGCAGGTACGAGCGGAATCTCGTCGGTCATGTCGGTAATCCCGATGGCGAGCGCGAGCTCATCTCTGACAGGTCATCTTCGATGTCACGGCGTCGGCGACAGCGGCGCGGCGGAACGAACAATCACGATACGCCCGCCGCGGTCGGTCAGGCTCTCCTTGATCTCGGCATCGATTCTCCAAGATTTAGCTGTCTCGGTCAATTCGTTATCAACATCTTGTCCCTTCAGAAACAGGCCGGTCGCGCCCTGTGCAAGGAAGGGATAGGCCAGATCGATCAGTTTGGGCAGCGCTGCAAGCGCGCGGGCGGAAACGATCTCCACCCCGGCGGCGATCTTCGGCGCCACCTGCTCGATGCGGGCCGGCAGCACCGTCGCCGGCAGCTCGGCGATCCGCGCCGCCTCGCGCAGAAAGGCCGCCTTGCGCGTATCGCTCTCGACCAGCGTCACATCCGCCCCCGGCCGCTCGGCCAGCACCGCCGCGACGACAAGGCCGGGAAAGCCGCCGCCCGAGCCGAGATCAACCCAGCGCCGCGCTTCCCCTGCCAGCGGCAGCAGCTGCAGCGAATCCGCGACATGCCGGGTCCAGACCTGCGGCAGGCTCGCCGGCGCGACAAGGTTGATGGTGCGCTGCCACTTCTCCAGCAGAGCGATAATGGCGACGAGCCGGTCCTCTGTTTCACGTGAAACAGGGGTCAGCCGGAGGGCGCGGGCGCGGTCGGACGAATCGGTGCTCATGCACCCATCATACAAGCGCGGCGAGCGAATGCCTCGCGCTGTCCGCGCTCACTGCACCCGGCGCGCATGCGCCGCCAGCAGCGCCAGCGCCGCCGGGGTCATGCCGTCGATGCGCCCGGCCTGGCCAATGGTACGGGGCCGAATCGATTCAAGCTTGGCCTTGATCTCGTTGGAAATGCCCGCCAGCCCGGCATAGTCCATGTCGGGCAGCACGGCGGCCTCGTCGCGGCGGAACGAGGCGATGTCGGCTTCCTGCCGGTGCAGATAGACCGCATATTTCGCGTCGATCTCCACCTGCTCGCCGATGCCCTCCTCCTCGCCCGACGCCTCCGGCCAGATGCGGCAGATATCGGCCCAGCTAACATGCGGATAGGACAGCAGATCGAAAGCCGAGCGCCGCTGGCCGTCGCGGTTGAGCGTCAGCCCATACTGGTCACCCTCGCCCGGCGTCAGCGAGACCGAGCGGCTCCACTCCCGCACGCGGGCCAGCGCTTCGCTCTTTGTCGCGAAGCTCGCCCGCCGCTCGGCGCCGACCAGACCCAGCGCCTCGCCCCGCGCGGTCAGCCGCTGGTCGGCATTGTCGGCCCGCAGCGACAGCCGATATTCGGCCCGCGAGGTGAACATGCGGTAGGGCTCGGAAACACCGCGCGTCACCAGATCGTCGAGCATCACCCCGATATAGGCCTCGGCCCGGTCGAAGGTGACGCCGTCCGAACCCGCCGCCCGCCGCGCCGCGTTCAGCCCGGCGACCAACCCCTGCGCCGCCGCTTCTTCATAGCCGGTGGTGCCGTTGATCTGCCCGGCAAGGAAAAGCCCCCTCGCCTTGCGGGTCTCCAGCGTCGGCTCCAGCTCGCGCGGATCGACGTGATCGTACTCGATCGCGTAGCCCGGCCGCAGCATCGCCACCTTCTCGAGGCCGGGAATGGTGGCGAGCAGCGCGCGCTGGGCATCCTCCGGCAGCGAGGTGGAGATCCCGTTCGGATAGACCGTCGGGTCATCCAGCCCCTCAGGCTCCAGGAAGATCTGATGCCCTTCCCGCTCGCCGAAGCGAACGATCTTGTCCTCGATGGACGGGCAATAGCGCGGCCCCACGCTCTTGATGTTCCCGGAATACATCGCCGAGCGGTCGATATTGGCGCGGATCACCGCGTGGGTTTCCGGCGTGGTGCGGGTGATGCCGCACTGGACCTGGCGGTTGGTGATCGCCCGCGTCAGCGTCGAGAATGGTTCCGGAGGCGAATCGCCGTCCTGCATCTCGAGGCCGGCCCAGTCGATCGTCCGCCCGTCGAGCCGCGGCGGCGTGCCGGTCTTCAGCCGGCCGAGCGTGACGCCGAGGCGGCTGAGCGAACCGGAGAGTCCCCGCGCCGGCTGCTCCCCCATGCGCCCCGCCGGCATCTGCCGGTCGCCAATATGGATGAGCCCGTTGAGAAAGGTGCCGGTGGTGATGACGACGGCACCCGCCGCGATGGCGCGTCCGTCGAGCAGCCGCAGGCCGGCGACGCGACCCTGTGACAGGATCAGTTCGTCCGCCTCGCCCTCGATGACGAATAGGTTCGGCTGCGAATCGATCTCGCGCTGCATCGCCTGCGCATAGAGCGTGCGGTCGGCCTGGGCGCGCGGGCCGCGCACCGCGGGGCCCTTGCGCCGGTTCAGCACGCGGAACTGGATGCCGCCCTGGTCGGCGACCCGGCCCATCAGCCCGTCCAGCGCGTCGATCTCGCGCACGAGATGGCCTTTGCCCAAACCGCCGATCGCCGGGTTGCAGGACATGGTGCCGATGGTGGCATGGGCATGCGTCACCAGCGCGGTGCGCGCGCCGCATCGGGCGGCAGCGGCGGCGGCCTCGGTGCCGGCATGACCGCCACCGACGACGACGACATCAAAGAGGAGATCGGAAACGACCATCGAATTCCAGAACCGGCAAGAAGAATGAGTGGCAGCCTAGAAGCCGCGCCCACGGGTCCGCGTCAAGTCAAAGCCGCGTGGCAGCGCGTGCCAGACGACCCCGACCCTGATTCACGTGAAACATTCCGCCAACGAATCGGTTGGACGTCGGGCCGGTTTCACGTGAAACATCGGCGGTCAGTCCCGGTCACTTGCCGATGCAGAACTCGCGGAACACCACGTCGAGCAGGTCCTCGACGCCGATGGCCCCCGTCATCCGCCCGAGCGCGCGCCCGGCGAGGCGCAGCTCCTCGGCGAGCAGTTCGTCGTCAAGCCGATCCCAGTTCGCGAGTGCGACGCGCAGATGACCGGCCGCCTCCCCCGCGCTTGCGCGATGCCGCGCGCGGATCAGCGCGGGATGATCCGACCCCGCCGCCCGCCCCGCCACCAGCGCACCGAGCGCCTCGACGAGCGCATCAAGTCCGAGACCGGCCTGCGCCGAAATCCCGAACTGGCGGCTCGCCCATGTGGCGTCGTCCGGCGTCTCGGCGTCCGCGACATCGAGCTTGTTCGCGACCAGCCAGAGCTCCGCCCCGGCCTCGACCTCGGGGCGCTCGGCGGGCACCGGCCGGTCGGCCACATCATGCACCCACAGTACGAGGTCGGCCTCGGCGATGCGGGCGCGGGCGCGGCGGATACCTTCCGCCTCCACCTTGCCGGTCGCCTCGCGCAAGCCCGCCGTGTCGATCAGCGTGGCGCGATGGCCCCCGAGATCGAGCGCGACTTCCAGCACGTCGCGCGTGGTGCCCGGTTCGTCCGAGACGATGGCGACATCGCGCGCCGCCAGCGCATTGATCAGCGACGACTTGCCGGCATTGGGCAGGCCGGCGATGGCGATGAGCGCGCCTTCGCGCAGCATTTCGCCGCGCCGGTCGGCCAGTGCTACGTCGAGCTCGCGCAGCAGCGCCTCCACCTCCGGCCGGGCCAGCGCCCGCGCCTCGGCCGGCACATCGTCCTCGTCGGCGAAGTCGATGCCGGCCTCTATCAGCGCCATGGCCCGGATGAGCCGCCGGCGCCAGCCGTCGACCTGCCGGCCGAGATGGCCGAAGGCGTGGGCGAAGGCGAGCCGGCGTTGGCCCTCGGTCTCGGCAGCGATGAGGTCGGCGAGGCCCTCGGCCTGGGTCAGGTCCATCCGCCCGTTGACGAAGGCGCGCCGGCTGAACTCGCCGCGCTCGGCCGGCCGGATGCCGGGCAGCGCGAACAGGGCACCGAGCACGGCGGCGACCACCGCCCTGCCGCCATGGATCTGCAGCTCCGCCATATCCTCGCCGGTGGCGCTGCGCGGGCCGGGAAACCACAGCGCCAGCCCTTCGTCGAGCACCTCGCCGCCGGCGGGATGGCGCAGCCGGACCAGCGTCGCCCGGCGTGCTTCCGGCAGGCGGCCGGCAAGCGCGATCAGCGCGGCACCCGCCTGCGGCCCCGAGATCCGGATCACCGCGACCGCGGCCGCAGCGCTGCCCGAGGACACGGCAGCGATGGTATCGCCGCCCGGCCCGGCCATATCGCCACCCGAGAGCTTTGCGCTTTTCTCCTGCACAGTCACAAGCTACGCCCTATGTTTTGAATCGCCCGCGACAGAAGCGGCGCCACTGCCATGCCGTCCGCGCCCCTTTGAAGCGCCCTACGCCGGAGAGACGCCTTGTCCAATCGCCTGCAGGATTCCGCCAGCCCCTATCTGCTCCAGCACAAGGACAACCCGGTCGACTGGTGGCAGTGGCAGCCGGAGGCCTTTGAGGAGGCGCAGCGGACCGGCCGGCCCATCCTGCTTTCTATCGGCTACGCCGCCTGCCACTGGTGCCATGTCATGGCGCATGAAAGCTTCGAGGACGAGGCCACGGCTGCCGTGATGAACGAGCTGTTCGTGAACATCAAGGTCGATCGCGAGGAACGGCCCGAGGTCGACCAGATCTACATGTCCGCGCTGCAGCAGCTCGGCGTGCAAGGCGGCTGGCCGATGACCATGTTCCTCGACCCCGAGGGCGCCCCGTTCTGGGGCGGCACCTATTTCCCCCGTGAGGCCAAATACGGCCAACCCGCCTTCACCGAGGTGCTGAAGACCATGGCCAACGCCTATGCCTCGGGCGACCCGCGCATCACCTCTAACCGCGAAGCGCTGCTCGGCCGGCTGCGGCAGAAGGCGCGGCCGGCCGGAAAGGTGGTGATCGGTGAGAACGAGCTCGACGACGTCGCCACCCGCATCCTCGGCATCATGGATGACGAGCATGGCGGTCTGCAGGGCTCGCCGAAATTCCCCAACACGCCGTTCCTCGAATTGCTGTGGCGCGCCTATGAGCGCACCGGGCGCGAGCGCTTCCGCAACGCGGCGCTGCATGCGCTGGACGGCATGAGCGAGGGCGGCATCTACGACCATATTGGCGGCGGCTATTCCCGCTACTCCGTCGACGAGCGCTGGCTGGTGCCGCATTTCGAGAAGATGCTCTACGACAATGCGCAGATCCTCGACCTGCTCGGCCTTGCCTATTCCGAAACGCTGGCCGACCTGTTCCGCGCCCGCGCCGAGGAGACCGTCGGCTGGCTGCAACGCGAGATGCTCACCACGGGCGGCGCCTTCGCCGCCAGCCTGGACGCGGATTCGGAAGGCCATGAGGGTCGCTATTACGTCTGGACGCTGAAACAGGTGCTCGACGCGCTAGGGGCCGAGGACGCCGAGTTCTTCGCCAAGCACTACGACATCGTTCCCTTCGGCAATTGGGAAGGCGTTTCGATCCCGAATCGATTGAAGGAGACCGAGCGCTCCGGCACCGACGAGATCCGCCTCGCCATGCTGCGCGACAAGCTGCTCGCCGTGCGCTCCAGGCGCGTGCCGCCCGGCCGCGACGACAAGGTGCTGGCCGACTGGAATGGGCTGATGATCGCCGCCCTGGCCAATGTCGCGCCACGCTTCGGGCGGCCGGAATGGGTGGAACTGGCGGCGGGCGCCTTCCGTTTCATCGCCGAATCGATGACCCGCAACGCCCGCCTCGGCCATAGCTGGCGCGAGGGCCGGCTGGTCTTCCCCGGCCTGTCCTCGGATTACGCGGCGATGGTCGGCGCCGCCCTCGCTTTGCATCAGGCCACCGGCGAGGCGCATTATCTCGAACGCGCCCGCGCCTGGCAGGCGGCGCTGGAGGCACATCACGCCGCGGAAGATGGCGGCTACTACCTCACCGCCGACGATGCCGAGGGGCTGATCCTGCGACCCGACGCCACCGCGGACGACGCCGTCACCAACCCGAACGCGCTGATCGCCCGCAACCTCATCCGCCTCGCCACGCTCACCGGGGATGAGAGCTATCGCGCCCGCGCCGACCGGCTGTTCGAGGGATTGCTGCCGCGTGCCGCGCCGCAGCTCTACAGCCATGCCGGCCTGCTCAACGCGCTCGATACCAGGCTGCGCGCGCCGGAGATCGTGGTCGTCGGTGCGGGCAATCTGGCCGAGGCCCTGGCCGGCACCGCCTCGCGCCTGCCGCGCGTCGATGTGACGATCCAGCGCGTCCTTGACGCTACCGCCCTCCCCGCCGATCACCCGGCGAAGGCCAAGGCACTCGCGGTCGAGGGCGCAGCGGCCTTCGTCTGCGCCGGCGCCGTCTGCTCGCTACCCGTTACGGAAACGAATCGACTGAGCGAAGCCGTGCTCGCGCGGGCCGGATCAGGCGGCTGACGCCTCGATCCGCTTCTGGGGACAAGCCTGTGGATAAGTTGGGGGCAAAATGCCCACCAGCCCCACAGACCCTCAGAAATCGGCGCTGGCGGCTGTTTTCGGTTTTGTGATGGATGGATCGGACGAGAGGGCGATCGCCCGTCCTGAGTCATCTGTGAGGGGCATCATTTCGGCCCCGAATCATTACCGCAGGTTGCCTTTTCAAGACACCTGCCCGGCTAGGTCGCGGAGAGCTAATCGTTGCGGCTGAACCGCATATTGGCGAACATCAGCGGCACCACCAGCACCAGCGCCCCGACCAGGTCCGCCTGGAAGATATAGGCGAGGCCGAGTTCGTCGCGCACCGCCGGCCCGAGCACCGGGTCGGCGAAGTCGGCGACCAGGCTGGAGACGAACAGCGCCGCCGGCACCCAGATCGCCAGCGGCAGCCACCAGCGACGGCACGCCATCACCCAGCTCAGCGCCACCATGCCGATGACGAACAGCCACAGCACCGGCGAGGGCGGCTCGCGCTCGGCCATGCCGGCGTGAGCGGAACCGGCGGCGAGGAAGGGAACGGCCGCGGCGGCGAGAAGAGAAAATGTCCGCTGCGCCACCATGTCCGCCCCCGTCCCGCGTCAGGTATTCATGGAATCGAAGAAATCGCCGTTGGTCTTGGTCTGGCGCAGCTTGTCGAGCAGGAACTCGATGGCATCGACCGTGCCCATCGGGTTCAGGATGCGCCTGAGCACGTACATTTTCTTCAAAACGTCGCTCGGCACAAGCAGCTCTTCCTTGCGGGTGCCGGAGCGGGTGATGTCGATCGCCGGGAAGACCCGCTTGTCCGACACCTTGCGGTCGAGGATGACCTCAGAATTGCCGGTACCCTTGAATTCCTCGAAGATCACCTCGTCCATGCGCGAGCCGGTATCGACCAGCGCGGTGGCGATGATGGTCAGCGAGCCGCCTTCCTCGATATTGCGCGCCGCGCCGAAGAAGCGCTTGGGACGCTGCAGGGCATTGGCGTCGACACCGCCGGTCAGCACCTTGCCGGAGGACGGCACCACGGTGTTGTAGGCACGCCCGAGGCGGGTAATCGAATCGAGCAGGATGACAACGTCGCGCTTGTGCTCGACGAGGCGCTTGGCCTTCTCGATCACCATCTCGGCGACCTGCACGTGACGCTGCGCCGGCTCGTCGAAGGTGGAGGACACCACCTCCCCCTTCACCGAGCGCTGCATGTCCGTGACTTCCTCCGGCCGCTCGTCGATGAGCAGCACGATGAGGTAGCACTCGGGATGGTTGGTGGTGATGGACTGCGCGATGTTCTGCAGCAGCACCGTCTTGCCGGTACGCGGCGGCGCGACGATGAGGGCGCGCTGGCCTTTGCCGATCGGCGCCACGACATCGATGATGCGGGCGGAGAAATCCTTGCGGGTCGGATCCTCGATCTCGAGCTTGAAGCGCTCGTCGGGATAGAGCGGCGTCAGATTGTCGAAATTGATCTTGTGCCGGATCTTCTCGGGGTCTTCGAAATTGATCGTGTTGACCTTGAGAAGGGCGAAGTAGCGCTCGCCGTCCTTGGGCGAGCGGATCTGCCCCTCGACCGTGTCACCGGTGCGCAGGCCGAAGCGGCGGATCTGCGAGGGCGACACATAGATGTCGTCGGGACCGGGCAGATAATTGGCGTCCGGCGAGCGTAGGAAGCCGAAGCCGTCGGAAAGGATCTCGACGACGCCTTCACCGATGATGTCGGTGTCCTTGGCGGCGAGCTGCTTGAGGATAGCGAACATCAGCTCCTGCTTGCGCAGCGTGCTGGCGTTCTCGACCTCCAGCTCTTCCGCGAAGACGAGCAGTTCGGCCGGATTTTTGGACTTGAGGTCCTGGAGCTTCATTTCCCCCATGGGAAAAAGGCCTCGGTCATTGGATTGGTCCCGGTCGAGCGTGAAGAAGCTGCCGGAACGAATAGGGAAGGGAAGCGCTGGTCTGAGGACGCAGCCGGCGTGAAAACCGGCCCTCTGTCCGACACACCCGCCGACACCGGGGAAGATGTCGGTCAAAGCGGAGCGTCAGCCAGCTTCGTGGAAGTGACGGCACCATAGGCAAAGCGACGATTCGGCGCAAGCCCGCCGTCGAGCCTCTTGAAACAGCTCAAAAAGGCTTAACGATGACGAGGATCACGATGGCGATCATCAAGAGCGTCGGCACTTCGTTGGCCACACGGTAGAAGCGCTGCGACCGGGTGTTGCGGTCGGCGGCGAAATCCTTGACCCGCGCGCTCAGAAACCCATGAAAGCCGCTCATGGCGAGCACCAGCGCGAATTTGGCGTGGAACCAGCCGGAGAGATACCAGCCGCCATCCCAGGCGAGCCAGAGCCCGGCGAGCCAGGTGACGGTCATCGCCGGGTTGATGATCGCCTTGAGCAGGCGCCGCTCCATCACCTTGAAGGTTTCCGATTTGGCTGAGCCTACCGGCGCCTCGCAGTGATAGACCATCAGCCGCGGCAGATAGAGCATTCCCGCCATCCAGGAGATGACGGCGATCACATGCAGCGCCTTGATCCAGTCGTAGAGCATGGCGCGTCCCGCTCCCTCAGCCCCGCACCCGGGCGATCATCTGCTCGACATGGGCGATCGGCGTTTCCGGCCTTATGCCGTGGCCGAGATTGAAGATATGCGCCGCGCCGTGGAAATCCTGCATCAGCGCGTCGATGGCGCGGTCGAGCGCGCCACCGCCGGCGATCAGGGTGAGCGGATCGAGATTGCCCTGCAAGGCCACCTTTCCGCCAAGCGCCAGCCGCGTCGCGGGGCGTTCCGCCGTCCAGTCCAGCCCAACGGCGTTCACGCCGCTCACCCGCACGAGTTCGGTCAGCCCCTGCAACGTTGCGCCCTTCGGGAAGGCAATGATGCGGGCGTCCGGCACTTCCGCCCGCACCGCCTGCACGATGCGGGTGATCGGCTCGATGCTCCAGAGCCGGAAGGCTTCCGGATCGAGCACGCCGGCCCAGCTGTCGAAGATCTGCACCGCGTCGGCGCCGGCCTTCAGCTGCCCGATGAGATAGCGGGCCGAGGTCTGGACCAGCCGGTCGATCAGCGCGGTGAAGAAGGCCGGGTCACGCAGCGAGGCGAGCCGCGCCGGCGCCTGGTCCGGCGTGCCGCGTCCGGCGATCATGTAGGTCGCCACCGTCCAGGGCGCGCCACAGAAGCCGAGCAGCGTGGTCTCTTCCGGCAGTTCCTGGCGGATGCGGCCCACGGCTTCCAGCACGCGGTCGATCTTGGAAGCATCCAGCTCGTCACGCAGGGCGTTCAGCTCGGCGAGATTGGTCACCGTGCTGAGGCGCGGCCCCTCGCCGGCCTCGAAGGAGAGATCGCAGCCCAGCGCGTGCGGCACGACGAGAATGTCGGAGAACAGGATCGCCGCATCGAAGCCGAAGCGGCGGATCGGCTGGAGCGTCACCTCGACCGCATGGTCGGGCGTGTAGCACAGGGTGAGGAAGTCGCCGGCCTTCTCGCGGACCGCCCGATATTCCGGGAGGTAGCGGCCCGCCTGGCGCATCATCCAGATCGGCGTGCGATCGGGCACATGCCCATCCAGCGCCTGGCTTACGATCCGCTGGCCTGACTTTCCTTCCCCAAGCCTCTTCATACTTATTTAATCTCTTTTGAATCTAGTTGTCTGTGTTTAGGCATGGGCATTAGCGCTGTTCCCAGCCGTTCACAACCAAGCCCCAGTCCAGCACGCGCCAACGTCGTCGCGGCGGTTTTGAATCTCACGCTTCATCAAGGGCTTGTGAGAGTGCGGCGGATTATCCACGCAGTTCCCCGCCTGTGCGTTGATCTTGCTCACAGGTGGCTGGCCTGTGGAGGGCAAACCGACATATCCCCAATGCGGACTTGCTAACCCGTCCGGCCCATGGCTTGTTCCCAGACTATGCACAGCCCTGTGGATGACCGGCGTGACTGATGCCACCCGCCCGGCGGAAAGCTACTACCACCTTCATCTCGTGTCGGATTCCACCGGCGAGACGCTGATCAGCGTCGGCCGCGCCGCGGCCGCGCAGTACAGCGGCGTGCGGCCCATCGAGCATGTGTATCCGCTGGTGCGCATGCACAAGCAGCTCGACAAGGTCATCAGCGACATCGAGGAATATCCCGGCATCGTGCTCTACACGCTGACCGAGCCGGAGCTGCGCAACCGGCTGAAGACCTATTGCACCGAGAACAGCGTTCCCGTGCTGTCGGTGCTGGCTCCTGTGGTGCGGCTGTTCCAGGCCTATCTCGGTGGCGCGCCGACTCCGCGCGTCGGCGGTCAGCATCAGCTCGACGGCGAATATTTCCGCCGCATCGACGCGATGAACTTCACCGTCATGCATGATGACGGCCAGCACACGGACGGGCTGGAAGCCGCCGACGTCGTGCTGCTCGGCATTTCGCGCTCATCCAAGACCCCGACGAGCATCTATCTCGCCAATCGCGGCATCAAGACCGCCAATATCCCATTGGTGCCGAGCATTCCGGTGCCGGCCGGTCTTTCCGAGTTGCGGCGGCCGCTGGTCGTCGGGCTCGTCGCCTCGGCCGAGCGCGTGGTGGAGATCCGCCGCAACCGGCTGCTCGGGCTGAATGCCGCCCAGCCGCACGACGCCTATATCGACCGCGAGGCGGTGGCGGAGGAGATCGCCTTTTCGCGTCGGCTCTGCGCCAAGAATGGCTGGCCGGTGATCGACGTCACACGGCGCTCGATCGAGGAAACTGCGGCGGCGATCATCGCCCTGCTGAAGGAGCATCAGCGCAGGATTTCCGAGGCTGCCGGTGGCTGATACGCCGTTCCACAATCCGCTCTGGCGCGGGAATGCCCCGCTCGTGCTGGCGTCGAAAAGCGCGGCGCGGCGAGGGCTGCTCGAAGCTGCCCGTCTGCCGTTCGAGGCGATTTCCGTCGAGGTGGATGAGCGCGCTTTGGAAGCCGCCGAAGTCGCGAAAGGCGCCGAGCCTGCCGCGATCGCCGGCGTGCTGGCCCGTGCCAAGGCGCGGACGGGCAGCGCTCTATGTCCCGGCCGGCTCGTCATCGGGGCTGACCAGACGCTGGCGCTGGACACCGAAGCCTTCCACAAACCGGCCAATCTTGCCGCGGCTAGGCTGCAACTGCAGCGCCTGTCCGGCGGCACGCATGCACTGCACTCCGCGATCGCCATCGCAGCCGATGGCGAGGTGCTGTTCGAGACGGTGGAGTCCGCCTATCTTTCCATGCGCGGGCTCGATGTCCCAGCGCTCGACGCCTATCTCGCGGCGGCAGGCGAGACGGTGCTCGCCAGTGTCGGCGGCTATCAGCTGGAGGGGCTGGGCATCCATCTGTTCGAGCGCATTGCCGGCGATCATTCGGTGATCCTCGGCCTGCCGCTGCTGCCGCTTCTGTCTTTCCTGCGTCGTCGCGGAGATCTGCTGTGACCCGTCGCGCCGCCATCATCGGCCATCCCGTCGCCCATTCGCGCTCGCCCCTCATCCATGGCTATTGGCTGAAGCAGCACGGCATCGACGGCGATTACGGGCGGCTGGATGTAGCGCCCGACGAGATCGAGGCTTTCCTCGGTGATTTCCCCGCCAGCGGCCTTGTCGGCGCCAATGTCACCGTGCCGCACAAGGAAGCCGCCTTCCGCGCCGCCCAGGAGCGTGATCCCGTCGCGCAGGCGCTCGGCGCGGTCAACACGCTGTGGCTGGAGAATGGCACGCTGCACGGCGCCAATACCGACGTGCACGGCTTCCTCGCCAATCTCGACGCCGCCGAGCCGGAATGGGCGCGCGCGCTGGGCGAAGCGGTGGTGCTGGGTGCCGGCGGCGCCGCGCGTGCCGTGGTCTACGGGCTGATCAACCGCGGCGTCGACCGCGTGGTGGTGGCAAACCGCACCCTCGCCCGCGCCGAGGCGCTGCGCCAGCAGTTCGGCGCGCGCGTTCTGCCGGTGTACTGGCGCGACCTCGCCGGCCGGCTGGATGGCTGCCGCCTGCTCGTCAACACCACCTCGCTCGGCATGAAGGGCCAGCCGCCGCTCGATGTCGATCTGTCCGCCCTGTCGCCGGACGCGCTGGTGAGCGACATCGTCTATGTCCCGCTGGAGACGCCGCTGCTCAAGGCGGCGAAGGCGCGCGGCCTCAAGACCGTGGACGGCCTCGGCATGCTGCTGCACCAGGCGGTGCCGGGCTTCGAGCGCTGGTTCGGTGTGCGCCCGGAGGTGACGCCCGAATTGCGCGCGCTCGCCGTCGCCGACCTCGCCGCCAAGGGCCAGCTGGCGTGAAGACGCCCTTCCGCCTCGGCCTCACCGGCTCGATCGGCATGGGCAAGTCCACCACCGCCGGCATTTTCCGCGAACTCGGCGTGCCGGTGCACGATGCCGACGCCGCCGTGCATGCGATCTATGGCGAGGAGGGAGTCGCCCCGGTCGAGGCGGCGTTTCCCGGCGTGACGCAGGGCGGACGCATCGACCGCGCGCTTCTCGGTGCCCGTGTGCTCGGTGATGACGCGGCGATGAAGCGGTTGGAATCCATCGTGCATCCGCTGGTGCGGGCCCGCGAGACGGCGTTTCTGGAACGCGCTGCCGAAGCCGGCGAGGACATCGCCGTACTGGACATCCCCCTGCTCTATGAGACCGGCGCGGCCGGGCGGGTCGACGCCGTTCTCGTCGTCACCGCGCCGGAATCTGTGCAGCGGGCCCGCGTTCTCGCCCGCCCGGGCATGACGGAAGACAAATTAGCAGTGATCCTGTCGCGACAGCTGCCTGATTCGGAAAAGCGCCGCCGCGCGGACCATGTGATCGACACCGGCCATGGGCTCGCCCATGCCCGGTCGGAGGTGGCCGCGCTGCTGGCGCTGCTGCGCAAGGGGAAAACCGATGCGTGAGATCGTCCTCGATACCGAGACCACCGGGCTCAATCCCTTGACCGGCGACCGGCTGGTCGAAATCGGCTGCGTGGAGATCTACAACCGCATCCCGACGGGACAGGTCTTCCACGTCTACATCAATCCCGAGCGCGACATGCCGGTGGAGGCGTTCAACGTCCACGGCCTGTCCGCCGAGTTCCTCGCAGACAAGCCGCTTTTCGCGCAGGTGGTGGACGATTTCCTTGCCTTCATCGGCGACGACCCGCTGGTCATCCACAACGCCGCTTTCGATATCGGCTTCATCAATGCCGAATTGGGCAAGGTCGGGCGCAAGGCGCTGACCTTCGACCGCGTGGTCGACACGCTGAGCCTTGCCCGCCGACGCCATCCCGGTGCCTCGAACCGGCTCGACGACCTGATGTCGCGCTATGGCATCGACAGCTCGCGCCGCACCAAGCACGGCGCGCTGCTGGATTCCGAGCTGCTGGCGGATGTCTACGCGGAACTGTGCGGCGGCAAGCAGACGGCGCTGAGCCTCACCGTCACGGAAAGCAGCGCGGCGGCTGCCGAACGGCGCGAGGCGGGCCCGCGCCAGCGTCCACGGCCCCTGCCCCCCCGCGGCACGGCCGAGGAGATCGCGGCGCACGAGGCTTTTGTGGCCACGCTGGGCGATGCGGCGCTCTGGAAGGAATACACCGCAGAAAGCGAAACGGCCGCGACGGCATAAGCCGGCGGCCGTTCCAGATCAGCGATGAAGCCGGCCCCTTGGGACCGGCAGGGCCTCAGGACGCCAGGATGTTGCTCGGCGGGGTCTTCGCCATGCGCTGGCGATACAGCGTCACGAAGTCGACCGGGTCGATCATCAGCGGCGGGAAGCCGCCATTGCGCACGGTGTCGGCGACGATCTGCCGCGCGAAGGGGAACAGCATGCGCGGGCATTCGATCAGGATGAACGGGTGCAGCGTCTCCTGCGCCACGTTCTGGGCGCGGAAGATGCCGGCATAGACCAGCTCGACGGCGAACAGCGTCTTGCCGTTCAGCTCGGCCTTGGCCTCGATCTTCAGCTCGACCTCGTATTCGGCGCCTTCACGCACCGGGCGCGCATTGACGTTGATCTGGATGCCGATCTGCGGCTGGCCACCGATGACCAGCGTCTCGGGCGCGCCCGGATTCTCGAAGGAAAGGTCCTTCGTGTACTGGGTCAGCACCTGCAGCGTGGGCATCGTGGCGGCGGTTTCGTTCTCGGCCATCAGCAATCTCCGTGCCCGGCGCGCCGGGGAGGGCGCCGGCGTCTGTGCCGCGCGGTCGGCCGTGCCGCCGCGATCGGGCTTCAAAAAGGGCGCGTGTGGCTAACACGGTTGCCGTTCGCTCACAAGGCGGCGGCCGTCCGGGCCAGCCAGGGGCCGGTGCCGGCGCCCGCCGGAACGGCCGCTGCGTGGTCAGCCGATGTCCGATCCGGGGTTGGCGTCGGCCGCGCCCTTGCACTACTCTTTCGAATTCGCGCCGGTAAATAACCACTTTTCCGCGTGAAGTGATGACCTAGCGGCATTGTCAGGCTGGCGAAATCGGCCGGACATCGTAAATAGACTCGGGTGGCAGGCTCGGACCGCTTCCGCTGGAAACGGCCGTGCCGCGCACCACATCCATTGAGAGGCCTCGCCGGAACAGGTTCCGACGGGGCGAACCAACGGCGGCGTGCAACGTGTTCGACATCTATACGATCATCTTCCTGGCCCTGGCCGTATTCATCTTCATACGGCTGCGCAGCGTGCTGGGACAGAGGACCGGGCGCGAGCGGCCGCCCTATGACCCCTATTCGCGCCGCGACGCCGCCAAGGCCCCGGTCGGGGCCTCGGACAAGGTGGTGAACTTTCCCGGCACGCCCGAGCCGGCCAACCTTCCCGAGCCGGTGGAGCCGGTCGACATCAGCGAGCCGGGCGAGCCGGCGCCCGCCCGCTGGGCGGGTGTGGCCGAGGTCGGCTCGGCCGTCGCCAACGGGCTCGACGCCATTGCCGGGCAGGAGCGCGGCTTCAACGTCCAGCATTTCATCGGCGGCGCGCGCGCGGCCTATGAGATGATCGTCGTCGCCTTCGCCAATGGCGACCGGGCGGCGCTGAAGGACCTTCTCGCCCGCGAAGTGTTTGACGGCTTCAATGCCGCCATCACCGACCGCGAGCGGCGCGGCGAGAAGATGGAGACACAGTTCGTCGGCATCGAGAAGGCCGACATCATCGAGGCTGGCGTCAAGGCCCGCACGGCGCAGATCACCGTGCGCTTCCTGTCGCAGCTCATCTCGGTGACGCGCGACCAGAACGGCCAGGTCATCGACGGCGATGCCGAGCAGGTGGCCGACGTCACCGATGTGTGGACCTTCTCGCGCGACCTCGGCGCGCGTGATCCGAACTGGAAGCTGGTCGCCACCGAAGCGGCTTCGTGAGATTATGGCGGCGTGCGCGCTGCTCTCCTCATCCTCCTTGCGTCCTGCGTCCTGACGGGATCGCCCCTGTTCCCGGTTCTCGGGGGCGGGCAGGGTCTTGCGCGCGCGGCGACCGGCGCTGCGCCGGTGCTGTTCCCGCAGGCCTCGCTGGAGCCGATTGCCTTCGCCGATCTTCCGGGCTGGCGGAGCGAGGACGGCGGCGATGGCGTGGCTGAAGCCTTCGCCGCCTTCCGCCGCAGCTGCGCCAGCATCCGCCGCAAAGGCGACCTGGTGGATCCGCCGCGCCCGGTATTCACCGCGTTGCGCCCGATTTGCCGCCACGCCGCGCGCCTGCCCGCGCACCCTCCGGTGAAGGCTGCGCGGGCGTTCTTCGAGCACGAGTTCCGCCCCTTCCTCATCGCCGGCGTCGACCAGGCGCAGGGCTTTCTCACCGGCTATTACGAGCCGGAGATCGAAGGCTCGCGCGTGCCGACGGCCGAGTTCGCCACGCCGCTCTATCGCCGCCCGCCCGATCTCGTCGTCGAGGCGCCGCCGAAAGACGGTCCGCCGTCGAACCGGGGCAAGGCATTCCGGCGCGTCGACGGCGTGCTGGAGCCCTATTACGACCGCGCCGCCATCGACGACGGCGCGCTGAAGGGCAAGGGGCTGGAACTAGTGTGGATCCGCAATCCTGCCGACGCCTTCTTCGCCCAGATCCAGGGCTCGGTGCGGGTGCGCCTGCCCGACGGCGACGTGCTGCGGCTGAACTATGACGGGCACAACGGCCAGCCCTATACGCCGGTCGGCCGCCTCCTCGTCGAGCGCGGGCTGGTACCGCGCGAGAAGATGTCGATGGACGCCATCCGCGCCTATATCTCCGACCACCCGGAGGAGGGGCGCGAACTGATGCGGCAGAACCGCTCCTATGTCTTCTTCCGCATCGCCGGCGACCTGAAGGCGGATGACGGCGCGGTCGGCGCGCAGGGCCTGCCGCTCGCCGCCGGCCATTCCATCGCGGTGGACCGGCTCATCCATGTCTACGGCACCCCGTTCTTCATCGACGCCGCCCTGCCGACCGGTGAAGGCGGCGCGGCCGAGCCGTTCCAGCGGCTGGTGATCGCGCAGGACACCGGCTCGGCGATTATCGGGCCGGCGCGGGCGGACATCTTCTTCGGCGCGGGCGATGACGCCGGGGCGAAAGCCGGGCGCATCCAGCATCCCGGCCGCTTCGTCGTGCTGCTGCCGCGCGCGCTCGATCCGGCGCGTCATCGCGTGCCCTTGCCGAGGCCGCGCCCGGTCATCCCCGCCGCCGCGAACGTTTCGGATACGCAATGAGCAGCGGAGACACAGAAGGCAAGCCGCGTTCGCGCCGCCGCCGGCCGCTGGCGGCGGAGGAAAAGGCGCTGTGGGAGCATGTCACCCGCTCGATCGACCGGCTGCGCCCGGCGCCGAAACTCGCCGCACCCGTCGTCCCGCCCGCGCCGGAGCCGGCCGAAGCGCCCCCGTCGCCGAATCCCCGCAAGCCCCCGGTCATGTCCCTGCCGGCACGGGCGGAGAAGCCTCCGGTAAAGCCGCCCTTGACGCCGCTCGCGCCGCTGGAGCCGAAGATGCGCCGCCGCCTGACGCGGGGCGCCGAGGTCGATGCGCGGCTCGATCTGCATGGCCTGACGCAGGCCGCCGCACATGGCCGGCTGATCGCCTTCCTGCGTGGCGCGCAGGGGTCGGGCCATTCGCTGGTGCTGGTCATCACCGGAAAGGGCGACGCTTCCGCCGGTTTTCACCACGAGGGAGGGCGCGGCGTGCTGCGCCGCCTGGTGCCGCAATGGCTCGCCGCGCCGGAGCTGCGCGCCGTGGTGGTCGGCTTCGAGACCGCCGGACGCGGCCATGGCGGGGAGGGCGCGCTGTATGTCCGGGTGCGCCGCCATCGCGAGGGCGGACGATGACGCCGTTCGGCCGCCGCATGCGCGAACTGCGGGCCGAGCGCGGCGTCACCCTGTCGCAAATGGCGGAAACCATCGGCGTTTCGGCGGCCTATCTCTCGGCGCTGGAGCACGGCAAGCGCGGCCAGCCAACCTTCATGATGCTCCAGCGCATCATGGCCTATTTCAACGTCATCTGGGACGAGGCCGAAGCGCTGCGCCTGCTGGCGGAAATCTCCGATCCGCGCGTGGTGGTCGACACCGCCGGCCTCTCGCCGGAGGCGACGGAGCTGGCGAACCTGCTGGCCCGCGAGATCGCCACCCTGCCGCCCGAGGGGGTGGCCGAACTGCTCGGCCGGCTCAAGATCCTCAGCCGGCCCGGTTAGAGGCCGCCCCTGTTTCACATGAAACAGGGGCCCAAGCTGCCTTGAGAGGTTCGTTCCGGAGCCGAGTCAAAGGATGTAGCGGCTGAGGTCCGTGTTGCCGGCGAGGTCCGCCACGCGCTCGCGCACATAGGCGCCGTCGATCACCAGCGTCTCGCCGGCGCGGTCCGGCGCGGTGAAGGACAACTCGTCCAGTACCCGCTCGATCACGGTTTGCAGCCGTCGCGCGCCGATATTCTCGACGCTGGCATTCACCTGCACCGCAATGTCGGCGATGGCCTCCACCGCATCCTCGGTGATGGTGAGCGTCACGCCTTCCGTACCCATCAGCGCCACCGACTGCTTGACGAGGCTGGCCTCGGTCTCGGTGAGGATGCGGGTGAAATCCTCGCGGGTCAGCGCTTCCAGCTCGACGCGGATCGGCAGTCGGCCCTGCAACTCGGGGAGCAGGTCCGAGGGCTTCGACACATGGAACGCGCCGGAGGCGATGAACAATATGTGGTCGGTCTTCACCGGCCCGTGCTTGGTGGAGACCGTGGTGCCCTCGATCAGCGGCAGCAGGTCGCGCTGCACACCCTCGCGCGACACGTCGGCGCCGCCGCGTCGCTCCGAGCCGGCGATCTTGTCGATCTCGTCGAGGAAGACGATGCCATTCTCCTCCACCGCGCGGATGGCGTCCTGCACGATGGCGTCCTGGTCGATCAGCTTGTCGGCTTCTTCCGAGAGCAGCAGCGGATGGGCGTCCTTGACCGTGACGCGGCGCGGCTTGGAGCGGCCGCCAAACGCCTTGCCGAGCATGTCGCCGAGCGAGACGGCGCCCATCTGCGCGCCCGGCATGCCGGGAATCTCGAACATCGGCATGCCCTGGCCGCCGCCGGAGGTGATCTCGATCTCGATTTCCTTGTCGTCCATCAGCCCGTCGCGGAGCTTCTTGCGGAAGCTCTCGCGGGTGCCGGGCGAGGCGGTGGCGCCCACCAGCGCATCGAGCACGCGCTCCTCGGCGGCGAGATGCGCTTTGGCCTCCACGCCCTTGCGCCGCGCATCGCGCATCAGTCCGATGCCGACCTCCACGAGGTCGCGCACGATCTGCTCGACATCGCGCCCGACATAGCCGACCTCGGTGAACTTGGTCGCCTCGACCTTGAGGAAGGGCGCGCCCGCGAGCTTGGCGAGGCGGCGGGAAATCTCCGTCTTGCCGACGCCGGTCGGGCCGATCATCAGGATGTTCTTGGGCAGAACCTCCTCGCGCAGCTGGCCCTCCAGCTGCTGGCGCCGCCAGCGGTTGCGCAGCGCGATGGCGACCGCCCGCTTGGCCTTGTGCTGGCCGACGATGTAGCGGTCGAGCTCGGAGACGATTTCGCGGGGCGAGAAATTGGTCATGAATCCGGTCTTCTGATTGGAGCCGTCATCCTGGCCGCAGCCCGAAGGGCGAAGAGCCGGGATGGTAAGCCGAGACGTGTGGAACCTGAAAGCGATCCCGGCTCGGCCCAATGGGCCGCCCGGGACGACGTGCTATCCGATCGTCTCAACCACCACGTTCTGGTTGGTGTAAATGCAGATATCGGCGGCGATCGACAGGCTCTTGCGCACGATCGCCTCGGGGTCCTGCCCGCTATCGGCGAGCGCGCGCGCGGCCGCCAACGCAAAGCCGCCACCCGAGCCGATGGCGGCGATGCCGTTCTCCGGCTCCAGCACGTCGCCGGTGCCGGTGAGCACCAGCGTCACATTGGCATCCGCGACGATCATCATCGCTTCCAGCCGGCGCAGATAGCGGTCGGTGCGCCAGTCCTTGGCAAGCTCGACCGCGGCGCGCTGCAACTGGCCGGGATACTGCTCCAGCTTGGTTTCCAGCCGCTCGAACAGGGTGAAGGCGTCGGCCGTGGCGCCGGCGAAGCCGCCGATCACGTCGCCCTTGCCGAGGCGGCGCACCTTGCGGGCGTTCGACTTCATCACGGTATTGCCGAGCGTCACCTGCCCGTCGCCGCCTATGGCGACGCGCCCGCCCGCGCGGACGGAGACGATGGTGGTGCCGTAGATCGTGTCGGGGGAGTGCTTCATTCGGGGAGCTCTGCGTGCAGGCTTGGGTCGAGAGCCTTACTTAAGCCGTCGCGGCGCCAGCGCAACTCGGGGGTGCGCACCCGGCGTCAGGGACGGCGGTGCAGCGATATGGACGCCGTCAGGCGAGTTTCGCCTCGGGATAGTATCGTTCCATGAGGGTCGAGAAGTGTGCCCATACATAGTCGACAATGGCGGGCGGCAGCTCGCGCCGCCAACCATCGGCGTCGCCGGAGCGGTAATGTGAGGCGTCGTTCACCTCCCCTACCCGTCGGCCGGCAAATTTTTCAAACCCGAACTCGTCCGGGGAAGGCAGCAGCAAGCCCTCCATGCCAGCTCGGTCACGGATGGCATCAAGGAAAGCACCAACGTCCGCCACGATGCTCTCCATACGCAGCGTCACGATACGCTCGTCGTCGAAGTTCCAGCCGTGCAGAGCGTGCAGAGGTCCCGGAGTCGAGGGATAGAACTCCGCCGATTCCAGGAAACTCAGGGTAAGCAGCATCCCCGTCACGCGGTCTTGAGAGTTGAGGATCCGACGCTGCTTCTCCAGCGCCACCCATCCATCAGTTGGGTGAGTGCTCAGATGCGAGAAATAGGCCGAGGAGATGATGCTGAGCGGATTGCGAATGATGTGGAAGCTGGGCGCGTGGAGTTGTGCGGACACCGTTGCATAGTCCGAGTTGGTCAACAGCGACAGGTCGTGTTCCCTAGACGGAACGGCGGTACCGTGATGAGAATGATAGCAGCTGAGACCATTCAGTTCGCAGATGCGGGCCACAAGGCTGCCCAGCCATGTGCTGGCGCATTTATGATGCGTGAGAAAATTCATCCGGTTCTTATTCATGAGACGAATTCAGTTCCGCAAGAGAGATCAACCGGCACCTACTGCACAAGCTGCAAAAACTGCATTGTGACAGAGTGATATGGCATCGCAAGAGCATAGCTGCTAAGACGCCGGCTCTTCCGGGAGCTCGATTTGCCCATGCGTACGGCCAGCATCACCCGCGCCACCAAGGAAACGCAGATCCGCCTCTCCGTCGATCTCGACGGCACGGGGAAGGCGACGGTCGCGACCGGGGTCGGCTTCTTCGACCACATGCTGGACCTCTTGGCCCGCCATTCGCGCATCGACATGACCATCGAGGCGACCGGCGACCTGCACATTGATTTTCACCACACGGTGGAGGATGTCGGCATCGCGCTCGGCCAGGCGATCCGCACCGCGCTGGGCGACATGCGTGGCATCACCCGCTATGCCAGCCTGCATCTGCCGATGGACGAGACGCTGACCCGCGTCGCGCTCGACATTTCCGGCCGCCCCTTCCTCGTGTTCCGCACCGAATTCGCGGTGGCCAAGATCGGGGAGTTCGACACCGAGCTGGTGCGCGAGTTCTTCCAAGCCTTCGCTATCAATGCCGGCCTGACGCTGCATGTCGAGACCTTGTACGGCAGCAACGCGCACCATATCGCGGAGAGCTGCTTCAAGGGCCTCGCACGGGCGCTGCGCGCTGCGGTGGCGATCGATCCGGCGGCGGCAGGGGAAATCCCCTCCACCAAGGGCAGTCTGGGCGGCTGATCATGACGATCTTTACCGTTTTCGAGCCGGAGAATGCCGACGCTGCCTCCAGCCTCGCGCAATGGGCCGACGGCGTCGCGCTGGTGCCCGAGCGCCTCATATGGACCGCCATCCCCTTCGCGCCGCTGGTGCTGCTGGCGCACCGGCTGTGGTTCGCGCTGCTCGGCTACGCGCTGGTGCAGGGGCTGATCGTCGGCGCCGTGCTCTGGTTCGATCTCACCTCCGACGCGCTGGTGCTTTTGCCTTTAACGAACGTCGCGGTGGCGGTGCTGCTGCCGGGCCTGCGCCGCGCCAAGCTGGCGGCTGCCGGCTATGAGGAGGTCGGCGTGGTCGTCGCCCCGTCGCTGGAAGCGGCCGAGCAGCGCTATATCGAGGCGCGGCTGGGCGGCGTCTCCTTCGGCGGGTCGGCGCGCGCGCCGCTGCCGGCCGAGCGCTATGCCCTCGCCGCCCATCCCGCGTCCGAGCGCCCGGTGCTCGGCCTGTTCCCGGAGGCGAGCCGATGATGCCACCCGCGCCTGTCGCCCTCATCGATTACGGCTCCGGCAATCTCCATTCCGCCGGCAAGGCGCTGGAGCGCGCCGCCCGCGAGAGCGGCACCGACAAGGCCGTGCTGGTGACCGCCGATCCGGACGTGGTGCGCCGCGCCGACCGCATCGTGCTGCCCGGCGTCGGCGCCTATGCCGATTGCCGGCGCGGTCTCGATGCCGTGCCCGGCATGGTGGAGGCGCTGACCGAAGCGGTGCTTGAGCGCGGTCGCCCGTTCCTCGGCATCTGCGTCGGCTTGCAACTGCTGGCCTCGCGCGGCCTGGAGCACGGCGTGACCGAGGGCCTGGGCTGGATCGAGGGCGATGTGGTGAAGATCGCCCCGTCCGATCCCGCGCTGAAGATCCCGCATATGGGGTGGAATTCGCTGAATCTCGTCCGTCCGCACCCGATCCTCGAAGGCATCGCCATTGGCGAGGACGGGCTCGACGCCTATTTCGTCCATTCCTACCATCTCGAAGCGGCCAACGCCGCCGAGGTGATCGCCACTAGCGACTATGGCGGCGCCATCACCGCCGTCGTCGGTCGCGACAATATCGCCGGAACCCAGTTCCATCCCGAGAAGAGCCAGCGCCTCGGCCTCGCCCTCCTCGCCAATTTCCTCAAGTGGACGCCGTGATCCTCTTTCCCGCCATCGATCTCAAGGAAGGCAAGTGCGTGCGCCTGCAACAAGGCGACATGGCGCGTGCCACCGTGTTCAACCACGACCCGGCCCAGCAGGCCGCGCAGTTCGAGCGCCAGGGCTTCCGCTATCTGCATATCGTCGACCTCGACGGCGCCTTCGCCGGCAAGCCGGTCAATGCCGAGGCGGTCGATCGCATTCTGGAATCGGTGACGATGCCGGTGCAACTGGGCGGGGGCATACGCGACCTCGCCGGCGTCGAGGCGTGGCTCGCCAAGGGCATCACCCGCGTCATCCTCGGCACGGCGGCGGTGCGCGACCCGGCCTTCGTGAAGGAGGCGGCGAAGCGCTTTCCCGGCCGCGTCGCCGTCGGGCTCGACGCCAAGGACGGGCGCGTGGCGGTGGAAGGCTGGGCGGAGACCTCCGACCTCACGGCGCTGGAACTGGCGCAGCGCTTCGAGGATGCCGGCGTCGCCGCCATCATCTACACCGACATCGCCCGCGACGGCCTGCTGAAGGGCCTCAATCTCGACGCCACCATCGCACTGGCCGAGGCCATCTCCATTCCCGTCATTGCCTCGGGCGGTCTCGCCTCGCTGGACGACGTAAAGGCCCTCTTGGAGCCGCGCGCGAAAAAGCTCGAGGGCGCCATCACCGGCCGTGCGCTCTATGATGGCCGGCTCGACCCCCATGCCGCGCTGGCGCTGGTCGCCGGGTTGCCGGCATGAGCGGGGCAATGGTCAGCGGAGATTCCATGCTCAAGGTCCGCGTCATCCCCTGCCTCGACGTGAAGGACGGCCGCGTCGTCAAGGGCGTGAAGTTCGTCGATCTGCGCGATGCCGGCGATCCTGTCGAGGCGGCCAAGGCCTATGACGCGGCCGGGGCGGACGAGCTCTGCTTCCTCGACATCACCGCCAGCGTCGAGGCGCGCAGCACGCTGATCGACGTGGTGAGCCGTACCGCCGAGCAGTGCTTCATGCCGCTCACCGTCGGCGGCGGCGTGCGCACGGTGGAGGACATCCGCGCGCTGCTCAATGCCGGCGCCGACAAGGTGTCGATCAACACTGCCGCGGTGAACCGGCGCGAATTCGTGCGCGAGGCGGCGGAGAAGTTCGGCGAACAGTGCATCGTCGTCGCCATCGACGCCAAGAAGGTCTCGGAAGCCGGCGAGCCTGACCGCTGGGAAATCTTCACTCATGGCGGGCGCAACCGCACCGGCCTCGACGCGGTGGAATATGCGAAGGAGGTCGTCGCGCTCGGCGCCGGCGAGATCCTGCTCACCTCGATGGACCGCGACGGCACCGGCGAGGGCTTCGACCTCGCTTTGACGCGCGCCATTTCCGACGCCGTCACCGTGCCGGTCATCGCCTCGGGCGGCGTCGGCACGCTCGATCATCTGGTCGATGGCATCCGGCAGGGCGGCGCTTCCGCCGTGCTGGCAGCGTCGATCTTCCATTTCGGCACCTTCACCATCGGTGCCGCCAAGGAACGCCTCGCGCAGGCCGGGCTTCCGGTGCGCGTCGGCGGCAGCGATTTGTGAAGGAAGCCGCTATGGCGCAAGACCCGGCCAACCCTGCCGTCCGCGTGAGCCTGGAAGACCTCGCCGCCATCGTCGCCCGCCGCGCGAGCGACGAGAACGCGGCGTCCTATACCCGCACGCTGCTCGCCAAGGGCGTCGCCAAATGCGCGCAGAAGCTCGGCGAGGAGGCGGTCGAGACGGCGCTGGCCGCCGTCGGCGATGATACCAAAGCCGTCATATCCGAGGCCGCCGATCTTCTCTACCATCTGGCCGTGTTGCTACAGGCGCGCGGCGTGGCGCTGGAAGAGGTCTATGCCGAACTGGGACGCCGGACCGGCCAGTCGGGCCTTGAGGAGAAGGCCTCCCGCCGGGGCGCCTGAGAGGATGGCTCGGGCGGTCGTTTCTGGCCGCCGGGGTACCAGTACTAAAGTCGTAGCTGTTGTGGTATGTGGTCGACCAAAGCTCGGCGGCCTTAATGCTCGGGCGAAGTTCCGGGAAACGCGCCGATGGATATGAAGCTCGACGGTCAGGGGCTGTCGCCCTTTCGCAATTTCACGCGGGCCGAATGGGCCTCCTTGCGTGCCGATACCCCGCAGCCGCTCGGGCCGGAGGAGGTCGTCCGGTTGCAGGGTCTCAATGACCGGCTGTCGATCGCCGATATCGAAGAGATCTACCTGCCGCTCTCGCGCCTGCTCTCCATGTATGTCGGTTCGGCGCAGAAGCTGTTCCGCGCCATGCAGAAATTCCTCGGCCCCGAGGAAGGCGGCAAGATGCCCTACATCATCGGCGTCGCCGGCTCGGTGGCGGTGGGCAAGTCCACCACCTCGCGCGTGCTGCAGGCGCTGCTGGGGCGCTGGCCCAACACGCCGAAGGTCGCGCTGGTGACGACCGACGGCTTCCTGCTGCCCAACGCCATTCTGGAGCAGGAAGGGCTGATGGGCCGCAAGGGCTTCCCGGAAAGCTACGACCTGCCGGCGCTGCTGCACTTCCTGTCCGACATCAAGGCCGGGCGGCGGCCGGTGCGCGCGCCGGTCTACAGCCATTTCAACTACGACGTGACGCCGAACGCGATGGTCGAGGTCGACCAGCCGGACATCCTCATCGTCGAGGGGCTGAACGTGCTGCAGACCTCGCGCCCCCCAAAGGACGGCAAGGGCATCCCCTTCGTCTCCGACTTCTTCGACTTCAAGATCTATATCGATGCCGACGAGGCGATCCTCGAGCGCTGGTATGTCGAGCGCTTCATGCGCCTGCGCGAGACCGCGTTCCGCGATCCGGCGGCGTATTTCCATCGCTATTCCAGCCTCTCCGACGCGGAGGCCGACGCCACCGCGCGCTCGATCTGGCGCACCATCAACCTCGCCAATCTGCGCGAGAACATCCTGCCGACCCGCCAGCGCGCCGATCTCATCCTGCGCAAGGGCGGCGACCATGAGGTCGAGGCGGTGTCGCTGAGGAAGCTCTGAGGCATGGCGCCCGCCAGTACCGCGCCGATCGAGGTCGCGCCGGGCTGCCTGTGGTGGCCGGGCTGGCTCGACCGGGCGGGGCAGGAGGCGCTGGCGGAAGACATCCGCCAGGTGCTGGCGCAGGCGCCGCTGTTCACCCCACGCATGCCGCGCACCGGCAAGCCGTTCTCGGTGCGCATGTCGAATTGTGGTCCGCTCGGCTGGGTGTCGGACCAGACCGGCTATCGCTACCAGCCGACCCATCCCGAGACCGGGCAACCCTGGCCGCCTTTTCCGGACGTCCTGAAGCGCGCCTGGCGTGAACTTGCCCGCGAATTTGCCGGCACGGCACTGGCACCGGAAGCCTGTCTCATCAACTGGTACGCGCCCGGCGCCCGCATGGGGCTGCATCAGGACCGCGACGAGCAGGAGTTCAGGGCCCCTGTACTGTCGCTGTCGCTCGGCGATACCGCCCTGTTCCGCGTCGGCGGCGCGGCGCGCTCGGACCCGACCCGCTCGATCCGGCTGGTCTCGGGCGACGCGCTGCTGCTCTCGGGCCCGAGCCGGCTCGCCTTCCATGGCATCGACCGCATCCTGCCGGATTCCTCGACCCTGCTGCGCCAGCCGGGCCGCATCAATCTGACGTTACGTCGCGTCCGTCCGGCGGAAGATGGCGAAATTCTGCCTATTTGAGCGTAGACAAGGACGTATCCGCCATCTTCTGGTCGAATGATCGCCGACCCGACCCCGCCGCCGTGGCATCCGAAGGACATCGAATGCGCCGTCTGATCCGAGCCCGTCTCTTTCGGGCCCTCGCCGCCGGCCTCGTGCTGGCCGCCGTTTCCCTCCCCGCCGCCGCGCAGGCCGTCTTCCCCAATCAGGGCACGGTCGGCCTGGTCCCGCCTCCCGGCATGGCGGAAATCCCCAATGTCAGCGGCTTCGAAGACCGCGAGGCGCGCGCGGCCATTCTCATTCTTGAGTTGCCGGTCGCCGCGTTCGGCGAGATTTCGACGACGTTCCGTCCGGAGTCCCTGCAAAACCAGGGGGTGACCATCGAATCGCAGCGCGACCTCACGCTGGGCGGCGGCGAGAAGGCCATTCTGCTGACCGGCTACCAGAGCGTCGGCGCGAACGCGCTGAAGAAGTGGATCCTGTTCGCCGCCGGCAAGCATGCCACGGCGATGGTCACGGTGCAGTTTCCCGAAGCAGCTTCGGCGCGCTACCCTGATTCGGTGGTCGAGGCGGCGCTGAAAAGCGTCGTGTTCCGCGCTCCGCCCAGCCAGGAGGAGATGCTGGCGCGCTTGCCCTTCACCATCGGCGATCTGCAGGGCTACAAGGTGCTGCAGGTACTCGGCGGTTCGGCCGTGCTGCTGTCGAAGGGCGATGCGGCAGCGGGACCTGCCGGCGCGCTGCCCTATTTCATCGTCGCCATCGCGCGCGGCGAGATTCGCGAGGATGATCGGGACAGCCTTGCCAGGCGCGCCATTGCCAGCGTGCCGGGCGTGAAGAATCTGCGCGTCGAGCGTGGCGGAGCACTGCGCATCGGCGGGCAGCCCGGCTATGAGCTGCTCGGCGCCGCCGAGGACATCCAGAGCGGCAAGCCGCTGAAGGTGGTGCAATGGCTGCGCTTCGGCCGCGCCACCTATCTGCGCATGGTCGGCGTGGCGCCGGCGGACGGCTTCAGCACCGACTTCGACAGCATGCGCGCCCTGCGCGACAGCATCGAGCCGCGCTGAAACGTCCCGCCGTCCGTATCGATGAAACGGACGGCGGCTTTGCCAGGGCTTGGGAGTTATGCCTGCGGGGCGTTGGTATCCACCGGCGCGGCCTTGGGGCCGCCCTTGGAGACCCCGACCAGCGCCGGGCGAAGCACGCGCCCACCGATGGTGTAACCCGGCTGGATCACCTGCACGACCGTGCCGGAGGGCAGCTCGGCATTCGGTACTTCGAACATGGCCTGGTGCAGGTTCGGGTCGAACTTGGTACCTTCCGCCTCGATCTTGGCGACGCCATGCTTGGTCAGCGTCTGCGTCAGCGCGCGGGAAGTGAGGTCGATGCCGTCCAGCAGCGTCTTCAGCGTGCCCTCGGCCTTCTCGCGCGCCTCGGCATCGATGGCGGCGAGCGCGCGCTCGAAATCGTCGGCCACGGTCAGCACGTCGCGGGCGAAGCCGGTGATGCCGTAGAGCTTGGCGTCGGCGACTTCACGCTCGGCACGGCGGCGGACATTGTCGGCCTCCGCGAAGGCGCGCAGGAACTTGTCCTTCAGGCTCGCGACCTCGGCCTCGAGGCGCTCCTTCTCGGCCGCGAACAGGGCGGCGATGTCCTCCGGCGCGGCCGCGCTGCCCTCGGGGGCGACCGAAACGTCGGGCTGTTCCGCCGGGTTGCGGGTGTCTTCGCTCATAGGTACCTCGTCGGGAATGGATTATCCGCGCGGCAATGTCGTGCGGACGCCCGCCATATCGGGTCGCGGGCGAGAAAAATCAAGCTGCGTCAATCCCCGGACCCGCGAGAACCCGGCTCACGACGCGCGCGGTGAAGTCCACCATCGGCACGATGCGGGCATAGTTCAGCCGCGTCGGCCCGATCACGCCGAGCACGCCGACCACCCGTCCCTGCCCGTCGCGATAGGGCGCGACGATGGTGGAGGAGCCCGACAGCGAGAACAGCTTGTTCTCCGAGCCGATGAAGATGCGCAGCCCCTGCGCCTCCTCGGCGCGGCCGAGCAGGTCGACCACTTCCTGCTTGGATTCGAGGTCGTCGAACAGCAGGCGGATGCGCTCCAGATCCTCGATGGCCCGGAGATCGTGCAGCAGCCGGGTCTGGCCGCGCACGATCAGCCGCCGCTCGGCCTTGTCGCCGCCCGACCAGCTGGCAAGTCCGGTTTCCACCACGCGGGCGGTGATCTCGTCGAGCTCCGCGCGGCGCTCGGCCAGCGCGCGCTCGACCTCGAGCCGGACCTCGGCAAGGGTGCGCCCGCGGGTGCGGGCGTTGAGGAAGTTGGTCGCCTCGACCAGCGCGGAGGCCGGCAGCCCGATCGGCAGCGGCACCAGTCGGTTCTCCACCTCGCCATCCTCGGAGACGAGGATCAGCAGTGCCCGCGTCGGGTCGAGCGGCACGAATTCGATATGCTTGAGCCGGCCGTCGCTCTTGGCGGTGGTCACCACGCCGGCGCCGCGGGTGAGTCCGGAGAGCATGTTGGTGGCTTCCGCCAGCACGCCCTCGACCGTCTGCGCCTTGGCGGCGGCGCGCACCTGTGTCTCGATCGAGTTGCGCTCCTCCTCCGAGACGTCGCCGATCTCCAGGAGCGCGTCGACGAAGAAGCGCAGGCCACGCTCGGTGGGCAGCCGCCCGGCGCTGGTGTGCGGCGCGAAGATCAGCCCGGCCGCTTCCAGGTCCGCCATCACGTTGCGCACCGAGGCGGGCGACAGCGTCATGGGGATGAGGCGCGAGATGTTGCGCGAGCCCGCCGGCTCGCCGGTCGCCAGATAGGTCTCGACGATCTGGCGGAAGATTTCGCGCGAGCGCTCGTCCAGCCGGGCGAGCTGCGGGGCGGTGGCGGAGAGCAGGGGATCAAGAGCCATAGCCGAACCTATCACGTCAGCGGTGCCATTTCGGTGCGTGGCACACCACATATTTCGGCAATCGTATCGGTGGTTCAAGCGAGGGGGTGGCGACGCCCGCGAACGCGGCGTTGCGCCCGACCCTCGCCCCCCTTACAAGGGCCGCCACAGGTCAAGGAGAACCCCCGCATGCGCCCTTCCCGCCGCTCTTCCGACGAGATGCGAGCCGTCAGCTTCGAGCGTGGCGTGCTGCGGCATGCCGAGGGCTCCTGCCTCGTCAAGTTCGGCGAGACCCATGTGCTCGTCGCCGCCACGCTGGAAGAGCGTCTGCCGCCCTGGCTGAAGGGGCAGGGGCGCGGCTGGGTCACCGCCGAATACGGCATGCTGCCGCGCGCCACCCATGAGCGCACCCGCCGCGAGGTGACGGCCGGCAAGCCTTCCGGCCGCACCCAGGAAATCCAGCGCCTCATCGGCCGCTCGCTGCGCGCGGTGGTCGATCTGGAAAAGCTCGGCGAGCGCCAGATCACCGTGGACTGCGATGTGATCCAGGCCGATGGCGGCACCCGCACCGCCTCGGTCACCGGTGCCTGGGTGGCGCTGCATGACTGCCTGTCCTGGATGAAGTCGCGCGGCATGATCCCGACGATCCCGCTGCGCGATCACCTCGCCGCCGTCTCCTGCGGCATCGTCGAAGGTGAGCCGCGGCTCGACCTCGATTACGCCGAGGATTCGCAGGCCGAGACCGACTGCAATTTCGTGATGACCGGCGCCGGTGGCTTCGTCGAGCTTCAGGGCACGGCGGAGAAGACCCCCTTCACCGAGGCCGAATTCAACGCCATGCTGGGCCTCGCCCGCAAGGGCGTGAGCAAGCTGGTCGACCTGCAGAAGCTCGCAGTGGCCTGAGAGGCGAAGACCCGAGCGATGGAACAGCCCCGCCGCCTGACCGGCAAGATCGTCATCGCCACGCATAATCCCGGCAAGCTGGAGGAGATGCGCAGCCTGCTGGCGCCTTATGGCGTGGAGGCGGTCTCCGCCGGCGATCTCGACCTTCCCGAGCCGGAGGAAACCGGGCTCACCTTCGCGGAGAACGCGCGCATCAAGGCGATCTCGGCCGCCAACGCCACCGGCCTGCCGGCCTTCGCCGACGATTCCGGCCTGTGCGTCGACGCGCTGGGCGGTGCGCCGGGTCTCTACACAGCCCGCTGGGCCGGGCCGGAGAAGGACTTCTACAAGGCCATGTCGCAGGTCGAGGAAGGCTTGCGCGAGGCCGGCGCCGAGGAGCCCGAGGACCGCCGTGGCTTCTTCATCTCCGCGCTCTGCGTGGCCTGGCCGGACGGCCATGTCGAGGATTTCGAGGGCATCGTGGAGGGCACGCTGGTCTGGCCGCCGCGCGGCCCCGCCGGCTTCGGCTATGATCCGATGTTCCAGCCGGACGGTCACTCGCGCACCTTCGGCGAGATGAGCGGCGAGGAAAAGCACGGCCTGCCGCCGCGCGGCAAGGGCCTGTCGCACCGCGCCCGCGCCTTCATTGCGCTGGCGGAGACCTGCTTCGGGGCGAAATTTGACTGACCCCTTTTCCCGCGCGGCCGATCTCCGCGCGGAAGATGCGCGCGCCGCGCCGCCGCCGCTCGATCCCGGCTTCGGGGTCTATGTGCACTGGCCGTTCTGCAAGGCGAAGTGCCCCTATTGCGATTTCAACTCGCATGTCCGCCACTCCCCGCCCGACCAGGCGCGCTTCATCGCCGCCTTCCGCGCCGAGATCGCCCATACCCGCGCGCGCATCGGCCAGCGGCGGACGCAGAGCGTGTTCTTCGGCGGCGGCACGCCTTCGCTGATGGAGCCGGGCACCGTCGGCGCCATTCTCGACGCCATCCACGACGCCTGGCCGCTCGATGACCGCGCCGAGGTGACGCTGGAGGCCAACCCGACCAGCGTCGAAGCCGGGCGCTTCCGCGGCTATCGCGCGGCCGGCGTCAACCGGGTTTCGCTCGGCGTGCAGGCGCTGGACGATGCCTCGCTCAGGGCGCTCGGGCGCATGCACAGCGCGGACGAGGCGCTGGCCGCCGTTGCGGTGGCGCGCGCGGCGTTCGAGCGTGTGTCGTTCGACCTCATCTATGCCCGCCCCGACCAGACGCCGGACGCCTGGGCCGCCGAACTGAGGCGCGCCATCGGCGAGGGCTGCGAGCATCTCTCGCTCTACCAGCTCACCATCGAGGAGGGCACGCCCTTCGCCGCCCTGCATGCGGCGGGCAAGCTGGTCATTCCCGATGGCGATGCCGGCCGCGAGTTGTGGGACGTGACGCAGGAAACCACGGCGGCGGCGGGTCTGCCGGCTTATGAGATTTCCAACCATGCCCGCCCCGGCGCCGAGAGCCGGCACAACCTTTTGTACTGGCGCTATGGCGAATATGCCGGCGTCGGCCCTGGCGCGCATGGTCGCCTCGACACGCCGGAAGGCCGGGTTGCCACCTCCACCGAGCGCGGGCCGGAAGCCTGGCTTGCCCGCGTCGAGGAAGCCGGCCACGGTGTCGTCGCCGACGAAGCGCTGGTCCGTTCCGAACAGGCCGACGAATTGCTGCTGATGGGCCTGCGGCTGAAGGAAGGCATCGACCCGCAGCGCTTCGCCCGGCTCGCCGGCCGCGCCCTCGCGCCCGAGCGGCTGGCGGCGCTGGTCGCGGAAGGACTGGTGGAGGCGATGCCGGATGGCCGCCTGCGCGCCACGCCCTACGGCTTCCCGGTGCTCGACGCCATCGTCGCCGATCTGGCGGCGTGAACGATCTCAGCTCGCCTGCGCGAAGCTGCGCGGGGCGGGGCTGATGATCTGCACCGCGCCGCTGCCGATCTGCATCACCGCCAGGCCGCGCTGGTTGGTGCCGTCGGCGCGGAAGCGGAAGATGCCGTCAATGCCGGCGAAGCCCGACGGGGTCTGGATCGCCGCGTCGGTGAGGCCGTTTTCGCCATGGGCGTTGGCGAGCGCGGCCATCAGCGTCACCGCGTCATAGGCCAGCGTCGCGGTGCGCACCGGCTCCTTGCCGAAGCGGGCGCGGTAGCGCTCGGCAAAGGCGCGGAAGCCGGCGGGGTCGGGCGCGGCGAAGATGCCCCCCGCGACCGAGGCGACCGAGAACAGCCGGCGGTCGTCCCACAGGCCGGTGCCGATCAGCTGCTTGCCGTCGAGCCGCACGCCGGCGCCGTCGAGCGCTTGCAGGATCTGCGGCACCGAGTCGGCCGCATCGGGCAGGAACAGCGCGTCCGCCTGATTGGCGGACGCGGCGATGCGGCGGGCAGCCTCCTGGAACTGCGCCGCCCCGCCGGTGCCGTAGCGCTCCAGCCCGACGACGCGCGCGCCGGCCTGCGGCACGGTCTCGCGGAACGCTGCCTCGACCACGGAGCCATAGGCATTGTCCGGCACGATGCCGGCAAAGGCGCGCCGGCCGTTCGACGCGGCAAAGCGCACCGCGCGCTCCACATCGGTCTGCGGCAGGAAGCTCAGGAGATAGACACCCTGCGTCGCCACATTGGTGTCGGTGGAGAAGCCGACCAGCGGCACGCCGCGCTGGCGCGCCACCTGGCCGGCCGCAGCGACGGTGTGGGCGAACACCGGGCCGACCAGCGCCCGCGCGCCTTCGTCGATCGCCTGGCCGGCGGCGGCCTGCGCGCCGGGCGCGGTGCCGCCATCGTCCTTGACGATGAGCTGGATGTTGGCACCGGTGAATTCGGCGATCGCCATCTCCGCCGCATTGCGCAGCGACTGCGCGGCCGCGCCGGCATTGCCGCTGGCCCCGAGCGGCAGGATGAGGCCGACGCGCACCGTGCCGGCGCCGAGCACGTTGCCCGGCTGCTGAGGGGCGGCCGGCTCGAGAGGGGGAAGCTGCGCCTGCGGAGGCGAGGTCTCGCGCACCGCGCCGCAGGCGGCGAGGGTGGCGCTTCCCGCCATGACGAGGAAGGCGCGGCGGGGAAGTTTGGTGCCGTCATCCATGCGTGGCGCGCCCGAGCCTGCGATTTCCGCCGCTCCAGGGCGCGCGTTAACTCTACTTTTAGGACGCGCGCCCGCGTCCTGTCACGTCGAGGGCCGGCGGCGCGGATCACAAAGGCCGACATATCCACCTGTCGCGGCATTCCCGCGCCGGTTCCGCGACCGCGCGCGCCCGATCTGGTATGGAGGTCGCATGAGCCATTCTCCCCCCGATAGCGGGCGCGCGCGCGCCTTCCATCTCGCCGGTTCGAGCGTGCCGGCCGCGCGTCCGCAGCCCGGGCTGTACATTGTCGCGACGCCGATCGGCAATCTCGGCGACATCACCCTGCGCGCGCTGGAAACGCTCGCCGGCGCCGACCTGATCGCCTGCGAGGACACGCGCATCACGCGGCGCCTGCTCGATCGTTACGGTATCGAAACGCCGCTGGTCGCCTATCACGACCACAATGCCGAGCATACGCGCCCGCGCCTGATGGAACGGCTGGCGGCGGGCGGGGTATTGGCTCAGGTGTCGGATGCCGGCACGCCGCTGGTCTCCGATCCCGGCTACAAGCTGGTGGAAGCGGCATTGGCGGCGGGGCACCGGGTGATCCCCATTCCCGGCGCCTCGGCCAGCCTCGCCGCGCTGGTCGCCGCCGGCCTGCCGACCGACCGCTTCTTCTTCGAGGGGTTCCTGCCGGCCAGGAGCGGGGCGCGCCGTACCCGCATCAGCGAACTGAAGACCTTGCCGGCGACGCTGATCATCTATGAGACCGGCCCGCGCCTCGACGAGAGCCTGGCCGACCTTGCCGAGGTGCTCGGCCCGCGCCCGGCGGCGGTGTGCCGCGAGCTTACCAAGGCGTTCGAGGAAGTGCGGCGCGGCACGCTCACGGAACTCGCCGGCCACTATGCGCAGGCGGAGGCCGAGAACCGTGGCGAGATCGTGCTGGTTATCGGCGCGCCGCTGGAGGAGGAGGCGCGCGAGGAGGATATCGACGCCGCGTTGCGCCGCGCCCTCGCCACCTTGTCGGTCAAGGACGCGGCGGCGGCGGTGGCGACCGCCACCGGCCTGCCCCGGCGCGCCGTCTATGCGCGCGCCCTCGCCTTGCAGGGCGGCGATGACTGACGCGCGGCGCGCCGCCTTCACCCGCGGTGTCGACGCCGAGGCGAAGGCGGCCGGGCTGCTGGAAGCGCAGGGTTTTGCGATCATCGCCCGGCGGGTGCGCACGCCGCGCGGCGAGATCGACCTCATCGCCCGCCGCGACGGGCTCGTGCTGTTCGTCGAGGTGAAGGCGCGCGCCAGCCTGACGCAAGCGGCGGAATCGATCCTGCCGCGCCAGCGCCGGCGCATTGCCGGGGCAGCGGAGGTCTTCCTTGCCGGACATCCGGAACTGGCCGGGCTCGACATGCGGCTCGACGTCGTGCTGGTAGCGCCGGGCGCGGCGCCCGTCCACCTGCCGGGGGCCTTCGAGGCGGAATAGCGAAGGTGTCCTCGAACCATTGGCCACACCGTGGCGTCCGACGCGCGAAGGGTCTAAATCAGGGGCAACGCTCCGGCGGTCCTGCCGCCGGCCACTCCCTGCCGAGCTCGCCTTGCCGAGCTTGAACTCGCCGAGACGGATTTCCCATGACCCTCAATGTCGCCGTCCAGATGGACCCGATCGACCGCATCAACATTGCGGGCGATTCCGCCTTCGCTTTGCTGCTGGAAGCGCAGGCGCGCGGCCACAACCTGTCCTATTACACCCCCGACTGGCTCGCCATGCGCGACGGCGAGGTGTTCGCCAATGTGCATCCGCTGGAAGTGCGCGACGTGAAGGGCGACCACTTCACCCTCGGCGAGCGCCGGCGGGTGCGGCTCGACAGCTTCGACGTGATCCTGATGCGGCAGGACCCGCCCTTCGACCTCAATTACATCACCGCCACCCATCTTTTGGAGCGGGTGCATCCGAGGACGCTGGTGGTCAATGACCCCTTCCATGTGCGCAACGCGCCGGAGAAGATCTTCGTCACCGAATTCCCGGACCTGATGCCGCCGACGCTGATCACCCGCGACCTCGCGGAGATCAAGGCGTTCCGCGACGAGCAGGGCGACATCGTGGTCAAGCCGCTCTACGGTCATGGCGGTGCCTCGGTGTTCCGGCTCACCCGCGACGACCTGAATTTCGGCTCGCTCTATGACCTCTTCGCCACCACCTTCCGCGAGCCCTGGGTGGTGCAGCGCTTCCTCCCCGAGGTCAGCGCCGGCGACAAGCGCATCATCCTCATCGACGGCGAATTCGCCGGCGCGGTGAATCGGGTGCCGAGCGAGGGCGATCTGCGCTCCAACATGGTGCGCGGCGGCGCGGCGAAGGAAACCGACCTCACGCCGCGCGAGCGAGAGATCTGCGCCCGGCTCGGCCCGTCGCTGCGCGAGAAGGGGTTGCTGTTCACCGGCATCGACGTGATCGGCGGCAATCTCACCGAGATCAACGTCACCGCACCGACCGGCATCCGCGCCATCCGCCGCATCGGCGGGCCCGACATCGCCCCGGTCGTCTGGGACGTGATCGAGGCCAAGCGGCGCGGCTGAGCGCTGCCGCAAAGAAAAACCCGCCCGGCCACGGGGCCGGACGGGTTTCTCATGGGTCAGTGATGCCGCGCGCTGTGCGGCGATCGCTCAGTGCACGCTCACCGTCAGCAACTCGTTCTGCAGCGCGCTGGCGATGGCCGCCTCGCGGCTGTCGGTCAGCATCATCGGCGTGCCGTCCGCCGCGTGCAGCGTGTAGAGCTGCAGCCCCGGCGCAAGCCGCGCCTGCGGGAAGAGGCTGGCTGCCTCCTCCGAGCGGATCGGCTTCACATAGGCGATCTGGCCGCCGCCGAGACTGGCGAAGGCTTCCGGAGAGAGCGTGCCGGCCAGAGCTTCGCTGGCCGACGTGCCGCTGAGCTGAAATTCGTTCGTCATGGTCCGACTCCTTCTTCGACTGTCGAGACCGGCTTCGGGTGTTCCTTACTCGTCCGTCGCAATGGAGATACGCCGGACGACGCGTTCCGGTTCCGGCCGGACGAGATCGACCGAGAGAAGTCCGTTCCTCAGATCGGCACCCAGTACCCGCATGCCGTCGGCCAGCACGAAGGTGCGCTGGAACTGACGCGCGGCGATGCCACGGTGAAGATAGACCCGCTCGGGCTCGTCGGCCTGCCGGCCCCGTATGACCAGTTCCTTCTCCTCCACCGTCACCTCCAGCTGTTCGCGGGTGAAGCCCGCGACGGCCAGGGTGATGCGGAGCCGCTCCGGCTGGCCCGGCTGTGCCACCCGCTCCACATTGTAGGGCGGATAGCCATCCGAGCCTTTCATGACGCGGTCGAGCGCCCGCTCGACCTCGTCAAAGCCGAGCAGGAAGGGGCTCGACAGCGAGGGAATACGCGACATGCTCCCAAAGTCCTTGTCTGAAGCGACTTTGCGTTGTGGGACCCCGTCGGGGCATCCCGTTGCGACAGATATGGGCGAGGGGGAAAGGTCGCGCAAGGTCGATGCCATGCGCAGTTGCAAAAATGCCGCGCGCGACTCAAGCGGCGGGCGAATGTCGTATCGGCGCTGCGCTCAGGCGGCGTAAGGCCTAGGCGGCGTGGCGCTCGGCGTTGACGCCGAAATGATCGAGATAGCGCGGGTGGATGCGTTCGATCGGCAGCACGATCAGCACGTCCGTCGTGCCGAACTGGCGGTCGACCACGGCGTCGCGGCCGATCATGGCACCGAGCCGCAGATAGCCTTTGATCAGCGGCGGCAGCTCGTTGAGCGCCGCCTTGGCATCGAGCGCCTCGATGGGCAGCAGATCCATCGGCGCGGCATTGCGCGGCAGCGCCGGCGCCGTCCATTCCGCCTCGGTCGGGGCGAAGTGATGCAGGAAGGCCAGCGGGCGGGCCAGCGCCTCGGGCCGGGTGCCCTCCAGGCTGGCGCAGCCGAACATCACGTCGATGCCGTGGCGGCGGACATAGGCCCAGATACCGTGCCAGAGCAGCTCCACCGTGCGCTTGGTGCGGTAGGGCTTGCGCACGCAGGAGCGGCCGAGCTCAAGGAAGCGGCGCTCGGGATGGCGGGCCAGCAGCGGAGCGATGTCGAACTCGCTCGCCGTGTAGAAACCGCCGTGGCGGGCGGCGATCTCGTGGCGCAGCAGGCGATAGGTGCCGACCACCAGCGGTTCGCGCCGGCCGCGCACCAGGCGGCAATTGTCGTGGTCGAGCACGAGAAGGTGATCGCAGAAGCCATCGAAGGCGTCGAAGTCGCGCCTCGCCAGCCGGGCGGCGGCGGCCGGCACCGCCGACATCTCCTCGTAGAACACCTCGTAGCGCAGGCGCTGGGCGCGGCGCACATCCGCCGCCGTGGTGGCGAGCCGCACTTCCAGCGGTCCGATACGCCCGAGCGTGGCGGGACCGGGTTGCGCGCGGCTCTCGCGGTGGCGCAGGCCCGAATAGGAGCGCAGCGCCGGCATGAAGCGCGACGGGGTGAGCGCGTTGGGGATGAAGTGGAGCGGGCCGGCGGGCGCCAGCCGGCCGCCGGCAGCGAAGGATTTCAGCAGCGCGGGGCCGATCAGGCCGGGCTTGAGAAAGGTCGGCTTTAGCAGGGCACGCAAAGCGGGGTGGGCACCGGAGGCACGCACCTCGACAGTCGAGTCGGCCAGCATCTCGGTCATGGCAAGGTCCCCAGCCTCGAATCCACTATAGAGCGTTCTGACTGGAATCACATATCTGTAGGACGCCCATGTGACAGGCTATCGGCCCGTCCGGGTGGGCTCTTGCGCAAAAGCTTCGCATCTTTCCTGCGAGGACGACGAAAAGTGACGGGTCCCGCGGGAGAGCGGGGCCTCGCTCGGCAGAAGCACCAGCCACGCTCCGGCCAGCGGCCGCCCGGCCTATCGCGATCGCGCCGTTCACGCGGCTGCGGCATTGCGGTCGGCGCTGGCGCGATAGGCCAGCGCTTCGGCGAGATGGGCGCGGCCGAGGGTTTCCGCTCCCGCAAGGTCGGCGAGGGTGCGCGCCACCCGCAGCACCCGGTGATAGCCGCGCGCCGACAGCCGCATCAGCCGCGCGGCGTCGGTCAGCAGGGCGGTGCCGGCGGCATCGGGCGTGGCGATGTCTTCCAGCACCGGCCCGCTGGCCTCGGCATTGGTGAACAGGTCCGGCCGTCCCATGGAGAGGAAGCGCTCGCGCTGTAGCCGGCGCGCCTCGGCGACGCGGGCGGCGACCACAGCGCTGGGCTCGGATGCGCCGGGCCGCACCAGGTCGACGGCGGAGACCGCCGGCACGTCGAGATGGAGGTCGACGCGGTCGAGGAAGGGCCCCGACAGCCGCGCCTGGTATTCGCCGGCGCAGCGCGGGCCGCGCCGGCAGCTCTGGCCCGGTTCGCCCGCCCGCCCGCAGCGGCACGGGTTCATCGCGGCGACCAGCTGGAAGCGCGCGGGATAGGAGATGCGGTGGTTGGCGCGGGCGATCACCGCTTCCCCGGTCTCCAGCGGCTGGCGCAGCGAATCCAGCACGGCAGGGGCGAACTCCGGCAATTCGTCGAGGAACAGGACGCCATTATGGGCGAGCGACACCTCGCCTGGCCGGGCGCGCATGCCGCCACCCACCATCGCCGCCATGCTGGCGGAATGGTGCGGGGCGCGGAACGGCCGGCGGTTGGTCAGCGCCCCGCCCTGCAGCGTTCCGGCGACCGAGGCGATCATCGAGACTTCCAGCAGCTCGGCCGGGGCGAGCGGCGGCAGGATCGAGGGCAGGCGCTGCGCCAGCATCGACTTTCCCGCGCCGGGCGGACCGCTGAGCAGGAGATTGTGCCGGCCGGCGGCGGCGATCTCCAGCGCGCGCCGGGCGGTCTCCTGTCCCTTCACCTCGGCGAGGTCCGGCAGCGCCGCCGTGCCGCCGTCGAGCCGTGGCTCGGGGCGGGCGAGCGGCTGGCGGCCGGCGAAATGATTGACCAGCTGGATCAGCGACAGCGGCGCCAGCACCGGCATGTCCGGGCTCGCCCAGGCGGCTTCCGGCCCGCAGGCCGCCGGGCAGATCAGGCCGTGACCGCGCGCATTGGCGCCGATGGCGGCCGGCAGCACCCCGGCGACCGGGGCGATGCGCCCGTCGAGCGCCAGTTCGCCGACCACGGTGTAGCCGTCCAGCGCATCGGCGGGGAAGGCGCCGATCGCCGCCATCAGCCCGAGCGCGATCGGCAGATCGTAATGGCTGCCCTCCTTGGGCAGATCGGCGGGGGCGAGATTGACGGTGATGCGCTTGGCGGGCAGCGCGAGGCCGGAGGCGATCAGCGCCGCGCGCACGCGCTCCTTGGCCTCGGTCACCGCCTTGTCGGCGAGGCCGACCAGGTTGAACGCCGGCAGGCCCGGACTGACCTGCACCTGGACATCGACCGGGCGCGCCTCCACGCCCTCGAACGCCACCGTCGCCACGCGCTGGACCATGAAGCGTCCCCGTCGTTCCGGGCGGAACCGAACTCCCGCAGCGGCAAGCGTAGCGGACTACCGAGCTTCGTCAAGAACATTTGAGGAACAAAAGCGATGGCTGACGTTAGGAAAGGCGCGTTTCCACAGCTGCGACTCGACGGCTCATTGACGATAGAAGAATTCTATCAAGGCACGGAACACCCGGATTGATTTCGAATAAGCCGCGTACGATCCTTCTCTTTGGAAAAGTCTAAAAGAAGGCCCGGGAGAAAATGCCGCATTACGAACCTTGGAGCGAGGACCGCGCCCGCGTGGTGATCGAGGAATTCTCTCACCTCGAAGGGCCGCTGATGCCGATGCTCCACGCGGTGCAGGAAACCTTCGGCCATGTGCCGGATGCGATCGTGCCGATGCTGGCCGAAATGCTCAATGTTTCCCGCGCCGAAGTCCACGGCGTCGTCACCTTTTATCATGATTTCCGCCACGAGCCGGCCGGCCGCCATGTGCTGAAGCTGTGCCGCGCCGAAGCCTGCCAGGCGGCGGGCGGCGATGCGCTGGCCGATCACGCCGAGCACCGGCTCGGCTGCAAGCTGGGCGAGACCACGGCGGATGGGCGCGTCACCGTCGAGCCGATCTACTGCCTCGGCCTGTGCGCCACCGCGCCGTCCGCCATGCTGGATGGCCGTATCGTGGCCCGTCTCAATGAGCGTCGTCTCGACGCGCTGATCGCGGAGGCCCAGTCGTGAGCACAAACTCCGCGACCATTCGCATCTACGTTCCCAAGGACGCCTGCGCCATCGCCTGCGGCGCCGACGAGGTGGTGGCCGCCATCGAGGCCGCCGCGCTGAAGCGCCGCCAGCCGATCGAGATCGTGCGCACCGGCTCGCGCGGCATGCTGTGGCTGGAGCCGCTGGTCGAGGTCGCCACCACTGAGGGCCGCATCGGTTACGGCCCGGTCGAGGCGGAAGACGTCGAGGCCCTGTTCGAGGCCGGCTTCCTCACCGGCGCCGCGCACGGCCTGCGCATCGGCAAGCCGGAAGAGCACCCCTTCATGGCGAAGCAGACGCGCCTCACCTTTGCGCGCTGCGGCATCATCGATCCGGCGTCCTATGCCGATTACCGCGCCCATGGCGGCTATCGCGGGCTGGAGCGCGCGCTGCAGCTCGGCCCGGTCGAGATCATCGAGGAAGTGAAGAAGTCCGGCCTGCGCGGTCGCGGCGGCGCCGGCTTCCCGACGGCCATCAAGTGGAAGACGGTGGCGGACGCCAAGGCGGACCGCAAATACATCGTCTGCAACGCGGATGAAGGCGACAGCGGCACCTTCGCCGACCGCATGATCATGGAAGGCGACCCCTTCGAGCTGATCGAGGGCATGACCATCGCCGGCATCGCGGTGGGCGCCACCAAGGGCTTCGTCTACACCCGCTCGGAATACCCGCACGCCATTGCCGCGATGCAGAAGGCGATCGAGGTCGCCCGCGCCCACGGCATGCTGGGCGTGAACATTGCCGGCTCGCAGTACAGCTTCGACATGGAAGTGCGCATGGGCGCCGGCGCCTATGTCTGCGGCGAGGAGACGGCGCTGCTCGACAGCCTGGAAGGCAAGCGCGGCACGGTGCGCGCCAAGCCGCCGCTGCCGGCGCACAAGGGCCTGTTCCAGAAGCCGACCGTCATCAACAACGTGCTCTCGCTCACCGCCGTGCCGCATATCCTGGCCGATGGCGGCGAGTTCTACGCCAATTTCGGCATGGGCCGCTCGCGCGGCACGATGCCGATCCAGATCGCCGGCAATGTGAAGTTCGGCGGCTTGTTCGAAACGGCCTTCGGCATCACGCTCGGCGAGCTGGTCAACGACATCGGCGGCGGCACCGCCTCGGGCAAGCCGGTCAAGGCCGCGCAGGTCGGCGGTCCGCTCGGCGCCTATGTGCCCACCTGGCAGTTCGACCTGCCCTTCGACTACGAGGCCTTCGCCGCGAAGGACGCGCTGATCGGCCATGGCGGCATCGTCGTCTTCGACGAGAACGCCGACATGGCGAAAATGGCGCGCTTCGCCATGGAGTTCTGCTCGGTGGAGAGCTGCGGCAAGTGCACGCCCTGCCGCATCGGCTCCACGCGCGGCGTCGAGCTGATGGACCGCATCATTGCTGGCCAGCGCGTCGAGGCCAATCTCGCCACGCTGACCGACCTTTGCCAGACCATGAAGCTGGGATCCCTTTGCGCCCTTGGCGGGTTTACCCCCTATCCGGTGCTGAGTGCCCTGAACCATTTCCCCGAGGAGTTCGGCGCCCCGCCGCGCCGCCTCGAAGCCGCTGAATGAGAAGGACGCAACCCATGTCTCTCGTCCATGAGATCGACTACGGAACGCCCGCTCCCAAGACCGACAAGATGGTGACGCTCACCATTGACGGGATGGAAGTCTCCGTCGCCGAGGGCACCTCGATCATGCGCGCGGCGATGGAGATGGGGACGCAGATCCCCAAGCTCTGCGCCACCGATTCGCTGGATGCCTTCGGCTCCTGCCGCCTCTGCCTGGTCGAGATCGAGGGTCGCGCCGGCACCCCGGCCTCGTGCACCACGCCGGTCATGCCCGGCATGAAGGTGCACACCCAGACTGCGCGCCTGGCGCAGCTGCGCAAGGGCGTGATGGAGCTCTACATCTCCGACCACCCGCTGGACTGCCTCACCTGCGCCGCCAATGGCGACTGCGAGCTGCAGGACATGGCCGGTGCGGTCGGCCTGCGCGAAGTGCGCTATGGCATGGAGGGCGCGAACCACTTCGCTCCGACCTCCGAACTGGTCATGCCGAAGGACGAGTCCAACCCGTACTTCACCTATGATCCCGCCAAGTGCATCGTCTGCAATCGCTGCGTGCGCGCCTGCGAGGAAGTCCAGGGCACTTTTGCGCTGACCATTTCCGGCCGCGGCTTCTCCTCGCGTGTGTCGCCCGGCCAGTCGGAAGCCTTCCTCACCTCCGAATGCGTGTCGTGCGGCGCCTGCGTGCAGGCCTGCCCGACCGCCACGCTCTCCGAGAAGCGGCTGATCGAGATCGGCACGCCGGAGCATTCGGTGGTCACCACCTGCGCCTATTGCGGCGTCGGCTGCACCTTCAAGGCGGAAATGCGCGGCCAGGAAGTGGTGCGCATGGTGCCGTGGAAGGACGGCAAGGCCAATCGCGGCCATAGCTGCGTCAAGGGCCGCTTTGCCTGGGGCTACGCCACGCATCAGGACCGCATCGTCAACCCGATGATCCGCGCCAAGGTCACCGACCCGTGGCGGGAAGTGTCGTGGGAAGAGGCGATCGCCCACACCGCTTCCGAGCTGAAGCGCATCCAGGAGACCTATGGCCGCAAGTCGGTCGGCGGCATCACCTCCTCGCGCTGCACCAATGAGGAAGCCTATCTCGTCCAGAAGATCATCCGCGCGGGCTTCGGCACCAACAATGTCGACACCTGCGCCCGCGTCTGCCACTCGCCGACCGGCTACGGCCTGAACCAGGCCTTCGGCACCTCGGCGGGCACGCAGGATTTCGATTCGGTCGAGGATTCCGACGTCATCCTCATCATCGGTGCCAACCCGACGGACGGCCACCCGGTGTTCGGCTCGCGCATGAAGAAGCGGCTGCGCCAGGGCGCCAAGCTGATCGTCGTCGACCCGCGCCGCATCGATCTGGTGCGCTCGGCCCACATCAAGGCCGATTTCCACCTGCCGCTGCAGCCGGGCACCAATGTCGCCGTCGTCACCTCGCTGGCCCATGTGGTCGTGACCGAGGGGCTGGTGAACGAGGCCTATGTCCGCCAGTACTGTGACTGGGACGAGTTCCAGGACTGGGCCGAGTTCGTCGCCGATCCGCGCCATTCGCCGGAAGAGGTCGAGAAGCTCTCCGGCGTGCCGGCCGAGCTGATCCGCGGCGCCGCCCGGCTCTATGCCACCGGCGGCAATGCGGCGATCTATTACGGCCTCGGCGTCACCGAGCATTCGCAGGGCTCGACCACCGTCATGGCCATCGCCAACCTCGCCATGGCGACCGGCAATATCGGCCGCCGCGGTGTCGGCGTGAACCCGCTGCGCGGCCAGAACAACGTGCAGGGCTCGTGCGACATGGGCTCGTTCCCGCACGAGCTGCCGGGCTACCGCCACATCTCCGACGACGCCACCCGCGCCACTTTCGAGGCCATGTGGGGTCGTCCGCTCGATCCGGAGCCGGGCCTGCGCATTCCCAACATGCTGGACGCCGCCGTCGACGGCACCTTCAAGGCGATCTACATCCAGGGCGAGGACATCCTGCAGTCCGATCCCGACACCCACCATGTCGCCTCGGGCCTCGCGGCGATGGAGCTGGTCATCGTGCAGGACCTGTTCCTGAACGAGACGGCGGCCTATGCCCATGTCTTCCTGCCGGGCTGCACCTTCCTCGAGAAGGACGGCACCTTCACCAATGCCGAGCGCCGCATCCAGCTCGTGCGCAAGGTGATGGCGCCGAAGAACGGCTATGGCGACTGGGAAGTCACCCAGCTGCTCGCCAATGCGCTGGGCCTGGAGTGGAACTACACCCACCCCTCGCAGATCATGGACGAAATTGCCGCGCTCACCCCGACCTTCGCCGGCGTCTCCTTCAAGAAGCTCGACGAGATGGGCTCGGTGCAGTGGCCGTGCAACGATGCCAACCCCGAGGGCATGCCGATCATGCACATCAACGGGTTCGCGCGCGGCAAGGGCAAGTTCGTCGTCACCGAATATGTGCCGACCGACGAGCGCACCGGCGCCCGCTTCCCGCTGCTGCTCACTACCGGCCGCATCCTCAGCCATTACAATGTCGGCGCGCAGACCCGCCGCACGGCGAATGTGGCGTGGCATCCGGAAGACGTGCTGGAGATCCACCCGCACGATGCCGAGCAGCGCGGCGTGCGCGACGGCGACTGGGTGCGCGTCGACAGCCGCGCCGGCGGCACCACCCTGCGCGCGCAGATCACCGACCGCGTGGCGCCGGGCGTCGTCTACACCACCTTCCATCACCCGGGCACGCAGGCCAACGTCGTCACCACGGACTTCTCCGACTGGGCGACCAACTGCCCCGAGTTCAAGGTGACGGCGGTGCAGATCTCCCGCTCCAACGGTCCGTCCGAGTGGCAGGAGGACTACGACGCCTTCACCCGCCAGAGCCGGCGCATCGCCGTCGCGGCGGAGTGAGCGGAGCGCGGGTTCGATGATCCCCCCGGTCGTTCGCGTCGCGCGCCTTGCCGTCGGCCCCTCGCGGGCGACGGCGGGCGAGCGGGCGATCCCCGAGGAGACGCCCGTCGCCATCGTGCATAACGGCTCGACCTATGCCGTGATGATGGCGACGCCCAGCGATCTCGAGGATTTCGGCTACGGCTTCAGCCTCACCGAGGGCGTCATCGGCCAGCTCTCCGACGTCGAATCGATCGAGACGCTGGAATTCGACGACGAGGACGGTGTCGTCGGCGTCGAGGTTCGCCTGTGGATCAATGCCGAGCGCGCCGGCCAGATGGTGGCGCGCCGCCGGCAGATCGCCGGGCCGACGGGCTGCGGCCTGTGCGGCGTCGAGAGCCTGGAACTCGCGGTCAAGCCCGCGCGGGCGGTGGGAGAAGGCCGGCGCTTCACGGCGGCGGACATCTCTCGCGCCATCGCCGCGCTGCCGCCGGCGCAAACCCTCAACCACCAGACGCGCGCGGTGCATGCCGCCGCCTTCTGGGAGCCGGGCACCGGCCTCGTTGCGGTGCGCGAGGATGTCGGCCGCCACAATGCGCTCGACAAGCTGGTCGGTCATCTCGTGCGCGAGGGCCGCAATGCCAGCGGCGGCATCGTGCTGCTGACCAGCCGCGTGTCGATCGAAATGGTGCAGAAGACCGCCATGCTCGGGGCTTCCGTGCTGGTGGCGGTCTCCGCGCCCACCGCGCTGGCCGTGCGCACGGCGCAGGCGGCGGGCATCACGCTGGCGGCCATCGCCCGCGACGACGGATTTGAAGTGTTCACCCACCCCCATCGCATCACGCTTGACGGGGCAGAGCAGGAGTTGGTCGCCCATGTCGGCTAATACGATGGACCGCCTCGTCTACATGGCGAACCAGATCGGCAAGTTCTTCGAGGCGCAGAAGCACGACAGGGCCGTGCCCGGTATCGCCAAGCACATCAAGGACTTCTGGGATCCGCGCATGCGCGCGCGCATCGAGGACCATCTGGCGGCCGGCGGCGAGGGGCTGTCGCCTCTCGTGTTCGAGGCGTTGAAGACGCTACCGCCGGTGAAGCGCGATTCGATTCCTTCTGCCCATCCGACGCTCAACCCGCCGGGTCCGACCGCCGCCCATCACGACCATCACTGAGCGCCGGCGGGCGGTTGCCTGCAGGCTTTCAAGCGACGCTCAACGCCCGGCTTTGCCGGGCGTTTTCGTTTGTCCGCCCGCCCCGTCTTGTCGAAAGCGCACGACGCCCGCTCCGCTTCCCTCAAGTCAGTGCGAGGTAAGATTTTTCCTTTGGCGCGAAAGATGCTCCCATAGCGGTGCGGGAGCAGCCGGAACGTCCATAAAACACCATTGTTCTGCCATGCGGCGGCGGCATCCCTCGCGGCAGATGGGGCGGGCGTACGGATCGTGCGGGGCAGGAGCCGGTGAGCAATGCATGAGGATGGCCAGGGATTCCTGATCGCGGCGCTGGTCTTCCTGACCACGGCGGTCGTCGCGGTCCCCATTGCCCGCCGTCTCGGCCTCTCGCCCATTGTTGGCTACCTCCTTGCCGGCGTCGCCATCGGTCCGTCCGGTATCGGCGCATTCCACGATCCCGAGCGCATTCTCACCATCGCCGAGATCGGTGTCGTGCTGCTGCTGTTCGTCATCGGCCTCGAACTGCAGTTCTCGCGCCTGCTGGCGCTGCGCCGGGCGATCTTCGGCCTCGGGCTGGGGCAGCTGTTGTTCACCGGCAGTGCCATTGCGGTGCTGACCCATTACGCCGGCGATCAATTCGACTGGCGCGCGGCGACGGTCGCGGGGCTGGCGCTGGCGCTGTCCGCCACCTCCATCGCGCTGCAACTGCTGCAGGAGAAGAACGGGTTGGCGCAGCCCTACGGCCAGCGTGCCTTCGCCGTGCTGCTGTTCCAGGACATGGCGGTGGTGCCGCTCATCGCCTTCATGCCGCTGCTGACGCCGGGCGACCACGAGCAGCAGAGCTTCTCGCAGTCGGTCGGCCATGTGATGGTCGTGGTGGCGGCCATCGCCGTCGTCATCGGCACCGGGCGTTATCTGCTGACGCCGCTGTTCCGCATCCTCGCCCGCTCCGGCGCGCGCGAGGTGATGACGGCGGCGGCGCTTCTGGTGGTGCTGGGGGCGGGCGCGCTGATGGCCTCGGTCGGCATGTCCATGGCCATGGGCGCCTTCCTCGCCGGCGTCATGCTGTCTGAATCGAGCTTCCGCCACGAGCTGGAGGCCAATGTCGATGCGTTTCGCGGCCTGCTGGTCGCGCTGTTCTTCATGGGCGTCGGCATGTCGATGAATCTCGGCGTGGTGCTCGCCAATGCGCCGTTGCTGATCGCCGGCACCCTGCTGGTGACGCTGGTCAAGGCGGTGTCGGTGTGGGCGGTGTTCCGCTTCTCCGAGGGCAGCCGCGCCGATGCCGTGCGCTCGGCCTCGGTGCTGACGCCGGCCGGCGAGTTCTCCTTCGTGCTGTTCCCTCTGGCGCTGGGCCTCGGCCTGATCTCGGCGCGCCAGAGCGACATGCTGGCCGCCTGCGCCGCCATGACCATGCTGCTCGGCCCGCCGGTGGCGCTGCTTGGCGAGCGCCTCGCCCAGCGTCTTGACCGCGAGCAGCCCGTCGACGAGCCGCCGCAGGACGATTTCAGCGAGGCGGGCGGCTCGGTGCTGGTCGTCGGCTTCGGCCGCTTCGGCCAGATCGCCTCGCAATGCCTGCTGGCGCAGGGACTGGAGGTCACCATCATCGACAATGACGTCGAGATGATCCAGAGCGCCGGCCGCTTCGGCTTCCGCATCTATTACGGCGACGGCACGCGGCTCGATGTGCTGCGCGCCGCCGGCGTCGAGCGGGTGCGGGTGGTGGCGATCTGCGTCGATCACCGCGACACCGCCGATCGTATCGTCGACATCCTGCGCACCCATGTACCGGGCGTGCGCCTGCATGTGCGGGCCTATGACCGCACCCACGCGATCTCGCTGCGCGAGAAGGGGGTGGATTTCGAGATGCGCGAGACCTTCGAATCGGCGCTGGCCTTCGGCGAGGCGACGCTCAGGGCCAACGGCATCGACGCGGAGACCGCCAAGGCGACCATCATCGACGTCCGCCAGCGCGATACCGAGCGGCTGATGCGCCAGCGCCTGCTGATGACCGATGACGGCCAGGTCGGCTTTGTCGAGCCCGAGCCGCTGATGCCGCCCGAGCGCGCCGCCCAGCCGCTCAACCCGGAGGCCGAGGACGTGCTCAAGCACGAGACCGAGTTCTCCGGCTGAGGCGCCCCGCCTCGCGCCCTGGGCGGGTTATGGCGCGCGCGGCAGCACGTACTGCGCGATGGCGTCGGCGACGCCGTCCTCGGCATTGCTCAGGGTGACGAAGTCCGCCTGCTGCTTCACCGCGTCGGAGGCGTTGCCCATGGCGATGGCGAGGCCGGCGACCTCGAACATCGGCAGGTCGTTGGCCATGTCGCCAATCACCGCCACTTCGTCCAGCGGCACGCCGTAATGCGCGGCGAAGGCGCGCACCGCATGGCCCTTGTCGGTGCCGGGCGGGGTAAGGTCGAGATATTTCGCCTGGCTGCGCCGTGCCGTCGCGCCTTCGCCGAGCAGGGCCTGCAACTCCGGCTCGCTGCGGGCGAGCATGTCAAAATCGGTCGAGGAGAACACGATCTTGCCGGCGCGGGCGACGTGGTCGCCGAAATCGCTCACCAGCGTCGGCTGGAACGCCACGGTGCGGATCTCGCCGGCGACATAGACGTTGTCGGGATCGGTGATGAACCACTCATTGTCGGCGAACACCCAGACGGAAGCCCCGCGCGCCTGCATCACTTCGATGCCCTTGCGCGCCGCCTCCGCGGCGACGAAGTGTTCCTCCAGCACGGAGAAGTCGCCACGCAGGATCGAGCCGCCATTGAAGCCGCCGAAGATGTCCAGCTTCAGCGCCTCCACCAGGATCCGCATGCCGCGCGGCGGGCGGGCCGAGACGGCGGCGAAGGCGACGCCGGCCGCGCGCAGCCGCTTCACCGCCTCCACCGTGGCCGGGGCGACCTCTTTCTCGCGGTTCACCAGCGTTCCGTCGACATCCGACACCATGAGGCGGATGCGGTGCGGCAGGGGCCTGCGTGTCGGCTCGTTCATCATGGGCGCTCCCGTTCCAGCGGCAACCACTGGAAACCGTCCTGAGCCAGCATCACGTCGGCCATCGCCGGTCCGTTCGAGCCGGCGGAATAGAACTGCACGTCGTCTTCCCCACCCCGGACGGCCTCGATGATCGGCTCCACCGCCTCCCAGCCGGCCTCGATCGTGTCGGCTCGCTGGAACAGCGTCGGGTCGCCGCACAGGCAGTCATAGATCAGGGTCTCATAGCCGGTGCTCGGGGCCGCCTTGAAGTAGTCGGTGTATTTGAAGTCCATCTCCACCTCGGAGAGCTTCACCTTGCGCCCCGGCACCTTGGCGGCGAAGCGCAGCGACACGCCCTCGTCCGGCTGGACGTGGATCACCATGAGGTTCGGCTTGAGCGCGGTGGGAAGGTGCCGGAACAGCACGCCCGGCGCGCGCTTGAACTGGATGGCGATCTCGGTGCGCCGCACGGCGAGCGCCTTGCCGGTGCGCACATAGAACGGCACGCCGTTCCAGCGCCAGCTGTCGACGAAGCACTTCAGCGCCACATAGGTCTCGGTGCGGCTCTTGGGATCGACATCCTTCTCGGCACGATAGTCCTTCACCGCCTCGCCATTGACGAAGCCGGCGCGGTACTGGCCGCGCACGGCGCTGCCGATGGCGTCGCTCGGGCGCATATGGCGGATGGCTTCGATCACCTTGGTCTTCTCGGTGCGCACCGCGTCGGCGTCGAAGGAGTTGGGCGGCTCCATCGCGGTCATGGCGAGCAGCTGGAACAGGTGGTTCGGCACCATGTCGCACAGCGCGCCGGTGGCGTCGTAGAAGCGTCCCCGCTGCTCCACCGTCACCGTCTCGGCGGCGGTGATCTGCACGTGGTCGATATATTCCTTGCTCCAGATCGGCTCGAAGATGCCGTTGCCGAAGCGCAGCGCCATCATGTTCTGCACCGTTTCCTTGCCGAGGAAATGGTCGATCCGGTAGATCTGCCGCTCGCTGGCGACGGCCAGCAGGCGCCGGTTCAGCGCCTTGGCGGAGGGCAGGTCGGTGCCGAACGGCTTCTCCACCACGACGTGGCGGAAGGTGTCTTCCTCCTCCTTCAGCAGGCCGGCGGTGCCGAGCTGCTCGGCAATGGTGGCGAAGAAGCGCGGCGCCACCGCGAGGTAGAACACCGCGTTGCGGGTCTGCCGCGCGCGGGCTTCCTGCCGCTCGCGGATGCGCCCATAGGTGGCGGGGTCCTCGAAATTGCCGGCGATGTAGCCGACGCGGCTCATCAGCCACTTCCAGGTCTCGCCCTCGGTATCGAGCGAGCCGGGCAGGTTGGCCACCTCGTCGGTGAGATAGGCGCGGTAGTCCTCCTCGCTGCGCTCCACGCCGTCGACGCCGATGACGGCGAAGTCGTCGTCGAGCACGCCCTCATTGGCGAGGTTGTAGATGGAGGGCAGCAGCAGCCGCTTGGTCAGGTCGCCGGAGGCGCCGAAGATGAAGAATGTCGAGGCCGGTGCCTTCGCCGCATCGGGCGCCAGCACCTTCTGGCCGAGAACGACGGTCTCGCTTCCCATGGAACGTGCCTACTCGCTTGCTCGCCGCCGGATCACTTCTTGAATTCGGTGTGGCCGCCGAACTGGAAGCGCATGGCCGAAAGCAGCTTCTCGCCGAAAGTGTGGTCCTGGCGCGAGCGGAAGCGGGTGTAGAGCGCGGCGGAGAGCACCTCGGCCGAGACCGCCTCCTCGATCGCCGCCATCACCGTCCAGCGGCCCTCGCCCGAATCGGCCACCTCGCCGGGAAAATCGCCGAGGGTGTCGTCCTTGGCGAGCGCGATGGCGGTGAGGTCCAGCAGCCAGGACGAGACCACGCTGCCGCGGCGCCACACTTCCGCGATGTCGGCCATGTCGAGCGAGAAGCGCTCATTCTCGGGGAGATCGGTCGAGTCCTTCTTCTTCAGGATCTCGAAGCCTTCGGCATAGGCCTGCATCAGCCCGTATTCGATGCCGTTATGCACCATCTTGACGAAGTGGCCGGACCCAGCCGGTCCGGTGTGGATGTAGCCCTGCTCGACGCGCGCATCGCGCCCCTCGCGGGCCGGCGTGCGCGGAATGTCGCCGAGGCCCGGCGCCAGCGCGGCGAAGATCGGGTCGAGCCGGTCGACCGAGGCCTTCTCGCCGCCGATCATCATGCAGTAGCCGCGCTCCAGCCCCCAGACCCCTCCGGAGGTGCCGACATCGACATAGACGATGCCCTTCTCGCGCAGCTCGGCGGCGCGGCGGATGTCGTCCTTGTAGAAGCTGTTGCCGCCGTCGATGACGACGTCGCCGGGCGACAGCAACGTGCCGAGTTCGTTCACGGTCGCCTCGGTGGGGCCGCCGGCCGGGAGCATGACCCAGACCGCGCGCGGCGCGTCGAGCTTGGCGACGACGTCGGCGAGGCCGGAGGCGCCGGTGCTGCCTTCGGCCGCCAGCCCCTTCACGGCGTCCTCATTGCGGTCCCAGACCACGCAGCTGTGGCCGGCATTGGTGAGCCGGCGCGCAATATTCCCGCCCATGCGTCCGAGGCCGACAATTCCGAGCTGCATCGTTCATCTCCTCGCGTGATTCGCGTCTGCGGCGGCCGGCGGGCGGACGCCTCTCATGACCGAGCCGCACCCTATGCTGCTCGCGTGACAATTGAAACGCCCCCGCGGCCTCGCTGCGCCGGACAGGCGGTAGCCCGATGGCCGCTGCGGGCACGCTTATGTTCACTGATGAACGCAAGGCGGGGTAGCATCGTGCTATTGGCAAGGCATGCGTCAGACAGAACAGACCGCCCGCGAAATCTGCGCGCTCGATTTGCGCGCCAAGGGCATCGCCGCCGACGCGATTGCCGCGCTCGTCGATCGCTACTGGCCGGTGCTTGCCAATGAGATCCGACAGGGCATCGCCGTCGACAGCTGGCCCTTCGCGGCCGAGGAGATCGACCGGCTGACCCGCGAGTACCGCCAGCTCATCGACCCTCACTAGAGCGCCCGCATCCAGTCGGACCTCACGCGTCGGGAGCGTGCCGTGAATCAGTGATTCGCCGGCGGACAGCTGCGCCGCGCTATGATCCGCAGTCACGCCCGCGCATCGGGCGGCGATGCCGCTCTGCGTTCAGGCCGTTCGGGATGTCCGGGGGAGATTTGGTGGAGCCAGGCGGAATCGAACCGCCGACCTCTTGAATGCCATTCAAGCGCTCTCCCAACTGAGCTATGGCCCCACCGGGGGTTGCCGGGCGGGCGCTGGGCTGTCGCTCAGCGCCGTGGGTGTCTCACCCGGCGATCCGCTCTGGCATTGGCCGGAGCGGGATGGTCGTAAAGCACAGGACGATGACGACTGCAAGCCTCCCTGTGGAAGGAAGCGCGCCGTCCCCAGCGCTTTTTCAGGTTTCCTCGTCGTCCTCGATGCCGTCGCCGATCAGATCGGTCACGTCATCGTCAGCATCCTCGTCTTCTTCGAGGAAGGTGTCGTCGTCATCGTCGCTCTCGACCTCGTCGTCGATTTCGAGATCGTCGTCGACCACGGCGGCCTTGGTCGGGCTGCCGGCGGCTTCCTCGTCGGCATCCTCCAGCGAGACGAGCTCGACGTCGGCGACTTCCTCGACCTCGGCGTCCTCGGGCACGGCCGCAGCGCGCGCCGGCTCGGCGCGCGACCCGCGGGTGATGGCGACGGCAATCGGCACGATCTGGCCGGTATAGGGCGAGATCACCGGGTCCTTGTTCAGGTCGTAGAACTTCCGTCCGGTGACCGGGCAGATGCGCTTGGTGCCAAGATCAGGTTTCACCACGGCTGGGAACCTCGGGGGTGGTGATGAAAAGGGGTGCTCCCATTGAACTGCCGTTCCGGTGGAGTCAAGCGTGCATTTGCATGGCGGTGACGACGATGACGTGCTCGTGCTAGGACGGCGCCGGTCACGATCCGCCAACTGGTGTAACGGGCGAGCGCCCCGCTTGAGAAGGCTTGCGAGATGAGCAGCACCGCTTCCACGTCCGCTACGGCGGAAAAGGCCGATGCCGGCGCGGCGCACGCGGCCGGGGGCCATGGCGGCACCGTGGCGACGCCTGCTCTCGCCCGTCTTTCGCCGCCGCTGAAGGGCACGGTTCGCGTGCCGGGCGACAAGTCGGTCTCGCACCGCTCGCTGATCTTCGGCACGCTTGCCGTCGGCGAGACCCGCATCTCCGGCCTGCTGGAAGGCGAGGACGTCCTCAACACCGCGCGTGCCTGCGCCGCGCTCGGCGCCAGCGTGGAACGGCTTGGCGAGGGCGAATGGCGGGTCAACGGCGTCGGCGTCGGCGGGCTTACCCAGCCCGAGGCGCCGCTCGATTTCGGCAATGCCGGCACCGGCTCGCGGCTGATGATGGGCGTGGTCGCCGGCAACCCGATCACCGCCACCTTCGACGGTGATGCCAGCCTGCGCCGCCGCCCGATGCGCCGCATCCTCGATCCCTTGGAGAAGATGGGCGTCGAGGTGGTCGAGGCCGCCGAGGGCGGGCGCCTGCCGCTCACCCTCAAGGGCCCGCGCGACCTGGTGCCGATCACCTATGAGAGCCCGGTCGCCTCGGCGCAGATCAAGTCCGCCGTGCTGCTCGCGGGCCTCGGCGCGCCGGGCGAGACGGTGCTGATCGAGAAGGAGGCGAGCCGCGACCACACCGAGCGCATGCTCACTCATTTCGGGGCGGATGTGCGGGTGGAGCCGTTCGGCGAGCATGGTCGCAAGGTCACGCTCAGGGGCCGTCCCGAGCTGAAGCCGGCGCCGATCCGCGTGCCGGCGGACCCCTCCTCCGCCGCGTTCCCGCTGGTGGCGGCGCTCATCGTGCCGGGCTCGGACATTGTCATCGAGGGGGTGATGACCAATCCGCTGCGCACCGGCCTGTTCATTACGCTGAAGGAGATGGGCGCCTCCATCGATTATGTGAACGAGCGCATCGAGGGCGGCGAGAGCGTGGCGGACCTGCATGTGCGATACACCGGCCGCCTCGCCGGGGTCGACGTGCCGGCCGAGCGCGCGCCATCGATGATCGACGAATACCCGGTCCTCGCCGTCGCCGCGGCCTTCGCGCAGGGCGCCACCCGCATGAACGGGCTGTCGGAACTGCGGGTGAAGGAATCCGACCGCCTTGCGGCGGTGGCCGACGGGCTCGCCGCGATCGGCGTGACGCATCGTATCGAGGGCGACGACCTCATCGTCGAGGGTGCGGGTTCCGTGGTCGGCGGCGGCACGGTCGCCACCCATATGGATCACCGCATCGCCATGAGCTTCCTGGTCGCCGGCCTCGCCGCCGCCAATCCGGTCAAGGTGGACGACGTCGCCTTCATCGCCACCTCCTTCCCGAGCTTCCTGCCGCTGATGGAAAAGCTCGGCGCGGTGATCGAGGTTCAGCCTTCCGAGGTTTCCCGGTGATCATCGCCATCGACGGGCCGGCCGCCTCGGGCAAGGGCACCGTCGCCCGCGCGCTCGCCGCGCATTACGGCCTGCCGCATCTCGATACCGGGCTGCTCTACCGCGCGGTCGGCGCGGCGGCGCTGGAGCGTGCCGTGCCGTTTGAAGATGCGCAGGCGCTGGCCGGGCTGGCCTCCGTCCTCGATGTCGCCGCGCTCGATGCGGAAGCGCTGCGCGCCGGGCCGATCGGTGAGGCCGCCTCGCGCGTCGCCGTCGTGCCGGCGGTGCGTGAAAAGCTCCTGAGATTGCAGCAGGACTTCGCTCACCAACCGGGCGGGGCCGTGCTGGACGGGCGCGACATCGGCACCGTCATCGCCCCCGACGCCGACATCAAGATCTTCGTCACCGCGACTCCGGAAGCGCGCGCGGCCCGTCGGCACCGCGAATTGCGCGAGCGCGGCGAGGACGTCTCCTTCGCCGAGGTGCTGGCCGACATCGCCCGGCGCGACGCACGCGACAGCGGGCGCTCCAGCGCGCCGCTGATTGAGGCGCAGGACGCCGTGCGGCTCGACAATACCGCGCTCGACCGCGACGCCAGCATAGCGCGGGCGCTGGCCATCGTGGCCGCGCGCCTGGCGGGGCGCTGAACGGGAAAGGGCCTGATCATGGCGGATGACGGCATGCGCGGCGGCGACCGCGACAATGACCGCCTCGCGCGCGGCAAGGCGAAGCTGGCCGAGATCACCGGCCGCTCCGGCGCCGAGGTGATGGCGGCGCTGGATGAAATCGCCCCCGATTTCGCCCGCTACATCTTCGAGTTCGGCTATGGCGACATCTATTCCCGGCCGGGGCTGGACCTGCGCACCCGCATGCTGGCCACCGTCGCCGGGCTGGTGGCGCTCGGCCATGCCGAGAAGGAGCTGGAAGTACATATCGGCTCGGCGCTGAATGTCGGCGCCAGCCGCGAGGAAGTGGTCGAGACCATCATGCAGATGGCGCTCTATGCCGGCTTCCCGGCGGCGCTGAACGCGCTGTTCATCGCCAAGCGGGTGTTTGCCTCCCGCGATGGCGCTGAACCATGACGGTGCCCGCATGAGCCGGCGCCTCCTGGTCATCGGCATGGGCGCGGGCTCCCCGGCCCATCTCACGCTCGAGGCCGTCGAGGCGATCAATCGGGCGGACGTGTTCTTCGTTTTCGACAAGGGCGAGGCGGCCGGCGAACTCGTCGCCTTGCGTGAGCACATGCTGGAGACGCACCGCCGCGCCCCGTGGCGGATCGCGCGCATCGACAGCCCCCGCCGCCGCGCCGCGCCGCAGATCCACCCCGCCCGCGCTGCCGGCGCCTACAAGCAGGACGTCACCGAGTGGCACCTCGCCCGCGCCGCCCTGCTAACGGAGCGCATCGCCGCCGAACTGCCGGAGGACGGGGTCGGCGCCATGCTGGTCTGGGGCGACCCGGCGCTCTACGATTCGACCCTGCGGGTGCTGGAAGACGTGCGGGCCCGCCTGCCTCTCGCCATCGAGGTCATCCCCGGCATTTCCGCCGTGCAGGCGCTGTGCGCCGCGCATGGCCTGGTGCTGAACGCGGTGGGCGAGAAGGTGGTCATCACCACCGGCCGGCGCGTGCTGGAGGACTATCCCCGCGGCGGCGAGAGCCTCGTGGTCATGCTGGACGACGGCACAGGGCTGGCGGCGCTGATCGCCCATGAGGCGGAGATGCGGGCGGGTGGCGGGCCGGCGCTCGCCCTCTGGTGGGGTGCCTATCTCGGCATGGAAGAGCAGACGCTCGCCAGCGGGCTGTTAGCGGAAGTCGGACCGGAAATCCTCGCCCACCGCGCCGAGGCGAGGGCGCGGCGGGGCTGGATCATGGATGTGTGGCTGGTGCGGCACGGCGGCTCCCGCGCGGGCTGACGACACGGCCTGGTTTCCACGGCCGCATTGCCGCGAGCGGGCGACGGGCTTTAACGTGCCGTCAACGCGCTTTGGAGATGACAGCCATGCCGACCGCTCCTGTCGCCACCGTGCCGCCCGACGTCGCTGAGCCGGTCCCCACCCATCCCGAGGAGATGAAGGCTGTCTTCGACGTTCGGGTCGGCAAGTGGATCACGCTTCAGGGCAGCGCCCGCATCACGCCGGCGGGCATGGTCGCGACCGGCATCGCGGTGTCCGCCCTGCTGCTCGCCACCGCCGCGCTGGTGCGGGCGGCGCGGCGCTGAACCCCTATTCCGCCGCCAGCGTGGCGATGTTGGAGGGCGTGCCATGGGCCTCCCGATTGGCGCGGCAGTAGGCGATGAAGCCGTCCGCCGGCAAGGCGCGCGAGAACAGCCAGCCCTGCGCCAGGTCGACGCCGCGCTGGCGCAGATAGTTCGCCTGCGTCTCGCTCTCCACGCCCTCGGCGACGATGCGCAACCTCAGTTCGCCGGCCATCTGGATGATGTGCTCGGTCACATGGCTGGTCGGCGCCTCGGTGCCGACGGCATCGACGAAGGACTTGTCGATCTTCAGCGCGTCGACCGGCAGGCGCTGCAGATATTTGAGCCCGGAATAGCCGGTGCCGAAGTCGTCGATGGCGGTCATGTGCCCGCGCCGGCGCAGCTCGGCGAGGGTGTGGCGCGCACCCTCTATGTCGACGAAGCCGCGCTCGGTCGCCTCCAGCCAGATCTGCTGGTTTTCCACGCCGGTGCCTTCCAGCGCCTCTTTCAGCACCGGCAGGATGCGGCCGGTGCTGATGTCGGCCGGGCACAGATTGATCGAGACGTGCAGGTGCCGGTCCTGCCGCAGCAGGTCGCCGAGGTCGGCGATGACCGCGGCGATCACCTGGTCGGTGATCGGCTGGATCAGGCCGGTATCCTCGGCGAGCGGGATGAACAGGTCCGGCCGCACAAGGCTGCCATCCGGTCGGTTCCAGCGCACCAGTGCCTCGGCACCGACGCAGCGCGAGGTCGCCAGCTCGATGATCGGCTGGTAGTGCGTGATGAACTCGCCGTTGCGAACCGCCAGCGCCAGCTCGCCCCGCGGCGAGAGACGCCGGCGCAGTGCCCAGATGGCGAGGGCGGAGAACAGCGCGGCGAGGATGGCCGCGACCGGGATGAAGATGCCCCTGATGGTGCGGAGATAGCCGTAGAAGCCGATGCGTGGCTGGCGGGCCAAGACCGTCCAGCCGGCCGCTTCGCGTGTAACGAGGAGTTCGTTCTCGGTTTGGGGCGACGGTGCGGTGGCGTGTTCCCAATCGGTCTGGAGGAGGACGCCGTTGGGCGTGCGTATTTCGACCTGCACCGAACGATCGCTGGCCGGCGCGATGAAGCGCTTCTGGTCGATCATGGCGGTATAGTCGCCCAGATGCAGCACCATCATCGGGTGGCGCGGGTTGAAGACCGAGTGGAAATTGATGCTCACGCCCATGCCGTCGGGCAGCAAGATATCGGTCGGCGCGCGCGGGATGGGAAGCTGCGCCGGACCCCAGACGTTGCACAGCACCACGCCGTCGCGGATGAAGCCGAGATTCTCGGTGGCGAGCGAATTGATCGTCAGCTCGCGCATCTGCGCCATGTGTTCGGGCGAGCAGCGCGGCAGGTCGGTGAGGCTCAGTTCGCGCAACGTCTGGCTGGCATCGGTGAACAGGCCGCCGGCATGGGCGAGGGTCTGATCGGCCGCGCGCTCGAGGCGGCTCTCCTGGGCGGCGACCGCCGTCCGCCACGACAGATAGGCGGCGACCACGAGTGGCACGGCGGTGCCCGCCACCACGAGAAGGAAGGCCAGCAATAGGACGCGCCAGCGACGCACGATGGGCCTCCCGTCGAAATCGCGACCGGATACCCGGCCCAGCCCCCACCGGGATGAAGCCGGAACCGGTTTGCCCGCGCATACCGAGTTTCCCGTACATGACGTAAGAAACCATACCACAACTTGGACTTAAGGTTACCGATGCCGCGCGTGCCGGTTGCCACGTGAGGGCATGACGTCTGCGTGAGATTCGCGCGGCAATGGGGGCCTTGGGGCCGAGGGGAGCCTTTGCGACGGTGCGCGCCTTGCAAATCCTTGCTCCTTGCGCTATGGCAGCCACCGTTCGGACGCCCTACATGATGGACGGTCGACGGGAGGGCCGGTGGTGCGGGACGCGCGTCGCCGAAGCTGGGAGGCATGCCCCACCCCGCCGCGCATCGGCTCCGGAACCGTCAGGTTGCCCTTCGATATCTGCGGAGAGCGTTCCAGCGGTGCATCGACAGCGCGGAAATACACCGCCGATGCCGATCCCAGCCGAGTTTCCTGCCGGTTTTCCGTTCGCTGCGTTGCTCCGTGACGCCGCGGGGAACCGGCATAAAGTCTACGTTCCGGACGCCGCGGCCAATGCGCCGGGCTTCGCGAGAGGTTGCATCGGGAAGCGCCATGTCCCGATGCCCGCGGCGGATGGAACGCATCTCAACCCCGTGCCGGCGCATTGGCGACCAGGAGCTTAAATGTCCGCTACTCAATCCCTCAGCGCTGCGCGTGAAGATTTCGCCGCGCTGCTCGAAGAGAGCTTCAATCTTGCCGAGCCGGCCGAAGGCTCGGTGGTCAAGGGCATCGTCGTCGCGATCGAGAAGGATCTCGCGATCATCGACATCGGCCTGAAGACCGAAGGCCGCGTGGCGTTGCGCGAATTCGCCGGCCCCGGCCGCGACCAGCAGATCAAGGTCGGCGACGAGGTCGAGGTCTATCTGGAGCGTGTCGAGAACGCGCTCGGCGAGGCCGTCCTGTCGCGTGACAAGGCCCGCCGCGAAGAGAGCTGGGTCCGCCTCGAAAAGGCGTTCAACGCCCAGGAGAAGGTCACCGGCGTGATCTTCAACCAGGTCAAGGGTGGCTTCACCGTCGATCTCGACGGCGCCGTGGCCTTCCTGCCGCGTTCGCAGGTCGACATCCGCCCGATCCGCGACGTCGGCCCGCTGATGCACAACCCGCAGCCGTTCCAGATCCTCAAGATGGATCGCCGCCGCGGCAACATCGTCGTCTCGCGCCGCACGGTTCTCGAAGAGACCCGCGCCGAGCAGCGTCACGAGCTGGTGCAGAACCTCGAAGAGGGCCAGGTCATCGACGGCGTGGTCAAGAACATCACCGATTACGGTGCGTTCGTTGATCTCGGCGGCATTGACGGCCTGCTGCATGTCACCGACATCGCCTGGCGCCGCGTGAACCACCCGACCGAAGTGCTGAGCATCGGCCAGACGGTCAAGGTGAAGATCATCAAGATCAACCACGAGACGCACCGCATCTCGCTGGGCATGAAGCAGCTCCTCGGCGATCCGTGGGAGGGCATCGAGGCCAAGTATCCGGTTAATGCCCGCTTCAAGGGCCGCGTGACCAACATCACCGACTACGGCGCGTTCGTCGAGCTGGAGCCGGGGATCGAGGGCCTCATCCACGTTTCCGAGATGAGCTGGACCAAGAAGAACGTTCACCCCGGCAAGATCGTCGCCACTTCGCAGGAAGTGGAAGTCGCGATCCTCGAGGTGGATCCGGTCAAGCGCCGCATCTCGCTCGGCCTCAAGCAGACCCTGCAGAACCCCTGGGAAGCCTTCGCCGAGAAGTATCCCTCGGGCGCGACGGTCGAGGGCGAGGTCAAGAACAAGACCGAGTTCGGCCTGTTCCTGGGTCTCGACGGCGACGTCGACGGCATGGTCCACCTGTCCGACCTCGACTGGAACCGTCCGGGCGAGCAGGTCATCGACGAGTTCAAGAAGGGCGACGTGATCAAGGCGGTCGTTCTCGACGTGGATGTCGAGAAGGAGCGCATCTCGCTCGGCGTGAAGCAGCTCGCCGGCGACCCCTTCCAGGACGCGGGCGAGCTCCGCAAGGGCGCGATCGTCACCTGCGAAGTGATCGACGTGAAGGAAGGCGGCGTCGATGTGAAGATCATCGGCTCCGACATGACCACCTTCGTGAAGCGCTCGGAACTGGCCCGCGACCGCGGCGACCAGCGTCCGGACCGTTTCGCCGTGGGCGAGAAGTTCGACGCCCGCGTCACCCTGTTCGACCGCAAGGCGCGCAAGGTGCAGGTCTCCATCAAGGCGCTGGAAATCGCCGAGGAGAAGGAGGCCGTGGCGCAGTTCGGTTCGCAGGACTCGGGCGCTTCGCTCGGCGACATCCTGGGCGCCGCGCTCAAGAAGGCTTCCGAAAAGGCCGAGTGAGAGCCCACGCTCTCGCCGCCTGACGGCTAAGACGGGAACGGCCGGCGTGGTGACACGTCGGCCGTTCTGCTTTCAGGGGGCCTTAAAATTGCGGCGGTGTCTCCACCGGCGGCGGCAGGCTGTCAGGCGGCAGCTCCGGCGGCGTGTCGCCTGGCAGGATCTCCGGCTCGCCGCGCCAGGGCGGGGGAATGTCCGGGCCGGGATCGGGCCGTTCGGGGTCCTCCACCGGCGTCGGTGGGCCGTCCGGGCTCTCGGCCGGCGGGGGAATGTCCGGACCGCCCGGTTCGGGAGTGCGCGGCGGTGTCGGGAGATCGGCGGCGTTCGGCTCGGCCATGGCGTGTCCTCCTCTGTCGGGAGGGCAACGGACGGAACCGTGCGCGGTTCCGCCGTGCGCCGTGTGCTCACGCCTGGGCCGGCAGCCGCTTCGGCAGCGTCATGGCGATGACGCCCGCCACCACGGCGGCAAGGCCGAGCCAGGCGGTGGGCGGCAGCGCCTCGCCGAGCAGCACGACGCTGATGGCGACGCCGATCGGCACCCGGATATAGGCTTGTGCGGTGGCGCCGATCGATCCCAGCGTCTGCACCAGCCGGAAGAAGATCACGAAGGCCAGCGCGGTGGAGAACAGCGCCAGCGCCAGCAGCGCGGCGAGCGATTCCCATGACGGAGACAGCGTCCATGGCCGGTCGACGACGAGGCTGGCCGGCAGCAGCAGCGCTGCGCCGCAGATCATCGAGCCCGCCGCCGGCATCATCGGATCGAGCCCCTTGAAGCGGGCGCTGAACAGTGCGCCGCCGCCATAGCAGAGCGTGGCGGCGAGCACGGCAAGTTGCGGCAGCAGCTGTTCGCCGAGCCCGTGCAGCGCCCCGGTGCCGACGACGAGGCAGGCACCGGCGAGGCCGCTCGCCGCCCCGAACAGCTTGCGCCCGTCCACCGCCTCGCGCCGGCCGATCAGCAGCGCGATGAGGAAGGCGAAGATCGGCGTGGTGGCGTTGAGGATCACCGCCAGCCCGGCGTCGAGCCGTGTCTCCGCCCAGGCGATGAGGGTGAAGGGCACCACGCTGTCGAGGCAGGCCTGCACCAGGAAATACCGCCAGCTCGCGCGCCCCGCCGGCATCCGCATGCCGCGCGCGTGCAGCACCGCCAGCAGAACCGCACCGGCAATGATCGTGCGGCCGGCCATGAAGGTGATGGGCGGGATGGTCTCCACCCCGATCTTGATGAAGCTGTAGGAGGCGCCCCACAAGGTGGAGAGCAGCAGCAGCAGGGCGAGTTCGCGGGTCAGGTTCGGCGTGGGTGCGGCGGCGTTCATGCGGGGTCCTCGGGCGTCGTCGGCGGGCCCCTTCTAGCGCGGCGTGACCCGTGGATGTTTCGGCCGATGCCGAAACGTTGCCGGCTGACCGGGCCCCGCCCGGCTGCTAGGCTGCCGCCATGTCGCAGATCGTTTCGGGAAGCCAGATTGCCGAGATCGCCGCGCTGGTCGGCGACCCGGCCCGCGCCAACATGCTGGTGGCGCTTATGGGTGGCCAGGCGCTGACGGCCGGCGAGCTGGCGCGTCATGCCGGGGTGAGCGCATCGACGACCAGCGGTCATCTCGCCAAGCTGGCGGCCGCCCGGCTGGTGAGCCCGTCGCGGCAGGGGCGGCACCGCTATTACCGGCTGGCCTCGCCGGAGATCGCCGAGGTGGTCCACGCGCTGATGGTGGCGGCCGGTGTCGGGCCGGGACGCTATCGGCCCGTCGGTCCGCGCGACGCGGCGTTGCGTCTCGCCCGCACCTGCTACGACCATCTGGCCGGGCGGCTGGCGCTGGAGCTTGCCGACACGCTTCACCGGCGCGGCCATGTCGTGCAATGCGATGGCGGCGCCGTCCTCACCGAGGCCGGCCGTCTCTTCCTCACGGATTTCGGGCTCGACCTGGAGGCGGAAGCGTCCTCGCGCCGGCCGCTGTGCCGGACCTGCCTCGACTGGAGCGAACGCCGGCCGCATCTGGCGGGAAGGCTGGGCGCGGCGCTGCTCGTCCGGCTGCTCGAACTGGGATGGGTGGCGCGCCTGCCCGAGAGCCGGGCGCTGCGCGTGACCGGCGCCGGAGAGGCCGGCCTCGCCGCGCGCTTCGATTTCCGGGAGGATTGGCGCTGCGATCCGCTCGCGACGAATACCGGCCGCGCCGCCTGATGCGTGCTCAGCGCACCCGTGCCGGGTTCCCGAGCGCCGTCGCCCCTGCCGGCACGTCGCGCGTCACCACGGCGCCGGCACCGATCACCGCATCGTCGCCAATGGTGATGCCCGGCAGGATGATGGCGCCGCCGCCGATCCAGACGTTGCGGCCGATGATGACCGGGCGGCCGAACTCGTAGCCGGTGGCGCGCGTCGCGGGGTCGCGCGGGTGGTCGGCTGTGTAGATCTGCACCGCCGGGCCGATCTGCGTGCGTTCGCCGATGCTCACTTCCACCACGTCGAGAATGACGCAGTTGAAATTGAGGAAGGCCCCGGCACCGAGGCGGATGTTGAAGCCGTAGTCGCAATGGAAAGGCGGACGGATCACCGCGCCTTCGCCGAGCGCACCGAGCCGTTCCCGCAGCAGCGCGTCGCGCGTGGCCTGCGGCGCACCGATGGCCCCGTTGTAGCGCGCCATCCAGGCGAAGGCGGCTTCCTGCGCCGCCTGAATCTCGGCGTCGCCGGCGTGATACAGCTCGCCGGCGAGCATCTTCTGCATCTGGGTGCGGGCGGATGTCTGGCTGGTCGTCTCAGGCAAGGCGGCGCTCCCCGATGTTTCTCAGGGCACCTTCCATCGCGTAAGCGCGCGGGCGAGGCAAAACACGTCCGGTTTCAGCGTGAAATCGGCGCGTGGTTCAGCCCAGATCCACCCAACCCTGTAGCTCGCGGCGGATCACCGTCTCCAGCACCTTGATGCCGCCGTCGGAATCGTTGAGGCAGGGGATGAAGTGGAACTTCTCGCCGCCATTATGGTGGAAGATTTCGGCATTCTCGCCACCGATCTCCTCCAGCGTCTCCAGGCAGTCGGCGACGAAGCCGGGGGTGATGACGGCGAGCTTCTTCACGCCGGACTGCGCCAGCGCCTCCACCGTCTTGTCGGTGTAGGGCTGCAACCATTCCGCCTTGCCGAAGCGCGACTGGAAGGTGACCTTCAGCTTGCCCTCGGGCCAGCCCAGCGCTTCGCGCAGCAGCCGGCCGGTCTTCTGGCAGTAGCACTGATAGGGGTCGCCCTTGTCGAAATACTCCTTCGGAATGCCGTGGAACGAGGCGAGCACCAGCTCCGGTTCCCAGTCCAGCCCGGCCAGCGAGGTGCGGATCGACTGGGCCAGCGCTTCGATATAGGCGGGCTCGTCCGGCCAGTGCGGGGCGACCCGCAGCACCGGCTGCCAGCGCATTTTCTTCAGCACGTCGAAGGCGGCGTCGCACACCGTGGCCGAGGTGGCGGCGGCATATTGCGGGTAGAGCGGCACCAGCAGCAGCCGCTCGCAGCCCTGTGCCTGCAGCGCCTCGATGCGCGAGGCGATGGAGGGGTTGCCGTAGCGCATGGCCCAGTCGAAGACGAGCCGTTCGGACAGCGGGCCGAGGCTGGCGCTGAGCTTGTCCGACTGCGCGCGGGTGATGGTGCGCAGCGGGCCCTCATTCAGCTCGTTGTTCCAGATCGTCGCGTAATCCTTGCCCTTGGCCTGCGGGCGTTTCGACAGGATGATCACATTGAGCAGGAACCACCAGAGAACGCGGTTGACCTCGATCACTCGGCGGTCGGAGAGAAACTCCTTGAGGTAGCGCCGCATCGACCAGTAGTCGGTGCCGTCGGGCGTGCCGAGATTGACGATCAGCACGCCGATCTTGCCGAATTTCACCGGCGGATGGTTCTTGGGCAGCGGCGCGGCGGAAGGCGCGCGGGGCGGCGTCACGTTCTGGTTCATCTTCGCTCCCGAGCTGTCGCGTTCGCCCGCTTATAGGCGAATTCCCCGGTGATGCCACCACGCCGCCCTGCGGCGCGGTGGCCTGCGCTTCTACGCATCAGGGGCGCGCGGGGATCTCCAGCCCGCGCTGCACGGCGGGGCGGGCCAGCCCGCGCTCCAGCCAGGCCGGCACGTTGGCCAGCGTGGCGTAGTCGACCAGCTCGGCCGCGCCGTAGAAGCCGATGAGGTTGCGCACCCAGCCGAGCGTGGCGATGTCGGCAATGGTGTAGTCCTCGCCCATGATCCAGTCGCGTCCTTCGAGCCGGCGCTCCAGCACGCCGAGCAGGCGCTTGGACTCAGTCGCGTAGCGCTCGCGCGGGCGCTTGTCCTCATAGGCCGCGCCGGCGAACTTATGGAAGAAGCCGACCTGGCCGAACATCGGGCCAATCGACGCCATCTGGAAGAACACCCACTGAAGGGCCTCGTAGCGCGCCGCCGGGTCGGCCGGCAGGAATTCGCCGGTCTTCTCCGCGAGATAGACCAGGATGGCGCCGGATTCGAACAGCGCCAGCGGCTTTCCGCCGGGTCCGTTCGGATCGAGGATCGCCGGGATCTTGCCATTGGGGTTGAGCGCGAGGAATTCGGGCGTCCAGCTCTCGTCCTTGCCGATATTGACCGCGTGCGCCTCGTAGGGAAGCCCGGTTTCCTCCAGCATGATCGAGACCTTCACACCATTGGGCGTGGGGAAGGAATAGAGCTGGAGACGGTCGGGGTGCTGCGCGGGCCAGCGGGCAGTGATCGGGAAGGCTGCGAGATCGGTCACGAGAGGCTCCGGATGCGTGGCGTGTGCGTGGGTAGTTATGCACCCGGAAGCACTTTGCCAGAGCCTGGACGGAGGGGAATACGCCTTGCCGCCGCTGTGCCGACATCCCGGACGGCCGACGGCCGATCCGGGATGATGACGGCGGGCGTCCCTCTCACCGCACCAGTATGTTGCGGAACTGCCAGGGGTCGGAGGTGTCGATGTCCTCGGGGAACAGGCCGGGGCGGCCGTCCAGCGGGGTCCAGTCGGTGTAATAGCCCTTCACCGTGCCGAGATAGGGTTTCTGCACCTCAAGGCAGCGGCGGTAATCCATCTCGTCGGTCTCGACAATGCCCGCCTCGGGATTCTCGATCGCCCATACCATGCCGGCGAGCACTGCCGAGGTGACCTGGAGCCCGGTCGCGCTCTGATAGGGCGCGAGCTTGCGGGTTTCCTCGATGGTCAGCTGCGAGCCGTACCAGTAGGCGTTCTTCGCATGGCCGTAGAGCAGCACGCCGAGCTCGTCGCGCCCGTCGACGATGTCGTGCTCGTCGAGGATCTTCCAGTCGCCATCGAACCTGCCCTCATTGCCGAAGACCTCGTGCCACGACAGCAGGGCGTCGTTGCAGGGATGGTAGGCGTAGTGGCAGGTCGGCCGGTACGCCACCTGCGCCCCCCGCCGCAGCGTGTAGTAATCCGCGATCGAGATCGACTCGTTATGGGTCACCAGGAAGCCGTGCTGGGCGCCCAGGGTCGGGCACCAGGTGCGTACCTTCGTCGTGGCACCCGGCTGCATCAGGTAGATGGCCGCGCCGGAGCCGAAATTATGGGTGTGGGCGTTGCCCGGCATCCATTTTTCGTGCGTGCCCCAGCCGAGCTCGGAGGGCTGCAGCCCCTCGGAAACGAATCCCTCGACCGACCAGGTGTTGACGAACTTGCCGAACGGCCGCGGATCGCGGGCGCGCTGGGTGTCGCGCTCGGCGATATGGATGCCCTTGACGCCGAGCGCGTGGGCCAGTTCCGCCCAGGCCTCGCGTGTCGTCGGCTCCTCGACATCGAGGCCGGTATCGGTTGCGATGTCGATCAGCGCCTGCTTGACGAACCAGGACACCATGCCCGGATTGGCGCCGCAGCAGGACACGGCGGTCGGCCCGCCGGGATTGGCCCGCTTGGCGGCCAGCATGGATTCGCGCAGCGCATAGTTGGAGCGGCTCGCCGGGCTGGCATCCTTGTCGAAATAGAATCCCAGCCAGGGCTCGACCACCGTGTCGATATAGAGCGCGCCGCACTCGCGGGCGAAATTCATGATGTCGACCGAGCCGGTGTCGACCGAGAGGTTGATCAGGAAGCCGCGCCCGCCGCTGGTGAGCAGGGGGCCGAGCACCTCGCGGTAATTCTCGCGGGTGATCGCCAGCTGGACAAAGCGGATGCCGCGCTCGTCGAGCAGGGCGCGGTTGTCGTCCACCGGATCGATGACGGTCAGCTGCTCCTTGTCGAAATCGAAGTGCCGTTCCAGGAGCGGCAGGGTACCGCGACCGATCGAGCCGAAGCCGATCATCACGATGGGACCATCGATTCTTGCATAGACAGGCCAAACCGACATTCTCGGGGGGACTCCTTTGGTTCCGAGGAAATAAAATTGCGGCCGCACCATGGGGTGCCGCAGCGTGCCGCGTCAATGGTGACGGGCGCGTGACGGGGCCTAGGCGTCGCTGGCGAGGACGTGGTTGCGCACCAGCGGGTAGACCTGCCCCTTCCAGCGCCGGCCCGAGAACACGCCGTAATGGCCGACGCCGGCCTGCATGTGGTGGCGGCGCAGATGCGGGCGCAGCGAGGCGCAGATGTCCTGCGCCGCTACCGTCTGGCCGACCGCGCAGATGTCGTCGCGCTCGCCTTCCACGGTGAGCAGCGCGGTGCGGCGGATGGCGCGGAAATCGATCCGCTCGCCGCGATAGGTCAGCACGCCGCGCGGCAGGTCGTGCTCCTGGAACACCTTGGCGATGGTCTCGAGATAGAACTCGGCGGCGAGGTCGAGCACGGCGAAGTACTCGTCATAGAAGGTCTTGGTGGTGCGGGCCTTCTCGTGCTCGCCCATGGCGAGGTTCTCGAACAGCTCCACATGCGCCTTCACGTGGCGCTCCATGTTCATCGCCATGAAGGCGCCGACCTGCACGAAGCCGGGATAGACCCGCCTTCCCGAGCCGGCAAAGCCCGGCGGCACGGTGGCGATGAGGTTCTGCTCGAACCAGTCGAGCGGCTTCGAGGTGGCGAGCTCGTTCACCTTGGTCGGGTTGACGCGGGTGTCGACGGGCCCCGCCATCAGGGTGATGGAGCGCGGCGTCGCCGGGTTGTCGTGCTGCGCCATCACCGCGGTGGCGGCGAGCACCTGCACGCAGGGCTGGCACACCGCCAGCGCGTGCGCGCCGGGTCCGATCTCCTCGAGGAAGCGTATGACATGCCCGACATAGTCGTCGAAGCCGAAGGCGCCGGCGCTGAGCGGCACGTCGCGCGCATTGGCCCAGTCGGTGACGTAGACGTCGTTGTCGGGCAGCAGCGTCCGGACGGTGTCGATCAGCAGCGTGGCGAAATGGCCCGAGAGCGGCGCGACGACGAGGATGCGCGGCTGCGGCTGGTCGACATCCTTGGCAAAATGCAGCAGCGAACCGAAGGGCAGGTCGAGCGCCACCTCCTCGGTGATTTCCACCTCGCGATTGCCGACCGTCACGCTCCTGATGTCGAAGGCCGGGCGGGCATGGCTGAGCCCGGCGCGCTCCACCATCTCGCAGGCGGCGGAAAGGTTGCGCAGCAGCGCACTCTCGCCGAAACCCGCCATGGTGTTGCCGAGCATGCGCCGCGACATCCGCGCCAGGGTGCGCATGGGGTCGAGCAGGTCGGCCTGGGCCTGATAGGCGGCATAGATCATCAGCGGCGGCTCTCGGGGACGGCTGCATGGGCCGCATGCGCGGCAGTTCCGGCACGTGCCGCCGGCCGGCGACGGGCCGCGGGCGTCACGCGCACGTCGTCCCGCCCGGCAACGCTAGCCGAAGCCGGCGGCGCGGACGATACGACGAACGGCGCGCAAGGTCGGGAGAATTTCAGGCGCGGGACCGGAATGTCTCGGCGGTGGCCGATGGCTGGATCGGGGATGGCACGAATAGTGTTTGCATCGCCCCGTCCCATCATCGCTCGCCTACCCATCATCGCCGACCACAACAGGATTGAGGACCATGCCCGCCCCGACCGCCAAACAGAAGCCCACGTCCGGATCGGGGACGACACGCGCCGGCAAATCCACTCCCGCCAAGGCGGCGCCCCGATCCGCCATCAAGGGTCAGGCACCCTCGGCCGTCCTCACCATCAGTAGCAAGAACTATTCCTCGTGGTCGCTGCGCGGCTTCCTGCTGTGCCGGCTGGCCGGACTGGAATTCGACGAGGCGCGCGTCTCGGCCGACGATCCCTCGATCCGCGCCGAACTGCTGCTGCAATCCTCGTCCTTCCTGGTGCCGCGGCTGGACCATGACGGGCTGAAGATCTGGGACACCCTCGCCATCGCCGAGTACCTGCACGAATTGAAGCCAGAAGCCGGGCTTCTGCCTAGCGATCGCGCAGCGCGGGCGCATTGCCGCTCGATCTCCGGCGAGATGCATTCGGGCTTTGCCAATCTGCGCTCGGCGCTGCCGATGAACATCAAGGCCCGCCACCCCGGCTTCAAGGTGTGGACCGGGGCGCAGGCGGACATCGAGCGCATCCTCGCCATCTGGCGCGAGTGCCTGAAGACCTATGGCGGGCCCTATCTGTTCGGCGCCGCGCCGACCATGGCGGATGCGATGTATGCTCCGGTCTGCTCGCGCTTCACCACCTATGACGTGAAGCTCGACGCGCCGACCAAGGCGTACTGCAAGGCCATTCTGGCGCTGCCGGCGCTGAAGGAGTGGAGCGCGAGCGCGCTCACGGAGCCGGACGAGATGGAGGAGCTCGACGTCGAGTTCTGAGGCTTCCCAGGCGAGCCCGGCCGGCTCGAACCCACCTCGTCCGAGGGGAATATCCTGATGCCGTCATCCCGGACGGCCGTAAGGCCGATCCGGGATCGCTGCCAGAATGGAGAGCGATCCCGGCTCTTCGGCTACGCCTCCGGCCGGGATGACGACCAAAGGCGGGAACCCTTACGCCGAACGCTTCAGCTCCGCGACGGCGGCCTCGCGGGCGACAAGCTCGTTCAGGCTCGGCGCCTCGACCATGGCGCCGGTCGGGCTGACCAGGCCGCGCGCGCCGTCGAGCGCGCCGGGCCGGAGCTCCAGCCCGAGGAAGCGGCTGCGGTCGAACGAGCCGGGCAGCCACAGGCCCTCCGTCAGCGCCACGTCGAAGCCGAAGCGCGCATAATAGGGCGCGTCGCCGACCAGCAGGATGGCGCCATGGCCAAGGCGCGTGGCCTCAACGATCGCGGTGGTCATCAGCGCGCGGCCAAGGCCCCGGTCGCGGAACCACGGGTGCACGGCGAGCGGGCCGAGCAGCAGCGCCGGGCGGGCCGGGCCCGCCGTGACGTGCCACAGGCGCAGCGTGCCGACCACGCGCCCATCCGGCCCGTGCGCGGCGAAAGCGAGGCCCTCGGCCGGCTTGCGGCCTTCGCGCAGGCGCTCGCTGGTCTTGGCGAGCCGCGCGGCGCGGCCGAAGGCGAGGTCGAGCAGGCCCTCGCGCTGGCCGATATCGGCCGGCGTCTCGAGGGAGATGGCGGGAGCGGTGGTGGCGAGCATGACGGCCTCCAAAACCCGGTCTGCCGGGAAAAAGAGGAAGGGGGAATTGGGGTGCAGCAGCGTCATCCCGGCCGAAGCCGTTGGCCCGCCGCTGGCGCGGCGTCCGGGATGACGAGGAGAGCGGGCGAGGACCCGCTCAAATCACGTAGGATCGCAGCGGTTCGAAGCCGTTGAACGCCACCGCCGAATAGGTGGTGGTGTAGGCGCCGGTGGCCTCGATCAGCACCTTGTCGCCGATGGCGAGCGACACCGGCAGCAGCACCGGGGCCTTCTCGTACATCACGTCGGCCGAATCGCAGGTCGGGCCAGCGAGCACGCAGGGCTCCACCGCGTCGCCGTCACGCGGCGTGCGGATGGGGTAGCGGATCGCCTCGTCCATCGTCTCGGCGAGGCCGCCGAACTTGCCGATGTCGAGATAGACCCAGCGCACCGCGTCGGTGGCCGACTTCTTCGAGATCAGCACCACCTCGGCCTCGATCAGGCCGGCAGCGCCGACCATGCCGCGGCCCGGCTCGATGATGGTCTGCGGAATGGCATTGCCGAAATGCCGCGACAGCGCGCGGAAGATCGCCTCGCCATAGGCTTCCGCCGCCGGCACGTCCTGCAGGTACTTGGTCGGGAAGCCGCCGCCGAGATTGACCAGCGACAGCGTGAAGCCGCGCTGGGCGCATTCGGTGAAGATCGCCGAGGCGGAGGCGAGAGCCGCGTCCCAGGCTTCGACGTTCTTCTGCTGCGAGCCGACATGGAAGGAGATGCCGTGCGCCTCGAGGCCGAGGCGGTGGGCGTGCTCCAGCACGTCGACCGCCATCTCCGGCTCGCAGCCGAACTTGCGCGACAGCGGCCATTCGGCGCCGGCGCCGTCGCACAGGATGCGGCAGAACACCTTGGCACCGGCGGCGACGCGGGCGACCTTCTCGACTTCCTCGGTACAGTCGACCGCGAACAGGCGCACGCCCAGCTCGAAGGCGCGGGCGATGTCGCGCTCCTTCTTGATGGTGTTGCCGAAGGAGATGCGGTCAGCCGTAGCGCCGGTGGCGAGAACCATGAGGATCTCGTTGACCGAGGCGCAGTCGAAGCACGAGCCCATCTCGGCCAGCGCGTTCAGGATCGCCGCGTCCGGGTTGGCCTTCACCGCGTAGAACACGCGGGTATCCGGCAGCGCCCGGGCGAAGGCGGCATAATTGGCGCGCACCACGTCGAGATCGACGACGACGCAGGGACCATCCTCACGTCGGTTGCGCAGGAATTCGCGAATACGGTCGGTCATGGCAATCCCCAAAGACCCGAAGCTTCGACCCAAGTGGATGCGAACACCCGCACGCGGCGTCATTGAGCCGCGCGCGTGGCGAGAATGCGCATCCGTTCGCCGGCCGGGCGGCGTCACGCCGTTTGGCCGGGTGGAATGGAGCCGTGGCAGCGATGCGTTCGCTTGCGCATGTGGAGAGCGCCTGCGTTCGATCGATGCCTTCGCTTGGTACGGGAAACCCGACCGCACGCCCGGCAAGAAGTAGTGCCTCTTCAGTTTCCCGACCTTTGGAGGGCCGACAGAGACCAAAAAAGCCCGCTACGTCGTTGCTTCAAGTCACGTTCCCCGCTGAGAGCGAGGTGCGCCGGTTTCGCCTCCGGCTACCGATCTGACTGGCGACTTTCCGGCCTCTTGTCCGGACTTCCGCCGATCGGCACGCGACCACAGGCACGTGCGAATGTTGGGCGAGCAGCGATGTATGGATTTCCGCCGTCATATGCAAGCGGGTTCTGCGGGAAATATCGCATACGCCCGAAATATCCGCGTGCTCAGGATCGAGGCGGTAGCGGGGGGCGGAAGGCGGGTGGTTTCTCAGGTCGTCATCCCGGTCGCAGCGCAGCGGAGAGCCGGGATCGCTCGCCAATTTCCAACGATCCCGGATCGGTCTTCGACCGTCCGGGATGACGATGATGGAAATGATTCGGGCCTAGCCCTCGACGAAGGGCTCGACCGACTTCGCCTTCATCACGAAGCGATAAATGCCGTAGATGGCGAGCACGGCGAGGGTGCCTTCGAAGATCAGCTCCCACACCCAGTTCGCGTCGAACAGCGCGGCGATGGCCCAGCCGGCCGCGAGCCCGGCGCCGATAAGCTCGGCCCCCAAGAGGATGGCGGCGCTCGCCACCGTGCTCACATGATCCCAGCGGATGCGTCGGCCCGTGCTCATCTCGTCTCGATCCGTCTACTTCAGCGGGGCGCAAACTGCTATGCCCGGCCGCGCGGGTCAAGTTTTCCAGCCGTTGGGGAGAAACGAAGGTGGCGTGGGGTTCCGATCACGAGAGCGTGCGGGCCGGTTCCGGCATGGTGGCGACGCCGCACTGGCTGGCCACGGAAGCCGGCCGCGCCGTGCTCGAGGAGGGCGGCAATGCGGTGGAGGCGGCGCTGGCCGCGGCCGCCGCCATCGCCGTGGTCTACCCGCATATGAACCAGATCGGCGGCGACGGCTTCTGGCTGATCCGCGATGCCAAGGGCCGCGTCGGCTATTTCGAGGCGGCGGGCTATGCCGGGACGAAGGCGACCCCTGCCTTCTACCGCGAGCGCGGCTATGACGAGGATGTGCTTCCCGCGCGCGGCCCGCTTGCTGCGCTCACCGTGCCCGGTCAGATCGGCGGCTGGCAGCTGGCGCATGAGGCGGCGCGCGAACTCGGCGGCAGGATGCCGGTGCGCCGCCTGCTGGAGGCCGCGATCGGCCATGCCCGCGCCGGCTTCGCGGTCTCAGCTTCGCAGCACCGGCTGACCGCCGAGAAGAAGGACGAGCTGGCCGCTATCCCCGGCTTTGCCGGCAATTTCCTCGATGCGGACGGCTCGGTGCCGGAGCCCGGCACGATGCAGCGCTTCGAGCGGCTCGCCGACACGCTGGAGCACCTCTCCCGCGCCGGGCTGGACGATTTCTACCGCGGCGATGTCGGCCGCGAGATCGCCGCCGACCTTGAGAAGGCCGGCAGCCCGGTGACGCGCGAGGACCTGGCGCATTTCCACGCGGTGCGCCGCTCCCCGTTGCATGTGAAGCTCTCGACCCTGGAGCTGTGGGGCTCGCCCCCGCCTACCCAGGGGCTGGCGACGCTGATGATCCTCGCCATCTTCGATCGGCTCGGGGTCACCCGGCCGGAGGGCTTCGCCCATATCCACGGGCTGGTCGAGGCGACCAAGCGCGCCTTCCTCATCCGCGACAAGGTGGTGACGGATTTCGACCGGCTGCTGCATGAGCCGGCGGACTTCCTCGCCGCCGCCGCGCTGGAGCGGGAAGTCGCCGCCATCGATGCCGGCCGCGCTGCGCCCTGGCCGCACAGGGCGGCGCCCGGCGACACGATCTGGCTCGGCGCGGCGGACAAGAGTGGCCTCGCCGTGTCCTACATCCAGTCGATCTACTGGGAGTTCGGCTCCGGGCTGGTGCTGCCCTCGACCGGGGTGCTGATGCAGAATCGCGGCACCTCCTTCTCGCTCGACCCCAGGGCGGTGAATCCGCTGCAGCCGGGCCGGCGCCCGTTCCACACGCTCAATCCCGGCATGGCGCAGCTGGCCGACGGGCGCGTCGTCGCCTTTGGCTGCATGGGCGGGGAGGGCCAGCCGCAGACCAATGCGGCAGTGATGAGCCGCTACGCCCTGTTCGGTGCGCCGCTCGGCGAGGCCATTGCCCGCCCGCGCTGGGTGCTGGGCCGCACCTGGGGCTCGAACTCGGTGTCGCTCAAGCTGGAAGGTGCGTTCGACGGCGCGCTGGCCGAGCAGCTGGAGCGTGCCGGCCACGAGATCGAGATCATCGCAGAGGCCCATTCCGACATGATGGGCCATGCCGGCGCGGTGGTCATCCATCCCGGCAAGGCGGGGCTCGAAGGCGCACATGACCCGCGCTCGGACGGCGGCGCTCTCGGGGTGTGAAGGTGTGCCTGGAGATGAAGAAACCATCTCCCCTTCCGCTGGGGAGTTTCATGGAACGGTCACATCAAAATGCGAGACGCGCGGCGATGGAAACGATTCTGACCAATGCCCGCCTCGTGCTCGAAGACCGCCTCGTCCTCGGCACGCTCGTCCATGAAGGCGGAGTGATCCGCGCCATTGACGAGGGCCGCTCGCATCTGCCCTCGGCGATGGACTGCGAGGGCGACTATCTCGCCCCCGGCCTGATCGACCTGCACACCGACGCGCTGGAAGGCCATTTCATCCCGCGCCCCAAGGTGATCTGGCCGGATGCGCGCGCCGCCGCGCTGGCGCATGACGCGCAGATGGCGGGCTCGGGCGTCACCACCGTCTATGACGCGATCTGCGCCGGTGGCTTCGACCAGGCCAAGGCCGACCGCCGCGCGCTTTACGAGGTGATGCTGGACGCGGTGGAGCAGGGGGCGACACGCGGCATGTTCCGTGTCGATCACCGCATCCATCTGCGCTGCGAACTGACCGACCACGGCCTGCCCGATCTGGTCGACGTCGCGCTCGGCCGGCCGAACCTCTCGCTCGCCTCGCTGATGGACCACACGCCCGGCACGCGGCAATGGCGCAATGTCGAGCATCTCAAGGTCTATCTCTCCGGCATCGGCAAGGGCGGGCCGGACCTCGACGCCGAGGTGGCCGACCGCATCGAGCGCGCCAGGGGTGCGGTCGCCGGCAATTACGACCGCATGGTGGCCCTCTTCTCCGGCTCCGGCATCGTGCTGGCGAGCCATGACGACACCACCCCCGCCCATGTCGACGAGGCGCTGGCGGCGGGCTGCACCATCTCGGAGTTCCCCACCACGATCGAGGCCGCGCGCGCGGCCAAGGTCTCGGGCCTCGCCACCATTGGCGGTGCGCCGAACGTGGTGCGCGGCGGCTCGCATTCCGGCGGCGTCTCCATGCGCGACCTCGCCAGCGAAGGCCTGCTCGACGCGCTCGCTTCCGACTATGTGCCGGCGAGCCTGCTGCAGGCCGCCCTCGCCTTGACGCGCACGGCCGACCTGTCGGTGCCCCAGGCGCTGACACTGGTGACGGCGGCGCCCGCGCGCCTTGCCCGGCTCGACGATCGCGGGCGGCTGGCCGCCGATCTGCGCGCCGACCTGCTGCGCTTCCGGCTGATCGACGACACGCCGGCGGTGGGCGAGGTCACGCTCAATGGCCGCCGGGTGTTCTGAGCGCTGATCATGTCCTCGGAGCCGCGCTACGCCATCTACTTCGCCCCGCCGCCGACCAGTTCGCTCTGGCGCTTCGGCGCCTCGGTGATCGGCTATGACGCGGAAACCGGCGCCGCCCTGCCACCGCCGGCGCTGCGCCGCTTCGATGCCGAGCGCTGGCGCGAGATCACCGCCGAGCCGCGCCGCTACGGCTTCCACGCCACGCTGAAGGCGCCGTTCCGGCTTGCCGAGGGACGCAGCGAGGACGAATTGCGTGCCGCCTGCGCCGCCTTTGCCGGCGAGCGCACGCGCTTTGCTTGCACCGGCGTGCAGCTTGCCGTCATCGGCCGCTTCATTGCCCTGAAGACCGCCTCGTCCTGCACCGCGCTCGACCGCCTGGCGGGTGCGGCGGTGGCGAGCTTCGAGCCGTTCCGCGCGCCGATGAACGCGGCGGAGATGGAAAAGCGCCTGCGCGCCCCGCTCACCCCGCGCCAGCAGGACCACCTCGCGCGCTGGGGCTACCCCTATGTGCTGGAGGATTTCCGCTTCCACATGACGCTGACCGGGCCGCTGGAGGACGATGAGCGTACGCTGGCCGAGGCGGAGCTCGCCGAACTCTTCGCGCAGAGCGGCGCCGATGGGCCCCTCATCGTCGGCGGTATCGCGCTCTACCGGCAGGAGGCCGGGCCGTTCCGGCTCATCGCCCGCTTCGGCTTCGGCACTGAGAAATGAGCAGGCACGCATGAGCACGAAGCTCGGGCTCGCGCCCACCATCGACCCGACCGCAGAGGTCACCGCCTCGACGCTCGGGCGCTACACCGAGGTTGGCCCGCGCACCACGCTCAATGAGGTCGTGCTCGGCGACTATTCCTATGTCGTCAACGATTCCGACATCGCCTATGCCTGCATCGGCAAGTTCACCTCCATCGCGGCGATGACCCGGATCAACCCCGGCAACCATCCGATGGACCGCGCCAGCCAGGCGCATTTCACCTACCGCGCCTCGGCCTATTTCGACGATGCCGAGGACGAGCCCGCCTTCTTCGACTGGCGCCGCGCGCACGGCGTCACCATCGGCAACGATGTGTGGATCGGCCATGGCGCCATCATCCTGCCCGGCCGCACGGTGGGCGACGGGGCGGTGGTGGCGGCGGGCGCGGTGGTCTCGAAGGACGTGCCGGCCTACACCATCGTCGCCGGCGTGGCGGCCAGGCCGGTGAAGCGGCGTTTCCCCGAGGCGATCGGCGAACGGTTGCAGGCGCTCGCCTGGTGGGATTGGGAGCACGCCCGCCTGCGCGCCGCGCTGGAGGATTTCCGTTCCCTCGCCATCGAGGCCTTCCTGGAAAAGCACGGCGGCTGAGCGCGCAACCCTCCCGTGCTTGCGCCGGCCGGCGGCGGGGGCTACCCCTTGGGCCGTTGCAATCCGGGGAGAGGCAGATGTCGCCGAGCGCGATCGAGGTCGACGAGGTGATCGCCCGCCGGCGGCTGCGGCGCAAGCTGGCCTTCTGGCGCGTCTTCGCCTTCCTCGTCCTGCTGGTCGGCGGCTTCGGCGCCTTCCTGTGGTGGGACGACGGCAATTTCCCGCCGCGCTCCTCGCCGCATGTGGCGCGGGTGACCATAGGCGGCATCATCCGTAATGAGCGCGAGCGGCTGGAGCTGCTGGAAGCCATCGGCCGTTCCGGCGCGCGGGCCGTGATCCTTTCCATCGACAGCCCCGGCGGCACGGTGGTCGGCTCCGCCGCGCTGTATGACGGGCTGCGCCGCCTCGCCGAGAAGAAGCCGATCGTCGCCGTGGTCGACGGCATCGCCGCCTCGGGCGCCTACATCGCCGCGCTTGGCGCGGACCACATCATCGCCCCGCGCAACGCGCTGGTCGGCTCCATCGGCGTGATCTTCCAGTTCCCCAATTTCGCCGAGCTGATGAAGACGGTCGGCATCTCCTATGAGGAGATCAAGTCGAGCCCGCTCAAAGCCGCGCCGAACATGTTCGATCCGCCGACCGAGGACGCCCGCAACGCGGTGCGCGCGCTGGTCGCCGACAGCTATGACTGGTTCAAGGGGCTGGTCGCCGAGCGCCGGCTGCTCGACGCCGACAAGCTCGCGCAGGCGTCCGACGGACGGGTGTTCACCGGCCACCAGGCGCTGCCGCTGCGCCTCGTCGACGAGCTCGGCGACGAGCGCACGGCGCGCGACTGGCTGGCCCGCGAGCGCGGCGTTTCCAAGGATCTTCCCGTACGTGATTGGCACACCCGCCGGGCGGGCGACGAATTTGGCTGGCTGCACGCCACCGGCGTCAAGCTTATGTCCTTGATCGGGCTCGGCGAACTCGCTAATGCCGTGATCGGTGGCGCAAGTGACGCGGTCGCGACGGCGCGCCTTGACGGTCTGTTGGCCCTCTGGCACCCTCGGGGTGGCTAGACGGGGCCCAAGAGTTTCCAAAATATGATGTTTTTGGATTTCCGACGAGCCGATCGCAGCGAGGGGACGGGGCGTCGATGATCAAGTCCGAACTTGTGCAGCGGATCGCCGAGGCGAATCCGCATCTCTATCAGCGCGATGTCGAGAATATCGTCAACGCGATCCTCGACGAAATCGTCGCGGCGCTGGCGCGCGGCGACCGTGTCGAACTGCGCGGTTTCGGCGCTTTCTCGGTGAAGGCCCGCCCCGCCCGCACCGGCCGCAACCCGCGAACCGGCGCGCATGTGGCGGTCGACGGCAAGGCCGTGCCCTATTTCAAGACCGGCAAGGAAATGCGCGAGCGCCTTAATGACGGCGTCGACCTCGAATAACCCTCGCCTGTACAATCGATCCGGGAGTGCCGCGTGCTGCTGCGCCGTATCTTGACGATACTCGTTGTCCTGCCGATCTCGGTGGGGCTGGTGATGCTGGCGGTGGCGAACCGGCACCAGGTCGGGCTTGTCGTCGATCCGTTCAGCGGCGACTGGACCATTGAGCTGCCGCTGTTCCTCGTGGTGTTCGGTGCGCTGATCGTCGGCGTGGTGCTTGGCGGGGTCAGCGTCTGGCTTGGCCAGGGCCGCTGGCGTCGCGCGGCCCGCCGCAACGAGCGCGAGGCGCGCCGCGCCAAGGCGCAGGCCGAGGAGCTGAAGACCTCGCTCGCCGCCCGCACGGGAACGGGTCCCGCACGCGCCGCGGCGCCCGCTCTGGCTTCCAGCCCGGCGACGCCCGCCCTTGTTGACCGCAGCCGCGCGGCCTGAGTAAACCGAGTTGAAATGTCCGATCTGCGTTTTGTCTCCGCCGGCGAGATCGCCGGCCTGCTGACCTTTCCCGCCCTCATTGACGCGCTCGATGCCGCCTTCCGGCGCCGCATCGTCACGCCGGTGCGCCATCACCACGCCATCGAGCGGCCGGACGGCGAGGAAGCCATGCTGCTGCTCATGCCGGCCTGGACAGCGGACGGCACTGCCGACGACGTGCTCGGCACCAAGCTGGTCACGGTGTTTCCCGGCAATGCCGCGCGCGGCGCCGACAGCGTCATCGGCCTCTACGTGCTCAATTCCGCCGCCACCGGCGAGCCCCTCGCGGTAATGGACGGGCGCGCGCTCACCGTGTGGCGCACCGCCGCCGCCTCGGCACTCGCCGCGCGCTATCTCGCCCGCGCGGATGCCAGCCGGCTGGCGGTGATCGGCGCCGGTGCACTGGCGCCTTATCTCGCCCGCGCCCATGCGAGCGTGCGGCCGATCCGCAGCATCACCATCTGGAACCGCACCTTGGCCAAGGCCGAGGCGCTGGCGGAAACCTTGAAGGCCGAGGGCTTCGACGCCCGTGCGGAGCCCGATCGTGGGACCGCGATCGCGGGGGCCGACATCGTGGCCTCGGCGACGCTGTCACCCGAGCCGCTGGTCGAGGGCCGCTACCTCCGGCCCGGCCAGCATGTCGATCTTGTCGGCGGTTTCACCCCCGCCATGCGCGAGGCCGATGACGAGGCGATCCGGCGCGCGCGCGTCTATGTCGACACCCGCGCCGGCGCGGGCAAGGAGGCCGGCGACATCGTCGTGCCGCTCGCGACCGGCGTGCTGGCGACCGACGGCATCCATGGCGACCTGTTCGAGCTCGCCGGCGGCATCGCCAAGGGGCGGGGCTCGGCGGAGGAGATCACCCTGTTCAAGTCGGTCGGCACCGCCATCGAGGACCTCGCCTGCGCCGAGCTGGTGTGGAAGGCGCTGCGGGGCTCTTAACGCCCTCTCCCCGCGGGGGAGAGGGACAGCAAAGGGCGGAGCCTCAATGCCCCGGACGGCCCTGTGCCTTCACCCGCGCGGCGTCGAGCCGCTCGATGATCGCCTTGGCGATGAGCGTGAACAGCGCCACGGCCGTGAGGATGGTGGCGATGGCAAACGCCGCGATGGCGTTGTTGTCCTGATAGAGCAGCTCGATCTGTAGAGGCAGCGTGTTGGTCTGGCCGCGAATATTGCCCGAGACCACCGACACCGCGCCAAACTCGCCCATCACCCGCGCATTGCACAAGGCCGCGCCGTAGAGCAGGGCGAAGCGCACATTCGGCAAGGTGACGAGGCGCAGGATGCGCCAGCCGCCGGCGCCCAGCGTCACCGCCGCCTCTTCCTCCTCGGAGCCCTGCGCGATCATGAGCGGAATCAGCTCGCGGGCGACGAACGGCGCGGTGACGAACAGGCTCGCCAGCACGATGCCCGGCACGGCGAACATGATCTTGATGTCGTGCGCCTCGAGGAACGGCCCGAGCAGCCCTTGCGCGCCATAGACGAAGAGATAGGCGACGCCGGCGATGATCGGCGAGATGGAGAAGGGTAGTTCCACCAGCGCGACCAGGAGGTTGCGGCCGCGGAAGCGGAACTTGGCGATGCACCAGGCCGCGGCGATACCGAAGCCGACATTGATCGGCACCACGATCAGCGCCACGAGGACGGTCAGCCCGATGGCGTATTGCGTGTCCGGCGCGGCGAAGGAGGCGGCATAGGCCGTCATCCCGTGTCGGAACGCCTCGGCGAAGATGGCGATGAGCGGCGCCACCAGCACCAGCGCGGTGACCACAAGCACGCCGCCGATCAACACTCGCCGGGTGAGCGGGCCATCGCCGACGCGGATGCGGCCGGAGGGGCGGGAAGTATCGCTCATCGGCTCAGTCTCCCGTGCCGATCCGGCGCTGCTGCCAGAGCTGGATCATGTTGACGGCGAACAGCATGAGGAAGGCGAGGCCGAGCAGGGTGGAGGCGATGGCGGCGGCGGCGGCGTATTCATATTCCTCGATGCGGATGAAGGTCAGCAGCGAGACCACCTCGGTCTTCAGCGGCAGGTTGCCGGCGATGAAGATGATGGCGCCGAATTCGCCGAGCGAGCGGGCGAAGCACAGCGAGGCGCCGGTGAGGAAGGCCGGAAAGATCGCCGGGAAGATGACGCGGGCGAAGATGCGCGCATCCGAGGCGCCCAGCGTCGCGGCGGCTTCCTCGACATCGGCGGCGAGGTCCTCCAGCACCGGCTGCACCGTGCGCACCACGAAGGGGATGGAGGTGAAGGCCATGGCGCAGGCGATGCCGAGCGGGGTGTAGGCGACCTCGATGCCGAGGACGGCGAGCGGGGCGCCGAACCAGCCGTTCTTCACGAACAGCGCCGAGAGCGCGAGGCCGGCCACTGCCGTCGGCAACGCGAAGGGCACATCGACCAGTGCGTCGAGCAGCCGCTTGCCTGGGAATTCATAGCGCACAAGCACCCAGGCCAGCGCCAACCCGTAGACCGCGTTGAACGCCGTCGCCAGCGCCGCCGTCGTCAGGGTGAGGCGGAAGGCGGCCGCCGTGCGCGTGCCGGTGATGATGGCGACATAGCGCTCCCAGCCGACATCCGCCGCCTGCCAGACCAACGCGCCGAGCGGCAGCAGCACGATCAGGCAGAGATAGAACAGGGTGATGCCGAGCGAGAGCGGAAGGCCCGGTACGACGCGGTTCAACGGACGGGCTCCTGGAAAAAGGCCATGGCCGGGATGCTTCCCCGGCCATGGCGCATTGAAACTCGGATGTCCAGAGCCGCCGCAGGCGCTCACGGCGCGACGAACAGCTCTTCCAGCTTGCCGCCAGAGCCGAAATGCACCTTCTGCACATTGGCCCAGCCGCCGAGCACGTCCTCGACCTTGAGGAGGCGCACCGGCGCGAACTTGTCCTTGAACTCCTCGGCGACCTTGGGGTCGACAACGCGGTTGTTGAACTCGGCGGCGACCTTCTGGCCTGCGGGCGAATAGAGGAAGGTCAGGTAGTCGGTGGCGATGGCTCGTGAGCCGCGCTTGTCGACCACCTTGTCGACGACGGCGACCGGAAACTCGGCCAGCAGGCTGACCGGCGGCACGACGACTTCGAGTTTCTTGTCCTTATAGGCGTCGCGGGTGTTGATGACCTCGGCCTCGAAGGTGATCAGCACGTCGCCCTGCTCGCGCTCGACGAAGGTGGTGGTGGAGCCGCGCCCGCCGGTGTCGAACACCACGACATTGGACAGGAGCTTTTTGGCGAAGGCGTCGGCCTTGGCGACGTCGCCGTTGAACTTCTCCAGCGCGAAGGCATAGGCGGCGAGATAGGTGTAGCGGGCATTGCCCGAGGTCTTCGGGTTCGGGAAGACCAGCTTCACGTCGTCGCGCACCAGGTCGTCCCAGTTCTTGACGTTCTTCGGGTTGCCCTCGCGCACCAGGAAGGCGGGGAAGGAGTACCAGGGCGAAGCGGCATTCGGCAGGCGGGTCTGCCAGTCCTTGGCGACGTAGCCCTTGTCGACCAGGAAGGTGATGTCGGTGATCTGGTTGAAGGTCACCACGTCGGCTTCCAGCCCCTCGACGATGGAACGCGCCTGCTTGGAGGTGCCGGCATGGCTCTGGTTGACCTTGATCTCCTTGCCGGTCTTGGCCTTCTCGGCCGGTTCGAACTGCTTGTTGATCGCCTCGAACAGCTCGCGGGCGATGTCGTAGGAGGCGTTGAGGATGGAGTTCGGCGCCTCCTGGGCGCGGGCCGGGCTGGCTCCGGCGAGGAGGAACGGCGCCAGCGCGGCGGTCAGGGCAGTGGTGAGGACAAGGCGGCGCGACAGGCGCATGGGTCTTTCTCCACGATCACGAGAGGCGCGATCGGATGCCCCCGACCGGCTATAATCACAAAATAAACGTGAAATAATCAATTTCACAGTTGAATGTGAGTAGCATGGGATTTGACGCCGAGAAAGGGGCAATTGTGCCGCTGGCCGGAATATTCCACCTTTCCCGTCTGGAATTTCGATAAGGAAGGCCCGGCCATATCGTCCCGCAGGGCGAGGGGGCGGAAGGGCGCCAGCGCGCGAGGCGCACCAAAACCTCGCCTCCGCCGGGCGTCCGTGCTAGGTGGCTCGTTCCTGAGGAGGCGGCCTTGTCGCTTGAGATCAAAATCTGCGGGCTCAGCACCGCCGAGACGCTGGAAGCGGCGCTCGGCGCGGGTGCCGACATGGTCGGGATGGTGTTCTTCCCGGCGAGCCCGCGTCATGTCGACCTCGCCACCGCGCGCGCGCTTGCCGCGCAGGTGCGTGGGCGGGCGAGGATCGTCGCGCTTACCGTCGATGCCGACGACGCCCTGCTCGCCGACATCATCGCCGCCATCCGCCCCGGCCTGCTGCAACTGCATGGCCATGAGAGTCCCGAGCGGGTCGCCGCCATCCGCGCGCGCTTCGGCCTGCCGGTGATGAAGGCGATCGGCGTCGCCAGCCGTGCCGACCTCGCCGCGCTGCCCGCCTATGCCGCCGTCGCCGATACGCTGCTGCTCGATGCCAAGCCGCCCAAGGGCGCGGTGCTGCCCGGCGGCAACGGCGTCGCCTTCGACTGGGACATTCTGGCCGGGCTGGAGACCACCCGCCCGCTCATTCTGTCGGGCGGCCTCGACCCGTCCAATGTCGGCGAGGCGGTGCGACGCATCCAACCGGCCGGCGTCGACGTATCATCCGGTGTCGAGAGCGCACCCGGCATCAAGGACCCCGCGCGCATCGCCGCCTTCGTGCGTGCCGCCCGCGAGGCCGATGTCCCGACCGCGCGCGCCGTTACCCAGACTTCACCCGCGAGAGAGACGAGCCTGTCGTGAACGTTCCGAACTCCTTCCGCACCGGCCCCGACGAGAACGGGCATTTCGGTATTTTCGGCGGTCGTTTCGTCGCCGAAACACTCATGCCGCTGATCCTCGACCTCGAAAAGGCCTATACCGAGGCCAAGGCCGATCCCGCCTACAAGGCGGAGATGGATGCCGGGCTGAAGCATTATGTCGGCCGGCCGAGCCCGCTCTATTACGCCGAGCGCTTCACCGAGCATCTTCGCGCCGGCGCGGCCCCCGGCAAGGGCGCCAAGATCTATTTCAAGCGCGAGGAACTGAACCACACCGGCTCGCACAAGGTGAACAACGTGCTCGGGCAGATCCTGCTCGCCCGCCGCATGGGCAAAGAGCGCATCATCGCCGAGACCGGGGCGGGACAGCATGGCGTCGCCACCGCCACGCTGTGCGCGCGCTACGGCCTGAAATGTGTGGTCTATATGGGCGCGGTCGACGTCGCCCGGCAGGCGCCCAACGTGTTCCGCATGAAGATGCTGGGCGCCGAGGTGGTGCCCGTTCATTCGGGCGCCTCGACGCTGAAGGACGCCATGAACGAGGCGCTGCGCGACTGGGTGACCAACGTGCACGACACCTTCTACTGCATCGGTACGGTGGCCGGCCCGCATCCCTACCCCGCCATGGTGCGCGACTTCCAGTCGATCATCGGCAAGGAGACGCGCGAGCAGATGCTGGAGGCCGAAGGCCGCCTGCCGGACAGCCTGATCGCCTGCATCGGCGGCGGCTCGAACGCGATGGGCCTGTTCCACCCCTTCCTCGACGATACCGGCGTGCAGATCTTCGGCGTCGAGGCCGCCGGCCACGGCATTCCGAGCGGCCAGCACGCCGCCTCGCTCACCGGCGGGCGTCCGGGCGTGCTGCATGGCAACCGCACCTATCTGCTGATGGACGATGACGGCCAGATTACCGAGGCGCATTCCATCTCCGCCGGCCTCGACTATCCCGGCATCGGGCCGGAGCATTCCTGGCTGCATGATATCGGCCGCGCCACCTACATCTCCGCCACCGACGATGAGGCGCTGAGCGCCTTCCAGCTGGTGTCGAAGCTGGAGGGCATCATCCCGGCGCTGGAGCCGGCGCATGCCCTCGCCAAGGTGATCGATCTCGCTCCCACCTTCCCGCAGGACCATCTGATGGTGGTCAACCTGTCCGGCCGCGGCGACAAGGACATCCCGCAGGTGGCTGAAATTCTGGGAACCCGCCTATGACCGCCCGCCCGACCACCCGCCTCGATACCCGCTTCAAGGCCTGCGCCGCCGAGGGCCGCGCCGCACTGGTGACCTTCATCACCGCTGGCGATCCCGATTACGACACCTCGCTCGCGCTGCTGAAGGCGCTGCCGGCGGCGGGCGCCGACGTCATCGAGCTCGGCGTGCCCTTCACCGACCCGATGGCCGACGGCCCGGCGATCCAGGCGGCGGGCCTGCGCGCGCTCAAGGCCGGGCAGACGCTGGCCAAGACCATCGCCATGGTGCGCGAATTCCGCACCGGCGACGATGCCACGCCGATCGTGCTGATGGGCTATTACAACCCGATCTACATCTATGGCGTCGAGCGCTTCCTCATCGACGCCAAGGCCGCCGGCGTGGACGGGCTCATCGTCGTCGACCTGCCGCCGGAAGAGGACAACGAGCTGTGCCTGCCGGCGCTGGCGGCGGGCCTCGCCTTCATCCGCCTCGCCACCCCGACCACCGATGACAAGCGCCTGCCGGCGGTGCTCGCGAACACGGCGGGCTTCGTCTACTACGTCTCCATCACCGGCATCACCGGCGCGGCGACGCCGGATGCGGACCGGGTCGGCCAGGCGGTGGCGCGCATCAAGCGTCACACCGCGCTGCCGGTCGCGGTCGGCTTCGGCGTGCGCACGCCCGAGCAGGCCGCCGGCATCGCCGCCGGCGCCGACGGCGTGGTGGTCGGCTCGGCGCTGATCGACGTGCTGCGCGCCAGCCTCGACGGCGAGGACAGGGCGACGCCGGCGACCGTTTCCGCCGTCACCGGCCTGGTCGCCCGGCTGGCCGAGGCGGTGCGCGGCGTGCGCCGCCACGCGGCCGAATAGGCGCGTTCCATGCGGCAGGACGGGCGAATGATTCGCTCGCCTGCCTTTTCATTGCCGCCCTCGGCGATTAGATGAAGGCCGGCCGTGCGCGCGCGGCCGCCCGACACCACCGTCCGGAGCCACGCTTTTGAACTGGATCACGAACGTCGTCCGCCCGAAGCTGAACAGCTTCCTCAATCGCCGGGACGTGCCCGAGAACCTCTGGGTCAAGTGCCCCGAGACCGGGCAACTCGTGTTCCACAAGGACCTCGAATCCAATCTCTTCGTCATTCCCGGCTCGGGCTACCATATGCGTATGGACCCGACGTCGCGCCTGCGCTCGGTGTTCGACGGCGGCAAGTGGTACGACATCGCCCTGCCCTCGGTGGTCGCCGATCCGCTGAAGTTCCGCGACGAGAAGCGCTATGCCGACCGCCTGAAGGACGCCCGCGCCAAGACCGGCGCGCAGGACGCGGTGAAGGTCGGCTACGGCAAGCTGGAAGGCCTGCCGGTCACCGTCGCGGTGCAGGATTTCGGCTTCATGGGCGGCTCGCTCGGCATGGCGGCCGGCGAGGCGATCATCACAGGCCTCGAGACCGCCGCGGCGCGCGGCACGCCTTTCATCATGTTCGCCTCCTCGGGCGGCGCGCGCATGCAGGAGGGTATCCTGTCGCTGATGCAGATGCCGCGCACCACGTGCGCCATCCAGGAGCTGCGCGAGGCTAAGCTGCCCTACATCGTCGTGCTGGCCAATCCGACCACCGGCGGCGTCACCGCCTCCTACGCCATGCTGGGCGACATCCAGATCGCCGAGCCGGGCGCGCTGATCGGCTTCGCCGGCCCGCGCGTCATCGAGCAGACCATCCGCGAGAAGCTGCCGGAAGGCTTCCAGCGCGCCGAATATCTGCGCGACCACGGCATGATCGACCTTGTCGTGCATCGCCACGAGATGCGGGCGACGCTCGGCCGGCTGTGCCGCCTGCTGATGCGCGCCCCCGCCGTGAACGTGCCGGCGACGGAAGGGGCCATTGGCCACGCCGTCAACGGTCATGCGGCGAATGGCCATGCGAATGGTCACGCCAACGGCCACGCCGCAGCCGACACCGAGACGCCGGCCGCGCCGCCGGCACCGCTCAACGCCTGAGGCTGCCATGCCTGCCCTGCCCGCGCCACGTGACCCGGTCGAGAGCATTTTCGAGCGGCTGCTGGCGCTGCATCCCAAGCTGATCGACCTGTCGCTGGAGCGCATGTGGCGCGTGCTGGAGCGGCTCGGCCATCCCGAGCGGCGCCTGCCGCCGGTGATCCATGTCGCCGGCACCAACGGCAAGGGTTCCACCGTCGCCTTCATGCGCGCCGTGCTGGAAGCGGCAGGCAAGCGCGTCCACGTCTACACCTCGCCGCATCTGGTGCGCTTCAACGAGCGCATCCGTCTCGCCGGCGCGCTGGTCGACGACGCGACCCTGGCCGAGGCGCTCGCCCGCGCCGAGCGGGCCAATGACGGCGCGCCGATCACCTTCTTCGAGATCACCACCGCCGCCGCCATGCTGCTCTTCGCCGAAATCCCGGCGGACGTGCTGCTGCTGGAGGTCGGGCTCGGCGGCCGGCTGGACGCGACCAATGTGGTCGGCACGCCGCTGGTCAGCGTCATCACCCCGGTCTCCATCGACCATGTCGATTTCCTCGGCGAGACGCTCGGTGCCATCGCGCTGGAGAAGGCCGGCATCCTCAAGCGCGGCGTGCCGGCGGTGATCGCCCGCCAGCCGCGCGAGGCACTGGCCGCCATCGAGCGGCAGGCCGCGCGCGTCGGCGCGCCGCTCGCCATCATGGGCGAGCAGTTCCAGGCGCACGAGGAAGGCGGCCGGCTTGTCGTCGCCGACGAGGACGGCCTTTTGGACCTGCCGCGCCCACGCCTCGTCGGCCCGCACCAGATCGGCAATGCGGGGCTTGCGGTCGAGGCGCTGCGCGTCGCCGGGCTGCACGACCCGGCCTTCCGCCTGCCCCCCGCCGCCTTCGAGGCCGGCATGCGCGCGGCCTCCTGGCCGGCGCGGCTGCAGCGGCTCGGGCCCGGCCCGCTCACCCAGCGCGCGCCGGAGGGCGTCGATGTCTGGCTCGACGGCGGCCACAATGCCGCCGGCGGACAGGCGCTCGCCGCCGCGCTGGCGGACCTGGAAGACCGGGTGTCGCGTCCGTTGGTGATGATCGTCGGCATGCTGGGGACCAAGGACGCCGGTGGCTTCCTCGCGCCCTTCGCCGGTCTGGCGCGCGAACTCGTCGCCGTGCCGGTGCCGGGCGAATTCAAGGGCCAGCCACCCAAGGGCCAGCCGCCCGAGATGGTCGCCGCGGCGGCGCGCGCGCACGGCATCAACGCCTCGACCGCACCGAGCGTGGCGGCGGCGCTGGACGGGCTCAAGGCCTTCCCGGTCGGGCCGGCGCCGCGCGTGCTGATCGCCGGCTCGCTCTATCTCGCCGGCGCCGTGCTGGGCGAGAACGGCTCGCTGCCGGACTAGGCAGGCGCCAGCCGGGCACAAAAAAAAGCGCGATCCCGGATCGGCCGCCTGGGCCGTCCGGGATGACGCTGTGACGATGACGCGGGTGGCGCGGCGCGCGGTTCAGCGCGGCGCCAGCACCATGATCATCTGCCGGCCTTCCAGCGAGGGCTCCGCTTCGACCTTGGCGATCGGGGCGAGTTCTTCCTTCACCTTGTTCAGCAGCTTGTAGCCGAGTTCCTGATGCGCCATCTCGCGGCCGCGGAAGCGCAGGGTGATCTTCACCTTGTCGCCTTCCTCGAAGAAGCGGTGGATGGCCTTCATCTTCACCTCATAGTCATGGGTGTCGATGCCGGGACGCAGCTTGATTTCCTTGATCTCGACGATGTGCTGCTTCTTGCGGGCCTCGTTGGCCTTCTTCTGGTTCTGGTACTTGAACCGGCCGTAATCGAGGATCTTGCAGACCGGCGGCACCGAGTTCGGCGCGATCTCGACCAGGTCGAGGCCAGCTTCCTGCGCACGCAGAATGGCATCCCGAGTCTGAATGACGCCGAGATTCTGCCCATCCTGATCGATGAGCTGCACTTCGCGGATCCGGATGTCTTCGTTGACGCGCGGGCCTTCCTTCTCCGGCGCGACGGGTCTCATGGGGCGACGAATGGCGGTCTTCTCCTCTGCCATTTCAGATATAGGCGTTTCACCGCTGCCCGAAGGTCAGCCGGCCGGCTCGTTCCTGCGCGCGTAAAACGGTCGCAGAAGATCGTGACAAACCCGTCAGAAGTCAACGGCGCAAAGGGGGGAATGCGTCGATACCCGGTCGGGTAGCGCGAAACCTGCCGGGATCTGGCCGTAAATCTTGTTCGCGGCCGGTCTCAGCCTGTAGGTGAAGATGGCGTGCGCCGCGCGAATCGCAAGATCGCCCACCACCCGCCGCCGGGCTGCATCGCCGCCAGGTACCGATCGAGGACCCCCGCATGACCGAGACCGCCCCATCCGCCCCGCATTTCGTCACTGTCGGCGCCGATGCGCGCCGCATCGCGGTGCGGACCACGCCGGGCGGAGATGGGCGGCCCGGCGTGCTGTGGTGCGGCGGCTTCCTCTCCGACATGCTCGGCACCAAGGCGGTGGAACTGGCGGCCTGGGGCGCCGCCCATGATCGCCGCGTGGTGCGCTTCGACTATTCCGGCCATGGCGAGTCCGAAGGCGCCTTCATCGAGGGCACCATATCGCGCTGGGCGGAGGACGCGCTCGCCGTGTTCGACCGCGAAACCGCCGGCCCGCAGATCGTGGTCGGCTCCTCTATGGGCGGCTGGATCGCGCTGCTGCTGGCCCGTGCGCTGGCCGCGCGCGGCGACGCCTCGCGCCTTGCCGGGCTGGTGCTGATTGCCCCCGCGCCCGACTTCACCGAGGAGCTGGTGTGGAAGGCAATGACGCCGGAGATCCGCGCCGAGGTGATGGCGAAGGGCGTGTGGTACCGCGCTTCCGACTATGGCGAGCCGCAGCCCTTCACCCGCGCGCTGATCGAGGACGGGCGGAGCAATCTCGTGCTCGGCGCGCCCTTCGCGGTGGGTTGCCCGGTGCGCATCCTGCAGGGCGTGGCGGACGACACCGTGCCGTGGCAGCACGCGATGAAGCTGGTGTCCTGCCTCGCCGAGGACGATGTGGTGGTGACGCTGGTGAAGGATGGCGACCACCGCCTGTCGCGGCCCGAGGACATTGCGCGCATCCTCGCGGCGGTCGAGCAGATCGGCTGAGTGTTTCCTTACGGCGCCCGCAGGATGACGATCTCGGTGGTGTCGTAGCGCCGCCGCTCCAGCTCCTCGAAGCCGTCCGGCGCCGTGAAGCCCGGTTCCACCGCCTCCTCGACCACGACCAGCGCCCCCGGCGCCAGCCATTTGCCGTCGCGCGCGCTGATGAGCGCCTGCTCGGCGAGGCCGCGGCCGTAAGGCGGATCGCAGAAGACGAGGTCGAAGGCGTCGCTGGCGAAAGCCTCGCCCAGCTTCGTCGCGTCGCGGCGGAAGATGCGGGTGATGCCGCCCAGCCCCAGCGTCTCGACATTGGCGCGGATCAGCCCGCGCGGCTCCGGCGCCTCATCCACGAAGACGGCGAATTTCGCTCCGCGCGACAGCGCCTCCAGCCCCAGCGCGCCGGTACCGGCGAACAGGTCGAGCACGCGCGCGCCGTCCGCCGCGTCGTCATAGGCATGGGCGAGCACGTTGAACAGCGCCTCGCGCAGCCGGTCCGAGGTCGGGCGCGTGGCGTTGGAGGAGGGGCCTTGCAGCACACGGCCCCGGAAGCGCCCGCCGACGATGCGCATCGCTCACATCACCTCAGCGCGGCGCGCGCGGCGGCCGCCCGCCCGAGGGTTTTCCACCCGGCCGGCCGCCGGAAGGCTTGCCGCCACCCGGCTTGCCACCCGCGCGCGGCGCGCCATCACGGGCCCCGCCGGGTCGTCCGCCCGAGGGCTTGTCTCCGAAGGATCTGCCGCCGCCCGGCTTGCCGCCAAACGATTTGCCACCCGAGGGCCGGTCCCCGAAGGACTTGCCGCGCGGCTTGTCGCCGAACGACTTCTGGCCATAGGTCTTCTCGCCGAAAGGCTTGCCGGCCGGCCGTTCGCCGCGCTCCGGACGGTCGCCGAACTCGCGTGGCGGGCGGGCGGGACGCTCCTCGCGGCGCGGCTCGTTACCCTCGCCAGGACGCGGACGGCGCGAGCGGTTCTGCTCGGATTTCACCCGGCCGGTAAAAGGCCGGTCGCTGGATTGGCCGCGATAGGGACGCGCACCTTCCGGCCGCTCGCTGCGTTCACGGAAGGGGCGGTCGCCAGAGGGGCGTTCGCTACGTTCGCGGAACGGGCGGTCGCCAGCAGGGCGTTCGCTGCGCTCCCGGAAGGGACGGTCACCAGCCGGCCGCTCGCTACGTTCCCGGAACGGCCGATCACCGGCCGGGCGCTCGCTACGTTCCCGGAACGGGCGATCACCGCTCGGCCGCTCGCTGCGTTCCCGGAACGGACGGTCACCCGCCGGGCGCTCGCTGCGCTCCCGGAAGGGGCGGTCACCGCTGGGACGCTCGCTGCGCTCCCGGAACGGACGGTCACCGGCCGGGCGCTCGCTACGTTCGCGGAACGGCCGATCACCAGCAGGGCGTTCGCTGCGCGGCTGGAAGCTGCGCTCGGCGCCTTCGTTCTCCTCGCGCGGACCACGCTCCTCGAAGCGCGGGCGCGCCGGGCGCGGGCCGGCGCTGGAGCGGTCGCGGCTCGGCGGGCGGGCAGGGCGCGGGCCGCGAGCGGGACGCTCGTCCTCGCCGGCTTCGAAGGGAGCCGCGCGGTCCGGGCGCTTGCGGAAGGTGCTCTCGCCACCCGCCCGCTTCGGCGGGCGTACCGGACGGGCCCGCGCGGCCTCGCGCTCTTCCTCGCGGATCTCCCGCTCGCGGGGCGGGCGGACCGGGCGTTCTTCCGTCGCGGTCTCGGTGGCGCGCACGCGCTGCACCAGCACCTTGCGGCCCTTGCGGTCGGCGACGATGCCGGCGGTCACGGTGCGCTCGGGGCTTTCCTCGAGGTCGATCGGCCGGCGGCGGTGACGGTCCTCCGCGCCGTCGGCCTTGGCGTAGCGTGCCTTGGCGGCGTTCTTCGTCCCCGTACGCACCGCGACGGGCGCCTCCTCCGCCTCGGCGTGGTCGAACAGCGGGCCCTCGAAATCGGCGCCGGCGGCGGCGGAAAGCTCCGGCCCGAGCTGGTCGGCCAGCACGCGGGTGCGCACTTCCTCGATCGCGCCCTGCGCGATCTCGCCGAGCTGGAACGGGCCGTAGGAGAGGCGGATCAGCCGGTTCACGTCGAGCCCGAGCGCGCCGAGGACGTTGCGGACCTCGCGGTTCTTGCCCTCGCGCAGCGCCAGCGTCAGCCAGGAATTGGCGCCCTGCACGCGGTCGAGCTTGGCTTCGATCGGGCCGTAATGCACGCCCTCGACCGTGATGCCGGCGATCAGCGCGTCGAGCTTCTCCGGCGAGACCGTGCCCTTGGCGCGCACGCGGTAGCGGCGCAGCCAGCCGGTCTCCGGCAGCTCCAGCACGCGCGACAGCCCGCCATCATTGGTGAGCAGGATAAGCCCCTCGGTGTTGAGGTCGAGCCGGCCGACCGAGACGAGCCGCGGCAGGCCCGGCGGCAGGATCTCGAACAGCGTCGGCCGGCCTTCCGGGTCGTAGTTCGTCGTCACCACGCCCTTGGGCTTGTGGTACATGAACAGGCGCGTGCGCTCCTTCTGCGGCAGCGGCGCGCCATCCACGGTGATGGCGTCCTCGGCCGTCACCGTAAAGGCCGGGCTCTCCAGCACCACGCCGTTCACCGCGACGCGGCCGGCGAGGATCCATTCCTCGATCTCGCGACGCGAACCGAGCCCGGCGCGGGCGATGACCTTGGCGACGCGCTCGGCTTCGCGCGGTTCGGCCGGGGCCAAAGTGCGGGGCGCGCGCGGGACGCGGTTGTGATCCTTGCGGGGCGGCGTGTTTTTCGGCATGGGGTGCGATCGTCCGGGGGTGCGATCCGGATTTGCGTGCGATCCGGGCTTCAAGCGATATCCGTAATGGGGCGCGGGTGCTAGCACGTCCGCGACGTGATGGCGAGCTTTTGGCGGCGGCGCGGCTTTGCGGAAAGGGTGGCGGGCAGGTGGCAGGGAACGCGACGGCACGGCGGGACTTCATGGCGCTGGCGCTGGAGCAGGCGGCCGAAGCGGGCGTGCGCGGCGAGGTGCCGGTCGGCGCCGTGCTGGTGCGGGACGGCGTGGTGCTGGCGGCGGACGGCAACCGCACCCGCGAACTCTCCGATCCCTCCGCCCATGCCGAGATGCTGGTGATCCGCGCGGCGGCGGCAACGCTCGGCAGCGACCGCCTGCCCGATTGCGATCTCTATGTCACGCTGGAACCCTGCACCATGTGCGCGGGGGCCATCGCCTGGGCACGACTGCGCCGGCTGTATTACGGCGCGGCGGACCCGAAGGGCGGGGCGGTGGAGAGCGGCGTGCGTTTCTTCGCCCAGCCGACCTGCCATCACCGGCCGGATATTTATGGCGGGCTCGGCGAGAGCGAGGCGGCGCGCCTGCTGCGCGACTTCTTCGCCGGGCGGCGCTGAGCCCGTTCAGTTCACCCGCGAGACGCAGAAATCCACCACGTCGAGCAGCGCCCGCTTGGCGGGGCCGGCCGGGAACAGGCCGAGCGCATCGCGCGCCATGGCGCCATAGTGCCGTGCGCGCTCGATCGTGTCGGCCAGCGCCCGGTGGCGGATCAGCAGTTCGACCGCGCGCTCGAGGTCGCCGGCGCCGATCTCGCCCTGTTCGAGGCAGCGGCGCCAGAAATCGCGCTCCTCCTCGGTGCCGCGCCGGAAGGCGAGGATGATCGGCAGGGTGATCTTGCCCTCGCGGAAATCGTCGCCGACATTCTTGCCGAGCGCCGCGCCGTCGCCGCCATAGTCGAGCACGTCGTCGACGAGCTGGAAGGCGATGCCGAGATTCATGCCGTAGCTGCGGCTGGCCGACTGCTCGGCCTTGGGCCGGCCCGCCAGCACCGGGCCGACCTCGCAGGCGGCGGCGAACAATTCGGCGGTCTTGCCGCGGATCACGCCGAGATACTCGTCCTCGCTGGTGGCGGTGTTCTTGGCGGCGGCGAGCTGGGCCACCTCGCCCTCGGCGATCACCACGGCGGCATTGGACAGGATGTCGAGCGCGGTGAGGTTGCCGACCTCGATCATCATGCGGAACGCCTGGCCGAGCAGGAAGTCGCCGACCAGCACGCTGGCCTCGTTGCCCCACAGCATGCGCGCGGCCAGCTTGCCCCGGCGCATCTCGCTGTCGTCGACCACGTCGTCATGCAGCAGCGTCGCCGTGTGCATGAACTCGACCGAAGCGGCCAGCTTCACCGCGCCGTCGCCCTCGTAAGCGGTGAGCGCGGCGGTGGCGAGGGTGAGCATGGGCCGCAGCCGCTTGCCGCCGGAGGAGATGAGGTGCTGCGCCACTTCCGGGATCATCGTCACATCCGAGCCGGTGCGCGACAGGATGAGTGCGTTCACGCGCTCCATATCCGCGCGGACCAGAGTGACGATGCCCTCGATGGAGGGCGTTGCCGACTTCTCGGCGGCAGGATCGAAGGGCAGGACGACGGCCAAGGGAAGCTTCCGATCGTTGACTTAGGACGCGCACCGTATGAAACGAGGAGCGGCGCGTCACCTGCCCGAAAACCGCGGCTGCCGGCCGCAACTCCCCGGGGCAAACGCACCCACCGATCTTCGCCATAGCGCAAATGCGCGCCGGACGGAAATGGCGGAAGGTCCCAGGCACGCAAGGGGCATGCGCAATTGCACGCTGCCGTGGCATCATGCGCTTATGCGCGAACTGCTTCGCACCAACGACATCGTCCTGCTCTCGGCCATCGAGGCGCTGCTCGACGCCGCCGGCATCGGCCATCTCGTGCTCGACCAGCATATGAGCGTGATGGAGGGCTCCATCGGCCTGCTGCCGCGCCGGCTGCTGGTCGAGGAGGGCTCTCATGCGCGCGCCCGCGTCCTGCTGACGGAGGCCGGCCTCGGCGCCGAGCTGCCCGCGCCATGAGCGGCGAAGCGGCCGATACCGCGCTGACCGACGCGGAGATCGTCGAGGGCGCCGTGACTGACGATGCCTTTCTCGGCGGCCGGCTGCGCCTGCTGCAGCCGGCGGTCGGCCATCGCGCCGGCCATGACGCGCTGCTGCTCGCCGCCAGCGTGCCGGACGATGCCCGCCGCGCGGTCGATCTCGGCGCCGGCGTCGGCGCGGCCGGGCTGGCGCTGGCGATACGGCTCGCCGAGGTCGCGGTGACGCTGGTGGAGATCGATCCCGCCACCGCCGCGCTGGCCGCCCGCAACGTCGCCCGCCAGCGGCCGGCCCTTGCCATGCGGCTGGATGTCGCGATCGCCGATGTCGCCACGCTGGGGCGCCCCTCCGGGCCCGCTCTGCCCGCCCCCCGCGCGGCCGACATGGTGCTGATGAACCCGCCCTTCAACGACCCCGCCCGCCATCGCGTCTCGCCCCGCGCCGGCAGGGCGCTCGCCCATGCCGTGCCGGATGTCGATGTCGCTACATGGATCACCACCGCCGAGCGGCTGCTGGAGCCCGGCGGCCGGCTGGCGCTGATCCACCGGCCCGAGGCGATTGAGGCGCTGCTGGCCGCGCTGAAAGGTCGTTTCGGTGCAGTGACGATCCGCCCGGTGCATCCGCGTGCCGATGCGCCGGCGATCCGGCTGCTGGTCGGGGCGGTGAAGGGCCGGCGCACGCCCCCCGCGCTGCTGCCGCCTCTGGTGCTGGCCGATGCCGCCGGGCGGCCCTCCATGGCGGCCGGGCGCATCCTGCGCGAGGGCTTGAGCGTGCGGCAGGCGCTCAATCCGGCGCAGGCGGACGCTTGAGCCCTGGGGTGCAAGACCCTATGTCTTCTGCCATGGCCACAGCACCCTTCCTCGCCGAATTCCGCCGCCGCCTCGATTCCGTCCTGCCCGCGCGCCTGCGCACTGATGCCGCCATCGTGCCGGTGGTGCGCCTGCACGGGGCGATCGGCATGTCGCGGCCGTTCAATCCCGGCATCACCTTCGCCAATACCGCGAAAGCGCTCGACCGCGCCTTCGCGGTGAAGCGGGCAAAGGCGGTGGCGCTGGTGATCAACTCGCCCGGCGGCTCGCCGGTGCAGTCGCATCTCATCCATCGCCGCATCCGCCTGCTGGCGGAGGAGAAGGGGCTGCCTGTCATCGCTTTCGTCGAGGATGTGGCGGCCTCGGGCGGCTACATGCTGGCCAGCGCCGCCGACGAGATCGTCGCCGACCCGTTCTCGATTCTCGGTTCCATCGGCGTGGTCAGCGCCGGCTTCGGCTTCAACCGCGCGCTGGACAAGCTCGGCATCGACCGCCGCGTCTACACCGCCGGCGAGAGCAAGGTGATCCTCGACCCGTTCCAGCCGGAGAAGGCCGAGGATGTCGAGCGCCTCAAGGCGATCCAGAAGGAAATCCATGACGAATTCACCGCGCTGGTGAAGCGCCGGCGCGGCGACGTGCTGAGCGCGGACGAGGCGACGCTGTTCTCCGGCGCGTTCTGGACCGCGACGCAGGCGCAGGAACTCGGCCTGGTCGACGCCATCGGCGAGATCCGTTCCTTCCTGCGGGCGCGCTATGGCGAGAAGGTCGTGATCCCGCTGATCGAGAGCAAGGCCGGCCTGTTCGGCCGGCGTGTGCCCGGCATCGCCGGTCTTGACGCTTCCGCCGCCGGCGCGGGGATCGGTGCGGGCTTTGCCGAGAATGTGATGTCGGCCGCCGAGGAGCGCTCGCTCTGGGGCCGATACGGTCTATGATCGCGCGGACCACCTGAATGGGAATTGCCTTATGCCGCCTGTGATCGTGCTCGCCCTTGGGGCTGTCGGCGCCGCCGCCCTGGTCAAGCTGCTGGCCAAGGAATCGCGCCGCGTGAATGCCGAGCTCGACGCCACCCGCCGCGCCGAGGAGGCCAATGAGCCGACCGGCCGGGTGACGCTGCGGCGCGATCCTGCCACCGGCGAATACCGGCCGTTCGATTCGTGAAGCTCCCCGGCTCCCGGGCGTGCCGCACGCCGTGCCGCGCTGTTCCGGAAGCCAGCGGAGAAACGCCGAAGCCGCGATCCGGTCTTGAGCCGCGGCCGGTGGGGTTTCGGCTCGGGGTTCCGCCGGCGGCGTCGGCTGTCCTCGACACGCCGCCTGGAACCTCTCCAACGTGACAGGCACGGCCTATCATTACCGCGAATTCACTTTATACGCCGGGACTTAGGTCTTACCCCTTGGGCAGGCTAAGGTTAGGGCGGCGCGATGTTGCAGAGGTCGGAAGGCAGCCGGACGATGGGCGTGAAGGTGCACAGGCGCCGGCGCTGGCCCGTGCTGCTGCTGGTCGCGGCCGGGCTCGCCGGCGGCGGCTATTATTACTACCGCTACGTCGCGACGGCATCGCAGGCGGTGCCCGCCCTGCAGACCGCGAAGGTCGAGATCGGCGATATCGAGACCACCGTCACCGCCATCGCCAACATGCAGCCGAAGAACTATGTCGATGTCGGCACGCAGGTCTCCGGCCAGTTGCGCACCATTCATCCCGATATCGGCGCGGTGGTGAAGAAGGACGATCTGCTGGCGGTGATCGATCCCACCGTCTATCAGACCCGCGTCGCCGGCGACCGTGCCAGCCTCGACAATCTGCGCGCCCAGCTGGCGCAGGCGCAGGCGCAGCTCACCCTCGACAGACTGCGCAATGAGCGCGCCCAGCAGCTGCTCGCCAACCAGAGCGGCAGCAAGGACGCGGCTGACGCGGCCGAGGCGACCATGCGCATCAGCGAGGCCAAGATCGACGCGCTGAAGGCGCAGATCGCCCAGACCCAGGCGACGCTCGACGGCGACCTCGCCAATCTCGGCTACACCAAGATCTACGCGCCGATGGACGGCACGGTGGTTTCCATCACCGCCCGCGAGGGCTCGACGCTGAACGCCAACCAGTCGGCGCCCATCGTGCTGCGCATCGCCGATCTCCAGACCATGACGGTGACGGCGCAGGTCGCCGAGGGCGATATTCCCCGCATCAAGGTCGGCACGCCGGTCTATTTCTCCACGCTCGGCCTGCCCGACCGGCGCTGGCAGGGCGAGGTGCGGCAGATCGAGCCGACGCCGACCATCGTCAACGATGTGGTGCTCTACAATGTGCTGATCGACGTACCGAACGACGACCTCACCCTCATGACCAACATGACCGCGCAGGTGTTCTTCCGCCTCGGCGAGGCCAAGGACGTGCCGCTGGTGCCGACGCAGGCCCTGCGCGCGCGCCGCGACGGCAGTCAGAGCGTGCGCGTGGTGACGCCGCGCGGCGTCGAGGAGCGTGTGGTGAAGACCGGCCTGTCGAATCGCACCGTCACGCAGGTCGTCGAGGGCCTTCAGCCGGGTGAGACGGTCGTGACCGGCACCAGCGCGGCCTCGCCGCGGCCCGCGGGCCCGCCGCGTCCATCCATGCCGCCGCGGCTCGGCTGAGGCGCGGCATGGAGGACAGCTCCCGCCTTGAGACGCAACGGCTCGACGCGCTGGACGAGGTGGCGCGCACCGTCCCGGCGGAGGCGCCGCTGCGCCCGATCGTCGAGCTGGTCGATGTCAGCCGGATCTACCCCAATGGCGACACCGTTGTGCGCGCGCTCGACCGCGTGTCGCTCTCCATCATGCCCGGCGAGTTCGTCGCCATCATGGGCCAGTCGGGCTCGGGCAAGTCGACGCTGATGAACATTGTCGGCTGCCTCGACCGCCCGTCCTCGGGCGCCTACCGGGTCGACGGCATCGATGTCGCCGAGCTCGGCAAGGACGAATTGGCGGCGCTGCGCTGCTCGACCTTCGGCTTCGTGTTCCAGCGCTACAATCTTCTGCCCAGCCTCACCGCCGCAGAAAATGTCGAGATTCCAGCTATCTATGCAGGCGCGCCCAAGGAGCGGCGGATCGGCCGGGCGCATGCGCTGCTGGCGCGGCTCGGCCTAGGCGAGCGCAGCGAGCATCGCCCGAGCCAGCTTTCCGGCGGCCAGCAGCAGCGTGTCTCCATCGCCCGTGCGCTGATGAACGCCGCCCCGATCATCCTCGCCGACGAGCCCACCGGGGCGCTCGATTCGCGCTCCGGCGAAGAGGTGCTCGCCTTGCTGAAGGAGCTGAACGCCGAGGGCCACACCGTCATCCTGATCACCCACGATCCCGATGTCGCCGCCCACGCCCGTCGCATCGTCCGCTTCCAGGACGGCCGCATCGTCGCCGACGATCGCCACGAGCCGGAACCCGCGCGCGATCCGCTGCCCGCTTCAGGGCCCTCGTGCAGCAGCGGCCTGCGGCGTTTCGTGCCGGACCTCGGCGAGGCGGTGCGCATGGCCTTCGCCTCCATGCACGCCAACATCTTCCGCACCGCGCTGACCCTGCTCGGCATCGTCATCGGTGTCGCCTCGGTCATCACCATGCTGGCGGTCGGCGATGGCGGCAAGCAGAGCGTGCTCGACCGCATCTCGCAGATCGGCACCAATCTGCTGATCGTGCGTCCCGGTGCCGCCGGCATCCGCTCCTCGGGCGACAATGCCACGCTGCTGCCGGAGGATGCCGACGCACTGCGCGCCATACCCGGCGTCAGCGCCGTGGCGCCGGAGCGCTCGGGCCGCTACACGCTGCGCTTCGGCTCGGAGGACTATTTCACCTCGGTCACCGGCACGAGCGCCGAATATCTCACCGCGCGCGACTGGCCGATGGCGCGCGGCGTCATGTTCAATGCCGACGATGTGCGCGCCTATGCGCCGGTGGTGGTGCTCGGCCAGACCGTGGCGACCAACCTGTTCGGCGAGAGCAACCCGCTCGGGCGCTACATTCTGGTGAAGAATGTCCCCTATGAGGTGATCGGCGTCCTCTCCGCCCGCGGCGCCAACGCCTTCGGACAGGACCAGGACGACGTGGCGCTAGTGCCGGCCTCGACCGGCTTCGTCCGGGTATTCGGCCGGCGCTTCGTCAACTCCATCACCGTGAAGGTGGAGGACGCCGCCGACATTCCCCGCGTGGAAAGCGAGATCAACCGCATCATCGCCGAGCGCCATCAGGCGGAGGATTTCCAGGTGCGCAACACCGCGCAGTTCCTAGAAACGGCGGTGGAGACGCAGAACACGCTGACCCTCGTGCTCGGCTGCGTCGCCGCCATTTCGCTGCTGGTCGCCGGCATCGGGGTGATGAACATCATGCTGGTGAGCGTCACCGAGCGTACCCGCGAGATCGGCATCCGCATGGCGACCGGCGCGCGCATGAGCAACATCATGCTGCAATTCAACACCGAGGCGCTGGTGGTGTGCGGTGTCGGCGGCGCGGTGGGCGTGGCGCTCGGCATCGGCGTGGCGCTGATGCTGGAAAGCCTCGGCGTCAACGTGCTTCTCTCGCTGCTGCCGCCCTTGCTGGCCTTCGGCTGCGCCTTCCTCACCGGCCTCATCTTCGGCTACCTGCCGGCGCGCAAGGCAGCCGGGCTCGATCCCGTGGTGGCGCTCGCCTACGAATAGGGGCAGGCCGCACCGGTTCAGGGGCCTTGCCCCCTGCCGCCCGAACGTTTAGGCGAAACGCGGTTGAACGCGGCGGGAGGCTCTGGGATGAACGTATTACTGCTCGGCTCGGGTGGCCGCGAGCATGCCCTCGCCTGGAAGCTGGCCCAGAGCCCGCTGATGGGCGCCTTCTTCGCCGTGCCGGGAAACCCCGGCATCGCCGAGCACGCGACCTGCTTCGAGAACATCCCCCTCACCGACCACGACGCCATCGTCGCGCTGTGCGGGGCCGAGAAGATCGACCTCGTGGTGGTCGGCCCCGAGGCGCCGCTGGTCGACGGCATCGCCGACCGGCTGATCGCCGAGGGCATCCCCGTTTTCGGTCCGCGCCAGGTGGCGGCGCAGCTGGAAGGCTCCAAGCTGTTCACCAAGGAACTGTGCAAGGCGCACGACATCCCGACCGCCGCCTTCGGCCGCTTCGACGACCGCGAGCAGGCCCGCGCCTTCGTGCGCCGGCAGGGTGCGCCCATCGTGCTGAAGGCCGACGGGCTGATGGCCGGCAAGGGCGTCATCGTCGCCCTGACGCTCGAGGAAGCGCTCGATGGCGTCGACGAGGTGTTCGACATGGGCGGCATCGGCACGGAGATCCTGATCGAGGAATTTCTCGAAGGCGAGGAAGTCTCCTTCTTCTGCCTGGTCGACGGCGAGACCGTGCTGCCCTTCGGCTCGGCGCAGGACCACAAGCGCGCCTTCGACGGCGACGAGGGCCCGAACACCGGCGGCATGGGCGCCTATTCCCCGGCGCCCGTATTCACCGCCGAGCTCGAGCGCCGCACCCTGCACGAGATCATCCGGCCGACCGCCCGCGCGCTGGCCGACGCCGACAGCCCCTATCGCGGCGTGTTGTTCGCCGGACTGATGCTCACCCAGCAAGGGCCGAAGCTGATCGAATACAATGTCCGCTTCGGCGACCCGGAATGCCAGGTGCTGATGCTGCGGCTCGACGGCGACCTGCTGCCGCTGCTGCACGCCGTGGCGACGGGCCAGCTGGAGAACCAGGACATCGCCCTGAAGCCGGAGGCGGCGATTACCGTGGTGCTGGCGGCACGCGGCTATCCCGGCGCCTATGAGAAGGGCTCGCGCATCGCCGGCATCGGCGCGGCGGAGAGCATTCCGGGCGCGAAGGTGTTCCATGCCGGCACGAAGCGGTCCGGCAGCGACATCGTCGCCAATGGCGGGCGGGTGCTGAACGTCACCGCCATCGGCGCTAATGTGGCCGAGGCCCGTGAGCGCGCCTATGACGCCGCCGCGCGGATCGATTGGCCGGAAGGGTTCTACCGCACCGACATCGCCTGGCGCGCGCTCGGGGCCGAACCCACATAGTAGAGGGCGCTCGCGCCGTTCAAACAATTGCCGTGGTGGGGTGAGATGGGAAAGCGCATGGACGATCTCTCCGCCGCCTCCCGGCACAGCCGTACACCGCACCCTCCGCATGATTCGCACCATGGCGTCATCGTCACGGGCGAGCATGGGCTCGCGCCCGCCCCTCCAGGTCCGCGCATCGCCGTGGCGCTCGGCTCGGGCGGGGCGCGCGGCCTCTCCCATATCCTCGTGCTGGAAGCGCTGGACGAACTGGGCGTGAAGCCGGTCGCACTGGCCGGTGCTTCGATCGGCGCGATGCTTGCCAGCGTCTATGCCGCCGGCATGCCGGCGAAGGATCTGCGCCATCTCGTCGGCCACACGCTGCGCAATCGCGGCGAGGTGATGCGGCGCCTGCTGGCCGCGCGCGTCGGGCGAATCTCCCACCTCTTCGCCGGGCTCGGCAATCCGGTGCTGATCGACGCCGAGCAGATGATCGCCGGTTTCCTGCCCGACATCGTTCCGCAGGATTTCGAAGAGCTGGGCATTCCGCTGCAAGTGGTGGCGACCGATTACTGGGGGCGCTGCGAGCGCATGTTCGAACAGGGGCCGATCCGCCCGGCGGTGGCCGCCTCGCTCGCCATACCGGGGCTGATGCGTCCGGTGCAGCATGGCGGCCATACTCTCGTCGATGGCGGCGCGGTCAATCCGCTGCCGTTCGACCTGTTGCGGACCAAGGCGGACCTGGTGATCGCCGTGGACATCACCGGCGGCCATGGCGCGGAGATGCGCGGCGTGCCCGCACCCTTCGAGGCGATGTTCGCTACACTGCAGATCATGGCGAGCTCCATCGTCGGCGAGAAGCTGAAGGCCGGCGCGCCGGATGTGCTGATCCGGCCGAACGTGCACGATTTCCGCGTGCTCGACTTCTTCCGCGCCACCGCGATCTTCAAGGCCGCCGAGCCGGCCAAGGACGAGGTGAAGCGTCGCCTGGAGGCCGTGCTGGGCTGATCGTCCGGTGTTCAGGCCCTCGGGCCGAACACCACGATGGCCGCTCCCGCGAGGCAGACCGCCCCGCCCAGCATGTCCCAGCGGTCCGGCCGGAAGCCTTCCACCTGCCAGAGCCAGAGCAGCGAGGCGGCGACATAGACCCCGCCATAGGCAGCGAAGGCGCGCCCGGCGACGCTCGCCTCGACCTGCGTCAGCGCGCCAGCGAAAGCGATGAGGCTGACGACGCCCGGAGCCAGCCAGAGCGGGTTCGCCCCGTTGCGCACCACCGCCCAGAAGGCGAAGCAGCCGGCGATCTCGAAGAAGGCGGCGACGGCGAAGAACAGCGCGGTATGCATGGATTCCCCTCAGCCGAGGATGGTGGACTTCACCCACCATGCAGGATGGCTGCCGGCGACCTGCTTGGCGGCGCGGGCGGCGGCGCGGCAATCCTCATACAGCGCGAACAGGGTGGCCCCTGAGCCCGACATGCGCGCGAGCAGCACACCCGGCGTCGCCCGAAGCGCGGCGGCGACCTCGTCGAGTACCGGCGCGAGGCGATGAGCGGGCGGCTCCAGATCGTTCGGCTGGCCAATAAGCCACGCCACCATCGCGGCGCGCGAGGCGAAGGCGGGAACGGCGGAGGCATCCGCGAGCCGTGCACCCGGTGCCAGCGCCAGCGCGCGAAAAACCTCGGCGGTCGGTATCGGCACGCGCGGATTGACCAGCACGGCACCGAAGCGCGGCAGGTCGAGCGGGGTGATCGCCTCGCCGCGCCCGGCCATGAGGCAGCTCCTGCCATAGAGGCAGGCCGGCACGTCCGAGCCGGTGGCGAGCGCGGCTTCATGCAGGCGGGGATCGTCGGGAGCGATATGGTTCGCCCGCGCCAGCAGCCGCAGCGCGGCGGCGGCGTCCGACGAGCCGCCGCCGATCCCGGCGGCGATAGGCAGTCGCTTGTCGAGGCCGAAGCGCCCCGCCACGAGGCCGGGCACACGGCGGTCAAGCTCGCGCGCGGCACGCAGTACGAGATTGTTGTCATCATCCGCCAGCACAGGAGCGCCAGGACCGGCAAGTGCGAGCGCCAGTTCGCCGCCTGGCGTGAGGCTGAGCCGGTCGCCCGTGCCGGCGAAGGCGACCACGCTCGACAATTCGTGATACCCATCCGCGCGGCGGCCTAGCACGCGCAAGGTGAGGTTCACCTTGGCGGGTGCGCGCTCGGTCAAGGCGTCGGATTCGGGCGCGAATGCGGGTGCGGTAGGCATGCAGCGCTTATGCGCCGGCCGGGATTTTCCGGCAAGCGACCCTGTCCGCCCGGCATGCGCGCCGGGAAACCGCCGACCGGCTGTTCCGCCTGCGGCTTGCGCCAGCGTCATAATTGGATGTATAAGGCCGGCATCCAAATTATCTCACAAACGACTATCTGGTCGGTTGAGAGTGGGTTCCGCCGGCCGGGACCCGCTCTTTTTGCATTGCGGGCAGGTCATGCCCGGGCAGGACGGATGAGCGAGAACGACATCATCGCAGAGGACGCGAACCAGCAGGGCGGGCCGGAAGGCCGTCTCGACGAACCGCGTCTCGTGACCGAGACGGGACCGGCGGCGCGTGTCGCCGGCATTGTCGGGCCCGTGCTGGAAGGTCTCGGCTTCCGGCTGGTGCGGGTGAAGATCACCGGTGGCAGCCCGCCGACCCTGCAGATCATGGCCGAGCGGCCGGATGGCGGCTTCGGTATCGACGAATGCGAGACGGCGAGCCGCGCCATTTCGCCGGTGCTGGATGTCGAAGATCCGATTTCCGGCGCCTATAATCTCGAAATGTCCTCGCCCGGCATCGACCGGCCGCTGGTGCGCATCTCCGATTTCGAGCGCTGGGCCGGCCATGACGTGAAGGTCGAGATGGCCGTGCCGCTGGAGGGCCGCAAGCGCTTCCGTGGCATTCTTCTGGGCGCCAGGGGCGACACGGCGCTGCTGCGCCTGCCCGACGCGCCGGCTGAGGCCCCCGATACGGTGGCCCTGCCCATAGCCGACATCGGCGATGCCCGCCTCGTCATGACGGAGGCGCTGATTCGCGAGGCCCTGCGGAGCGACAAGGCGCTGCGCGAGGGAGCAGGCATCGACGAGGACGAGATCGACGCGGCCGACTTCTCTTCCGAACTCGGCGAGGCGGCCGACGAAGACGCCGCGTCCGGGGAAGAGGGCGAAGGGGTCGCCGTGCGCATCCTGCCGCCGAAGAAGATGCCGATCCGCGGCAAGCAGAAGACGAAGCCCTTCCTTAAGCCCAAGGGCGCCGCCAAGCCCGGCAAGAAGTCCAACGCCAAACGCAAATCTACCGCGAAGGAGATCCACTGATGGCAGTGGTCAGCGCAAACCGGCTCGAACTCCTGCAGATCGCCGATGCGGTCGCGCGCGAGAAATCGATCGACCGGGGCATCGTCATCGCCGCCATGGAAGATGCGATCGCCAAGGCGGCCCGCTCGCGCTACGGCGCCGAGACCGACATCCACGCCGAGATCAATCCGCGTACCGGCGAACTGCGCCTCGCCCGCCATCTACTGGTCGTCGACCAGGTGGACAATTCGGCGATCGAGATCGACATCGCCGGCGCCCGCCGCCACAACCCGGCGGCCCAGGTCGGCGACACCATCGCCGACACGCTGCCGCCCTTCGACTTCGGCCGCATCGCCGCGCAGAGCGCCAAGCAGGTGATCGTGCAGAAGGTGCGCGAGGCCGAGCGCGACCGGCAGTACGAAGAATACAAGGACCGCATCGGCGAGGTCATCAACGGCGCGGTCAAGCGCGTCGAATATGGCAATGTGGTCGTGGATCTCGGCCGGGGCGAAGCCTCGCTGCGCCGCGACGAGCTGCTGCCGCGCGAAGTGTTCAAGGTCGGCGACCGCATCCGCGCCTATGTCTATGACGTGCGTCGCGAGCCGCGCGGCCCGCAGATTTTCCTGTCGCGCACCCATCCGCAGTTCATGGCGAAGCTGTTTGCGCAGGAGGTGCCGGAAATCTACGACGGCATCGTCGAGATCAAGGCGGTCGCCCGCGACCCCGGCTCGCGCGCCAAGATCGCCGTCACCTCGCGCGATTCCTCGGTCGATCCGGTCGGCGCCTGCGTCGGTATGCGCGGCTCGCGCGTGCAGGCCGTGGTGAACGAGCTGCAGGGCGAGAAGATCGACATCATTCCGTGGTCGCAGGACGTGGCCACCTTCATCGTCAACGCCCTCGCCCCGGCCGAAGTCGTCAAGGTCGTGCTGGACGAGGACCGCGAGCGTATTGAAGTCGTGGTGCCGGATGCCCAACTAAGCCTGGCGATCGGCCGTCGCGGCCAGAATGTCCGCCTCGCTTCCCAGCTCACCGGCTGGGACATCGACATCATGACCGAGGCGGAAGAGAGCGAGCGGCGCCAGAAGGAATTCGCCGAGCGCTCCAAGATGTTCGCCGAGGCGCTCGACCTCGACGAGATGATGGGCCAGCTGCTCGCCTCCGAAGGCTTCTCGACGCTTGAGGAGCTTGCCTATGTCCCGCTGAACGAACTCGCCAGCATCGAGGGCTTCGACGAGGACACGGCGCAGGAACTGCAGAATCGCGCCCTGAGCCATCTGGCGCAGGTCGAGGCCGATCTCGACGCCCGCCGCATCGAGCTCGGCGTCGCCGACGAGCTGCGCGAAGTGCCGGGCGTCACCTCGCCCATGCTGGTGGCCTTCGGCGAGAACGACATCAAGTCGGTCGAGGACCTCGCCGGCTGCGCCACCGACGATCTCGTCGGCTGGACCGAACGCAAGGACGGCGAGACCGTCCGCATCGCTGGCGCTCTGGAGGGTTTCCAGATTTCCCGCGAGGATGCCGAGGCGATGATCATGCAGGCCCGCGTCAAGGCCGGCTGGATCGAGGCGCCCGAGGTTGCCGCCGAAGAGACGGACGAGACCGAGGCCGACGAGGCCCAGGGCTGATCGGGCCCGGGGCTACGAGCAGGGGAGCGGACGGCCGGTGCAGGGCGAGACGGCATCGCGTGATGGAGAGGGGGCTGATCCGTCGGTCGCCGAGCCATCCGTGGCTGAGGAAACCGATGCCGGCCTGGAGGCGGCGCGCCGCGCCGTGACGCGGCTCTGCCTCGCCAGCCGCACGGTGAAGCCGGTCGGGGAGCTTATGCGCTTCGTGCTGGCGCCCGACGGCCAGGTCGTGCCGGACATCGCCGCCCGGCTTCCCGGACGCGGCGCCTGGATTACCGCCCGGCGGGACGCTCTCGCCGAGGCGATCAAGCGCAAGGCCTTCGGCCGGGCGTTTCGCGGCAAGGGCCGGGTCGACCCGGCCCTGATCGAGCAGGTTGAAACCTTGCTCGAAAAAGACGCGCTCGCGGCGCTTGCCCTCGCCAACAAGGCGGGGCGGGTGGTCACGGGCAACATGAAGGTGATCGAGGCCCTCAACGGGGAGAAGGTCATCGTGCTGGTCCACGCAGCCGAGGCCGCCCCCGACGGGGCCGGCAAGCTCGACGCGCTGGCCCGGCGGATCGGTGAGGCGGCGGGGCGGGAAATCGTCCGCGTCGATGCCTTTCCGGGCGTGCAATTGGACTTGGCGCTCGGGCGGGCAAATGTGGTACATGCTGCGCTGCTTGCGCATCCGACCAGCGCGGGTTTTCTCGCGCGTGTAAGAAGACTCGAAGGCTGGCGCGCCGACTAGAGCCCTTTCCGACCGGATGAAACCATTCGGGCGACACAGAAAGAGCCCTGGATTCAACAAGCTGGAGCGTCTGCTCGGCAGGGGTGATCTCACCCGGTCGAGGTTCCGGCAGGCCGGCGGACGTTAAGTGACGCATTCCCGCAAGGGGTGGGAATGTAGAGGAACGGATATCGAATGACCGATACGAAGAACCCGGGCGAGAAGACGGTGGGCGTTGGCCAGGGTGCTGGCCAGGGGGGCAAGACCCTCACGCTCAAGCGACCTGTCGAGCAGGGCGTCGTCCGCCAGAGCTTCAGCCATGGACGGTCCAAGTCCGTCGTGGTGGAGAAGGTGAAGCGCCGTGTCCTCGGCCCGGGCGACAAGCCCGAGGCGCCGGTGGCCGCGCCGTCCGCGCCTCCTTCCCCGGGACCGTCCGTCTCCGCTCAGGCCCCGCGTCCGGCGCCGCAGGCTCCTGCGCCCGCCGCCCGCCCGCCGCTGCGCACCCAGCCGGCCCCGAACGCCAATATTTCCGGCCCGCGCCCGGCTCCGCAGGGACCGCGTCCCGGCGGCGTCGTGCTGCGCTCGCTGACCGAGGAAGAGGCTCGCGCCCGTACCGCCGCGCTGCAGGATGCACGCCTGCGCGAGGTCGAGGAGCGTCGCCGCGCCGAGGAAGAAGCGGTACGCCGCGCCGAGCGTGAGGCGCGCGAGAAGATCGAGCGCGAGGCCGCCGAGGCCCGCAAGCGCGAGGAAGAAGCTCGCCGCGCCTTCGAGGACGAAGCCAAGCGCAAGTCCGAGCAGGAGGCGCGCAAGCGCTTCGGCGAGGAGCGGCCGGCTGCTGCTGCCGGGGCGCCGGCTCCGCGGGCGCCCTCGTCCAGTGCTCCCGCGCCGCGTGCCGGCCAGCCGGCATCCCCGTCCGCACCGGCCGCCGCGCCGGGCGCGCCGCGCGTCGCCGCGCCGCGTAGCGTCGTCATGGACGCCGAGGAGGACGATCGTCGTCCCGTGCGTCGTGGACCCGGCGGGGCGCCCGCGCGTCCCGTCACGCCGCCCAAGCCGACCCGCCCGGCCGCCGGGCCGGAGAAGAGCCGTGGTCGCCTGACCGTCGTCACCGCGCAGTCGGGCGACGACGAGCGCCAGCGTTCGGTCGCCTCCTTCCGTCGCCGTACCCAGCGCATGAGCGGTCATCGCCAGGTCGAGACCAAGGAAAAGATCGCGCGTGAAGTGACGGTCCCGGAGACGATCTCCATCCAGGAGCTCGCCAACCGCATGGCCGAGCGCGCGGTCGACGTCATCCGCCTGCTGATGAAGCAGGGCCAGATGGTGAAGATCACCGACGTGATCGACGCCGACACGGCCCAGCTGATCGCCGAGGAACTCGGCCACACCGTGCGCCGCGTCGCCGAATCCGACGTCGAGGAAGGCCTGTTCGATACGGCCGACACCGACGAGGAGCTGGTGTCGCGCCCGCCGGTCGTGACCATCATGGGCCATGTCGACCACGGCAAGACCTCGCTGCTCGACGCCATCCGCAAGGCCAATGTGGTCTCCGGCGAAGCCGGCGGCATCACCCAGCATATCGGTGCCTATCAGGTGACCTCGCCGCTCGGCGGCAAGGTGACCTTCATCGACACGCCCGGCCACGCCGCCTTCACGGCGATGCGCGCCCGCGGCGCCAAGGTGACGGACATCGTGGTGCTGGTGGTCGCGGCCGATGACGGCGTCATGCCGCAGACGATCGAGGCGATCCATCACGCGCGCGCCGCCAAGGTGCCGCTGATCGTGGCGATCAACAAGATCGACAAGCCCGATGCCAAGCCGGAGCGCGTGCGCGCCGAGCTGCTGCAGCACGAAGTGCAGGTCGAAAGCCTCGGCGGCGACACGCTCGAAGTCGAGGTGTCGGCCAAGGCGCAGACCAATCTCGACAAGCTGCTGGAGGCCATCACCCTCCAGGCGGAAGTGCTCGACCTCAAGGCCAACCCGAACCGCGACGCGGAAGGCACGGTCATCGAGGCCAAGCTCGACCGTGGCCGCGGTCCGGTCGCGACCGTGCTGGTGCAGCGCGGCACGCTGCATGTCGGCGACATCGTCGTCGCCGGCGCGGAGTTCGGCCGCGTGCGCGCGCTGATCGACGACAAGGGCGCGAACGTCGCCGGGGCGGGTCCGTCCTTCCCGGTCGAGGTGCTCGGCTTCAACGGCACGCCGGAGGCGGGCGACCGCCTCGCGGTGGTCGAGAGCGAAGCCCGTGCCCGCGAGATCACCGACTATCGCCAGCGCCAGAAGCGCGAGAAGGCGGCGGCTCGTTCCGCCACCGTCCGCGGCTCGCTGGAGCAGATGATGAGCCAGGCCAAGACGGCCGGCCGGAAGGAATTCCCGCTCATCATCAAGGGCGACGTGTCGGGTTCGGTCGAGGCGATCATCTCCTCGCTGGAGAAGCTCGGCACCGACGAGGTGCAGGCCCGCATCATCCACTCCGGCGCGGGCGGCGTGAACGAGAGCGACGTGACGCTGGCCGAGACGGCCGGCGCGGCGATCATCGCGTTCAACGTGCGTGCCAACAAGGAAGCCCGCGACGCCGCCGACCGTGCCGGCATCGAGATCCGCTACTACAACATCATCTACGACCTGGTGGATGACGTGAAGGCGGCGATGGGCGGCCTGCTCGCGCCGATCAACCGCGAGACCATGCTCGGCAACGCGCTCATCAAGGAGATCTTCGCGGTCTCCAAGGTGGGCAAGGTGGCCGGCTGCCTGGTCACCGACGGCATCGTCGAGCGCGGCCAGCATGTCCGCCTGATCCGCGACAACGTGGTGATCCACGAAGGCAAGCTCGCCACGCTCAACCGCTTCAAGGATGCGGTCAACGTGGTGCAGTCCGGCCAGGAGTGCGGCATGTCGTTCGAGAACTACCAGGACATGCGCGCCGGCGACGTCATCGAATGCTACCGCGTCGAGGTCGTGCAGCGCACGCTCTGAGCATCGCGCTCCCCGTATGCGGGGAGCGCCCGCGCCCCTCGCCGGGGTGCGGATTTCCACGGGAATGAGCGGTCCAAGCCCGCTCGCTCCGGTCGAGGCCGGCCCTGTCGCTCCGGTGTTCCGGCGAGGGCCATGAAGGTTTGTGCATTATGAAGAACAAAGCGAGTTCGGGCGCGGGCCCGAGCCAGCGCCAGCTGCGCGTGGGCGAACTGGTGCGCCATGCGCTCTCCCAGATCCTGGCGCGCGGCGATATGGCCGATCCGGCGCTGACCAAGGTGCTGATCACGGTTCCCGAGGTCCGCATGAGCCCGGACCTGAAGATCGCCACCTGCTACGTCATGCCGCTCGGCGGCAAGGATCCCAAGGCGGCGATCGCCGCGCTGGCGACCAATGCCAAGCCGCTGCGCGGCGAGATCGCGCGCCGGGTGGAACTGAAATTCGTGCCGGAGCTGCGCTTCCGTATCGACACCTCCTTCGAGGAAGGCGACCGCATCGACGCGCTGCTGCGCCTGCCGCAGGTGCAGCGTGATCTCGACAAGGCCGAGCCGGCGGACGACCAGGACAACGATCAAGAGGACGAGAAATGAACGCCCCCTTCGCCCAGAAGGCGCTCATCGAGGAGACGCTGCCCGACGCCGCCGGCGAGGCCGTCATCGATGCGGCGCCGGTCGCCCGTCCCGAGAAGAAGCGCCGGCCCAAGCGCGACCTCGACGGCTGGGTGCTGCTCGACAAGCCGGTCGGCATGACCTCGACCCAGGCGGTCGGCGCGGTGAAGTGGCTGTTCTCCGCCAAGAAGGCCGGCCATGCCGGCACGCTCGACCCGCTCGCCTCCGGCTGCCTGCCGATCGCGCTGGGCGAGGCCACCAAGACCGTTCCCTTCGTCATGGACGGCCGCAAGGTCTATCGCTTCACCGTGCGCTGGGGCGTGGAGACCGACACGGACGACAGCGAAGGCCAGGCCGTGGTGACCAGCGACACCCGTCCCGACCGCGCGGCGATCCTGTCGATCCTCGACGAGTTCCGCGGCGAGATCGAGCAGGTGCCGCCGCAGTTCTCGGCCCTGAAGGTCAATGGCGAGCGTGCCTATGACCTTGCCCGCGACGGCATCGCGGTCGAGCTCGCCGCGCGCCCTGTCGTGGTGCACTCGCTGGAGCTGGTCGAGATGCCCGACGCCGACCATGCGGTGTTCGAGGCCGAATGCGGCAAGGGCACCTATGTGCGCTCGCTCGCCCGCGACATGGGTCGTCGCCTGGGTTCGCACGGTCACATTTCCGCGCTGCGCCGCACCCGCGTCGGCACCTTCGCCGAGGAGGAGCTGGTGCCGCTCGCCAGGCTGCGCGAAATCTCCGAGGCGATGGACGATGCCGCGCCGATGGAAGCGCTGCGCCCGGTGTCGATCGGCCTCGACACGCTGCCTTCGCTGCGCGTCTCGCCGGCCGATGCGGCGCGGCTCGCCCATGGCCAGCCGATCATCCTGCGCGGGCGCGACGCGCCGATCCTCGAAGGAGCGGTGGCGATCACGGTCGGCGGGCGCCTCGTTGCGCTCGGCGAGGCCGAGGCCGGCGAGATCCACCCCAAGCGGATCTTCCATTCGGGCAAGTGACATCTTCCATTCGAGGACGTGACGTCACCGGGATAAAGCCGCATTGCCGTGGCGTCGCGCCGATGGCAACGCGCCGGACATGAAGCTAGCCAGACTGGCGTTTTCGTGTATGTTGCGCGCGCGTTGCGGACCTTCGTCCGCGCGACCCGCTGCCATTCGACCGTGCTGGACGACATCCCGGCCCGGCCGAACTGCGGAACCGGCGAGGCGATAGCCGGACAGACCTCCACAGGAGGTGTGCACCGCGCCCGCCACATCCAACGTCAGAACCGAAAGGACGATCCGATGTCGATCACTGCCGAGCGCAAGCAGGCGCTCATCAACGAATACGCCACCAAGCCGGGTGACACCGGTTCGGCCGAAGTGCAGGTCGCGATCCTCACCGAGCGCATCACCAACCTCACCGGCCACTTCAAGAGCCACGCCAAGGACAACCACTCCCGTCGCGGCCTGCTCAAGATGGTGTCGGCGCGTCGCGGCCTCCTCGACTATCTCAAGAAGACCGAGGAAGCCCGCTACAAGTCCCTGATCCAGCGGCTGGGCATCCGTCGCTGATTGTCAATGCGAGGCTCGCGCCGGCTCGGCGCGGGCCTCGCGTCTTTTGAAAGACGGCGCCGGCGGATGGTCCGCAACGCCGAAGACCGCAAAGCGGCGGGCATGGGGCTCGCCGCGACCGACGAGAAGCGGTGCGCCATGGCAGGATCGCCAGAGGCTTGAGGCAGGCCCGTCCCGACGGGAACGAATGCCCGAGCCTCTCGCCGTCTTGCCCATGGCACCCGCTTCGGAAAGCCAGAGACAGACATGTTCGATATTCACCGCGAGGAACTCGACTGGGGCGGGCGCACGCTTGTCCTCGAGACCGGCCGCATGGCGCGCCAGGCTGACGGCGCCGTGCTCGCGACCTATGGCGACACCACCGTGCTCGCCACCGCCGTCTCCGCCAAGGCGCCCAAGCCCGGCCAGGACTTCTTCCCGCTCACCGTCAACTACCAGGAAAAGGCCTACGCGGCCGGCCGCATTCCCGGCGGCTACTTCAAGCGCGAAGGCCGTCCGAGCGAGAAGGAGACGCTGGTCTCCCGCCTGATCGACCGCCCGATCCGCCCGCTCTTCGCGGAAGGCTACAAGAACGACACCCAGGTTGTCGTCACCGTGCTCTCGCACGATCTCGAGAACGATCCCGATGTCGTCGCCATGGTCGCCGCCTCCGCCGCGCTCACCCTTTCCGGCGTGCCCTTCATGGGCCCGGTGGGTGGCGCCCGCGTCGGCTTCATCGACAATGAGTATGTGCTGAACCCGACCGTCGACGAGGTGAAGGAATCCGCGCTCGACCTCGTGGTCGCCGGCACCGCCGACGCCGTGCTCATGGTCGAGTCCGAGGCCAAGGAGCTGTCCGAGGAAGTGATGCTCGGCGCCGTCATGTTCGGCCACCGCCATTTCCAGCCGGTGATCGACGCGATCATCCGCCTCGCCGAGAAGGCCGCCAAGGAGCCCCGCGACTTCGCCGCTCCGGACCACTCGGCCCTCGAGGCCGAACTGCGCGGCCTGATCGAGGCCGATCTGCGCGCCGCCTACAAGATCGCCCGCAAGCAGGACCGCTACGAGGCGGTCGGCAACGCCAAGTCCAAGGCCAAGGCGCATTACGCCGCGCTCGCCGCCGAGGGCAAGGACGTGCCGGATGCGCAGGTGCTCGGCGAGGTGCTCAAGGAGCTCGAAGCCAAGATCGTGCGCTGGACCATCCTCGACGATGGCATCCGCATCGACGGCCGCGATACCAAGACCGTCCGTCCGATCGTCTCCGAGGTCGGCGTGCTGCCGCGCGCCCATGGCTCCTCGCTGTTCACCCGCGGCGAGACGCAGGCCCTCGTGGTCGCGACGCTCGGCACCGGCGAGGACGAGCAGTTCATCGACAGCCTGGAAGGCACCTACAAGGAGCGCTTCCTGCTGCACTACAACTTCCCCCCCTTCTCGGTGGGTGAGACCGGCCGCATGGGTTCGCCCGGCCGCCGCGAAATCGGCCACGGCAAGCTCGCCTGGCGCGCCATCCGGCCGATCCTGCCGCCCGCGCACGAGTTCCCCTACACGCTGCGCGCCGTCTCGGAGATCCTGGAGTCGAACGGCTCCTCCTCCATGGCGACCGTCTGCGGCACCTCGCTGGCGCTGATGGATGCCGGCGTGCCGCTGCGCCGTCCGGTCGCGGGCATCGCCATGGGCCTCATCCTCGAGGGTGAGAAGTTCGCCGTGCTGTCCGACATCCTCGGCGACGAGGATCACCTCGGCGACATGGACTTCAAGGTGGCCGGCACCGACAAGGGCGTCACTGCCCTGCAGATGGACATCAAGATCGCCGGCATCACCGAGGAGATCATGAAGGTCGCCCTCGAGCAGGCGAAGGGTGGCCGCGCGCACATTCTCGGCGAGATGAGCAAGGCGCTGACCGGCGCCCGCGCCGAACTCGGCGAGCATGCCCCGCGCATCGAGGTGATCCAGATCCCGGTCGACAAGATCCGCGAAGTGATCGGTTCGGGCGGCAAGGTGATCCGCGAGATCGTCGAGAAGACCGGCGCCAAGATCAACATCGAGGACGATGGCACCGTGAAGGTCGCCTCCGCCTCGGGCGAGTCGATCAAGGCGGCGCTGAACTGGATCAAGTCGATCGCTTCCGAGCCGGAAGTCGGCCAGATCTATGAGGGCACCGTGGTCAAGGTCGTCGACTTCGGCGCCTTCGTGAACTTCTTCGGCGCCAAGGACGGCCTCGTGCACGTCTCGCAGCTCGCCAAGGAGCGCGTCGCCAAGCCGTCCGACGTCGTCAAGGAAGGCGACAAGGTCAAGGTCAAGCTGCTCGGCTTCGACGAGCGCGGCAAGACCCGCCTGTCCATGAAGGTCGTCGACCAGGCGACCGGCGAGGACCTCGAGGCCAAGGGCAAGTCCGAGGAAACCGAGGCCGGCGCCGCCGAGTGATCGGCCGCGGCTTTGCCAAGTTCCAGGCCAAATTCCAGCGGGGCGCCTTCGGGCGCCCCGTTTCGTTTGGGGAACCCATTCCCCTGACGCATGGCGGCTGCGACTGACAGCTAATCGACAGCTTCGGTGAACAAGATTAGAGTAATTCTAATCAGGTTGCCGGACACCACCGATGAAACGCTTCGCCGACCTCACCGAGGCGGAAATCCTCGCCCTCGCCATCTCCAACGAGGAGGAGGATGCGCGCATCTACCTCCAGTTCGCCAACCGGGTGAAGGCGGACTATCCCGCGACCGCGCAGATGTTCGAGCGCATGGCGGAGGAGGAGAAGGGCCATCGCCACGCCCTGCACGAACTCTTCACGCGCAAGTTCGGCGGCGAATTGCCCTATATCACCCGGCAGGACGTGAAGGGCTTCCTCAAGCGCAATCCGATCTGGCTGCTGGAGACGCTGCGCATCGACGCGGTGCGCCAGCAGGCCGAGATGATGGAATACGAGGCGCAGCAATTCTACATCAAGGCCGCCGAGCGCGCCCGTGATGCCGACACGCGCAAGCTGCTGGCCGACCTCGCCGAGGCCGAGAGCGTGCATGAGACGCTGGCGCAGGAACTCGGCGGGGCGATCGAGACCGGCGGCGCCAAGGAGGCCGAGGACGCCACCGCCCACCGCATCTTCGTGCTGCAGATCGTCCAGCCAGGCCTCGCCGGCCTCATCGACGGTTCCATCTCGACGCTGGCGCCGATCTTCGCCGCCGCGTTCGCCACGCAGGATTCATGGGCCGCCTTCCTGGTCGGCCTTGCCGCCTCCATCGGCGCCGGCATCTCCATGGGCCTCACCGAGGCGCTGTCCGACGATGGCGAGATCACCGGGCGCGGCAGCCCCTGGCCGCGCGGCATCGCCTGCGGCGTGATGACGGTGCTGGGCGGCCTCGGCCACACCCTGCCCTACCTCATCCCGGATTTCTGGACCGCCACGGCGGTGGCCGGCGTCATCGTCGCCTTCGAACTCGCCGCCATCGCTTATGTCCGCACGCGCTACATGGAGACGCCGTTCACCTCGGCGATCGTGCAGGTGGTGCTGGGCGGCCTGCTGGTGCTGGCCGCCGGCATTCTCATCGGCTCGTCCTAGAAGCCCTAGCCGAAGGCGGCAAACCCGGCCTTGAGCGCCGCGCGGTCCCAGCCGGCGCGCAGCGCCAGGGTGAGAAGTAGGCGCGCCTTCAGCCCGGAGAGGAACCCGCCGGACAGCGCGCCGCGGCCGATGAGGTCGATCTCCGAGCCGGGATAGCCATAGGTCCGCTCGAAGGCGGGGCCGGCAAGGGTGCGGCTGGCGAGCACCACGGGAATCTGCGCTGCGACCTCGCCGACGATCTCCGCGACAGCCGCCGGCACATGGCCGGCGCCGGCGCCCTCTATGACGAGGCCGGCATAGCCGAGGCCGGGCACCGCCCGGATGAGGCGGCCATCCTCGCCCATGGCGACCTTGATCAGGGCGACCGGCGGAATGTCGTCTCCCGTCCCCTCAAGCGGCGGCAGCTCCGCCGGGGCGAGCCGGGCCAGCAAGCGCGGCCGACCTTCCGCAATGAGGCCGAGCGGGCCGGCATTGTCGGAGACGAAGGCCGAGGTGAGGCTGGTGTGCGCCTTGCGAACGAAGCGGGCGGCATGAATCTCGTCGTTGAGCACCACCAGCGTGCCGAGGCCACGCGCCTGCGGGCTCGCCGCGACGAGGGCGGCGGCGAGCAGATTGGCCGGCCCGTCCGCGCCCGGCTGTTGCGGTCCGCGCATGGCGCCGACCACCACGACCGGCCGCGCGTCGCGCACCACCAGATCGAGGATGAAGGCGGTCTCCTCGATCGTGTCTGTGCCCTGCACCACGACGGCGCCGTCGGCGCCGCTGGCGAAGGCCGCGCGGATGTCGGCCGCGACGGCAAGGATGTTGGCGATGGTGAGCGAGGAACTGCCGACCCGGAAGGGCGAGCGCGCCTCGATCTCGGCCACGTCTGCAAGACCCGGCACCGCCGCCACCAGCTCGGCGGCGCCCAGCGTCGGGGCAATGCCGCCGCTGGCGGAAGGCGTCATGGTGATGGTGCCGCCGAGCGACAGCACGAGAAGGCGGGGAAGGGTCATCGGGAAACCTGCAACAGGGCGCGGGCGGCGATCATAACCGCCCCCGCGCCTCTCTGTCAGGCGGCTGCGCGCACGCCCGCGACGCCGTCCGGGACCGGCCCACCGGTCGCCCAGTCGATGAGTTCCACCGTGTGCACCACCGGGATCGCCGTCCCGCCGCCGATCTGCGTCATGCAGCCGATATTGCCGGCGGCGATGATCTCCGGCTCGGTGCGCTCGATATTGGCGACCTTGCGGGCGCGCAGGCGCCCGGCGATCTCCGGCTGGAGAATGTTGTAGGTGCCGGCCGAGCCGCAGCACAGGTGCCCCTCGGCGGGCTCCAGCACGGTGAAGCCGACGGAGGCGAGCAGCGTCTTCGGCGCGGTACGCACGCGCTGGCCGTGCTGCAGCGAGCAGGCCGAATGATAGGCGACGCGGATGCCGGCGGGGATGACGGCGGGGGGCAGTTCGCGCTCGGCGAGGAACTCGCTCACATCCTTGGCGAGCGCCGAGACCCTGGCCGCGCGTTCGGCATAGGCGGGGTCGGTGCGCAGCATATGGCCGTAATCCTTGATCGTGGTGCCGCAGCCGGAGGTGGTGACGATGATGGCGTCCAGCCCCTCGCCCTCGATCTCGCGCATCCAGGCGTCGACATTGGCGCGCGCATTGGCGAGCGCGGGCTCCTCCTTGCCCATGTGGTGGGTGAGCGAGCCGCAGCAGCCCCCGCCTTCGGGCCGCACGATCTCGACGCCGAGGCGGTTGAGCAGGCGGATCGCCGCCTCGTCGATCGCCGGGCGCAGCACTGGCTGGGCGCAACCGTCCAGCAGGGCGACGCGGGCGCGGCGCGGGCCGTTCGCGGGGAAGCGGCGCTGCTTCTCGTGGGGCGAGCGGGTCGCCGGGCGGGCCGGGGCCAGCCTCAGCATGGCGGCGATGGGGCGCAGGGCCGGCACGCCCTCGAACAGGGAGGCGAAGGGCCGCGCCAGCATCGCGCCGCCAATGGCGAGGCGGAACAGGCTACGGCTCGGCAGCACGCGCGCCAGCAGCGCGCGGGTCAGCCTGTCGATCAGCGGGCGCTCATAGGTCTTCTCGACATGGTCGCGGGCATGGTCGATCAGGTGCATGTAGTGCACGCCCGACGGACAGGTCGTCATGCAGGACAGGCAGGAGAGGCAGCGGTCGACATGGCGGGCGACCTCCACCGTCGCCGGCCGGTCGTTCTCCAGCATCTCCTTGATCAGGTAGATGCGCCCGCGCGGCGAATCCAGCTCGTCGCCCAGCAGCACATAGGTCGGGCAGGTGGCGGTGCAGAAGCCGCAATGCACGCACGCGCGCAGCACCTGCTCGGAGCGGGCGACCTGCGGATCGGCGAGCTGCGCCAGGGAGAAATTGGTCTGCATCGCTCACACTCCCGCATACATGCGGCCGGGGCTCAGCACCCGCGCCGGGTCGAAACCGTCCTTCATCCGCCTCACCAGCGCGCCGGTGATCGGGTCGAGCGGCTGGAACACGTCCTGCGCCGCGCGCGCCGGCGCGGAGGCGCGGATCAGCGTCGCGTGACCGCCCGATTGGCCGCCACCCGCCGCCGCCACCGCGCCACGGACCAGGCCGGCATGCGGCTCGGCGGCCGGCATTTCGATCCAGACGAGGCCGCCCGCCCAGTCATAGAAGCAGCGTGCGCCGGCTTCCCGCACGACCGCGCCGATGGCGGATCCCTGCATCGGCGCGACCGAGACGCGCCAGATCGCCCTGGCCGTGTCGAGATTGCCGCCGTCGGGCAGCGCGAAGGGCTCGACGTCGCGCAGCGCCCGCCAGAAGGCGAGCGAGGCTACCGCATCGAGGAAGGAGAGCTCGCCGCGCGGCCCCAGCAGCGCTTCCAGCTTGCCGCGCCGATGCAGGATGGAGGGCTGCACGCCTTCCAGCCGCAGCGCGGTGACGCTTTTGCCGATGCCGGCGACAGCGGGCATCAGGGCGGCGATGTCGGCCGGCACATGGGCGGCGCCGGAGACGTCGTAATAGGAGCCGACCGCCGCGCTCATCGCGCCGGCGGCAGCGGCGTCGTCGAGACCGAGGATCAGCAGCGTTTCCACCGTCTCGGGGCGCGGCAGCACCTTGATGGTGAGTTCGGTGAAGGCGGCGAAGGTGCCGTGCGAGCCGGCCAGCCCGCGCGGCAGGTCGTAGCCGGTAACGTTCTTCACCACCCGCCCGCCGGCTTTGAACGCCTCGCCCCGGCCGGAGACGGCGCGCAGCCCCAGCGCATGGTCGCGCGCCGCGCCCGCGCTCGGCCGGCGCGGGCCGGCGAGATTGCAGGCCATCAGCCCGCCCAGCGTGCCGCCGCCGGCGGGCTGGCCGAGCAGCGGGCCGAAATCCATCGGCTCGAAGGCCAGCATCTGGTTGGAGGCGGCGACCAGCGCCTCGATCTCGGCCACCCTTGTGCCCGCTTTGGCACTCAGCACCAGCTCTTCCGGCTCGTAGAGCGTGACGCCCGAGAGCGCGGAGAGCTCCAGCGTGACATCGGTCTGGATATGGCGGCCCAGCGCCGCCTTGGAGCGGCTGCCGGCAACATCCAGCGTGCGACCCTGCGAGACCGCCCAGCGGATCGTTTCGACGACCTCGGCCTCATCGCGTGGGCAAAGACGGTCGCTCATCTCAGGCAACTCCCGAAAGCGCGGCGAGCCGCGCGGCATGCGTGTTGTGCTCGGCGATGACGGCCGGCAAATCGATGGTGACGATCTCGCCATGGGCGACGATCGGGCGCCCGTGCACCACGGTGAAGGCGGCGCGGCCGGGGGTGCAGAAGATCGCGGCGGCCACCGGATCGGACAGGCCGCCGGCAAAGGCGACGTCGTCGAGCCGCAGCGCGAAAAAATCGGCGCATCGTCCCGGCTCAAGCGCGCCGATGTCGCTGCGCCCCAGCACCGCGGCGCCGCCCAGCGTGGCGAGTTCCAGCGCCTCGCGCGCGCTCATCCATTCGCCATCGCGCGAAGGATCGGAAGTAGAGAGCGCGGTGTCCGGCCCCTCGGGCGGGCGCAGGCTGATCTGGAGCCGCGCCAGCAGCATGGCCTGCCGCGCCTCGGCCAGCATGTTGTTGCCGTCATTGGAGGCCGAGCCGTCGACGCCGAGGCCGACCTTCACCCCGGCGCGCCGATAGGCCTTCACTGGCGCAATGCCGGAGGCGAGCCGCATGTTGGAAGAGGGGCAATGGCAGACGCCGACGCCAGCACCGGCAAAGCAGCCGATCTCGTGCGCGTTCACGTGGACGGCATGGGCGAACCACACATCGTCGCCGAGCCAGCCAAGTTCCTCCATATAGGCGACGGGCCGCTTGCCGAAACGCTCCAGCGTGAAGCGCTCCTCGTCGACGGTCTCGGCCAGATGCGTATGCAGCCGCACGCTCCTGGCCCGCGCCAGCGCTGCGCTGTCGCGCATCAGCTCCGGCGTCACCGAGAAGGGCGAGCAGGGGGCGAGGGCGATCTGCAGGAGCGAGCCGGCGGCAGGGTCGTGATAGCGGGTGATGACGCGCTCGGAATCGGTGAGAATGTCGTCCTCGTCCTCGACGCAGTCGTCGGGCGGCAGGCCGCCGCGGGACTGGCCGAGGGACATCGACCCGCGCGAGACCATGAAGCGCAGGCCGATCTCGCGCGCCGCCGCGATCTGGTCGTCGACCTTGCAGCCATTGCGGAACACATAGGCATGGTCGAAGGCGGTGGTGCAGCCGGTGAGCGCGAGTTCGGCGAGGCCGACCAGCGTGGCGGTGCGCGAGGCTTCCGGCGTGCGTGCCGCCCACAGCCGGTAATGTGCCTTGAGCCAGCGGAACAGGTTGACGTTCTGCGCCGCGGGCAGGTTGCGGGTCAGTGTCTGGTCGAGATGGTGGTGGCAGTTGACGAGGCCGGGCAGCACCACATGGCCGGCGAGGTCGAGCACCGTGTCGGCGGTAGTTGGCAGGGCTTCGGTCGGCCCGACCGCCTCGATCATCCCGTCGCGCGCGAACAGCCCGCCGCCGGCGATCTCGCGGCGGGCGCCGTCCATGGTGACGAGAACGGTGGCGTTGCGGACGAGGAGCGTTGTCATCAGGGGGAGCGCTCAGAACCGCGGAATGTCGGGGAAGGGCAGCTTGCCGCCCGACACATGCATGCGCCCGAGTTCGGCGCAGCGGTGCAGCACCGGGAACACCTTGCCGGGGTTGAGCAGGGCCTCCGGATCGAAGGCGCATTTCAGCCTCTGCTGGTGCGCGAGGTCGACCTCGTTGAACATGGAGGGCATGAGGTCCCGCTTCTCCACCCCGACGCCGTGCTCGCCGGTCAGCACGCCGCCGACCTCGACGCAGAGCAGCAATATGTCGGCGCCGAAGGCTTCGGCCTTCTCCAGCTCGCCCGGCTTGTTGGCGTCGTAGCAGATCAGCGGGTGCAGATTGCCGTCGCCGGCATGGAAGACGTTGCCACAGCGCAGGCCGTACCTCGCAGACATCTGCTCCATGCGGCTCAGCACCTCGGGGAGCGCCTTGCGCGGGATGGTGCCGTCCATGCAGAGATAGTCCGGCGAGATGCGCCCCACCGCCGGGAAGGCGGCCTTGCGCCCGGCCCAGAAGGCGACGCGCTCCTCCTCGCTGGTGGAGGCGCGCAGCGTCATGCAGCCGAGCCCGTTGCCGATCTCGGCGACGCGGTCGATCAGGTGGTTCACCTCCGCTTCGGGCCCGTCCAGCTCGACGATGAGCAGCGCCTCGACGTCGAGCGGATAGCCCGCGCCGAGGAAGGCCTCGGCGGCATGGACCATCATGCGGTCCATCATCTCCATGCCGCCGGGAATGATGCCGGCGGCGATGATGGCGGCGACGCAGGCGCCCGCCGCCTCGGAGGAGGGGAAGCCCAGCAGCACGGCGCGCGCGGTTTCCGGCTTCTTCAGGATCCGCACCGTGACCTCGGTGACGACGCCGAGCAGCCCTTCCGAACCGACGATGAGGCCCAGGAGATCGAGCCCGCCGGAATCGAGGTGCTTGCCGCCCAGGCGGATGATCTCGCCCGTGATCAGCACCATCTCGACGCCCAGCACGTTGTTCGTCGTCAGGCCGTATTTCAGGCAGTGCACGCCGCCCGAGTTCTCGCCGACATTGCCGCCGATGGTGCAGGCGATCTGCGAGGAGGGGTCGGGCGCGTAATAGAAGCCGTTATGGGCGACCGCCGTGGTGATGCCGAGATTGGTGACGCCCGGCTGGGCGACGACGGCGCGGTTGTCGAAATCGATGTCGAGGATGCGGTTGAACTTGCCCATGCCGAGCAGGATGCCGTCCGCCAGCGGCAGCGCGCCGCCCGACAGCGAGGTGCCGGCGCCGCGCGGCACCACCGGGATGCCGTTGGCATTGGCATAGGCCAGCACTTTCGAGACCTGCTCGGTGGTGGAGGGCAGCACGACCGCGAGCGGGAGCTGGCGATAGGCAGTGACGCCATCGCTCTCGAAGGGACGCATCTCCGTCTCGGTGTCGATCACGCCCTCGCCGGGCACGATCGCGCGCAGCGCGGCGATGATCTCGGCCCTGCGGGCGAGCACATCGGCCTTCGGCGCCGGCATGACGAGACCGGACATGGCGTTCCTCCTGTTCCCGAACGTTGCTCTTTTGCTTTCGAGCCATTCTAGGGAAAAGCAGTTAGCGCGCCTATGGTAAAAAAACTAGACCAATGGCCAATTCAGTTGGCATGGACCCGCATCCGAGGGGGAGACACGTCAATCGATGTCGCCCCGGCCGCGTCTCGCTCGTGCCCCCGCGTCCGACAGGTCGCGGCGCGCCCTTGCGCGGCATCAAGGCAGGGCGCATTTCAGTGCGCATAAGCATTGGCCGGCATAAGGCTGCGGTACAATCCGCCCGGTCGAGACAAGGGAGACACGCATGAACGACGTCGCCGCCATCGCGCTCCAGCGCATCCGCCTCCATCTGGCCCGCTCGAAGGATTTCCCGGAAGGCAGCGCCCGGCACGGCTACGAGTTCGTGGCGCCGCTGGACGAGCGCGGCCACATCGATCTCGAGAGCTGGAGGAGCCAGCGCGATGCGTGCACCGTCACGCGCTTCTGGGGCAATGACGCGCCGGAGAACGGCATGCTCGTGCATCGCGCCGGCGGCGCCGGCGGGTCGACCTGGGTGTTCGACTATGAGGCCGGCGACAGCGATGACGACGAGGCCGGCTATCGCTTCGCCGACCATGCCTTCACGCCGGGCGAATATGTCTCGCTGCGCGACGAGGACGGCGAACTGCACACCTTCGTGGTGTTCTCCGTGGTGCCCGCCTGAGCGAGGCCACGAAAGCCGGGCGCCCTCAGTTCGGGGCGCGCACCACGGCGGGTACGGCAACCGCCGTGCCCGGGGCGGCGGCGGTCTCGGTCGCCGGCGTGGCGGCGGCGGTCGGCGCGGCAACCTGCGGCGCCGGAGCGGGGCGACGGACCGGCTTGCGGACCGGTGCCTCGATCATGGCGATGACACGCTGGTGCAGGTTGGCAGCTTTCTCGATATTGAAATGGCTGAGCGAGCCTTGGCCGGTGAGGTCGATATTCTCGACGCGCGGACCGGACACCGCCTTGCCGGAGCCGCCGGCCTGATAATAGTTCACCACCTTGCCGATCTTGGCCGAGGCGGTGGTCGGCGTCACCGGATCGAAGGTGACGACGAGCGGAACGGGAATGCCGGAGCCGCTGACCTTGTTGCCCATATAGACCGCGGCGTCGGCGCCCAGCGAATGGCCGATGATGACCACGGGCGTCGGGCGGCGCTTGCCGGCGGCCGCCTCCTCCGCCGCGACGGCGCTCAAGGTCTGCCAGTCGACATAGGAATGCACGGTGGCCTTGATGCCGCGCGCGTTCAGCTTGGTCGCAAGATCGTCCATGCCGAAGGAGAAGATGTTGGCGAGACCGCGCAGCAGATAGACGCGCACCTGCGGCGGCTTGCGGGTCTGTGCCTCGGCTGAGGTGGAGACGGTCGCGGCGAGTGCCAGAGCGACGACGGCGATGACGCTAAAACCCAGAGCCCGCGCGAACTTCATGTCACGAATCCCGAAAAGACTAACCACCTTCATGCATCTGCCATGTTCGGCAACGCAAACGAATTTTGATTCGCTCCAGCTTCCTCACAGGGCTGATGCGAATTGGCAACAGCTGCAATCCGGGCTTTGCTAGGCAAGGCCGTATGGACGCGGCTGCGGCAGGTCGGCGCGTTGGTCTTGCCAGCCTGCTGTCCGCATGCAACCCAGTTGGGCCGTCCGCGGTTCCAGCGTGGATGTCATCCGGCCGGGAAGTGTCTCGCCGGCACAAGCGCATTGCCGCCCGGCGACGAGGGAGCACACGTGTCGTGACGTCGAATGCCAGTAGATCCCGAGAGCCGGCTTTGCCCAAGGTGCGGGCCTTCTACGATCATCCGCTCCGCGCGCCGGTGCTTGCCGAGCTTCATGCGCGCCCCTTCGTGCCCGTCTCTACGCCGGCGCGCATCCTCCATGTCGCTTTCCTGGTCGATCGCGAGCAGGCCATCGCCGACCGGGCGGCCTTTGCCGCGCTGTGCGCGTCGCGCGGCCAGTCCGGGCCGGGTCGCGAGGCCAAGCAGCACCGCGTGAGCTTCGGCGGCGCGGTGGTGCGCTGGGAACGCCACGCCGAGTTCACCACCTATACCTGGGAGCTGCCGGCCGAGGATCTGGTCGAGGGCGGGCTCCCCTTCCATCCCCCGTCGGGTGCGCTGGCCGACACGCTGCTGCAGGTGCCCCAGCCGGGTCCGTTGCTGGTGGCGGTCGACCTGCAGCTCGTCACCGATACCGCCGATGCGTTGCCGCTCGACCGGCTGTTCGACCGTTCCAGCCTCGCCCGCTCGGATGTGGAGGACGGCTTCGCGGAGGTCGCGACCGACTTCCAGCCCGATCCGTCCGGCTTCGTGCGCATCCTGGTGCGCGATCGCGGCATGACGCCGGACGCGGCCGGCGCGCTGGTCCAGCGGGTATTGGAGATCGAGACCTATCGCACGCTCGCTTTGCTCGGCCTGCCGGAGGCGCAGCGCCTCGCCCCGACGGTGGCGCGCATCGAGAACCAGCTCGGCGCGCTGACCGAGGAGATGCGCCAGACCGAAGGGCTGGCGGCGAACAACAAGCTGCTGGACGCGCTGACCTCGCTCGCCTCCGAGCTGGAGGCGGACGCGGCGGCCTCGCTGTTCCGCTTCGGCGCCACCCGCGCCTATGAGGAAATCGTCAACTCGCGCCTGCGCGCCATCGGCGAGCGGACCATTTCCGGCTATCCGACCTGGCAGCAATTCCTGCTGCGCCGGTTGCAGCCGGCGATGCGCACCTGCCAGGCGATCGAGCAGCGCCAGGCCAATCTGTCGGTCAAGCTCAGCAGCGCGGCGAACCTGCTGCGTACCCGCGTCGACGTCGAACTGGAGCAGCAGAACCGCGATCTGCTGCACAGCATGAACAAGCGCGCCCGGTTGCAGCTGCGCTTGCAGCAGACGGTCGAGGGGCTCTCCGTTGCCGCCATCTCCTATTACGTGATCAGCCTGCTGCACTATGTGCTGGAGGGACTGCACGCGCGGGCCGAGGCGGCGGGGATCCATTACGATGTCGGCACCGCCACCGCGGCGGCCGTGCCGTTCGTCGCGCTGGGGATCTGGCTGGTGGTACGGCGCATCCGCAAGGGCCATTTCGACGAGGAGTAGGCCTCCTCGTCGCGCTTTGCCCGCCTGCCGTTCCGCTACTGCGAGAAGGTGCCGGTCGAGGGCGCCGGCGCCCCGATCCACTGCGTGTCGCTGTTGTCGGGCGCCGGGGTCGGCGTGCTCGCCGCCGGCTGCGTGAGGGGCTTGGCAGCCTGCGCGGGGGCAGGCTGGGCGGGTGTCGTCTCCTGCACCGGCGTGGAGGGGGCCGCGGGGGCGACGCGCACGGCAGTGGCCGGTGTGGCCGCCGGGCGGGCGGCTTGCGCGGGTGCGGTGCTCTGGGCCGGCTTCGGACGCGCCTGCTGCGCCGGCCGCGGGCGGGCAGGCCGCTCAGCCGTCGCCGCGCCCTGCGGGTCGAAGCCGACATAGACGACATATTTCTCCAGCGTCGCCGGATCGGGGCGCGGGAAGTTGACGTCGTCGGCGACGAGGCCGAAATCGACCTGCATGACGCCCGGACCGATCTCGACCGGCACCGAATAGAACTTGGTCCAGATCGATTCCGGCACCGGGCCTTCCTTCACCACGGCGAGGCGGATCGGCACGTTGACCTTTCCGGGACCGCCCTTGGCGCCGAGCAGCACGCGGCCCTGAATGCCGATGCGCATGTTCATCTCGGGCGAGGTGTAGCGGCATTCGCGGGCGAACTGGCCGAGCGTCGCCTGGTAGCGCACGCCGCCCTCGGCGCCGCTGTCCGTCACCTGCCAGGAGCCCGCCCCGCCGCGCACCTGGATCGGCGGGCAGGTGAAGTCCGAGGCGTCATGCGGCTGTGTGCCGGTCGCGGCATTCTGCGACCCGACGACGTCCATCGTCGACGCCGCCTGGCCTGCGGCGGCCTGGCGGGTTGCGGGGGCGGGACGCTGCGCGGTGCCATTGCCGCCGGTCGCTTCCACCGTCGTGGTCTCGATCTCCGAGCCGAGCGCACCCTGCCCGCCGGCATCGCCCGAACCCATCGGCCCCTCAAGGCCGTTGCCGCCGCCTATGCCGCCGCCACAGCCCGCGAGCAGGAGCGCCAGCGCAGGTATGGCGAGGAACGCGCGCAAAGCCTGCCCCGCCGGACGCGCGTCGCCCGGAGTGGACCGGTCCGCTGACCGGCCCTTGCCGCCATTTCGGTTCTGCAGTTCAGCACGACGCATACGCACACTCCCGCCCAAGGCTGACAAGGACGTCACATCTCCCCGATCGCGGTGCGAGGCGGGGATCGTTCCGTTCGACGTTTCCTGACCGGCGGCCCTTATAGCAGGCCAATGCGGGCGGGGGGAACATCGTGCGCGGGCTTCACGCGCACGATTCTGGCCGCGAGGTGGGCCGCGGTATCAGCCGCCATTCGCCGTGAGGCCGGTCGGCTTGCCGACGAGGCTGAACAGCAGCGCCGGGTTCTCTCGCAGCCGCGCCGCGACCCGCTTGACGTCGTCCAGCGTCACGGCGCCGACGAGCTGGTTGCGCACGTCGATATAGTCGATGCCGAGATTGTCGATCTGGATCTGCAGGAGCTGCGAGGCGACCTTGGCGGAACTGTCGAAACGCAGCGCGAAGGAGCCGATGAGATAGCTCTTGGCGTCGTCCAGCTCCTCCTGGCTCGGGCCGTCGGTGAGCAGCTTGAGATATTCGGCGCGGATCAGGTCGATGGACTCGACCGTGCGGTCGTTCTTCGTCGCCGTGCCACCAAGGATCAGCGCGGCATGGTCCAGCGGGGCGAGGTGGCTGTAGACCGAATAGGCAAGGCCGCGCTTTTCGCGCACTTCCTTGAACAGCCGCGAGGAGAAGGCGGAGCCGCCGAGGATGTGGTTCAGCACGAAGGCCGGGATGAAGTCCGGGTCGTTGCGCTTCAGCCCGATGCCGCCGAAGATGACCGAGGTCTGCGGAACGTCGAGCTCCTTCACCTCGGTCGCGCCGAGCCCCTGCGGCACCACATCCGGCACCGGGGTGAGTTCGGCCTTGGCCGGCAGCGCGCCGAAGATCTTGTCGAGCGCCGGCGCCAGCTGCTCCGCCGAGATGTCGCCGACCACCGCGATCTTGAGGTTGTCGCGCGCCATGGTGCGCCTGGCAAAGCCGGCGAGGTCGGCGCGGGTGATGGTCGGCACGCTTTCCAGCGTGCCCGAGACCGGGCGGCCATAGGGATGGTTCGGGAAGGCGCGGGCCGACCAGCCGAGACTCGCCAGCGACGAGGGATCGTTGAGCCGCCGGCGCAGGCCCGCGAGCTGGCCCTGGCGGATGCGCTCCACCGCCTCGTCATCGAAGCGCGGCGCGTTCACCGCAAGGCGCAGGAGTTCGAAGGCCGGCTCGATGTTTTCCGACAGGGTGCGCAGCGAGCCGCCGACCATGTCGCGCGAGGCGTCGAAGCGCAGTTCGATCGCCTTTTCCGCCATGCGGTCCTGGAAGGCGCGGGCATCGAGATCGCCAGCGCCCTCGTCGAACAGCGAGGCGGTGAGACTGCCGACGCCCGGCTTGTCCGCCGGATCCTGCGCTGAGCCACCGATGAAGCCGATCTCCATCGCCACCAGCGGCAACGTGGTGTCGTGCACCAGCCAAGCCTCGATGCCGCCGGGGCTGACCACCCGCTGGATGCGCGTGGTTTCGGACTGGGCGGGAGTGACGGGCGCGAGGGCGATGGTCATGACAGTCAGAACCGCGGCAAGGATGGGTTGGGCTCGGCTGAGAAGCGAGAGCGAGGAGCGGCGAGTGTCGAAGCGGCGGATCATGCCGCGCCGCGCGCCGCTCATGAGCGCTTCTCCGGCGTGCCGGCGGCGGCCGGCGACGCGGCGGCGGGTGTGGGCTTGGCCGGCAGCAGCTCGCTGGTGACGGCGCGGGCCGGCACGAGATAGCGCCGCGCCGCGTCGCGCACCTGCTCGGCGGTGACGGTCTTGACCATCTCCGGCCAGATCTTCACGTCTTCCGGCGTCGAACCGGTCGTCAGTGCGGCGCCGTAGATGCGCGCCAGCGTCGCCTGGTTGTCCTGCGCATAGATCGCCTCGGCCACGAGGCGGGTCTTGGCGCGTTCCAGCTCGTCGGCGGCCGGGCCGTTCGCGGCGAGGTCGGCGATGGCGGCGTCGAGCGCGGCCTCCAGCGCCTCCATCGTCACGTCGGGACGCGGCGTGGCGGAGATGCCGAAGCGCGTCGCGTCCAGCGCGGTCGACTGGTACCAGGCCCCGGCATTGGCGGCGAGGCCCTTCTCGACCACCAGGTTGCGATAGAGCCGGCCGGTGGAGCCGCCGCCGAGAACCTGCGACAGCACATCCAACGTCACGCTCTCCTCCTTCGCCTGGCGATAGGACGGCACGAGATAGGCGCGCGAGAGATTGGGTTGGCCGACGCGCGGATCTGCGAGCACCAGCCGGCGCTCGGCACGCGGGGCGGGTTCGGCGGGGCGCGCGCGCTCGGCGGTGTCGGCCCGGCGCTCCACCTTGCCATAGGTCGCCTCGGCGAGCTTCTTCACCTCGTCCGGCTCGACGTCGCCCGCCACCACGAGGATGGCGTTGTTCGGGGTGTAGAAGCGGCGGTAGAAGGCCAGCGCATCCTCGCGGTTGAGCTGCTTGATCTCGTCTTCCCAGCCGATGATCGGGTGGCCGTAGGGGTGGTTGACGTACATCGCCGCCTGCGCGGCTTCCGAGAGCTGCGAGGACGGATCATTGTCCGTGCGCATGCGCCGCTCCTCCAGCACCACGTCGCGCTCGGGCAGCACCACCTCGTCGGTGAGCACGAGGCCGGTCATGCGGTCGGCCTCGAACTCCATCACCGTGCCGAGATGCTCCTTGGCGACGCGCTGGAAATAGGCGGTGTAATCCTGCGAGGTGAAGGCGTTCTCCTGGCCGCCGAGCTTGGCCACGACCTGCGAGAACTCGCCGGCCGGGTGCGTCGCGGTGCCCTTGAACATCAGATGCTCGAGAAAATGGGCGATGCCGGACTTGCCGGGCTGCTCGTCGGCGGAACCGACGCGGTACCACACCATGTGGGTGACGACCGGGGCGCGGTGATCGGGCACGACCACCACTTCCATGCCGTTGTCGAGGGTGAAGGCGGCGACATCCGCCGCCTGCGCGGCCTTGGTCGAGGCGAGGGAGGCGGCGATGAGCATCACGGCGGACATCAGCTTTCCAGTCGACAGGGTTCGAGACGCCATTCCGGTCACATTATCCGTTTTGTCGCCCTGATATAGGGACGGCGCTTTGAAACGGCCACGCGGCGGCGACACGCCTGCCGCAGCCACGGGATCGGGCCGCAGGAAGAACGTGCCGATCCGGGATGGCCGCACGCGGCAAAGGTAGACGCGGCAAAGGTAGATGCGGCAAGACGGGCGTCGAGATTGGGAACCGGCCCGCCTTGAGGGCAGTCTGCCATAGATCACGCGGTTCCGCGTCCGCCCCAGGGTCAATCCCGTGTGAACGCGATGGCCCGCGCGCCGCCTCAGTGGCGGTCGTTGTTGCTCTGGGTCCGGTCGAACCAGTCCGGCAGGCTCCAGGCCTTGTCCTCGGGCCGGTCGGCGACGACGCCATAGGCGGCACCCGGCGCGGGGGTCTGGTAGCCCGGCGGCGGCTGGATCAGCGCTTCGCGCTCGGGTTCGCCCTCGAAGGCGAGCGGCTTCTCTTCCTTCTTGTTGCCCCAGCCGAGGAAGCCGAGGCCGCCGGTTCCCGGTTTCAGCCAATCCTGCCGGAGCGAGTTGTTCTCGGCTTCGGCCCGGCCACGTCCGGCGGGGGCGTTCGGGTTGATGCCGCGGGCCACCTCGGCCGGCGTGAGCGCGCGCGCCGACTCTTTGTCGTTGAAGTTGGCGGGCACGGCGCGTGCGGCCTTCGCTTCGGCCTTGGCGCGCTCCATGTCGTCGTCCTTCGGCCAGGCCGGGTTCTGCGTGATGGAATCGGCGCTGCGCGGAGGCGGCAGCACGTCACCCGAGGGCGGCACCACCAGCGGGGCGCGTTCGCGATAATTGATATCCGGCGGCGGCGGGGCGACCAGGCCGAGGGTGGTCAGCAGCTGCTCGGTGAAATTGTCTTCCTGCGCCGAGGCAGGGGATGTGCCGACGGCGCCGGCTACCAGAACGGCCGCGCCGAGGATGCCGGACATCCAGGCCGTGGAGCGGCCGGCCGTCATCGTGAGGGGTCGTTTCGTCATCCGATCGTCTCCTGCGGCTTCGGCGGATCGTCCGTTCGACCGCCTCGGTCCGCGTCACACATGGAATGCCTGCTTAATCCGCAGCTTCCACGTCAGGACGGCTATTTTGCGGCGCCCCCGCGCAGCGAGTCATACAAAAGCAGGCCGACGCCGGCAACTATGGCGGCGTCCGACAGGTTGAACACGTACCAGTAGAAGCCGAAGGCGTGCAGCGAGACGAAGTCGAACACCGCGCCATAGGCGGCGCGGTCGATGGCGTTGCCGAGCGCCCCGCCGATCAAAAGGCCGAGCGCGGCGGCCTCGATCCTGCGGTCGACGCGCGCCAGCCAGAACCAGAACAGCACCGCGGCGGCGAGCTTCAGCCCGCCGAGCAGCCACCAGCCGTCGATACCCTGCGAGAACAGGCCGTAGCTGATCCCGGTGTTCCACGCCCGCACCAGGTCGAGGAAGGGCAGCACATGCACGATGCCGCTGTCGCCGAAATCGACGCCATGCAGCACGGCGAGCTTCGAGCCCTGGTCGATCACCAGCGCGGCGAGCGCGAAGGCGCCGCCATAGAGCGTCAGCGGACCGGAAAGACGCAGCTTCACGGCAGCGGCTTCATTCGGCGGCCCGGCGGGCGATGGCGAGCTCGCGCAGCGCGATGGCGTCGCGCGGCGTCACGTCCGGATATTCCGGATCGGTGCCGACCAGCGGGGAGATCTTCCACGAGCGGGCGCATTTCTCGCCGACCGCCTTGGCCGGCACGACGGCGACGCCCGGCACGTCCGGCAGCCGGAACGCGTCCTTCGGGCCCTCGTCCGGCATCAGATGCGCGTCGGAGGTGATGCACACTTCGGCGAGGTCCACCGCGCTCACCGCCGCGAACAGGTTCGCATCGGTGACATGGATGATCGGAGCCGCCTCCAGGCTGGAGCCGATGCGCTTGGCGGCGCGCTCCACTTCCAGCGCGCCCAGCACGACGCGGCGCACGAGGCGGATCTTGCGCCACTCGTCGGCCAGCGCCTCGTTGCGCCACTTTGCCGGCGTTTCCGGGAAGGTGAGCAGGTGCACCGAGCCGGTCTCCGAGGGGAAACGCGACAGATAGGTCTCTTCCGCCGTGAACGGCAGGATCGGCGCCAGCCAGACCACGAGGCGGCTGAACACCTCGTCGAGCACGGTCAGGCACGCCCGGCGCGTCACCGAGGAGATCGGGTCGCAATAGAGCGCGTCCTTGCGCACGTCGAAATAGAACGCCGACAGCTCGGTGGTCATGAAGGACGACAGCGCCGCGTGCACGCGCTTGAAGTCGAAGGCGGCGTAGGCCTCGCGCACCGTCCTGTCGAGTTCGTGCAGCCGGTGCAGCACCATGCGTTCCAGCGCCGGCATGTCGACATAGGCGACGCGCTCGGCCTCGCGGTAATGGTGCAGCGAGCCGAGCAGCCAGCGCAGCGTGTTGCGCAGCTTGCGATAGGTCTCGACCGTGGTCTTGAGGATCTCCGGGCCGATGCGCAGATCGTCGGAATAGTCCGAGGCGCAGACCCACAGGCGCAATATGTCGGCGCCGGAGGACTTGATGACCTCCTGCGGCGCGACGACGTTGCCGACCGATTTCGACATCTTGCGGCCCTGCTCGTCGAGCACGAAGCCGTGCGTCAGCACCACGTCATAGGGCGGGCGCCCGCGCGTGCCGCAGCTCTCCAGCAGCGAGGAGTGGAACCAGCCGCGATGCTGGTCCGAGCCTTCCAGATACATCACCCGGTCCGGCCCGCCGGAAAAGGCGCGGTCGACCTTCAGGTCGTCGCGCACTTCCAGCGTGAAGGCGTGGGTGGAACCGGAATCGAACCACACGTCGAGGATATCATCGACCTTGTGCCATTCATTGGCGCTGTAGTCGGTGCCGAGGAAGCGCTGGGCGGCACCGTCCTTGTACCAGGCATCGGCGCCCTCGACCGCGAAGGCCTCGGCGATGCGCTTGTTGACCTTCTCGTCGCGCAGGATCTCGACATTGCCGTCGCCGGCGTCGCGCACGAAGACGGCGATCGGCACGCCCCAGGCGCGCTGACGCGAGACCACCCAGTCCGGGCGGTTCTCGATCATGCCGTTGATGCGGTTCTGGCCCGAGGCCGGCACCCAGTCGACGCCGGCGATGCCGCCCAGCGCGCGCGCCCTGAGCGTGTCGCCCGCGGTCGTGGAACCGTCCGCCGCCGCGATGTCCTTGTCCATCGCGATGAACCATTGCGGCGTGTTGCGGAAGATCACCGGCGCCTTGGAACGCCACGAATGCGGGTACTGGTGCTTGACCCGGCCGCGCGCAAGCAACCGGTCGGCGGCGACGAGCGCCTTGATGACCACGTCGTTGGCGTCGCCGTCCTTGCCCTTGTCGTCCATCACCCGATGGCCGGCGAACAGCGGCACATGGTCGTAATAGCGCCCGTCCGGGCCGACCGTGTGCGGCACCTCGCCGAGCTTCTCGGCGATGTAGAGGTTGAAGTCGTCGGCGCCATGGCCCGGCGCGATGTGCACGAAGCCGGTGCCGGCATCATCGGTCACATAGTCGCCGGCCACCACCGGCACGGCGAAGTCGAAATAGCCGTGCGTGCCCTCGATGCCTTTGAGCGGGTGGGCGCAGACGAGATGGGTCGGGTCGACCTCGCGGTGGCGCTCGTAAGCCGTGACGCGGGCGGCCTTGAAGACCTCTTCCGCCAGCTTGTCGGCAAGGATGAAGTGCTCGCCCACCTTGGCCCAGTTGTCGGCGGGCGCCTCGGTCACCTCATAGACCGCATAGGTCACATCCGGCGAGAAGGCGATGGCGCGGTTGCCGGGGATGGTCCAGGGCGTCGTCGTCCAGATGACGATGGAGGCGCCCTCATAGGAGGGGAACAGGTGGATATTGGCCGCCTGCTCCGCCGGCTCCAGCCCCTTGGGCAGGCCGCCGGCGGTCGCCGCGCTCTTGCGATAGCCGGTGACAGGGAATTTCACGAAGATCGTGGTCGAGGTGTGGTCGTGATACTCGACCTCGGCTTCCGCCAGCGCGGTACGCTCGACCACCGACCACATCACCGGCTTGGAGCCGCGATAGAGCAGGCCGTTGCCGGCGAATTTGATGATCTCGCGGGCGATCTGCGCTTCCGCGTCATAGCTCATGGTCACATAGGGGTGCGACCAGTCGCCCTCGACACCGAGGCGCTTGAACTCGGCGCGCTGCACGTCGATCCAGCCCTCGGCGAAGGCGCGGCATTCCTGGCGGAACTCGACGACCGGCACCTCGTCCTTGTTCTTGCCCTTGGCGCGGTACTGCTCCTCGATCTTCCATTCGATCGGCAGGCCATGGCAGTCCCAGCCGGGGACGTAATTGGAATCGTGGCCGAGCGCGCCTTGGGAGCGCACCACCACGTCCTTCAGGATCTTGTTGAGCGCATGGCCGATATGGATGTTGCCGTTGGCATAGGGCGGGCCGTCATGCAGCACGAAGCGCGCGCGGCCCTCGCCGGCCTTGCGCTGCTGGCCATAGAGGTCGATGCGCTCCCAGCGCGCCAGCAGTTCCGGCTCGCGCTGCGGCAGGCCCGCGCGCATGGGAAATTCGGTCTGCGGCAGGAACAGGGTCGACGAATAATCGCGCGCCGCCGTCTCGTCGGCAGGCTCGTTCACATTGCGACCATCGCTGTTGCGGCTCGTCATCAGGCGCTCCTTACACTGCCGCACGGTTTAAGCGCAGCGCCGGGGCGGTGCAAGGGCGGGGGCGCTACAGGAAATCGTCATCCCGGACGGGCCGCCGGCCCGATCCGGGATCGCGTGACGTGACGGAGGACGATCCCGGCTCTCCGCTGCGCTCCGGCCGGGATGACGGAAGGTGCCTACTCCAGCGCCGCCCGCGCACGGGTGCTGTCGATGTCCATCTGCGCGATCAGCGCCTCGATGCTGTCGAACTTGAGCTCGGGGCGCAGATAGGCGTGGAACGCGACGGGGAGCGTGCGGCCATAGAGGTCGCCGGAATAGTCGAAGATGAAGCTTTCCAGCCGTGGCGCGCCGTCGTCGAAGGTGGGGCGGCGGCCGAAGCTCGCCACGCCCTTGTGGCGAACGCCGTCGATCTCGACCGTGACGGCATAGATGCCATGGGCGAGGGTGATCGCCGGGTCGAGGCGCATGTTCGCGGTGGGATAGCCGAGCTCGCGCCCGCGCTTGTCGCCATGGATCACCTCGGCCTCGATCTCCCAGGGGGCGCCGAGCATGTCGGCGGCCTGCTCGACCCGCCCCTGCGCCAGCGCCGAGCGGATGACGCTGGAGGAGATCTGCGCGCCCTCGTCGAGCAGCGGCGGCACGATCTCGACGGGAAAGCCGTGGCGCCTGCCGGCCTCGCGCAGGAAAATCGGCGAGCCGCCGCGCCCCTTGCCGAAATGGAAGTCGTAGCCCGCCACCACCATGGACACGCCGAGCCGGCGCACCAGCAGTTCGGCGACGAATTCCTCCGCGTCGAGCCCGGCCAGCGCGGCGTCGAAGCTCATCACCAGCGCGCCGTCGAGCCCGGTTTCGGCGAGGCGCTTCAGCTTCATCGGCTCCGGGGTCAGCCGGAACAGCGGCTCGGACGGGCGAAAGAAGGCGCGCGGATGCGGCTCGAAGGTCAGCGCCAGCGCCGGGCAGCCGAGCGAGCGCGCCTGGTCGATTGCCGTGCCGATCACCGCCCGGTGGCCGCGATGCACGCCGTCGAAATTGCCGATGGCGACGACGGGATGCGCGAGTTCGGCCGGCAGGCTGCCGGGATCGCGCAGGATGCGGAAGGGATGCGGCCGATGGTGCGAGTCGACGGGGGCGTGGGTCATTGCGCGGGGATCATCGCGTTACGCGGGGACGGGACATCGGGCCGATTTAGTGGCGCCGCTGTCCGGCCGCGTCAATGCGCACCAACACGGGTTCCTCACCAGGCGAGGCGCGCGGTGACGGCGGTGGGATTGCCGGGGCCGTCGCCAAGCAGGCGCGCCAGCGCCTTCGGATCGACCGCGCCGCCATGTTCCAGGCCCAGCTCGCCGGCGTGAATGCCGGCGGCGACGAACAGGCAGTCGATGCCGACGCCCAGCGCGCCGGCCAGATCCGTGCGCAGTGCATCGCCGATGGCGATGATGCGGGCAGGCGGCGTGTCGCCACCGCGCAGCGCGCGGGCGGTGGCGAAGGCGGTCTCGTAGATCGGCCGATGCGGCTTGCCGCAGAACACGACCTCGCCGCCGAGCGCGGCATAGGCCTCGGCGATGGCGCCGGCGCACCAGATGAGGTCGCCGCCGCGCTCCACCACGATGTCAGGGTTGGCGCAGATGAAGGGCAGGTTGCGTGCCCGCGCCGCCTTCAGCCGGTCGGCATAGTCCTCCGGCGTCTCGACCGTGTCGTCGAACAGGCCGGTGCAGACGATCAGCTCGGCGTCCTCCAGCCCGGTGAAGACGAGGTCGAGCCCGTCATAGATGCCGATGTCGCGCTCCGGGCCGAGATGCCAGAACTTCGTTCCCGGACGGTCCGCCAGCAGCGCGCTCGTCACCATGCCAGACGTGACGATGGTGTCGTAGCCATCGCGCGGCACGCCGAGCCCGTCGAGGATTTTCGCCACGCCTTCGCGCGGACGCGGGGCATTGGAGACGAGGATCACCGTGATCCCCAGGGCGCGGGCGCGCCTGAGCGCGTCGGCGGCGGGCGCGAAGGCGGCGACCCCGTTATGCAGCACGCCCCAGACGTCGCAGAGGATGACGTCGTAAGTCGGCGCGAGCTCCGCGAAGGAGGCGATGACGGGCGGCAGGGCGGGGGCGTGCAGGTCTGGAGCGTGCATGCTCCGCGCATGCCATGCCGCCGCCCGGCGCACAAGGTCTGTCGCCGTGGGCGTGCCATGCGCCGACGGGCGAGCGGGCCGGCGACACATCCTCTCATTGTCATCCCGGACGGCCGCAGGCCGATCCTCCCTCACCCATGACATCGTGGCGGACAGCAGCGGGCGAGTGCTGCTAAAAGGAGGCGACACGGGAGACGAGGAAACATGGATTTCGCCTTCGCGGCCAAGGTGTTCGCGGCGCTGTTCGCGATCATGAACCCGATCGCCAACCTGCCGATCTTCTTGTCGCTGACCTCCGACATGAGCGAGGGCGAACAGCGGCGAACTGCCATTCTCGTCACCGTGACGGTGGCGGTCGGCTGCGTCGTCTCGGTCTTGGCGGGCAGCGCGATTCTCGGCTTCTTCGGCCTCGACGTCGATCATTTCCGCCTCGCCGGCGGGCTGATCGTGCTGCTCATCGCGCTGTCCATGCTGCATGGTGAGGACAGCGCCACCCATGGCGGCTCCGGCGCCGAAAAGGCAACCTTCAACAGCGCCAGCAATGTCGCCTTCTACCCGCTGGCCATTCCCATCCTGCTCGGGCCGGGCACGATCTCGGCGCTCATCGTCTATGCCCATGACGCGCGGGACGGCGACCAGATCGTCGCGCTCGGCGCCGGCATGCTGGTCTTCGTCGCCCTGCTCGGCGCGACGCTGATCTCCGGGCCGTTCATCGGCCGGGTGGTGTCGCCCACGGTGATGAGCGTCACCAAGCGGCTGATGGGCATGGTGCTTGCCGCCATCGCCATGGAAATGCTGGTGGCAAGCCTGCGCTCGCTGTTCCCCGGCCTGACGTGAATGCCCTCACTTGAACGCGCTCACGGCCTGAACGCCGGGCCGTTGGTGATGACCGGGCCGCCGGCGACCTCGTTCCCGGTGGGATAGACGCCGCCCAGCACGTCGTCGAAATGCCGGCGGATCGTGTTGTGGCAGCTGCAGCTCATCGCCCGCAGCCGCTCGGGATCCTTGATCACCAGCCGGCCGCGCCCCGGCTCGACCGCGCCGCTGCGGCGCAGCTCCTGCAGCACCCGGCTGACATAGGAGCGCCCGACGGCCAGCATGGCGGCCAGCTGCTCCTGGGTGAGGCGAATTGTTTCGTCGCCGGTACGATCCAGCGCGGCGGAGAGCCATTTGGCGGCGCGCTGCTCGATCGAGTGCGCGCCATTGCAGGCGACCGACTGGAAGACCTGTGCCAGCAGGCAGTCGGCATAGCGCGCGAACAGATTGTTCAGTGGCGGCGAGGTCTGCTTGGCGCGCTCGAGATCGGCGACGTCGAGGCGCAGCAGCGGCCCGCCGATCTGCACCACGGCGCGGGCATAGGCCGGCAGCCGGCCCTGCGAGACGATGCCGCCCACCGCGCCCTCGCGGCCGATGGTGGTGATCTCCACCGGGCGCCCGTCGTCCAGCATCACCATGAAGGAGACGAGGGTCTGGCCGCAGGGAAAATACACCGAGCGCACATCGTCGCCGGGCTCGTACAGCACCGCGCCGGCCGCCCGGTCGATGCGGCGCAACTGCTGGCGGAGCAGCAGGAAATCGGCCGGGCGCAAGGCGCCGAGCAGGTTGTTTCCGCCCGAGGAGGGTTCGATGCCGTTGGCGATTTCCACATCGGCGGCGGCGTTGCGCGTCATGCGAGATCTCCCTGTGGTCGGGGGCAATAACGCACCGGCGCGCCGAATGTTCACTCCTGCACGCAAGCGCCCGGACAGCCGGGCTGATGGTAAGCCCAGCGTGGGAGTACGCGATCCCCGTTCACGTTTCCCGGCTTATGGCGTAAGAGCGTCACCGGCCTGCGCGAGGGCGGGGCGTTCACCACCGGCGAGGATCCCATGACCCAGACCTTCGACCTGCTCCTCAAGGGCGGCACCGTGGCCAATCAGGACGGGGTCGGCCGGCGCGATGTCGGCGTGCGGGCCGGACGCATCGTCGGCATCGGCTCTTTCGACGCCTCGCAGGCCGGCGAGACCATCGACTGCACCGGTCTGCACATCCTGCCCGGCGTCATCGACACGCAGGTGCATTTCCGCGAGCCGGGGCTGGAGCACAAGGAAGACCTCGAATCGGGCTCGCGCGCCGCGGTGATGGGCGGCGTGACGGCGGTGTTCGAGATGCCCAACACCAATCCGCTCACCACCTCCGGCGACGCGCTGGCCGACAAGATCGCCCGTGCGACCCGCCGCATGCATTGCGACTTCGCCTTCTTCGTCGGCGGCACGCATGACAATGTGAACGACCTGCCGGAGCTGGAGATGCTGCCCGGCGTGCCGGGCGTGAAGGTGTTCATCGGCTCCTCCACCGGCTCGCTGCTGGTGGCGGACGATCCCGGCGTGCGCGCCATCCTGAGGGTGATCCGCCGCCGCGCCGCCTTCCATTGCGAGGACGAGCCGCGCCTTTCCGAGCGCCGGGAAATGCGGGTGCCGGGCGACGCCTCCTCGCATCCGGTCTGGCGCGACGAGATCGCCGCGCTCACCGCCACCACGCGCCTCGTCAATCTCGCGCGCGAGGAGGGCAAGCGCGTGCATGTGCTGCACGTCACCTCGGCCGAGGAGATCGTCTATCTGCGCGCCCAGAAGGATGTCGCCACCGTCGAGGTGACGCCGCACCACCTCACCATGGATGCGAGCTGGTACGAGCGCCTCGGCTCGCTGGTGCAGATGAACCCGCCGGTGCGCGAGGCGCATCACAAGGCGGCGCTGTGGCGCGGCCTCGCCGAGGGCGTGGTCGACGTGCTCGGTTCCGACCACGCGCCGCACACGCTGGAGGAGAAGGCCAAGCCCTATCCCGACAGCCCCTCCGGCATGACCGGCGTGCAGACGCTGGTGCCGACCATGCTCGACCATGTGAATGCCGGCCGGCTGTCGCTGGAGCGCTTCGTCGACCTTTCCTCGGCCGGTCCGGCGCGCATCTTCAACATCGCGACCAAGGGGCGGATCGCGGTCGGCTATGACGCCGACTTCACCATTGTCGACCTGAAGCGCCGCGAGACCATCCGCAATGCGTGGATCGCCTCCAAGCCCGGCTGGACGCCCTATGACGGGGTCGAGGTGACGGGATGGCCCGTCGGCACCTTCGTGCGCGGCCACAAGGTGATGTGGGAAGGCGAGCTGACCTCGCCCGCGCACGGCGCGCCGGTGCGGTTTCTGGAGACGCTGGCGAAGGGCTAAGCAGGGCGCGGTCGGCGCGACGCGGGTATCATAAGCGGCCGCGACCGCAGGTTTCGCCGGTGTCGTCTTGCGGTAACATGGCGCTGTTCGCGGGCGGAAGCAGCGGCGCCGAGCCAGCCGGCGCACCGGGAAGATGGGCTACCCGGCTGTGGCGACAGCCTCGCTCTCGAACTGGAGGTACGCGATGTGGCTCATCCCACTTAGCGTTACCCTAGATATGAAAAGGACCCGGAGTGGCTGGCAAGTCACTCTCCGGGTCCAATTCATGCTCTAGGAAAAGAGGGATCGGGCTCGCGCCTGACTCCTCACTCCATGAATAATATAGCATCGCCGGACATAGTTGCAAAACAACTGCCGACCTACTTTCAATACGTCACTTCCGCGAGATAAAGCCCGGCGGAGGGCGCCATCGGGCCGCAGCGCGTGCGGTCCCTCGCTTCCAGCGCGCGGGTGACGTCGTCCGGCGTCCAGGCACCCTCGCCGACCTTCACCAGCGTGCCGACCATGGAGCGCACCTGATGATGCAGGAACGAGCGCGCCTGCGCATGCACGCGGATCTCGGCGCCGAAATCGAGCGCGACGGTCTCCACCTCCAGCCGGTCGAGCGTCTTCACCGGCGAGGCGGCCTGGCAGCCGATCGCCCGGAAGGTGGTGAAGTCGTGCCGGCCGACCAGCCGCGCCGCGCCCTGCGCCATCGCCGGCGCATCCAGCGGGCGCAGCACCCGCCATGCCCGGTCGCGTTCCAGTGCGAGGTCGGCCCGGCGCATGATGATGCGGTAGACATAGCGCCGGCCGGTGGCGGAAAAGCGGGCGTGGAAATCGTCCGCCGCCCTTTCCGCCGCGAGCACGGCGATGGGGTGCGGGCGCAGATGCGCGTTCATCGCGTCGCGCACCGTGTCCGGCCGCCAGTCCCGGCTCAGCTCGATATGGGCGACCTGCCCGGTGGCATGCACGCCGGCATCGGTGCGGCCGGCGCCCTGCACATGCACCTGCTCGCCGGTGAAGCGCGCGACGGCATCGGTCAACGCGCCCTGCACGGTGGCGCCCATCGCCTGGATCTGCCAGCCGACGAAGGGCGTGCCGTCATATTCGATGGTGAGCTTGTAGCGGGGCATGGTGCTCTGTAGCGCCGCGACGGCCTGCCGTCATCCTTCCCGATTTGCTCGCCCGTCACGACTGGGCATGACGGCGTTCACCACGGTTGCCCGGCCGATACGCATGGGGCATCGTGCGGCCCGAAACGGAGCCCGAAATGCCCGAACACGATCCCCTGGAAGCCGGCGACCATGTCGTCCTGATCGACGGTTCCGCCTATATCTTCCGCGCCTACCATGCGCTGCCGCCGCTGACGCGCTCCTCCGACAGGCTGCCGGTCGGGGCGGTGGCGGGCTTCTGCAACATGCTGTGGAAGCTGGTGCGCGCGCAGGGCTTTTCCCCGGCGCCGACTCATCTTGCCGTCGTGTTCGACAAGTCCGAGCAAACCTTCCGCAAGGACATCTACCCGCTTTACAAGGCGCAGCGCCCGGATCTGCCGGAGGACCTGGTCCCGCAGTTTCCGCTGATCCGCGAGGCGACCCGCGCCTTCGACCTCGCCTGCGTCGAGCAGTCCGGCTTCGAGGCGGACGACCTGATGGCGACCTATGCCGAATTGGCCAAGGCCAAGGGCGCGCTCGTCACCGTCATCTCCTCCGACAAGGACCTGATGCAGCTCGTCGACGGCACCCGCGTGCGCATGTACGACCCGATGAAGGACAAGGCGATCGGCGTCGACGAGGTGTTCGAGAAGTTCGGCGTTGCGCCGGAGAAGGTGGTCGACGTGCAGTCGCTCGCCGGTGATTCCGTCGACAACGTGCCGGGCGTGCCGGGCATCGGCATCAAGACCGCCGCGCAGCTGCTGGGCGAATATGGCGACCTCGACACGCTGCTGGCGCGCGCTTCCGAGATCAAGCAGACCAAGCGGCGCGAGAACCTGATCGAGTTCGCCGACCAGGCGCGGCTGTCGCGCGAACTGGTGACGCTCAAGCGCGACGTGCCGCTCGACGTGCCGCTCGACGACATCGCCGTGGTCGAGCCCGAGGGCAAGAAGCTCATCGCCTTCCTCAAGGCGATGGAGTTCAACACCCTCACCCGCCGCGTCGCCGAAGCCTATGAGATCGACGCGTCCGCCATCGAGCCCGATGCCGGGCTGCGGGCGGGCGGCTCCGAGACGGCGCTGCTCACCGCCGGGCTCGATCCCGACGCCGGTACGCCCGCCGCGCCGGCCGATGCCGATGCCACGCCCGCTGGTGAGGACGCCCTGACGCCGCAGGCACTCGCCGCGTCGCGCGTCGCGCAGGCGACCGCGACGCCGGTCGACCGCTCGACATACGAGACGGTGCGCACGCTGGAGCGGCTGAAGGAGTGGGTGTTCCGCGCCTTCGATCTCGGCGTGGTGGCGGTCGACACCGAGACTACCGGCCTCGACCCGATGCAGGCGGAACTGGTCGGCGTCTCGCTCGCCGTCGCGCCGAACGAGGCCTGCTACATTCCGCTCACCCACAAGGGCGGCGACGAGGGCCTGTTCAGCGAAGGGCTCCTGCCCGACCAGATTCCGGTCCGCGAGGCGATCGCCGCGCTCAAGCCGCTGCTGGAACATCCCGGCGTGCTGAAGGTCGGCCAGAACCTCAAATATGACTGGCTGATCTTCATGCGCGAGGGCGTCGACGTCGGCCCTTACGACGACACGATGCTGCTCTCCTACGTGCTTGATGCCGGCGTGTCGCCGCACGGCATGGACCCGCTGTCGATCCGCTGGCTCGGCCACACGCCGATCAAATACGAGGAGGTCGCCGGCAAGGGGAAGGGCGCCGTCACCTTCGACCGCGTCACCATCGAGAAGGCGGTCGATTACGCCGCCGAGGATGCCGACGTCACGCTGCGCCTCTGGCGGGTGCTGAAACCCCGCCTCGTCGCCGAGGGCAAGGCGCGCGTCTACGAGACGCTGGAGCGCCCGCTGGTCACCGTGCTGGCGAAGATGGAAGCGCGCGGCATCACCATCGACCGGCAATTGCTCTCGCGCCTCTCCGGCGAGTTCGCGCAAGGCATGGGCCGGCTGGAGGCGGAAATCTCCGGAATGGCGGGCGAGAGCTTCAACCCCGGCTCGCCCAAGCAGCTCGGCGACATCCTGTTCGGCAAGATGCAGATCCCCGGCGGGCGCAAGACCCCGACCGGCGCCTGGTCGACCGGGGCCGACGTGCTGGAGGAACTGGCCGAGCAGGGCCACGAACTGCCGCGCCGCATTCTTGACTGGCGCCAGCTGCAAAAGCTGAAATCCACCTATACCGATGCGCTGCCGTCCTATGTGAACCCCGAGACCGGGCGCGTGCACACCTCGTTCGCGCTCGCCGCGACGACCACGGGCCGGCTTTCCTCCTCCGAGCCGAACCTGCAGAACATCCCGGTGCGCACCGAGGAAGGCCGCAAGATCCGCAAGGCGTTCATCGCCGCGCCGGGCCACAAGCTGATCTCGGCCGATTATTCGCAGATCGAGCTGCGCCTGCTCGCCGAGATCGCCGACACGCCGTCACTCAGGCAGGCGTTCCAGGATGGGCTCGACATCCACGCCATGACGGCGTCGGAAATGTTCGGCGTGCCGATCGAGGGCATGCCGGCCGAGGTGCGCCGGCGCGCCAAGGCGATCAATTTCGGCATCATCTACGGCATCTCGGCCTTCGGCCTCGCCAACCAGCTCTCCATCCCGCGCGAGGAGGCGGGGGCCTATATCAAGAGCTATTTCGAGCGCTTCCCCGGCATCCGTGCCTATATGGACGAGACGCGCGCCTTCGCCCGTGAGCACGGCTATGTCGAAACGCTGTTCGGCCGGCGCTGCCACTATCCCGACATATCCGCCAAGAACCCGTCGATCCGTGCCTTCAACGAGCGCGCCGCGATCAACGCCCGGCTGCAAGGCACGGCGGCGGACATCATCCGCCGCGCCATGGCCCGCATGGACGGCGCGCTGGAGGCGGCGAAGCTCTCCGGCCGCATGCTGCTGCAAGTGCACGATGAACTGATCTTCGAGGTGCCGGACGACGAGATCGCCGACACCGTGAAGGTGGTACGCGAGGTGATGGAACTGGCGCCGTTCCCGGCGGTGTCGCTGCGGGTGCCGCTCAAGGTCGACGCCCGCGCCGCCGACAATTGGGACGAGGCGCACTAGCACCGGGCCGGGAGCGACAAGCCCCCTCTCCCCGTGGGGGAGAGGGTCGGGGTGAGGGCTGCGACGCTTTGAATTCGGGAGCGTCGCAGCCCCTCACCCGGCGCTGCGCGCCGACCTCTCCCCAACGGGGAGAGGTGCAGGCTGCTCCCTCACCCCACGCTGAGTTCCACCGGGATGTTGCCGCGCGTCGCCTTGGAATAGGGGCACATCTGGTGTGCGGCCTCCAGCACCTCCTGCGTCTCCTCTTTAGTCAGCGCCGGCGCCTTGAGCGAGAGCTTGGCGGCGAGGCTGAAGCCGTCATCGCCCTTCACCAGCGACACCGCGACGGTGACGGCGGCGCCGGTGACGTCGAGCTTCTTCATCCGTCCGACCGCCTCGACCGCCGAGCCGAAACAGGCGGCGTAGCCAGTGGCGAACAGATGCTCCGGCGTCGTCTTGCCGGGATCGAGCGTGCCGTTATGCGGCATGGCGAGATCGACCGAGACCGAGCCGTCGCTGGTCTGCGAGTGGCCGTTGCGCCCGCCGATGGCGGTGGCGGTGCCGGTGAAAAGAACGGTGCCGGACATGATTTCCTCCCTGTGATGGACCGTGGGCGCAGTCTGGGCCCCGCTTGCTAAGATGGTGCGACGCCTGAGCGCGGCAACCGGAAGCGCACGCCGCGTTGCGGGCGTGCACGACGTTGTATGTGTTCATGATACGTTCCAGTTTGCGCTTGCCCGGCGGCGTGGGACGGCTTACCTCTGGTCGACCCGGCCCGCCCAGCGGGCTGCCCGATGTCCTGTCCATGGAACGTGCCTCATGCCGATCGCGATCCTGAAGGAGCGTGCGGTCGCCCGCATCGCGGGGACTGACGCCGCCCATTTCCTCGACAATCTGCTCACCGCCCGCACGCCGACCGAGCCGGGCGAGGCGCGCTTTTCCGCGCTGCTGACGCCGCAGGGCAAGATCATCGCCGACATGATCGTCCTTGCCACCGAGGGCGGTTTCCGGCTCGATGCGCCGCGCGTGGTACTGGCGGATCTGATCAAGCGCCTGCAGCTCTACCGGCTGCGGGCGAAGGTCGAGATCGGCGTGCTGGACGACCTCGTCGTCGCCGTCGCCTGGGGCGGGGCGAGCCCGCTGGTCGACACGCTGGCCTATGACGACCCGCGCCTGCCCGCGCTCGGCCGCCGCTTCCTGTTGCCGGCCGCGGAGGCGGCGCAGCTGGCGACCGTGCCCGAGGCCGACTGGCAGACCCACCGCATCGCGCTCGGCGTGCCGGAGGGCGGCATGGATTTCCTCTATGGCGACGCGTTCCCGCACGAGGCCGACATGGACCAGCTCGGCGGCATCGATTTCGACAAGGGCTGCTATGTCGGCCAGGAGATCGTCAGCCGCATGCAGCATCGCGGCACGGCGCGCACCCGCATCATCCCCTTCGCGGTGTGCGGGCGCCCGCCGGCCGAAGGCACGCCCATCCTCGCCGGCGGCAAGACCATCGGCCGCCTCGGCTCGGGCACGGACGGGCGCGCGCTCGGCCTGGTGCGGCTCGACCGGCTGGAGGAAGCGCGTGCCGGCGGCCATGTCGTCGAGGCGGATGGTGCCGCCTTGGTGCCGGAGAAGCCGGGCTGGGTGTCCTTCGCCGTGCCCGGTACGGGAGATGCGGCATGAGGGTTCATCAGCATGACGACGGCGTCACGCGCTGCGCCTGGTGCGGCACCGACCCGCTCTACGTCGCCTATCACGACGAGGAATGGGGCGTGCCGGAATATGACGACCGGGCGCTGTTCGAGAAGCTGATCCTCGACGGCTTCCAGGCCGGCCTTGCCTGGATCACCATCCTGCGCAAGCGCGACGGATTCCGCGCCGCCTTCGACGGTTTCCAGCCGGAGATCATCGCCCGCTACACGCCGGAAAAGGTCGAGGCGCTGATGCTCGACGCCGGCATCGTGCGCAACCGCTCCAAGATCGTCTCCACCATCCGCTCGGCGCAGGTCTGGCTCGATATTCAGGAGCGCGGGCCCGGCTTCTCGAAGCTCCTATGGGGCATCAACGGGCCGGTGCTCGACAATGCCCGCAATCCCGGCGATCCGCCCATCGTCACCTCGCCGGTGGCGGTGGCCATGTCGAAGGAACTGAAGGCGCGCGGCTTCAATTTCGTCGGCCCCACCATCGTCTACGCCTTCATGCAGGCGGTCGGCATGGTGGACGATCATGCCGTCACCTGTCACCGCCACGGCGCCGCCGCGCGGGCGGCAGAGGCGGAGGCGGGGCGGTGACGTTCGGCGGCACGTCGGCACGCGTCTGGCAGCGCATGCTGTCGGGCCGGCGGCTCGACCTGATCGACCCGTCCCCGCTCGACATCGAGATCGAGGACATCGCCCATGGCCTCGCCCGCGTCGCCCGCTGGAACGGACAGACGCGCGGCGAGCACATCTTCTCCGTCGCGCAGCATTCGGTACTGGTCGAGCTGATCGCCCGCCGGCAGGCGCTGGCGCGCGGCCGCGAGCTCGATCGGCGCTGGCGCCTCGCCATGCTGCTGCATGACGCGCCGGAATATGTGGTCGGCGACATGATCAGCCCGTTCAAGGCGGTGCTGGGCGGCGACTACAAGGCGGTGGAAGCGCGCCTGCTGGCGGCGGTCAGCCTGCGCTTCGGGCTGCCGGCGAACTGGCCGGCGGACCTCGTCAAGCTGGTCAAGGCGGCTGATCGCGCCAGCGCCTTTCTCGAGGCCACGCGCCTTGCCGGTTTCGAGCTGGCGGAAGCCCGCAAGTTCTTCGGCCAGCCCTTTCCGCTCGACATCGCCGCCGAGCGGGACCATCTCACCCCCTGGAGCGCGGATGAGGCGAAGGCTCGTTTCCTCGCGCGCTTCCGCGAGTTGGCGGAGGACGCCGCCACGTCGCCGTCCGCTGTTCGGAGTGCCCCATGATCCATGTCTGCCCGCTCTCCCGCCTCGAGGAGACCGTCCTGCGCACCCGCGCCGCGCATGTGCTGAGCGTGATCAATGTCGCCACGCCGGTCGCGCTGCCGGCGAGCGTCGAGCGCGACAATCATCTCTTCGTCGGCTTCAACGACATCACCGCGCCGCAGGACGGGCTGATCCACCCGGCGGGCGAGCATGTGGACGCCATACTCGGCTTTGCCCGCCGCTGGCCGCGCCGGGCGCCGCTGGTGGTGCATTGCTATGCCGGCATCAGCCGCTCGACCGCCTCGGCCTACATCGCCGCCTGCGCGCTGAACCCGTCGCGCGACGAGGCCGACATCGCCCGCGCGCTGCGCGCCGCCTCGCCGATCGCCACGCCCAACGCGCTGCTGGTGGCGCTGGCGGATGAGGCGCTCGGCCGGCAGGGGCGCATGATCGCCGCGATCGCCGCCATCGGCCGAGGCGCCGAGGCGATGGAGAACGTGCCGTTCGAACTCGCCGTCGATTGATCGCCGATTTCGGCGGGAAACAGCAGGGGCCGCCCCTACCGAACGCAGGCGTTCGGATCAATAATGCGACGTGAGGATCACGGTGAGGCTATTGCGCCCTCATGATCCAACCATCTTGAATCCGGGCTTCGCGGGGCAGTCATCGCCCTGGACATGACAGGCCGGCCCGCTGCGGGAGCGGGTCGCACGGGGGCGGAACGGGATCGTTTCCGCCGGGAGGATTGCGCGGGACGTGCCGCGCTGATTGGGGGGCGACAGCATGAACTTATCGGTGATGAAAGCGGCAGCGGTTGCGCTGCTGCTGGTGGCGGCGGCCGGGGCGCAGGCCCAGGACAGCCGCGTGAAGCGCGGCGAATATCTCGCGACCATCATGGACTGCGGCGGCTGCCACACGCCGGGGGTGTTCCTCGGCAAGCCGGATGCCGGCCGTGCCTTCGGCGGCTCGGAGGTCGGGTTCCAGATTCCCGGCCTCGGCGTGTTCTTCCCGCCGAACCTGACCCCGGACAAGGCGACCGGGCTCGGCAACTGGAGTGAGAAGGAGATCATCGCCGCCATCCGTACCGGCATACGCCCGGACGGGCGGGTGCTGGCGCCGGCCATGCCCTGGCGGCATTACGGCGCGCTCACCAATGCGGATGCCTCCGCGCTGGCGGCCTATCTCATGAGCCTGCCGCCGGTCTCCAACCAGGTGCCGGCAATCACCGGCCCGTCGGCAAAGCCGTCCGGGCCTTATCTGACGGTGCTCATGCCGTAAGCGGCTACGAGCCGCAAGGGCAGGCCACGCCATTCGCGACCCCCGGCACGGCCTTCCGGCCGTTCCGGGACGTCGCCGGCCATGCGTGCCGTGGGCGTCAGCTCACCGCCGCGCCGCTCGCGGGCAGCACCACGACCTTGGTGCCGGTCGGCACGCGGCGATACAGGTCGATGATGTCCTGGTTCATGAAGCGGATGCAGCCGGAGGACACCATGGTGCCGATGGTCCACGGCTCCGTCGTGCCGTGCAGGCGGTAGAGCGTGTCCCGGCCGTCCTTGTAGATGTAGAGGGCGCGGGGGCCGAGGGGGTTGGTTTCCCCGCCCGCCATGCCGGCGGCATAGGGCCCATAGCGCTCCGGCTCGCGGGCGATCATCGCCGGGGTGGGCGTCCAGCGCGGCCACACCGCCTTGCGGGCGATGACGCCCTCGCCGCGGAAATTGAAGCCTTCCTGCTTGCCGACACCGACGCCGTAGCGCAGCGCCCGGTTGTTCGCCATCACCAGATAGGCGTGACGTTCATTGGGATCGACCACGATGGTGCCGGGTTGATAGCGCGTGGGGAAATCCACCTCCTGCCGCAGGAAGCGCGGATCGACGTCGGACAGGTCGACCGCCGGCACCGGGAACGGCTCGTCATTGATCGCCCCGTACATGCTTAGGAATTGCGGGTCCATCGACGGCGGCAGCACGGAGCTGACGCGCGGGCTCTGGGTGGTGGTGCAGGCGGCGAGCGCGAGGGGGGCGGAGAGCAGGAACAGGCGGCGATCGATGGACATTGGCGGGGGCAACCGGGGGTACTGGACAGGAGTTCTTCCCCTATAACCCGCCAGGCGGCCTGCGCTTCCCCGCGCGGCTTCACGGAGGCGTTATGCCGGCCATTTGGCAGGGTGCTGTGGCCGAGAAGCCGCAGCGCATGGTAATGGCGCGAGGATCGCTTTTGCTGATGGCTAACCTCAAAACAATTTGTTTCCCTTGCCCGTGCCGCCGTCCTATTCCACAGCGTCAACTGGTCCAAAAAGGCGGCCACGTATGCGCGCCGTGTGACATCTGCGCGCCCGGGAGAGGTTCGACATGACCCGCACGTCCTCCAGCGCCGCCGCGTCGGCTCGTCCGAGCCTCGCCGACCGTGCGCCGCTCCTCGTGGTGCTGTGCGGCTGCATGATCGCGATGCTGACCTTCGGCCCGCGCGCGTCCTCGGGCATCTTCCTGCTGCCGATGACCAGTGAATTCGGCTGGGGACGCGACACGTTCGGCCTCGCCATCGCCATCCAGAACCTGCTCTGGGGTGTCGGCACGCCGTTTGCCGGCGCCATTGCCGACCGGTTCGGCGTCATGCGCGTGCTGTGCATCGGCGCGGTGCTCTACGCGCTCGGGCTGGCGCTCATGGCCTATGCGTCGACGCCGTCGCTGCTGAATCTCTCCGCCGGCACGCTGATCGGCTTCGGCCTGTCCGGCTGCTCCTTCAACATCGTGCTCGCCGCCTTCGGCAAGATGCTGCCGGAGCGCTGGCGGCCGATGGCCTTCGGTGCCGGTACGGCGGCCGGCTCTTTCGGCCAGTTCCTGTTCCCGCCGCTGGCGGCCGGCCTGAATGCCAGCATCGGCTGGCAGCAGACGCTGATCATCTTCGGCCTCGCCATGCTGCTGGTGATGCCGTTCTCCCTTGCGCTGGCCAATGCGCCGGCGCGGCCCAAGGCGGGCGACGAGCGCCCGCAGTCGATCGGCGCGGCGCTTGGCGAAGCGTTCCGCCACCGCTCTTATGTGCTGCTGGTGCTTGGCTTCTTCACCTGCGGCTTCCAGCTTGCCTTTGTCACCACCCATCTGCCGGCCTATCTCAACGACCGCGGCCTCTCCATCGCCATTGGTGGCTGGACGCTGGCATCCATCGGCCTGGCCAATATGGTGGGCTCGCTGGGGTCGGGCTGGCTGTCGAGCCGGATGCCGCGGCGCTATCTGCTGGCGGCGATCTATTTCGCGCGCGGCGTCGCCATTGCCGCTTTCGTGCTGCTGCCGGCCTCGCCGGTGGTGTCGATCGGCTTCGGCATCGTGCTCGGGCTGCTGTGGCTTTCCACCGTGCCGCCGACCTCGGGGCTGGTGATGCTGATGTTCGGCACGCGCTATCTCGCCATGCTGTACGGCTTTGCCTTCTTCTCGCATCAGGTGGGTGGCTTCCTCGGCGTGTGGCTGGGCGGGCTGCTCTATGAGAAGCTGGGCTCCTACGACCTTGTCTGGTGGCTGTCGGTGGCGCTGAGCTTCGCCTCGGCCGCGATCAACCTGCCCATCGTCGAGCGCCCGGTGGAGCGGGCCGCGCAGCCGGCCTGATTCCGGAGGGCGGGTGACGCTCGCCCGCGTGTCGCGATGTTTGCCGGGTGTTAACCCTGTGGCTTCACCATAGGTGCCGTGGTGCCGGGTGCGTTGCGTCGGTGCCACAGGGAGCACGCCGCGTGCATCCCGGCGCGCGCCGAAGGGCGTGCTTCGGCTTGACAAGATGGGGCTTTCGCGGCGCAACCTAGCCTGACCGACGATGGAAACCCTTATGCGCGTTCATTCCGCCCTCATGGCTACCCTGTGTCTCGCCGCTCCGGCCCTCGTGGCGGCGGCGCCGGCATCTGCCGAGCCGATGAACGTCGATGCGGCGCAGCGTTTCGTCTATGGGCGGACCTTTTCCTATTCCTGCTATGAGGGCACGGCCGGCGCCGGCCGCATCATGCCGGACGGTTCCGTCGCCGGGACCATCCAGATGCGCGGCAAGGGCAATGCGCGTTATGTGACGCTGCCGGCCGGCACCATCATGGTGAAGGGCGACAAGGTGTGCGCCAAGGTGAAGGGCCTCGCCTTCCAGCCCTGCTTCGAGCTCGACAAGCTGAGCGACAAGGCCTTCCGCGGCAATCTCGCCGGTGCCGACCGCCTGTGGTGCGAGTTCAATCGCGGCAATGGCCGCACGCGCCTTGCCGAGCGCGCCAGCCCAAAGCCCGCCGAACCGGCCGCGGCCGCGCCCACGGTCGAAGTCACCGTCGCCAACGAAATGGCGCCTCCCACCGACCCGCACTGAGTAGCGCCGGCCGCTTGTGGCGAGGTGGCATTGATGGACTCACCGGCCTTGCAATTTTGCAAGAACAGTCGGACATTTTTGATTATCGCATTGCGAATTGCGCTCGACTAACCTTGGCACATCAAGCGGGCCGCAGGGGAAGCCCACCGCTGGGCAGCTCCATCTGGCGTCCTCTTCCCGTCGCTGACTTTCCAAGGATCGAGCCATGATCGACAACAATTCGGCGCCCTATGGCGTCTTCCTGCTGCGTGCCGCGCTCGGCGTCATGTGGATCTCGCATGCCCTCATGAAGTATTTCGTCTTCACCGTCGGCGGCTTCGCCGGCTATCTCGGCAGCGTCGGCTTTCCCAGCGGATTGGCCGGCCCCATCATCCTGATCGAGCTGATCGGCGGCACCCTCATCCTCCTCGGCGTCTATGCCCGCCATGTCGCGCTGCTGCTCATCCCCGTCATGGCGGCGGCGGCGAGCGTGCACGTCCCCAATGGCTGGGTGTTCTCGGCGACCGGCGGCGGCTGGGAGTATCCCGCCTTCCTGATCGTCGCCTCCTTCGCCCTGTGGCTGATCGGCGACGGCGCCTATGCGTTGCGCTCGCGTCCGCTGCTGTTCGTGGGCCGTCCGGCGACGGCCTAAGCGCCTGGCTGAAAAGGCAAGGGGCGGATCTCCACCCGGAGGTCCGCCCCTTTGCTCGTCTGCCGCCCTGTCCGACCGATCAGCCGCCGCCATCCGGCTTGGCCGGCGCGGTCTCGGGCGGGGTTTTCGGCGCTTCGGCCTTCTGGGTCGCCGCGGAAGGGTCGACCTCGGTCTTCTGGATCTCGGGCTTGTCGCTTTTGCGGCGCTCGGCCTCCTCGAGCCCGACGGCGAGCTTCAGCTCGATTTCCTGCAGCTCGGCGGCGTCCGGCTTCAGGTCGCGCGCATGGTTCCACTTGAACCGCGCCTCGAGCTTGCGGCCGACCTTCCAGTAGGCGTCGCCGAGATGGTCGTTGATGACGGTCTCGTTCGGCTTCAGCTCGACCGCGCGTTCCAGCTCGCGCACCGAATCCTCGTAGCGCCCGACGCGGTAATAGGCCCAGCCGAGGCTGTCGATGAAATAGCCGTCGTCCGGGCGCAGGGAGACCGCCTTGCGGATCATCTCCATGCCCTCGTCGAGATGCACGCCCTGGTCGATCCAGCTATAGCCGAGATAGTTCAGCACATGCGGCTGGTCCGGCCGCAGCTCCAGCGCCTTCTTCAGGTCGGCTTCCGACTTCGCCCACTGCTTGGTGCGCTCGTACGCGGTGCCGCGGAAATAATACAGCATCCAGTTGCTGCCGGTCGGCGCCTGCAACTGGTCGATCGCTTTAGTATAGACCTCGGCGGCGTCGGCATATTTCTCGTTCGAGCGCAGCACGTCGCCGAGCGCCATGAGGGCGCGTTGATCCTTCGGATTCTTGGCGACCACGCCTTCCAGCGTCTGGCGCGCCCCCGCGAAATCGCCGGCGGCGTCGAGGTTGAGGCCGAGCTGTACCTCGGCATTCACCTTGAAGGGCGAATCGGACGGCACGCTGCGGTAGAGCGCGATCGCCTCATTGTGCCGCTTCAGGCTCTCATAGAGGTCCGCGAGGGTGATCTCGATCAGCGGGTGCGAGGGGTCGAGCCAGTGACCGAGCTGGAGATAGATCAGCGCGAGGTCCTCGCCGCCCTGGCGCCCGAGCGCGGCGCCGAGGCCGTACAGTACTTCCGCCGCGCCGGCGGCCGGCGTGGTGATGAGCGGCGCCAGCGTCTTGCCGGCGCGCAGCTGCGCCAGCTGCTGCTCGACCAGGGGATCGTTCGGCACCTGCCGGTCGAACGCCTCATAGGTCTCGATCGCCAGCTTCTTGTTGCCGGAACGCGAGGCCCAGCGGCCATAGGCATCGACGACGCGCAGCGTGCGCGAATCGATTTTCAGCGCGGCCTCAAGCCGGGGCCCGGCTTCCTTGCGCGCGCCCGAGGCGTCGAGCAGCAGGCCGGCGTGGAAATCCTTGAAGCCGGCATACCATTCCGGGCCCTGCAGCTCGTCGATGGCGGCGACGCCGGCGCGCGGATTGCCGGAGCCGAACTGGCTCCAGGCGCTGAGCAGCGTCGAGTTGAGCTCGGCGATCGCGCCCTGCCCGGACCGGCGCAGATTGCTGCGGGCGGTGACGTACTGCTTGCCCTTGATCGCCTTCACGCCAAGCACGAGCCGCGCCAGCGAATGTTCGGGATCGATGCGCACGATGCGCTGGGCGTAGTCCACCGCCTCGTCGATCTCGCCTTCGGCGAGCACCGCGAGGAAGGCACGCTCCAGAATTTCCCCGCTGCGCGGGAAGGTGCGCACCAGTGCACGGTAATAGGAGGCGGCCGCCGGGGTGTCGCGCTCGGCGGTGGCGAGGCGCGCGGCGAGGTAATTGCCGGCCGGCGAGGAGCGGGAGATGAAGCTGTCGGGCGGCGCCTCGGCCAGCGCCGGGACCGCACCGAGCGCGGTCACGAGGGCGATAATGGCCGCACCGGGCCGCAGCGACAAACGGCGGAACGTCAAGTTGTAACCTCCTGCGGCGTGCGCCATGGCGAGTGCCTGACTGACTCGCGGCCCAAAGCCCGTCGCAGATTGGTCCTTTTTGGCGCCCCCTGCAACAATCGCCGGGGGTGCCAATGGTGCTGTCTCGGGCCGTTACGCCACAGTTTCAGATGCGTCGGCCAAGAATAAGGCCAAGAAGTGCCGCACCCGCGGCGACGGCGATCACCGTGGAGGCCGCCATGGGCGGGGGTGGGGGACCCGCGGCGACGCCGGGCGGCGGCACGTTCGCCGCTGCCGGCGGGGCGGTCGGCGGCACCGCCATGAGGCTGCCCAGCCCGCCATAGGCCGGGGGCGGCGCCCTCCGGCGCGTGCGGGCATAGGCGACAATGAAGAGGATGAGCGCGCCGATGAGGCAGAGGGCACCGATGATGAACGCCGCCACGATCGGGTCGTAGCGCTCGGCCAGCAGGATATAACCGGCGACCAGGAACGCGACGATCGCCGCGCCGAGCAGCAGCGCGGCGAAGAAGAACAGCAGGGCGGTCGTGGTGGCCCGCCGCACCGTGTGGCGCACTTCGACGCCAAGCAACCCCAGCAGGAGGCGCAGCATCAGCGGCCCCGGCTCAACAGTCCGAGCAGGAAGCCGACGCCGAGGGCGGCCGCCACCGCGCCGAGCGGATTGCGCTCGATGGCGGCGGTGACGTCGCCACCCAGCGCGCCGGCGCGCTCCTTGACGTCCTCATAGGCGGCGACGCTCTCGTCATAGAGCCCGGCGGCAGTGGCCTCGGCCTTCTCTTTGCCCTGCCGGACGCGGCTGGTGACGGCATCCGCTGCCGCCTCGCCCTGCGTCTTGGCGAGCACCGTCAGCGTCTCCGCCAGCTTGGCGACATCGGCGCGCAGCACGGCGAGATCCTCGGAAAGCTTGGCAAAGTCCTGCTGCGCGTTGGTATCGGCCATGTCGATCTCCTTGCACTGTCCCTGGAACCGTCCCTGACGAGGCCCCCGACAACGCAAGGAACCATAAGACAGTTCCACCCTATGCGGTAATCAGATGTGCTGGAATTGGTAATATCCCGGCCGTCGGCCCTCGCGCTTGGCCTTGGCCTCGTAGCGCGTGCCGGGCCAGCCCTCCCAGGGCAGTCGCCAGTCGTCGGCGCGGCGCGCCGTCCACTGGAAGCGCGGGTCGGCGTTGAGGCGCGCCAGCGTCCAAGCCGCGTAGTGCTCGATGTCGGTGGCGAAGCGGAAATGCCCGCCGGGCGCCAGAAGCCGGGCGATGCGGCCGATATTGTCGGCCTGCACGAAGCGGCGCTTCCAGTGCCGGCGCTTCGGCCACGGATCGGGATAGAGCAGGTCGATGCGCTCGAGCGAGGCGTCGGGCAGCCGGTCGAGCAGCGGCACCACGTCGTCGCCATGCAGGCGCACATTGGTGAGGCCGGCCTCGGCGATGGCGGTGGTCAGCTTGGCGACGCCGTTCACGAAGGCTTCCGCGCCGATATAGCCGATGTCGGGATGGCGCCGGGCCTCGGACAGCAGATGCTCGCCGCCGCCGAAGCCGATCTCCAGCCGCACCGCGCGCACCGGATGCGGGAACAGCGCGTCGAGCGGGCGCCCGGCCAGTGCATCGAGGTCGATTGCCAGCGAGGGGAGCGCCTGCTCCAGATGGGCGACCTGCGCGGCGCGCAGCTTCTTGCCCTTGCGACGGCCATAGAAGGCGGCGTCGCGATGGGACGCCGGCACGGCGGCCGCGTCGTCGGTGGGGGTGTCGTTATGGTCGGCGGTATCGGTCATCGGCACGGGACAAAACAAACGGGGCGGACGTTACCGTCCGCCCCGCTTATCCCCGACATGGCCGGGAAGTGCAATCGCGAGGCTCAGGCCACCGCGGCGCGGATCGCCTCGACCAGATCGGTGCGCTCCCAGGAGAAGCCGCCATCGGCTTCCGGGGCGCGGCCGAAATGGCCATAGGCGGAGGTACGGGCATAGATCGGCTTGTTGAGGCCCAGATGCTCGCGGATGCCGCGCGGACGCAGGTTCATGACCTCGCGCAGGACCTTTTCAAGCTTGGCTTCCTCGACCTGGCCGGTGCCGTGCAGGTCGACATAGATCGCCAGCGGGTCCGACACGCCGATGGCGTAGGCGATCTGGATGGTGGCGCGGTCGGCAAGGCCGGCGGCGACCACGTTCTTGGCGAGATAGCGCGCGGCATAGGCGGCCGAGCGATCGACCTTGGTCGGGTCCTTGCCGGAAAAGGCACCGCCGCCATGGGGAGCCGCGCCGCCATAAGTGTCGACGATGATCTTGCGGCCGGTGAGGCCGCAGTCGCCGTCCGGCCCGCCGATGACAAACTTGCCGGTGGGATTCACATGCCAGATGGTCGCCGGGGTGATCCAGCCCTGCGGCAGGGTCTCGCGGATATAGGGCTCCACGATCGACTGCACGTCATGCGAGGAGAGATCGGCATCGAGATGCTGGGTGGACAGCACGATCTGCGTGACTTCGACCGGCTTGCCGTCCTCGTAACGCACGGTGACCTGGCTCTTGGCGTCCGGGCCGAGCACGGTGCTCTCGCCGGAGTGGCGGGCGTCGGCCAGGCGCTTGAGAATCTTGTGGGCGTAGAAGATCGGCGCCGGCATCAGTTCGGGCGTCTCGCGGCAGGCATAGCCGAACATGATGCCCTGGTCGCCCGCGCCTTCGTCCTTGTTGTTGGCCGAATCGACACCCTGGGCGATGTCCGCCGACTGGGCGTGCAGCAGCACGTCGATCTCGGCGTTCTCCCAGTGGAAGCCGTCCTGCTCGTAGCCGATGTCCTTGATGGCAAGACGGGCGCGATGGATCAGGAAGTCCTTGGTGATCTGCGCCGGGCCGCGGGTCTCGCCGGCGATGACCACGCGATTGGTGGTGGCGAGCGTCTCGGCCGCCACGCGCAGCTGGCTGGGATCCCAGCCGAATTCGGGGCCATGCTTGAAGAAGGCGTCGACGACTTCATCCGAGATGCGATCGCAAACCTTGTCGGGATGGCCCTCGGAAACGGATTCGCTGGTGAACAGATAGGCTTGCCGGGACACGCGTCAGCTCCTCAGATTGTCACCGGCGCGTGAACGAGCATCCGGCCCTGCCTGTTTCGCAAGGGCCGGCCGCAGGGTCAAGTCTTTGGGGCGAACTCGTTCGGAAAAAAGAACGCTATGGCCGTTCGGCCTCACGCCTGGGTGTCGTTGCCCGCCAGCGCTTCCACGAGATCGACGATCCGCCGCCGCACCTTGCTGTCCGGTATCTTGAGGAAGGCGCGGGTGAGGGCGATGCCCTCCGACGTCGCGAGAAAATCGGAGACATAGGCCGGAGACGCTTCCTCGGCGAAGCCCGCCGCGCCGGGCGCGATGCTCGGGATTCCCTCGAAGAAGAAGGCGACCGACACGCCGAGCACCGTCGAGATGTGCTGCAGCCGGCTGGCACCGATGCGGTTGGTGCCCTTCTCGTATTTCTGGATCTGCTGGAAGGTGATTCCCAGGTTCTCCCCCAGCTTTTCCTGGCTCATGCCGACCATCATGCGGCGCATTCGCACGCGACTGCCGACATGCTTATCGACCGGATTGGGAGACTTTTTCGTCATCGGCTTCCCCGACCACAAGCAAAAAAATACCTCCCCCCGCCGAGGTGGCGAAGAGAAGCAGTGCCCGAACAAGCATCAGTCTAGGCAAAGCACGAGGCACCGTCGATCAATCTATACGTGCATCTGGCGCCTCTGGACCACATGTGCCAGCAATAAGCTCAGTGCCAGCAGGAAACATGGTATCAGGTTGCCAAAATTGGCATAAATTGTCGGTGGAAGGGCTGTTGGCAACCCGCCGTCGAGGATGCCGCGCACACCCAGGGGTAGTGTGCCTATAATTCGGCCAAGCGGATCCACGATGGCCGAGATGCCATTGTTGGTGGCACGAATCATCGGCAGGCCCTGCTCCACGGCGCGCAGCCGGGCCTGCTCGAAATGCTGGTAGGGGCCGGGGGTGATTCCGAACCAGGCATCGTTGGAGACGTTCAGCAGGAAACCAGGCCGGGTGCCCTCGCCAAGCCCGGCTGGCATCAGCTCGTCAGGGAAAATCGCCTCGTAGCAGATCAGCGGAACGGCGCTGGGCAGGCCCGGAATGTTCATCAGCCCGCGCTGCGTGGCCGCGGCGAAGCCGCCGCGCTGGCGCGTGAGCTGCTCGAAGCCGAGGCGCTCCATCGTTTCCTGGAACGGCAGATATTCGCCGAAAGGAACGAGGTGCACCTTGTCGGCGTCGAGGATGACCCGCCCGTTGGAATCGATCACCCGCAGGCTGTTATAGGCCTTCGGCCGCAACTGGTCCGGTGTCGGCTCCAGCCGAGCGGCGCCCGTGATCAGCAGCGCCCCCGGCGGCAGCATGGCGGCGATCCGAGTGGCGGCCTCGGGCTCGCGTTCATAGAAGAACGGGAAAGCCGATTCCGGCCAGAACAGATGGGTGACGCCGGCGAGCCCGCCCTCGCTCTCGCTGGTGGCGATATAGAGGTCCAGAACCGAGCGGCGCGCGTCGTAGCGGAACTTCTGGTCCTGCGGCAGGTCGGGCTGCATGATCCGCAGCCGCGCGCCAGGTACAGTGCCGACCTCGGTGTGCGCGAGCCGCCACTCCCCGAAGCCCCATGCAAGGGCGAGGACGCCGACGGCGAGAGCAAGCGGAACGTACCGCCGGCCCGGCGTCTCGTCCTCGTCGAACAAGGCGGCGGGGGTGGAGAGCGCCAGCAGCGTCAGCCAGCACAACCCCATGAGCCCGACGATCGAGGCGCCTTGCGCGAAGCGCAGGTCGTTGGCCAGCGCATAGCCGAAATTGTTCCACGGCAGGCCGGTCAGCAGCGTGCCGCGCAGCCACTCGGTGATGGTGAGCGCGGCGGCGAAGACCAGGAGGCGGGCCGGGCCGCGCGGCCAGAGAAGGCGGGCCAGCACGCAGGCAAGGCCGGTATAGAGCGCCATGCCCGCCGGCAGCAGCAGCACGGCGATGGGCATCAGCCAGGCGAAATCGTCCGCCTGCACGAGGAAAGCCTCGCCGATCCACCACAGGCCGGCGAGGAAATAACCCATGCCGAACAGCCAGCCATAACCGAACGCCGCCGAGAGCCGGGGGCGCAGGCGTCGGTGCTCGCCCGTGCCGTCGATGAGCCACACCAGCACCGGCAGCGTCGCCGCCAGCACCGGCCACAGGCCGAAAGGCGGCATGGCAAGCGCCGAGGCGCCGCCCGCGACCAGCGCCGCGAGAGCACGCCAGCGCGCCGGCGCGCCGCGCAACTGTGCCGGCGTCATCATGCGGCGGGCTGCTCAGGCTGCGGCATCGGGATTGCGTGCGGCGTCGGGCCGATGGCCGCCATTCTGCTCGGCGGGCGGGGGCAGACTGCCGGGGGCGGCGCGAGCCTCGCGTGCTGCCGCCTCGGCATTGTGCGCCAGCTGCCGTGCCGCCGCCGTGCCGTCGCCCGCGCGCGAGATGCGCAGCCGCTTGACCCGGCGCGGATCGGCATCGAGCACCTCGATCTCGAACGGGCCGGGGCCGGCGACGACCTCGCCGCGGACCGGCACGCGCCCGGCAATGGTGACCAGCAGTCCGCCGAGCGTGTCGACTTCCTCCGCTTCCTCGCCGGCGGCGAAGGCGGGATCGACGAGGTCGGCGACCTCCTCCAGGCTGGCGCGGGCATCGGCGATGAAGGTGCCGTCCGGTTGGCGGGCGATGAGCGGCCCGTCATCGTCGTCGTGCTCGTCCTCGATGTCGCCGACAATCTCCTCGACGAGGTCTTCCATCGAGACGATGCCGTCGGTGCCGCCATATTCGTCGATGACCAGCGCGAGATGGATGCGGCTGGCCTGCATGCTGGCGAGCAGCTCGATGGACGGCATGGAGGGCGGCACGAACAGCAGCCGGCGGATCAGCTTGGCGGCGCTCAGCGAGTTGCCGAGGTCGATCGCCTTCATGTTGAAGGCCGGCACCGGCTTGGCGCCTTCGCGAACATGCTCATGCGCGTGCTCGCCCTCGTCGCCCGAGGGCTTGCGCGGCCCGGCGGCGCGGCGCGGCGTCATGGCGCGCTGGGTGAGATAGGTGACGAGGTCGCGGATGTGCACCATGCCGACGGGATCGTCGAGTGTGTCGTCATAGACGACCAGGCGCGAATGGCCGGCTTCGGCGAAGACGGCGAGCAATTCGCCCAGCGTGATGTCCTTCTGCACCGCGACGATGTCGGCGCGGGGGACCATGAGGTCGCCGATGCGCAGCTCGCGCAGGTCGAGAATGCTCTTGAGCATGGACCGCTCGGTGGCGGTCAGGTCGGTGCCGGTCTCGACATTGCCGGCCAGCGCCTCGGCGAGGTCCGTGCGCAGTGATCCGGAGGAGCGCCAGCCGCCGATGAGATGGCGGAGCCGGTCGAACAGGCCGCCTCGCGCATCCGCGGAGGCGGCGCTCCTACTCTGGCTCGGCGAGCTGGTGGAGCTGCTGCTCGAAGCGTTGCCTTGGCCGGCGGAGGGGCCTTCGGCGGAACTCGGCGACGAGGTATGCGGGGCGGGGGCGGACATTGGCCTCTAGTGCGTTTGTTGAACGGGTTCGGTTTCGGCGTAGGGATCGGGAACGCCCAGCCCCGCGAGGACGAGGCGTTCCATCGCCTCCATCTCCTCGGCCTCCTCAGTGACCTCATGGTCGTAGCCGAGCAGATGCAGCGTACCATGGACCGCGAGATGCGCGAGATGGTCGGCGAGGGGCTTGCCCTCGGCCAGCGCCTCGCGCTCCAGCGTCTCGAAGGCGATGGCGATGTCGCCCAGATGGGGATCGCCTCCCGCGCGCGCCATCTCCGGCGTCGGAAAGGACAGCACGTTGGTCGCGTAATCCTTGCCACGCCAGTCGCGGTTCAGCGTGCGGATGGCGCCGTCATCGGTGAGCTTCACCGCGATTTCGGCGCCGTCGATGTCTATCTCGTATTCGCTCAGCGCCCCCGCGCAGGCGGCAAGCACCGCCCGCGTCACCAGTTCGCCCGCCTCGGGGATGGCCGACCACAGATCGGCTTCCACCAGGACGTCGACCTCGATGGTACTGTCGTCGCTCATCGCGGCGGGGCCTCGAGTTCGGCGGCGACCTTCGCCTCGGCCGAGGCGGCAGCGGCGACCGACTGGCTCGCGGCCTCGTTGGCGCGTATCTCGGCCCGCGCCCGCGCCGGGGCGGCCTTGCCCTCATAGGCGGCGACGATGCGCCCGACCAGTTCGTGACGCACCACGTCGGCGGCGTTGAAGTGGCAGACCTCGACGCCCTCGACATTGCCGAGCAGCGCCACCGCCTCGGCAAGGCCGGAGGTCTGGCCTGGCGGCAGGTCAATCTGGCTCGGATCGCCGGTGACGATCATGTGCGAGTTCTCGCCCAGACGGGTGAGGAACATCTTCATCTGCATCGAGGTGGTGTTCTGCGCCTCGTCGAGGATGACGCAGGCATTGGCCAGCGTGCGCCCGCGCATGAAAGCCAGCGGGGCGATCTCGATCTCGCCGGAGGTCAGCGCGCGCTCGACGAAATTGCGGTCCATCAGGTCGTGCAGCGCGTCGTAGATCGGCCGCAGATAGGGATCGACCTTTTCCTTCATGTCGCCGGGCAGGAAGCCGAGCCGCTCGCCCGCCTCCACCGCCGGGCGGGAGAGGATGAGCTTGTCGACCACGCGCCGTTCCAGCAGGTGCACGGCATAGGCCACCGCCAGCCAGGTCTTGCCGGTGCCGGCCGGGCCGACGCCGAACACCAGCGTGTGGCGCTTGAGCGCGCGGATATAGGCGTCCTGTGCGGCGGTGCGGGCGCGCACCGGGCGGCGGCGCAGCTGAATCTCGTCGAAGCTCTGCTTCTTCGTCGCCGGATCGAAGTCGAACAGGAAACCCTGCGAAGCGGCCTCGCGCAGCACGCCCTCGACGTCGCCAGGGGCGATCTCGCTGCCCTTCTTCAGGCGGGCATAAAGCGTTTCCAGCACATGGCGGGCCTGCTCGCAGGCGTCGCGCGGACCTTCCAGCGTGACATGGTTGCCGCGCTGCTCGGCGACGATCTCCAGCCGCCGCTCGATCAAGGCGAGGTTCTGCCCGTAATGGCCGAACAGCAGGCTGGCGAGGCGGTTGTCGTCGAAGGCCAGCACCACCTGGCTCGGTGCGTCGTCCGGCGTCTCCAGCCAGCGCGCCTCCGGGCGGCTCTGGTTCCGCGTGGAACCACTGGATGTGGCACCCGTCGCGCTCGCGCGGGCCGTAACCAAGGCACGGTCGGAATCGGAACCAGGTCGACGCACGTTCACGCCTCCACCTTCTCGCTTTGCCTCACCGAATGCACGCCCACCCCAGCGTCACCGGCGAAGAATTCGCCACCGATGATGTCGCCGGAAAGACTCTTGGTGCTGACCTCGCGCACCACCACGCTGGCCAGCCTGCCGATCGCCTCCCTGGGCGCCTCGACCACCACCGACTGCAGATAGGGCGACCGGCCGATGAGTTGACCGGGGAAGCGGCCGGGCTTCTCCAGCAGAATGTCGAAGCGCCGCCCGCGGCAGGCCGCGTCGAAGGCTGCCTTCTGCTTGTCCAGCAAGGCTTGCAGCGCATAGATGCGGGCTGACTTCACATCTTCGGGAAGCTGCCCGTCCATCCCCGCCGCCGGCGTGCCGGGGCGTGAGGAATATTTGAACGAGAAGGCGCTGGCGAAGCCGACGCGCTCGACGAGGTCCATCGTGTCGGCGAAGTCCTCGTCGGTCTCGCCGGGGAAGCCGACGATGAAGTCCGAGGAGAAGGCGATGTCCGGCCGAGCCGCGCGGACCTTGTCGACGATCTCGAAGAACAGCTCACGGTCGTGCTTGCGGTTCATCGCCGCGAGGATGCGATTGGAGCCGGACTGCACCGGCAGGTGCAGATAGGGCATGAGCGCGGGCATGTCGCGATGGGCGGCGATCAGCTCGTCATCCATGTCGCGCGGATGGCTGGTGGTGTAGCGCACGCGGGCAATGCCGGGCACCTCCGCGATGCGGCGCACCAGCTCGGGCAGGCCGACCGTGCGGCCGGCGACATCGAGGCCATGATAGGCGTTGACGTTCTGGCCGATCAGCGTGACCTCGCGCACCCCGCCATCGGCGAGGCGGATCACCTCGTCGAGGATCTTGTCGAGCGGGCGCGAGACCTCGGCGCCGCGCGTATAGGGCACGACACAGAAGGTGCAGAACTTGTCGCAGCCTTCCTGCACGGTGACGAAAGCGGTGGGGCCGCGCTTGGCGATGGCGGCGCGGGTCGGGTGGGCAAGGAAGTCGAACTTGTCCTCGACCGGGAACTCGGTCTCGACGATGCCGGCGCGGCGGTTATGGCCGCGCTGCTCGGCCTGCGCGATCAGTTCGGGGAGCTTGTGATAGCTCTGCGGGCCGACCACGAGATCGACCGTGCGGGCGCGCTTGATGATTTCGGCGCCCTCGGCCTGCGCGACGCAGCCGGCGACCGCCACCATCTGCCGGCGGCCGGCCTCTTCCTGGCTTTTGCGCAGGCGTCCAAGCTCGGAATAGACCTTCTCGGCCGCCTTCTCGCGGATATGGCAGGTGTTGAGGATGACGAGGTCGGCGTCCTCGGCGGTGTCGGTCTCGACATAGCCTTCCTTGGCCAGCGTGTCCGTCATGCGCTGGGCGTCATAGACGTTCATCTGGCAGCCGAAGGAGCGGACGTAAAGTTTGCGCGGCTCACTCATTGCGTGTCGATCGACCCGGACCCTGCGACGCCAGCGGACGCGGCACGGCCAATTGCGTTGAAACTGCGGGCACGCGGCGGACGCGCCCTTCCCAAGGCGCATCTGCAATTCGCTGCTCGCTCGCGGGTCGAGATCGTCTACGTCTCCACAAATGCCACCTTGTGACCTGTGTAGCGGGATTCCCTCAAAAAGGGAATGCGCGGGTGAGGCGGGAGCCAGCCGTTTCCCTGTGCCGCCTGGCGCGGAAAACGTCAGTCGCGCGCCCTGCCCGTCAGCGCGCCGGCCAGCATGGTGCGGGCGGCCTGTTCGGCACGTTGCGTCGCCGCCTTGCGATTCGCGCCGTCCAGCGGCGTGCCGAAATGCAGCTCGACATCGACGGCGCCGCGCCGCAGCACCTCCAGGAGATGCGGGGCGAGGTCCATGTCGCCATACCAGGCCACCCGGGGGCGCCCGACGCGCCCGAGCGGCAGGCCGTTCTGCCCGACATAGGCGATGGCGAGCGGCTGGATGGCGGCGCCTGCGCCGTCCTCTCCCATGGCCTGCCGGGCGGCGCCGATCAGCGCCGAGCGGAAGGCGAGCACGCGGTTGCCGTCGCTCGACGTGCCCTCCGCGAACAGCACCACCGGGTCGCCGTCATTCATCCGCGCCGCCATTTCGCGGGCCACCTTGCCGGTGGCGCTGCGCGAGGTGCGGTCGACGAAGATGGTGCGCTGGAGCTTGGCGAGCAGCCCGACGCCGGGCCAGCGCGCCACCTCGGCCTTGGCGACGAAGCACAGCGGCAGGCGCGCGCCGAGCACCGCGATGTCGAGCCAGGAGACGTGGTTGGCGACGATGAGCAGCGGACGCGCCGGGGACGGCGCGCCGACCACCCGCACCCGGACGCCGACGAGGGCGAGCACGATGCGGTGGTACAGCAGGGGAATGGTCCGCCGGGTCGGCAGACCGAGGGCCACCGAGGCCCATTGCAGGGGGATGCCGACCAGCGTGATGGCGATGACCGGCAGCAGCACCAGCCAGACACGCAGCGAGCCGGCGCGCATGGGAAAGGCTCAGCCTTTCTTCTTGTCGAGCGGCACGCCGTAGAGCTCCAGCCGGTGGCCGACGAGCCGATAGCCGAGCTTGCGGGCGATCTCCTCCTGCAGGAGTTCGATCTCCTCGGAGCGGAACTCGACCACCGTGCCCGAGCGCAGGTCGATCAGATGGTCGTGGTGCTCGTCGGGCACCGGCTCGTAGCGCGAGCGGCCGTCGCGGAAATCGTGCCGCTCGATGATACCGGCATCCTCGAACAGCTTCACCGTGCGGTATACGGTCGAGATGGAGATGCGGTCGTCGATGGCGACGGCGCGCCGGTGCAGTTCCTCCACGTCCGGATGGTCCTGCGCATCGGCGATGATCCGCGCGATGACGCGACGCTGGTCGGTCATGCGTAGGCCCAGCGTGACGCAGGCGTCCTCGATGGCGGTCGGCTTGTCGTTCATCTAGGCCCGGTCTCCCGTCGCGGTCACCCATCCCCTCGGCGCGTTATGGCGCAAGCGGCACGGAAAGGGCAATCATCTCGTCAGGCGATATCCCGCCGCATGACCTTGGCGGCGAGCGGCGCGCCGGACGCACTGCGATAATAGCCCGCCCGGCGGCCGATTTCACGAAAGCCGGTATGCTCGTAAAGCCGCAAGGCCGCGGCGTTGCCTTCCTCCACCTCCAGGAAGACGCAGGTGAAGCCTTCCGCGGCCAGCCGGCCGAACGCGGTCTCGACGAGGCGTCGGGCGATGCCCTCGCCGCGCCGCGCGCCGACGACCGCCACGGAGAGGATCTCGATCTCCGGCGCGACGCCGCTGAGCAGGATGAACCCGACCGGCGCGCCGCCCACGCCATTGGTGGCGATGAGCGCATGGGTGAGGCGGTTGGCGAGCAGCCGCTCGAACTCCGCCATGTCCCAGCCGATGCGGAAAGCGGCGGCGTGCAGCGCGGCCAGCGCCTCGGCATCCTCGGGCAGCGCCGGACGCAGCACCGCCTCGCGCTTGCGCGAAATCAGCCGGTCGAGAAAGCCCGCGCTCACCGCCGCGCGATCCGCGCCGCCGTCTGCGGCTTGGCGTCGGCGTCGCGCAGATAGAGCGGGCGCGGTTCCGAGCGGGCGGGATCGGCGACACTGGCGAGGCGGGCGAGCCATACCGGATCGGGGGTGGCGTCGGCATGGACCTCGATCGGCGGGCGCTCGCCCGAAGGCCAGGCCTGCATCAGCAGGGCCGCGCCGGAACCGACCAGACGCACCGGGCCGATGGCGACCGAGCGCGCGGCATCCTTCAAGGCCATGGCGCGCGGGCCCACCAGCACCCGGCCGGCGGCGCCGATCATCTGAAGATACACATTGCCGTGGCGCGCATCGATCGCCGCCGCCACCGGTACGCTGTCATTCTCGGCCAGCAGCGGGGCGGCGAGCACGGCGAGGGTGGACAGGCCGATCACCGGGCGTCCGGTGGCGACGCCGAAGCCGCGCGCGGCGGAAAGCCCGACGCGAAGGCCGGTGAAGCTGCCGGGTCCAACGGTGACGGCGAAAGCGTCGATCTCGTTGAAGCCGAGCCCCGCCGCGCTCATCACCTGCTCGACCATGGGGATGATCGCTTCCGCATGGCCGCGCGCCATCGCCACGCGCGCCACCGCCAGCGTCCGGTCGGACGCGGTATCGTGGAGCGCGACGGCGCTGGCTTCCAGCGCGGTGTCGATGGCAAGAATCAGCATATGTACAACCTGTCGCCGCCCACGATGCGCATGGTCGGCGGCAGAAGAAAAGGGACCGGCGGGCCCGTTTGGCGTCGCGGCGGGTGTTTTCAGGCCCGCCGCATTAGACCGGCCGCACCTCGACCACGTCGGGCACGAAATGGCGCAAGAGGTTCTCGATGCCGTTCTTCAGCGTCGCCGTGGAGGACGGGCAGCCCGAGCAGGAACCCTTCATGGCGAGGAAGACGACGCCGTCCTTGTAGCCGCGGAAGGTGATGTCGCCGCCGTCATTGGCCACGGCCGGGCGCACGCGGGTGTCGATCAGTTCGCGGATGGTGTCGACCAGACCGGCGTCCTTCGCCTCGAAGAACGCGTCGTCATCGGCGTGCTCATGGTCTTCCGGCAGCAGCTTCTGGCCGGAGACGAAGTGCTCCATGATCGCGCCGAGAATGGCGGGCTTGAGATGCGCCCACTCGGCCCGGTCCTTGGTCACGGTGACGAAGTCCGAGCCGAAGAATACGCCGGTGACGCCGGGGATCTCGAACAGGCGGGCGGCCAGCGGCGAGCGCGCGGCCTCGTCCGAGTCGCGGGCCTCGAAGGTGCCGTGGCCGAGCACGGTGCGGCCAGGCAGGAACTTCAGCGTGGCGGGATTCGGGGTGGCTTCGGTCTGGATGAACATGGGGTGCTCCTTGCCAACCGGGGTTCAAGGCCGCGGCGACGGGGGAATTTGGAATTTAGATAAGCTCTCGCGGGGCGCAGGGGAAGCCCCCGAAAGGCATCACGCCCACCCCAGCTCCGGCCCCGCCGGCACGATGCCGGTCGGGTTCAGCGCCCGGATCGAGTAGTAGCCGCGCTTGATGTGGTCGAGGCTTACCGTCTCGCGCACGCCGGGCAGGGCCAGCATGTGTTCGAGATAGGCCGACAGGGCGCGGTAGTCGACGAGGCGGCGCAGATTGCACTTGAAGAGGCCGTTATAGGCGGCGTCGAAGCGCACCAGCGTGACGAAGAGACGGATATCCGCCTCGGTGACGGCGTCGCCGGTGAGGAACGGCCCGCCGGCCGCGAGCCGCGCCTCCAGCTCGTCCAGCATGCCGAAGACCTCGGCGAAGGCCTCCTCATAGGCGAGCTGCGTGGTGGCGAAGCCGGCGCGGTACACCCCGTTGTTGAGGCGCGGATAGATGAACGCGTTCAGCGCGTCGATCTCGCCCCGCAGCGCTTCCGGATAGAGGTCGATGGCGTGGTGCGCCAGCCGACCGAAGCCGGAATTGAACATGCGCACGATGTCGGCGGACTCGTTGTTGACGATGGTGCCGCGCTCCTTGTCCCACAGCACCGGCACGGTGGCGCGGCCGGTGAAATGCGGGTCGGCACTTGTATAGATCTCGTGCATGTAGGTGGCGCCGTTGAGCGTGTCCTCATTGGCGCCGGGATAGTGGCCGAAGCGCCAGCCCTGGTCGGTCAGCGCCGGCTCGACGATGGAGATCGACACCGCCGCCTCCAGACCCTTCAGCTTGCGGGCGATGAGGGTGCGCGACGCCCAGGGGCAAATCAGCGCGACGTAGAGGTGGTAGCGTCCGCTTTCCGCCTTGAAGCCGCCCTCGCCGCTCGGCCCCGGCGCGCCGTCCGGCGTCACCCAGCTGCGGAAGCTGGAGACCTGCCGCACGAAACCACCCTTGGTGTCGGTGGCCTGCACCGGCTGCCAGTTCTCCACCCATTTGCCGTCGACGAGCATGCGAGTTCCTCAGGCGAGAGCGTCGATCTCGGTGTCCGAAAGCGAGGCCGGCACGATGGTGACGGGGATGCCGAGGCCCGCCCATATGCCGGTGGCGAGCGAGGCGACCAGCGGACCGGGCCCCTGCGGGCCGGTGCCGGCAGCCAGAACGAGAATGGCGATGTCCTCGTCCGCTTCCACCAGCTTGAGGATCTCGTCGGCGATCTTGCCCTCGCGCACCACGGTCTCGGCGTCGACGGCGGCGATGGAGCGGGCGCGGGCGGCGAAGTGGCCGAGCCGGGCCTCCGCCTTGTCGGTGGCCTCGGCGCGCATTAGCCCGGCGACGCCGAGCCACTGGCTCTGCACGTCGGCGAGATCCAGAACGCTCAGCAGCACCACGCTGCCCCGCGTGCGGGCGGCACGCCGCGCGGCGTAGTAGAGCGCGCGGTCACATTCCGCGGTGTCGTCGACGACGACGAGGAACTTGCGCTGATGTCCGGGCTCGTGACTCTGGCGCCTGCGCGGCATGGACGTTTTTCCGGAACGGTCGGCATCGGGGTGGGCCGAGCCCATGCCTGCTTCATATCACAGACATGGCGGAGCGGGAGGGAGCATCCCGCAGGCTGTGCGTCGCGCGCGCCGCCGCGAATGGGGGACGGCGGAGGGAACGATCGCGCGGCCCGAACGTTTCAGCCGGATGCGTGTGTGAATTCTATTGAATTGTGTTAGCCTTGCGGTTGTCGAGCGGCGTTGGTAGCGGCGCTACAACCGATGGGAGCATAAGGTAGGGCCTCATAGGGAGGATCCATGGCCCGTCTTGACCATTCGTCGCCGTTTCGGTCGGGCCCGCTGACGGACCTGATCGAACAGAATGTCCTGCATGCCGGGCTCGACCGGGTCCTGTGCACGGTTCGACGCCATCTCGGCATGGACGTTGCGTTCATCTCGCGGTTCCGCGAGGTGGATCGGGTGTTCGAGCATGTCGACGCCGACGGGTTCGCTCCCATCCAGCGGGGTGACGTGCTCTCCCTGGAGGAGGGCTATTGCCTCAAGGTGATACGCGGCGAACTGCCGGGCTGCATTCCCGACACGAGCCGCCTGCCGGCGGCCATGCTCATTCCCGCTACCCGCGACATTCCCATCGGCGCGCATCTGAGCGTTCCCATCCAGCTCGAGAGCGGGACGGTCTACGGCACGCTGTGCTGCTTCAGCCGCGCGAGCGACCCGACTATCGGCGAGCGCGACATGGCGCTGATGCACGCCTTTGCGGACGTGATCGGCGCGCGCGTCGACGAGGCGGTAGCGGCTGATGCGGTGCACCGTCATGATGTGCATGAAATCCGCCACGCCATGGCGTCCGGCGCGCCGCGCATGGTGTACCAGCCGATCTATGATCTCTCGCGCCAGCGCATGAGGGGCGTGGAATCGCTGGCCCGTTTCGATCTTCCGCCCGCGCGCGGCCCCGACCGGTGGTTCGACATGGCCGAGCGTGTGGGGCTGGGCGCGGAACTGGAGCTGAAGGCGATCGCCCGGGCGCTCCCGGCGCTCGACCTGCTGCCGCCGCCGATGTTCCTGTGCGTCAATGCCTCGCCCTCTCTGGTCTATGCCGGCGAGTTCCACGCGGTGCTGGACCATCGCGACGTGTCACGCCTTGTCGTCGAGATCACCGAGCACGTCACCGTGACGGATTACACGGAGCTTTGCGCCGCGCTGAAGCCGTTGCGCGAGCGCGGCCTGCGGGTGGCGGTGGACGATGCCGGCGCGGGGTTTGCCAGCATGCGCCACATTCTCGATATCGAGCCGAGCATGATCAAGCTGGACATGAGCCTGACGCGCGACATCGACACGGATGACCGCCGCCGCGCCCTGGCCAAGGGGCTGATCGCCTTCGCGCACGAGATCGGCTGCTTCATCTCCGCCGAGGGCGTGGAGACCGACGGCGAACTGGGGATGCTCGGCGCGCTCGGCGTCGACATGGCGCAAGGCTATTTCCTCGACCGACCTTTGCCGCTCGACGACCTTCTCGCGCGCCTGCCGATGCCGGGCATGCCGGCACCGGTCAGCGCACGAAGCCTACAATATCCTTGACCTGGCGCAGGGTCTCCTCCGCCAGCACGCGGGCGCGGTCGGCGCCGTCGCGCAGGATCGTGTCGATATGCTCGGGCTCGGCCACAAGGCGCTTCATCTCGCCGCCGATCGGGCCGAGCTTGGCAACCGCGAGGTCGACCAGCGCCGCCTTGAAGGTGGAGAACTGGCCGCCGCCGAAATCGGCCAGCACCTGTTCCTTCGGCGTCACGGCGAGCGCGGCATAGATGCCGACGAGGTTGTCCGCCTCCGGCCGGCCCTTCAGTCCGTCAAGCTCCGAGGGCAGCGGCTCGGGATCGGTCTTGGCCTTGCGGATCTTCGAGGCGACCGCGTCGGCATCGTCGGTGAGGTTGATGCGCGAGAGATCGGACGGGTCCGACTTCGACATCTTCTTCGAGCCGTCGCGCAGGCTCATCACCCGCGCCGCCGGCCCGCCGATCAGCGGCTCGGTGAGCGGGAAGAAGTTTTCCCCGAGGCCGAGGCTGGCGATGGAGGGGCCGAAGTCGTTGTTGAACTTCTGCGCGATGTCGCGGGTGAGTTCGAGATGCTGCTTCTGGTCCTCGCCGACCGGCACATGGGTGGCGCGGTAGAGCAGGATGTCGGCCGCCATCAGGCTGGGATAGGCATAGAGGCCGACCGAGGCGTTCTCGCGGTCCTTGCCGGCCTTTTCCTTGAACTGGGTCATGCGGTTGAGCCAGCCCAGCCGCGCAACGCAGTTGAACACCCAGGCGAGCTCGGCATGGCCGGAGACCTGACTCTGGTTGAACACGATGTGCTTGGCGGGATCGATGCCGGCGGCGATGAAGGCGGCCGTGACCTCGCGGATCTGCTTCTTCAGCTCGACCGGGTCCTGCCAGACGGTGATGGCGTGCAGGTCGACGACGCAATAGATGCAGTCATAGCTGTCCTGCAGCGCCACGAAGCGCTGGATGGCACCGAGATAGTTGCCGAGATGCAGATTTCCGGTCGGCTGAACGCCGGAAAACACACGCTGCTGAAATTCCATGTCTGACGTCCTGATCGTCATGCGCGGTCGCGGCGGATTCCTCCGCGCGTGGCGCTATGGCACGCAAGGCCGGGTGGGGCAAGCGCGAGGCGTAGCCCTCAGCGCCGCAGCGCGGCCCTTATCTCGCGGAGCGACAACGCGCCGGTGAGCCGCGCCGCGCCGGCATAGACTGTGATGCCCGTCAGCACGAGCCCCGCCAGTGCCGCCGCCGCGCTCAGCCCGCCGGCCTTGAGGGCGCCTTCCGAAAGGCTGCCCGCCAGAGTGACCGCGCCGGCCATGGCGAGGGAGGCGGCCGTCAGCCCCGCGATGCGTCGTCCGGCCGCGCCGCCAAGAGTGAGATGACCGCGCCGGGCGAGGCCGAGCCCGAGCAGGCAGGTGCCGATCACGCTGGAGGCGAGCACGCCGAGCGCCGGCCCGGCCATGCCATGGCGCGCCGCCAGCGCGAAGCCGACGCCGCCGCCAAGGATCAGCGCGGCGAGCCCGGCGCCGGTGACCAGCCGGGCGAAGCCATGGGTGAAGGCGATGGTCGCGAGGATCTTCTCCACCGCCTGCAACGGCAGCGACAGCGCGAGGCAGGCCAGCGCGGTGGCGGTCAACTCGGCAGCTTCCGCGTCGAAGGCGCCGCGCTTGAACAGCACGCTGACGATGGGGTGGGCGAGCACGGCAAGGCCGAGCGCGGCGGGCAAGGCCAGCGCCAGCGCCGCCTCGATGCCGCGCGCGCCGAGGTCCTTCCTCTCGCGTGCCGCCAGCGCCGGCAGCAACACGGCCCCCGCGCTGGCGCCGATGAGCCCGAGCGGCAGTTCGACGAGGCGCGTGGCATAGAACAGCGCGGCGACGCCGCCGGATATCCCCGAGGCGGCGGCCGCTGCCACCAGAAAGCGCAGCTGCGGCAGGGCGGCGGCGAACAGCGTCGGCGACGCGGCTTTGAGCATGGCACAGGCAGGCCCGAATTCGGTCGCGACATGCCGGAAGCTCAGTGTTCCGCGCGGTAGGGCATGGAAATTCAACAGGAACTGGGTGAAGGCGCCGGCGATCGCACCTGCCGCCAGCCAGGCCAGCGCCGTCTCCACCGACATCGCATGCGCGCCCGCCAGCCAGAGCAGCGCCAGCAGCACCAGCACGACGACATTGGCGGCGGCGGGGGCGAAGGCGGGGCGGGCGAAGCGCCCCGCCGCATTGGCCAGCGCCGCGCAGACGCCGGCGAGCATGGCGAGCGGCACGCAGATGACGCTGAGCCGGCCGGCGAATTCCGCGCCGGCTTCGCGCGCGCCATCCTCGGGAAAGCCGGGCGCCAGCACGGCGATGACCTGCGGCATTAAGAGGAAAAGCAGTGCCGAGACCAAAAGCGAGGCGAACCCGAACAGCAGCAGCGCCGCGCCGGCCCGCCGGCGTGTCTCGTCCGAGCCCTCCGGCCCGGCCCGCCCGCCTAAGTGCGGCAGCACGGCGGCATTGAGCGCACCTTCCCCGAGCAGGCGGCGGACCAGCTGCGGCAAGGCGAGGCCGGCGACGGAGGCATCCGCCACCACGCCGGTGCCGAACAGCGCCGCCACCCCGGCGTCGCGCGCAAAGCCCAGCACGCGGGAGCCGAGGGTGAGGAGCGCGACGGTGGAGGCGTGACGCAGCAGGGCCATGCCCGAGCAATAACGGGCCGGCGAGGCGAGGGAAAGCGCAGCGGGAGAGGCGTTGCAGGCGCGTCGCCGGTCTGCTACCGCGACATGTCTGCTTACCGCCCGCGAACGATCTCCAAGGAAAGCGCTTCCATGACCGCCCAGCAGCTCGATGTGATCGGTTTCGGCAATGCCATCGTCGACGTGATCGCCCGTTCCGAGGAAGCCTTTCTCGACCGGCACGGCATGCCGAAGGGCAGCATGACGCTCATTGACGAGGAGCGGGCCGAGGCGGTCTACGGCGCCATGGGGCCCGGCGTGGAGATTTCCGGCGGCTCGGCCGCCAACACCATGGTGGGCATCGCCGCGCTCGGCGGCCGCGCCGGCTTCATCGGCAAGGTGCGCGACGACGAGTTGGGCGGCATCTTCGCCCACGACATCCGCGCCGCCGGCGTCGCCTATGCCACGCCGCCCGCGGCCACCGGGCCCGCCACGGCGCGCTGCCTCATCCTGGTCACGCCGGATGGCGAGCGCACCATGAACACCTATCTCGGCGCGGCGCAGAACCTCTCGCCCGGCGATGTCGACGTGGCGGCGGTAGCGAGCGCCAGCGTGACCTACCTCGAAGGCTATCTGTGGGACCCGCCGGCAGCGAAGGAGGCGTTCCTGAAGGCCGCCGACATCGCCCACAAGGCCGGCCGTACCGTGGCGCTCACCTTGTCCGACGCCTTCTGCGTCTGGCGCTACCGGCCGGAATTCCTCAAGCTGATGCGCGAGGGCGTGGTCGATCTCGTTTTCGCCAATGAAGGCGAATTGACCGCGCTCTACGAGGTCGATTTCGAGGCGTCGCTGGCGCAGCTGCGGCAGGACGTGAAGCGCGCCGTGGTCACCCGCAGCGAAAAGGGCGCGCTGTCGGTAGCGGGAAGCGATCTCGTCGCGGTTCCGGCCTTTCCGGTGGAGAAGGTGGTGGACACGACGGGCGCGGGCGACCTGTTCGCCGCCGGCTATCTGCACGGCTTCGCGCGCGGCTTCTCGCCGGAGGAATCACTCAAGCTCGGCGCCCTCGCCGCCGCCGAGATCATCAGCCATATCGGCGCCCGTCCGGAACAGGGGCTGAAGCAGCTGGCCGCCGAGAACGGCCTGCGGGTGTGAGGCGGCAGGGCCGGCCGTTCGGCTGAAGCCTGTCCCATCTCCGACACGTTGTGCCGGCATGCTGCGCCTATGCACCTCGCGTGATGGGTGGAGCCGGTCGTGAGCCAAACAGCACCGAAGATCATCCCCTTCGACCCGAACCGTTTCCGCTCGACGGCGGATTTCTACGACCGCTACCGCACGCCCTACCCGCCCGAACTGATCGGCGCGGTGGCGAGCCGGGTCGGTCTGGAGCCGGGCGACCGGCTGCTGGATCTCGGCAGCGGACCGGGGCCGCTGGCTATCGGCTTCGCCGGGCTGGGGCTGGAGGTCACGGCGATGGACCCCGAGCCCTCCATGCTGGAGGCCGCCCGGCTCGGCGCCGAGGCGGCGGGGGTGCGGCTCACCCTTATCGAAGGCTCGTCCTACGATCTCTCGCCGGCACTGGGGCGCTACCGGGCCGTGGTGATGGGGCGCGCCTTCCACTGGATGGACCGGATCGCGACGCTCGCGGCGCTGGATGGGCTGATCGAGCCGGGTGGCGCCGTGGTGCTGATGGGCGACCGCCGCGTGCATTCATCGCCCGATTATCACCCGCTGCTCGACGAACTGGCCGGCCGCCATGCGCCCCAGCGCCAAGCCGACCGCACGCTGCGGCAAAGCCCTGACTGGATGCCGCACGAAGCGGTGCTGCTCGCCTCGCCCTTCCCCTGGCTGGAGCGGATCGCCCGCATCCTGGCGCGCGAGCGCACTATCGACGACGTGGTCGGGCTGGCGCTTTCCCGGTCGGTCACCTCGCCGGCCGCGCTCGGCGCGGCGCAGGATACGTTCGAGACGGAACTGCGTGCCGGCCTCGCCCGGCTGGCACCAGACGGCCGGTTCTCCGACGTCGTCGAGGTGGGCGCAGTGATCGCGTTCCGCGAGGCGCCGGTCGACCCCTGACGGTTCAGCGCGGGGCGCGCTTGGCGAGGATGCGCTGGAGCGTGCGGCGGTGCATGGAAAGCCGCCGGGCTGTTTCCGAAACATTGCGCCCGCACAATTCATAGACGCGCTGGATGTGTTCCCAGCGCACCCGGTCGGCCGACATCGGGTTTTCCGGCAGCTGGGGCTTGTAGTCGCCCTGCGCGCTCAGCGCGGCGCAGATGTCGTCGGCGTCGGCGGGCTTGGCGAGATAGTCGACGGCGCCCATCTTCACCGCTGTCACGGCGGTGGCGATATTGCCGTAGCCAGTCAGGATGATGCCGCGCGCTTCCGGCCGGCGGCGCTTCAGCGCCGAGATCACGTCGAGACCGTTGCCGTCGGCAAGGCGCATGTCGACTACGGCGAAGGCCGGGGCGCCGCCCTCGACGCTGGCCAGCCCATCCGCCACCGTCTCGGCGGTGGTGACGAGGAAGCCGCGCGATTCCATGGCACGCGCCAGACGCTGCAGGAACGGGCGATCGTCATCGACGATCAGCAGCGAGCGATCCTGGGTATCCGAGGTGACATCGAGCATTTTGGGCCTTCCCGAGCGCCGCGCGGAGAACTGGGTCCTGACTTATTCGCTTTTGTTTGCGCGCGGAGATTACACTGGGTGGCGCGGGAGCGCAAAATTGTCGCAGCTGGCGGCTTCCACCTTCACGCGTCCGCGGCTTCCTCGCCTTCCGCTTCGTGCTCGCCGGAAATGTCGATCAGCCGGCGCGGCCAGCGCACCGTGACCGAGGCGCCATGCGCGGGCAGGGCGCGATTGACGAAGCCGAGTTCGGCGCCAGAGCGCTCCAGCAGGGTTTTCGCGATGAAGACGCCGAGGCCGAGGCCCTCGCTGCTCTCCTCCATTTCCTCCTGGGTTTCGCGGCGCCAGCGGTTGCGTCCGCGGCTGGTGACATAGGGCGCGCCGATCTGGTCGATGAGTTCGGGCGGGAAGCCGGGGCCGTCATCGGTGATGGTGACGGTGACGTCGTCGGCGCTCCAGTTGGCGACGACGTTGACGTGCGTCTTCGCGAAGTCGACGGCGTTCTCGACGATGTTGCCCAGCCCGTAGAGCAGGCCCGGATTGCGCGCGATGATCGGTTCGCCCTCGACGCGGGTCGGCAGGGTGACGGTGATGGCAATGCCGAAATGGCGATGCGGCTCCACCACGTCCTCCAGAATGTGGGAGAGCCGCATGCGGTCGAACGGGGCGTCGCCGGCCTCCAGTGAGGTCAGAGTGCGCAGGATGGAGCGGCAGCGCTCCGCCTGTTCGCTCAAGAGGCGGATATCGTCGGCCATCGGGCTTTCCGCCGGCAGCGCGCGGGCGATCTCCTTGACCACCACGGTGATGGTGGCGAGCGGCGTGCCCAATTCATGCGCGGCGGCGGCGGCCAGCCCGTCCAGCGCCGAGAGGTGCTGCTCGCGCGCCAGCACGAGTTCGGTCGCGGCCAGCGCCTCGGAGAGCTCGCGCGTCTCCTCCGCCACGCGCCAGGCATGCACGCCGATGAAGGCGATAGCGATGGCCAGCGCGAACCAGATTGCCGCGAGGTAGATCGGCGGCAGCACCGGACCGGCACCGAGATCGCTCGCCGACCATGGCAGCGGCATCTGCCACAGCCCCACCAGCGCGGCGCAGACCGCCGCGAGCACGCCGAGCAGGATGGTCGTGCGGGGAGATAGAGCCGTCGCCGAGATCAGCACGGGCGCGAGGAACAGCAGGGCGAAGGGGTTGGCGAGGCCGCCGGTGAGGAACAGCAAGGCAGCAAGCTGAAGGATATCGTAGGCCAGCAGCCAGGCCGCCTCGACATCGGAAAGACGCCGGGCGCCGGGATTGCGCAACCGCAGGGCCAGGTTCAGCCAGGCCGAGAGCGCGACCACCGCAAGGCAGGCTCCGAGCGGCAGCGTGAAGCCGAGCAGCCAGTGCACCACGACAATGGCCAGCGTCTGGCCGGAGATGGCGAGCCAGCGCAGGCGGATGAGCGTATCCAGCCGGAGGCCGAAGAAACGTTCGCCGATCGGATGGTCGAGCGAGAGCATCATGATATCTCCGTCTGAATGCCCTCGAGAGCGCCAGTGCCTTTTCCGCTATGGCGGAAGCACCGACTTGGCAGGAAAAATGCTCTGGATTCAAGCGATTGAGCGGAATTTTCCCGGCCGGATCACCGGGATCCGGAGCGATTATGCGCGAATGCGGGGAAAGCGCGAGAGCGGCTGATCGTTGACGCGGCCGCGAAAGCTCCTATTTATGCTGCAACGCACAAGGTGCCACGACCGGCAAAACCCGGTGGAGAACGGTGCTGGGTGACCTGACAGGTGGAGGACGGCCGGCCAATCTGGCGACCGTTCGGATCGCGCGCCTGGAGACGGAGGCATTCATGGCGATCGGCGTTTTCGGCGACGTTCCCGATGCGGCGGAAGCTGCACGCACGCCTGAAGTGGCGGTCGAGACGGTTTCGGCCTTCTCCAAGCCACTCTACTGGATGTTCGAGATGGGCCATGCGGCGCTCGACCCGTTGCGCGTCATGGCGGATGCGGGGCGGCTCTATTACCGCAACCCGGTCAACCCGCTCTCCCACACCGGATTCGGCAAGTCGATGTCGGCGGCGCTCGAAATGTTCGAGCGCTCGACCCGTCGCTACGGCAAGCCGGACTGGGGCATCGACGAGACGGTGGTCGGCGCGACCCATGTTCCCGTGCATATCGAGACGGTGTGGGAACGCCCGTTCTGCCGGCTGCTGCATTTCCAGCGCGACTTTCCGGTGCCGCCGCGCCGGCCGCAGCCGCGCATGGTGATCGTCGCCCCGTTATCGGGCCACTACGCCACGCTGCTGCGCGGCACGGTGCAGACGCTGCTGCCGAACCACGACCTCTACATCACCGACTGGACCGATGCCCGTAACGTGCCGATGGCCGACGGGCGTTTCGACCTCGACGACTATGTCGATTACCTCATCGAGATCTTCCGCCATCTCGGCGGCGGGGCGCATGCGCTCGCCGTGTGCCAGCCGGCCGTGCCCGTGCTGGCGGCAGTGGCGCGCATGGAGGAGATGGGCGATCCCAACGTGCCGGCCTCCATGGTGCTGATGGGTGGGCCGATCGACACGCGCGAGAGCCCGACGGCGGTGAACCTCTTCGCCGAGGAGCGCGGGCTCGACTGGTTCCGCCGCAACGTCATCACCACCGTGCCGTGGCCCAATGCCGGCGTCATGCGGCAGGTCTATCCCGGCTTTCTTCAGCTGCATGGCTTCATGGCGATGAACCTGGAGCGCCATCTGCGCGCGCATGCCGACATGTTCGGCCACCTGGTGAAGGGCGACGGCGATTCCGCCGCCAAGCACCGGGAATTCTATGACGAGTACCTCTCGGTCATGGACCTACCGGCCGAATATTACCTCCAGACGCTGCAGACCGTGTTCATCGACCATTCGCTGCCGAAGGGCGAGATGACACACCGCGGCGAGAGGGTGGACCCCTCGAAGATACGCAACGTCGCGCTGCTCACCGTCGAGGGCGAGAACGACGACATTTCCGGCGTCGGCCAGACGCGGGCGGCGCACAAGCTGTGCTCGAATCTGCCCGACGACATGAAGGCGCATTACCTCCAGCCCACGGTTGGCCATTACGGCGTGTTCAACGGCTCGCGCTTCCGCGCCGAAATCGCCCCGCGCATCTCCGATTTCGTGCTGAACCACAACTGGCCGAAGAAGGGGCACAACGCGCCGGGCGATGCGGACTAGGCTTCCCAATAGAGCGGGTCGCCGAAGGCGGCGCGCAAGGCTTCCGCCAGCGCCCGCAGCTTGGCCGTGGGATTGCGCCCCTCGGGATGGGCGACATAGATGAATTCCTCCTCGGGCTCCGCGCCGACCTCGATCACGCGCAGCGTGCCGGCGCGGATGTCCGGCCCGGCGATGAACAGCGGCAGCATGGAGATGCCGAGCCCGGCCGCGGCGGCGTCCCGCATCACGATGCCGTTGTTAACCTGCAGCCCGACCTTGGCGCGCACCTGCACGCGGCCGGCCCCGGCCACGAACTGCCAGTCGGCGAGGCCGCGGTGGGTGTAGAAAATGCCGCGATGACCATCGAGTTCGGCGAGGTCGCGCGGCGTGCCGTGCCGCTCCAAATAATCGGGTGAGGCCACCAGCACGCGCCGGCTGCGCGCCAGACGCCAGGCGGTGAGCGGGCTGTCGCGCATCGGCCCGTGGCGGATCACGCCGTCGAAGCCCTCCGCCTGCGCGTCGACCACCCGGTCGTCGAGCTCGATGCTCAGCTCGATCGCAGGATGGTGGCGCAGGAAGGGATAGAGCGCCGGGCCGATATGCAGCGTCGTCAGCGTCACCGGGGCGGAGAGGCGCAGCGGGCCGGCAAGGGTGCCGCGCCGCTCGGCCAGCGTGGCGACCGCCGCGTCGAGGCCGCGCAGCGATTCCGAGGCCATCTCCAGAAAGGCCGCGCCGTCTTCCGTCAGCGACAATTTGCGCGTCGAGCGATGCACCAGACGGGCGCCGAGACGGTGTTCGAGCTGCGCCAGGCGGTCGCTGACCACCGATTTCGACAGGCGCAGCCGGCGCGCCGCCTCGCTGATCGAGCCCGCCTCCGCGATGGCGACGAAGGCGGCGATGCCGTCCAGTTTCATCGTTCGATTTTTCCGGACATGAAATCCATTTTCAGCAGTCTAATCCGGACGAGGTGTCCTCGCCATACTTCTGCGTGACACAGGCCGCGGCGTTCCCGGCGGTGGATGGTTCATTCAAGGAGATTTTTCATGCCCCGTCTCAAGGACAAGGTCGCGCTGATCACCGGCGCCAGTTCCGGCATCGGCCGCGCCACCGCGCTGCTGTTCGCCGCCGAGGGCGCAAAGGTCGTGGTTGGCGCGCGCCGCAAGGACGAGCTCGACACGCTGGTCGCCGAGATCACCGCCGCCGCCGGCGAAGCGGTGGCGCTGGCCGGCGACGTGCGCTCGGAAGACTATGCGCAGGCACTGGTGGCGCTGGCGGCCGAGCGCTATGGCCGGCTCGACATCGCCTTCAACAATGCCGGCACTCTCGGTGAGAAGGGGGCAAGCACCGGCGTCTCGGCCAAGGGGTGGGAGGACACGCTGGCGGTCAACCTCACCGGCGCGTTTCTCGGCGCGAAGTACCAGATCGCGCAGATGCTGAAGAACGGCGGCGGTTCGGTGATCTTCACCTCGACCTTTGTCGGCTACACCACCTCGTTTCCCGGCCTTGCCGCCTATGCCGCCTCGAAATCGGGGCTGATCGGCCTGACCCAGACGCTCGCCGCCGAATACGGGCCGCAGGGGGTGAGGGTCAACGCCGTGCTGCCCGGCGCGGTGGAGACCGAGATGTATCGCGAGGCCAATGACACGCCCGAGGCGCAGTCCTTCATCACCGGGCTGCATGCGCTCAAGCGGGTGGGGCGGCCGGACGAACTGGCGCGCGCCGTGCTCTATCTCGCCTCGGACGATTCGTCCTTCGTGTCGGGCACCGCACATCTGGTCGATGGCGGATTGTCGATCACCCGCACCTGAGAGGTGGGCTCGCAACGCCGGCCTGCTCCCTCTTCCCAACGGGGAGAGGGAATTACACGTCGGGCGTCGCGCCAGCGCGAAGAATAACCGCCCGATTTGCGGCGGCACGGTTCGGCTGAGATGATACCCCTATCGCATGCTGTTCGACCTGCCCGACCACGCCACGCTCTACCGCGCCCTTCTCGACCGCGACGAGGGCTATGACGGCCGCGCCTATGTCTGCGTCGCCACCACCGGCATCTTCTGCCGGCTGACCTGTCCCGCGCGCAAACCGAAGCCGGAAAACTGTACCTTCCACGCCACCATCGGCGCCTGCATCGAGGCCGGATTCCGCCCCTGCAAGCGCTGTCATCCGCTGCAGCCGGCGGCGAATGCCGATCCGGTCATCGGCGCGCTGCTCGCGGCGCTGGACGCCCGACCGGACCGCCGCTGGAGCGAGACGCATGTCGAGCGCATGGGGTTCGACCTGTCGACGGTGCGGCGCACCTTCAAGCGGCACTTCGGCATGACCTTTCTGGAGATGGCGCGCCAGCGCCGCCTGCGCGAGGGGTTCGAGACGCTGTATGAGGGCGGCAAGGTGATCGAGGCGCAACACGTAGCCGGCTTCGAATCTGCCAGCGCCTTCCGTGCCGCCTTCGCGCGGCTGCTGGGCTGTGCGCCGGGCGACATTGCCGGGCGCGGCGCGCTGCTGGCCGACTGGATCGCCACGCCGCTGGGCGACATGATCGCCATCTCCAGCGGCTCGCATCTCCATCTTCTGGAATTCATCGAGCGCCGGGCACTGCCCACCGAGATCGCCCGGCTGCGGCAGCGGGCCAAGGGCGACCTCGGCATTGGCGGCTTCGCGCCCACCGAACAGATCCGCGCCGAACTCGGCGATTTCTTTGCCGGCCGCTCCGCGCATTTCGCCACGCCTTTGGCGCTCGACGGCAGCGCCTTTACCCGCGCGGTCTGGGCCGAGCTGCGGCGGATACCGCCCGGCGCGACGGTGAGCTATTCGGAAATCGCCCGCCGCGTCGGGCAGCCGTCGGCGATACGGGCGGTGGCGCGGGCGAACGGCGCCAACCAACTGGCGCTGATCATCCCCTGCCATCGCGTCATCGGCGCCGACGGGTCGCTGACCGGCTATGGCGGCGGCCTCTGGCGCAAGCAGCGGCTCTTGGAGATCGAGCAGCAATACCGCGCGCCGCAGGCCGCAGCCGCCGCGCCCGATCAATGGGCGCGGGCGAACATCTCGTTGAACGAATAGCCGGAGCCGCGCACGGTGCGGATCGGGTCGGGCTGGCGCGGGCGGTTGAGCGCCTTGCGCAGGCGCCCGACATGCACGTCGACCGTGCGCTCGTCGATATAGACGTCCTGGCCCCACACGCCGTCGAGCAGCTGCTCGCGCGAATAGACCCGGCCGGGCGACTGCATGAGGAATTCCAGCAACCGGAACTCGGTCGGCCCCAGATGCAGCTCGCGGCCGGCGCGGTGGACGCGCTTGGTTTCGCGGTCGAGCTCGATGTCGCCGGCACGTAGCAGCGTCGAGATGTGCTCGGGCTTGGCCCGGCGCAGCAGCGCGCGCACGCGCGCCACCAGCTCCGGCACAGAGAACGGCTTCACCACATAGTCGTCGGCACCGGTGGCGAGGCCGCGCACCCGCTCGGTCTCCTCGCCGCGGGCGGTGAGCATGAGCACCGGCATGCGCTCGGTCTCCGGCCGGGCGCGCAGGCGCCGGCACAGCTCGATGCCGGAAAGGCCCGGGAGCATCCAGTCGAGAATCAGCAGGTCCGGCACGCTTTCGCGCAGCCGGGTCTCCGCCTCGTCGCCCCGCCCGACGCTGTCGACGGCGTAGCCCTCGGATTCGAGATTGTAGCGCAACAGGAGGGTGAGGGGCTCCTCATCCTCCACGATCAGAATATTGGTCGGCATAGGGGGCGTCCCGATCGCTTGCCAGAGGGCCTTGCCAGAGTGACCGTCCCTCACGCCGGGAACGGAACCGCCGTGATGCTGGAGGTGTCCTGCTTGGGCCGCTCGTCGGCAAGCTGCTGGCCGGTCGAGAGATAGTGCACGGTCTCGGCGATGTTGGTCGCGTGGTCGCCGATGCGCTCGATGTTCTTGGCGCAGAACAGCAGGTGCGTGCACAGCGATATGTTGCGCGGATCCTCCATCATGTAGGTGAGGAGCTCGCGGAACAGCGAGGTGTAGAGAACGTCCACCTGGCCGTCGCGCCGCCACACTTCCAGCGCGCGGGCATCGTCGCGGCCGGCGTAGGAATCCAGCACTTCCTTGAGCTGCTCCTGCACCATCGCCGACATGTGCTCGACGCCGCGCACCAGCTTCTGCGGATGGAACTCGCCGGTCAGCGCCAGCACGCGCTTGGCGGTGTTCTTGGCGAGATCGCCGATGCGTTCCAGATCGTTGGCGATGCGCATCGCGGCGACGATCTCGCGCAGGTCGCCGGCCAGCGGCTGGCGGCGGGCGATGGTGAGGATGGCCTTTTCCTCGATCTCACGCTGCAGCAGGTCGACCGGGCCGTCGAGCACGATCACCTTCTGGGCCAGTTCGGCGTCGCGCTTCACCAGCGCGGCGACGGAATCGGTGACCAGGCGCTCGGCCTGGCCGCCCATCTCGACGACGCGGCGCGAGAGTTCCTTCAGATCGGTGTCGAAGGACGAGACGATATGTTCGGTCATGGATTGATCCTCCGCCGCCGGTTCAGCCGAAGCGGCCGGTGATGTAGTCGCGGGTGCGCGCCTCGCGCGGATTGGTGAAGATCTCGGAGGAGGTGGCGACCTCGATCAGCTCGCCGAGATAGAAGAAGGAGGTGATGTCGGCGCAGCGCGCCGCCTGCTGCATGTTGTGCGTCACGATGACGATGGTGAATTCCTGCTTCAGCTCGTCGATCAGGTCCTCGATCTTCGAGGTCGAGATCGGATCGAGCGCCGAGGTGGGCTCGTCGAGCAGGATCACTTCGGGGCGCACCGCGATGGTGCGGGCGATGCACAGGCGCTGCTGCTGGCCGCCCGACATGCCGAGCGCCGAGGTGTGCAGCCGGTCCTTGGTCTCTTCCCAGATCGCGGCCTTGCGCAGGCACCATTCCACCCGCTCGTCCATCTGCGCCTTGCTCAGCTTCTCGTGCAGCTTCACGCCGAAGGCGATGTTGTCGTAGATCGACATCGGGAACGGCGTCGGCTTCTGGAACACCATGCCGATGCGTGAGCGCACCACGGTGGAATCCAGTTCCTTGCTGAGCAGGTCGACGCCGTCGAACAGGATCTTGCCCTCCGCGCGCTGGCCCGGATAGAGCTGGTACATCCGGTTGAAGATGCGCAGCAGCGTGGACTTGCCGCAGCCCGAGGGCCCGATCATCGCGGTGACGCGCTTCTCGGGGATCTCGAAATTGATGTTTTTCAGCGCGTGGTTGTCACCGTAGAAGAAGTTCAGCCCCTCGACCTTGAGCTTGGGCTCGGCGGACGGCGCGGTGGCGCGGTTGACGGCGGAAGCGATGTCGATCGACGTATCGGGTGCGAAATTCATGGTCCGTCTCACTTCATCTTCGCCAGGACGAGGCGGGAAAGGATGTTCAGGGTCAGGACCCCGACGGTGATGATGAGCGCGCCGGCCCAGGCAAGGGCGACCCAGTCCTCGAAGGGGCTGGCGGCGTACTGGTAGATGGCGATGGGCAGGCTGGCCATCGGCGCGTTGAGGCTCACGGACCAGCCATTATTGCCCAGCGAGGTGAACAAGAGCGGCGCGGTCTCGCCGGCGGCGCGGGCCAGCGCCAGCAGGACGCCGGTGACGATGCCGGCCTGGGCTGCGCGCCAGGTGACCAGCGTGACCACCTTCCACTGCGGCGCGCCGAGCGCGAAGGCCGCCTCGCGCAGGCCGATCGGCACCAGGTTCAGCATATCTTCGGTGGTGCGCACCACGACCGGTATGACCAGGATGGCCAGCGCGATGGACCCCGCCCAACCGGAGAAGCCGCCGAAGGGAACGACGAGCAGCTGGTAGACGAACAGGCCGATCAGGATGGAGGGAGCGGAGAGCAGCACGTCGTTGACGAAGCGCACGACATTGGCGATCTGCGTGCCGCGGCCGTTCTCGGCGAGGAAGGTGCCGCACATCAGGCCGATCGGCGTGCCGATGACAAGGGCGACGCCGATCTGGATCAGCGAACCGACGATGGCGTTGAGCAAGCCGCCTTCCGCGCCGGGCGGCGCGGTGATCTTGGTGAAGACGTGCGGGCCGAGGGCCGGCAGGCCACGCGACAGCAGCGTCCACAGGATCCAGGCGAGAAGCACCAGGGAGAGGGCGGCGAAGCCGGTTGAAACCGCCTTGACGGTGAGGTCGGTAGCGCGACGGCGGGCGAGCGATGCCATGATTGTTTCTTCCCTCAGCCCTTGAGCTTCGACCGGACGAGCAGGCGCGAGAGCGCCAGCACGATGAAGGAAATGACGAAGAGGATGAAACCGAGCTGGAGCAGGGCCTGCAGCTTCAGCGAGCCGATCGAGGCCTCGGGGAACTCATTGGCGATGGTCGAGGCGATGGTGGCGCCCGGCGCGAACAGCGAGGCCGACATGCGCGTCGCGTTGCCGATGACGAAGGTGACGGCCATCGTCTCGCCCAGCGCCCGGCCGAGGCCGAGCATGACCGCGCCGACCATGGCGGTGCGGCCATAGGGCACGGAGACGTTGCGATAGACCTCATAGGTCGTGGCGCCGACGCCATACGCGGATTCCTTGATCATCGGCGGCACCGATTCCAGCACCTCGACGAACATCGCGGTGATGAAGGGCAGGATCATCAGCGCGAGGATGAGGCCGGCGGTCAGCATGCCGGCACCCAGCGGCGGGCCCTGGAACAGCGCGCCGATCAGCGGGATCGGGCCGAGCCATTCGATCAGCGGCGGCTGCACATAGAGCGCGACCAGCGGAACGACGACGAAGAAGCCCCACATGCCATAGATGATGGAAGGGATGGCGGCGAGCAGCTGGATGGCGACACCAATCGGCCGGCGCAGCGGGCCGGGCGCAATCTCGGTGAGGAAGAAGGCGATGCCGAAGGAGAGCGGCAGCGCCACGATCACCGCGATGACGGCGCTGAAGACGGTGCCGAACACCATGACGCCGGCGCCGAAACGCTCGGTGACCGGGTTCCAGGAGGTGGACCAGAGGAAGGCGATGCCGAATTCGCGCAACGCCGGCAAGCCGCCCTGGAACAGCATGGCGATGATGAGGCCGAGCAGCACCAGCACGAAAACGCCGCTGCCCCAGAGCAGCGCGACGAAGATGGGATCGCTGATGCGGCCGGTCGGTTTATGCGCAGCGAGCAGCTCGGGCGTCGCCTTCGTTCCGCTCAAGGTGGCGTCCATGTCATGTGTTCCTAACAGCGCCGGCCACGGGGTGGGCGTGGGAGGCGTACCGCGCTCGGCACGAGCATCGCTGGTTTGGTCGGCAGACGGGCGGGCGTCGCGCAGGTGATGCATGTCGGCGATGGCTTGTCGCCCGCGCCGCCGTCATCGCATCCGCCGTCGCCGGACGTCCACGCCTTAAGGTATAGCCCGGAAGGTTCGACGAAAAGGGCGGCCGCCGTAACGGCCGCCCTCTGTTTGAGGCGGAAGGGACGATCAGTTCGTCCAGACGGCCTTGCCGTCGGCCTTAACTTCGCTGGCCCAGGCCTTCTTGACTTCCTCGACCACCGAGCCCGGCAGCGGGATGTAGTGCAGCTTCTCGGCGATCGCGTCGCCTTCGTTGCCGTAGGCCCAGTCGAAGAACTTGATCGCGGCAGCCGACTGGGCGGCATCGGTCGGGTTCTTCGGCAGCAGGATGTAGGTCGCCGAGGTGATCGGCCAGGCGCCTTCGCCGGCGGTGTCGATCATCGAGGCGGCAAAGTTCTTGGCATGGGTCCAGTCGGCCGCGGCGGCGGCTTCCATGAACGCCTTGGTCTCGGGCTTCACGACCTTGCCGGCCTTGTTGACGAGGTCGGTGGTGGCCAGCTTGTTGGCGGCGGCGTAGATGAACTCGACGTAGCCGACCGCGCCCTTGGTGTTCTTCACGGTGCCCGCAACGCCTTCATTGCCCTTGGCGCCCGCGCCGGTGGGCCACTGCACGGAGGTGGCGGCGCCGACGCTGGACTTCCAGTCCGCGCTGGTGGCGGCGAGATAGGAGGTGAAGACGAAGGAGGTGCCCGAGGAATCCGAGCGGTAGACCGGGACGACCGCGACGTCGGGCAGCTTCTTGCCCTTGTTCAGCGCCTCGATCTTCGGGTCGTTCCACTTGGCGATCTTGCCCTGGTAGATGTCGGCGAGCACCGCGCCGTTGAGCACCAGACCTTCGACGCCGTCGAGATTGACGATGGCGACCACCGAGCCGATCACGGTCGGGAACTGCAGCAGGTTGGCGGCTTCCAGCTTGTCGTCCTTCATCGGCGCGTCGGAGGCGCCGAAGTCGACGGTGCGGTTGACGATCTGGTTCTGACCGCCGCCCGAGCCGATGGACTGATAGTTCAGGCCCGTGCCGGTCTTCTCCTTATAGGCGGCGGCCCAGGCCTGATAGACCGGCGCCGGGAAGGACGCGCCGGCACCGTTGATGTCGGCGGCGAAGGCGGTGCTCGAAAGGCCGAAGGTCAGCGCGGCGGCGCCGAGAATGTGGGTCAGTTTCAAGGGTCTTCTCCTTAGCTCGGGAGACCGGCTGCGGCCGGGTCGCTCTACCCGGAAGCTCGATGGGCCGGAGGCGGCGGAAAAAAGGGCTTGCACGGGTTGTTTAACGCCGCGGCGCCACGGTTCTATGACGCGTGGGTGACATCTTGATGACGCTTCAAGCCGCTGAATTAATTGATGTTTCTCGCTCGTCCACGGCGCATGCCGCCAGCCGCACCGAAAAGGTCGATCCTTCGCCGGGCACACTTTCGATCCCAAGCCGTCCGCGGTGGCGGGCGACGATGTGTTTGACGATGGCGAGGCCGAGCCCGGTGCCGCCCTGCTCGCGCGAATGGGCGGTGTCGACGCGGTAGAAGCGTTCGGTCAGGCGCGGCACGTGTTCGGGCGCGATGCCGGGACCATAATCACGTACCGAGACGACGATGTCGCCGCCCTCGCGGGCGATGACGATGTCGATGCGCCCGCCCGAGCCGCCATATTTCAGCGCGTTCTCGACCAGGTTCTCGAACACGCGGATCAGCTCGTCGCGGTCGCCCTGCACGGTGGCGGGCGTGCGCGGGTGCTCGAAGCCGATCTCCACGCCGCGTTCCTGTCCCAGCGGGGTGAGCGTATCGCGCACATGGCCGAGGATGGCGACGAGGTCGAGCTGTGTCTCGGGGCGCAGATGCGCGTTCAGCTCGATGCGCGACAGCGACAGCAGGTCGTCGATGAGGCGCGACATGCGCCTCGCCTGCTCGCCCATGATCTTGAGGAAGCGCTCGCGCGCGCCGGTGTCGTTGCGAGCGGGTCCCTGCAGCGTCTCGATGAAGCCGGAGAGCGAGGCGAGCGGGGTGCGCAGCTCGTGGCTCGCATTTGCGATGAAGTCGACCCGCATCTGCTCGACCCGCCGCTGCGCACTGAGGTCGACGAAGCCGATCAGTACCGCCTCAGTGGTTGCTGCCCGCCCCTCGCCGCTCCGGATCGGCACGATGTCGGCGCGCAGCCAGCGCTCGACCGGCACGCGCTCGGAGAACTCGATGCGGCGGGCGACCCCGTCGGCGATGGCGGCCCGCAGCGCCTCCAGCACTTCGGGCACGCGCACGGCGAAGGAAACCGGATCGCCGACGCGCGCACTGGCAACGATGCCGGCGGCCCGCTCGTTCGCCACCAGGACGGTGCCGCGCGGATCGAGCAGCAGAGCCGCGTCGGGAAGAGCGCGCACCAGTGCGGTCAGGCGCTCCTCGCCCATGCCGAGCCGCATCGGTTTGGGCTCGGCGCCGAGCCGGGCAGCGAGGGCGGCGACCATGGGTCGGCGTCGGGCCGGGATTGCCGCGCCCGCCAGCGCCAGCGCGGCGATGCCGAGTGCCGGAACCGGCGCGATGACGTCGGCCCAGACCCCCACGCCAAGCCCCAGCGCGGCCGCCGCAAGAATCCACCGCGCGCCTACGAGCCGCTCGCGGAGCGTATCTTCGTTGAAGCTGCCGCTATCGCCCAAAGCCATGCCGGATCGTTTCCTGCCACTCTCGCGTTTCTGTATGCTGTCCCTGCGTCGTCCGATATCCGATATGGATTCGCGGCGTCTGAACGGAAGGGCGAATCCCTTCCTTATGATACAGGTGAGAGGCTTCCATATGACGAAGAAGCCGAAGGATATCAGCGCAGGATCTCCCGCGCCGCTGACGAAGACCAACAAGTCTGCCGGGACGAAGAAGGCGAAGAAGCTGCCGAAGGCCAGCCGGGTCGGTTCCGTGCCCGGCCCGGAGGCGGAAATCGCCGCCGCGCTTGCCGGCTTTTCCATCGAGACGCCGGAGTTGCCGGCCATTATTGCCAAGCGCGCCTATGGCAGCGGCGACTACCCCTATGAGGACCGGCCGAAGCGCAAGGCTTATGCGAAGGAGCTCAGGGCACTGCAGATCGAACTGCTGAAGCTGCAGGAATGGGTCAAGAAATCGCGCGAGCGGGTCGTCATCGTCTTCGAGGGGCGCGACGCTGCCGGCAAGGGCGGCACCATCCATCGACTGGTTCAGCACCTCAACCCGCGCTTCGTGCGTGTGGTCGCGCTCGATAAGCCGACCGACGTCGAATCGGCGCAATGGTATTTTCAGCGCTATGTCGCGCACCTGCCTTATCGCGGCGAGATCGTGCTGTTCGACCGCTCCTGGTACAATCGGGCCGTGGTCGAGCCGGTAATGGGGTTCTGCACGCCGACGGAGACCGTCCATTTCCTCGAACAGGTGCCGACTTTCGAGAAGATGCTGGTGGAAGACGGCATCCGCCTGTTCAAGATCTGGCTCGATGTGGGACGGGAAATGCAGCTGAAGCGCCTGCATGACCGCTTCCGCGACCCGCTGAAGCAATGGAAGCTGTCGCCGGTCGATCTCGCCGCCCCGGCGCGGTGGGACGCGATCTCGCAGGCGCGCGACGCCATGATCGAGGCGAGCGATACGCCGCTTGCGCCATGGACAGCGGTGCTGGCCAACGACAAGATGCGGGCTCGCCTCGGTGTGATACGACAGATTCTGGTCAAGCTGCCCTATGAGGGCCGCGACGACCGGGTGGTCGGCATCCCCGATCCGGCCATCGTGCTGGAGGGGCGCCGCTTTCTTGCGCGCGGCTCGTGATGAAACTGGAAATGGGCCATGCGCTGGCGTGATTTGACGACGTTCACGTTTTTGGCGGGAATGTCGGTCTGTGAGGGGCTTGCGGCTGAGCCGCTGCCTCGGCCGCAGGTGGATTTTCACCTGAACGCCCGCACCTTGGACGAGGGGCGGATGAGCGTTGCCCGCGGCGAGGGCGGGCGGATGCGGGTGGAGCTCAGCCGCTCCGGCACCTTCGGCAGCATGACCGGGCTCATCGACCTCCCGCGCAACCGCATGCTGATGATCGTGGCCTTTCCCGGCATGGAAGGGCGCGCCGTCGACATGGAGCTGCCGGCGGATTTCGCCGTCGTCGACCTCGGTGGCGAGGGGATCCGGACCGGCGCCGACATCGTCGCCGGCGAGCCCTGCGACGTGTGGCGCACGCAGGAGAAGCGCTCCGGCACGCTGATCGATTCGTGCATCACCCCGGACGGCATCACCTTGCGCGCGGTGGCGGACGTGAATGGCACGCGGACGATGGTGTTCGAGGCGCTGGATGTTGCCCGCGGCGTGCAGGACCCGGCGCTGTTCGAGCTGCCCAAGGGGGTCAAGGTGACCAAGCTGCCTTCGGCGATGAAGAGCTTTCTACCGAGCCTGCTGCCTTGATTGCACCCTGGCCGATCCGGGATCCAGCGCGAGGCTCCTTGGCAAGGTTCCCTCGGCAGCCCCCGGCGCCTTACGCGCGGCGGCGCGAGGCTTCCTCGGCGGCGTCGTTGGCGGGGCGCACCTCGTCCGGCTCCAGCACCGGGGCGGCGGCCAGCGGCTCGAGCGACACTTCGGGCTCGGGCGGCACCAGCGCGGTGCGGCGCCGGTTGCGGCTGAGGATGAATTCGCGCACGCCCATGATGACGAGGGCGATGGCGAAGGGTGTCACATAGTACAGCAGGCGTAGCAGCAGCAGTGCGCCGAGCAGCGGCTCCTTGTCGAACTGCGGCAGCGCCAGCAGCATGGCGGCGTCGAACACGCCGAGCCCGCCCGGCGCGTGGCTGGCGAAGCCGAGCAGCGTCGCCGAGATGAAGACGACGCCGAGCGCGATCGGGTCGATGAACGGCGCCTGCGGCATCAGCACATACATGGCCGCGGCGCAGAAGGAGAGATCGATGATGCCGATGACCATCTGCATCAGCGTCAGCCTCGAGCCCGGCAGCGTCACCGTCCAGTGGCCCTGGCCGACGCCGATCCGCCGCGGTTTCAGCCCGACCCAGACGACATAGGCGGCAAGCCCGGCCAGCAGGGCGATGCCGATCAGCCGGTTGATCCAGGGCGGCAGCTGGTCGACCGCGCTCGCCGCCCAGGGTTCGATGGTGACGCCGATGCCGAGAATGGCGATGTTGCCGAGCCAGAAGGTGAGGCCGGTGATGAAGCAGAGCTTGGCGACGTCGATCGCGCCGAGGCCGTGCGCCGAATAGATCCGGTAGCGCACGGTGCCGCCGGTGAAGGCGGAAAAGCCGATATTGTGGCCGATGGCATAGGAGGTGAACGAGGCCAGCGCAGCCGTGCGGTAGGGCACGTAGCCCTTGCCGATGGTGCGCAGGGCGAACCAGTCATAGAAGGTGAGGGTGAAATAGGCGCAGGCCACGAACAGGCCGGCCAGCGCGACGCGCCAGGGCGAGGTACCGGCCAGCGCGTCGAACACCTCGCCGGGATTGATGGTGCGCAGCATCTTGAAGAGCACGACGGCCGCGATGCCGATGATGATCAAGCTGGCCAGCAGACCAAGCGTGTGCCAACCGATCCGCTCGCGCAGCCAGCCGGTAATCACCCTCAGCGCGTTCATCGTACACTCACCGTCGTCGTCCCCGCGCTGCCCTTTGACCTCGTTCGGCTCGGGGCAGCCCTATCAGACCTTGCGGCCTTGCGGAACCGCTTCCGCATCAGGGCGGCGCATTACCGCACGACACGGACAGACCGCGCCGCCAGACGCGCCGGGCGGCTTCTTTTGCCCAGATATGGGCAGCGGCATGACAAGCGTTAGACGCTCGCGCTGGCGTGATCGTCCGCGACGGCGCGCGGCTCACAGCCGGACCGGGTAGCCGATCTCGATGGTGCGCGGGCGGGGCAGGCCGAAACGGTCGACGGAACGCTCGGCGTTGCGCGCGAGGAAGGCGAAGACATGCGCCAGCACGTCGCGCACGCCGCGTATGTCTTCGGGCGGAATGATGCGCTCATGGCCGATGACGTAGACAGCCTCGTCCGGATCGATGCCCTGCGCGTAGAGCGCCGGTCCCAGCACCGAGGGGACGTCGATCTGCTGCATGTAGCCGAAGCGCACATCCACCCGGACGTGGACAGGATCGAGGGCGGTGACGCGCACCCGCTCGTCCACCGCCACGCGCGGGCGTGAGGCGATCCATACCGAGACGATGACCGCCTTGCTGAACTGGATGTTGAGGAGGTCCGACAGGCGCCCGAGCGCCACCGGCGTCACGGCGCTGCCGCGCGACAGGAAGATCGCGGTGCGCGGGCTCACCGCGCAGGCCGGCGGCTTGCCGCGGGTAATGAAGTCGTCGAGCGGCTCGGTGAAGCGGCGCTGCTGGATGCCGAGACCCTCGAGCCCGCGCCGCCAGGAAACCATGATGACGAGGACGATGCTGGCGATGGCGACCGGCAGCCAGCCGCCATCATGCAGTTTGGTCAGGTTGGCGGCGGCGAAGGAGACGTCGACGACCGCGAGGCCGCCGGCAAGGCCGATCAGTGCCGGCAGCGGCCAGTTCCAGCTGCGCCGGACATAGGCGACGAACAGGATCGTGGTCGCCACCATCGCCATGGCGACCGCGATGCCATACGCCGAGGCTAGACGGTCGGAGGAGCCGAAGGAAACGACGATGGCGGTGCAGGCCAGCATCATGATCCAGTTGAGACGGCCGATATAGATGTGCTGGTCGTTGTGCTCGCTGGTGTAGCCGATACGCATCGGCGGCAGGTAGCCGAGTTCGATGGCCTGCTTGGCCAGCGAGAACACGCCGGTGATGATGGCCTGCGAGGCGATCACCGTGGCGGCAGCGGCCAGGATCAGCAGCGGCAGGTCGAACGTGTCCGGCGACAGGTCGTAGAACGGGTTGCGGATGGCCTCCCGATTCACCAGCACATTGGCGCCCTGCCCGTAATAGTTCAGCAGCAGTGCCGGCATCGCGACGAACAGCCAGGCGCGGGTGATGACCGGGCGGCCGAAATGGCCGAGATCGGCGTAGAGCGCCTCGCCTCCGGTGATGGCGAGGAAGGTGGCCCCAAGCACGGCGCCGGCGAGCCAGGCATGATCGGCAATCAGCATCAGCCCGTGGCGCGGATCGAATGCCCACAGCACTTGCGGCGCCTGCACGATACCGTAGACGCCCAGTGCGCCGAGCGAGGCGAACCAGACCAGCATGACCGGCCCGTAAAGGGCGCCGATGCGGTCGGTGCCGGCGCGCTGGGAGAAGAACACCAGCAGGATGACCAGCACGGTGACGGCGACGATCCAGTGATCGAGCGCGGGCGCGATGACCTCCAGCCCCTCGATTGCCGACAGCACCGAGATCGCCGGGGTGAGCACGCCGTCGCCGATCAGCATGGCGGCGCCGACGAGGCCGGCAACCAGCAGCCATAGGCGGCGGCCGGACGCGCTGCGGTGCAGGTCGAGCAGCGTGACAAGGGCCAGGATGCCACCTTCGCCGTCATTGTCGGCGCGCAGCACCAGCGAGACATATTTGATGGTGATGGAAAGAATGATCGCCCAGGTGATGAGCGAGAGCAGGCCGAGCACGTCCGCGTCGGTCACCGCCGGGCCGCCAACGGCGAGCAGGCCCTGCTTGAAGGCGTAGAGCGGACTTGTGCCAATGTCGCCGAACACGACCCCGAGCGCGGCGATCTCCGCCGCGAAGGGCACCGAGCGGCTCCCGACCGACGCGACCTTAGCCATGTTTCGTCCGGGCTGGCGCTTCCTGTGCCGGGCGCGGAAAAGCGCGAGGCGCAAGGCCGAGAACGTCTGATCGGGTCATGGCGGTCCGAATTCGCACAGCGAGAACCGGCGAAGGCCGGCACCGCAGCATTAACCCGAGCGCGTGATCCCGCCAAGCGGAGTCTCCCCATCCGGCACTTTCGGTAGGCCGGAGAGGATCGCGAAAGCCGGATGTCGTGGCCGGCAAGCCGCAGTCGGGCCATTGCCGACCGGGCGCGAGAGCTGAGGGAGGAGGATTGGGGGGCGGATTAATCCTCCTCCCTCGACCGTCGGGGGCAGGCGCCTCGAAAGTTTGCGGGGCCTTCGAGCTGCCAACCGAGGCTGACAGAGTCCTAATGCAATCGCTCGGGTGAATCAATCCAAACTGAACGGTTTGGTCAAAAACTTGTCGTTGCGGCGATATTCCCTTTGGGAATCAAGGCTTGCCATGGCATGGTGGACCGGATGTTCCGTTCCGGTTCGTCCTTCATACCCTCAGGCTGCCGTCGTTTGTGATGAGTTCCCCGCGCGATCCTTCCGCCCTCGATCCGTCGGACGATCCCGGATCGGACGCCACCACGGTTCCGGGGGGCGAGGCCGGTGCCCAGGTCGCCGGCAGCGCGGAAAAGCGCCGGCAGATCCTCGGCGGCGCCCGTGAGGTATTCCTGGCCAGCGGTTTCGACGGCGCCAGCATGGGCGAGATCGCCCGCGCGGCCGGCGTGTCCAAGGGTACGCTGTATTTCTATTTCGCCTCCAAGGAGGATCTGTTCGCCGCGCTGGTGAGCGAGGTGTGCCGGCAGACCGCCGAGCAGAGCTTCGCGCTGGACGTGGAGAGCGATGTGCGTGAGGCGCTCACCCGCACTGGTCATCTCTACGTGCAGGCGATGATCCGCCCCGAGCATATTGCCACGGTGCGCATGGTGATCGGCATCGCCGAGAAGCTGCCGGAGATCGGCCGCACCTATCTTGCCGCCGGCCCGAATGCCGGGGTCGAGCAACTCTGTGGCTGGCTGCGCGCCAAATGCGCGCGTGGCGAGCTGGTCATCGATGATCTCGAACTGGCGGCCTGGCAGTTCCTCGTCGGCTGCCACGCGCTCATCGTCATGCCGATGCTGTTCGGCGACTCGCCCGAGCCCGACGCTGCCACCGTCGACCGGGTGGTGAGCCACGCGGTCGATTCCTTCCTGCGGGCCTATGCCGGGCCGGGGCTTGGGGGCGCCGCGCGCGGCTAGTGGGCGGGAACGCCCTCCCCGGCGGCGAACAGCGCGGCCAGCCCCTCGCGATAGGTGGGATGGCGCAGAGGGCCGCCGAGCAGCGCGTGCAGCCGGTCATTGCGCACCCGGCGATTATCGGCCCAGAACGACAGCGCCATCGCCGACATGCGGGTGGCAGCCTCGGCGAACGGCACCGCCTCCGGCGCCGGCCGTCCCAGCAGCCCGGCGGCGAAACGCACCGGCGCGCAGGAGGGCGAGGGCTCGTCGTCGACCAGGTTCACCGCCCCATCGAACCCGGCCGCGCCGGCCGCGTGAATGGCGTCGGCGATGTCGTCGACATGGATGCGGTTGAACACCTGGCCCGCGCGCTCGACGCAGCGCGCCGAACCGTCCGCCACATCGACCAGCACATTGCGGCCGGGGCCATAAATGCCGCCGAGCCGCAGCACCGCGACAGGGCGGCCGCTCGCATCCCCCAGCGCCTGCCACGCCTGTTCGGCGGCGATGCGCTGCCGGCCGCGCGGTGCGGTGGAGGCGAGCGGCGCCGTCTCGTCGATCCACGACCCGCCGCTGTCGCCATAGACGCCGATGGTGGAGAGATAGACGAGCGGACCTTTCCCCGATCCGCCGCCGATGGCAGCGCCGAGCGGGCCGAGGAACGGGTCGCCCGCCTCGCCCGGCGCGGCGGAGGCAAGGATGACGTCGGCGGTACGGGCCGCGGCGATGAGGTCGTCCGAGGCATCGACGGTGAAGCGCATCATTTCGACGCGCGGATGCGGCGTCCCGCTCCGGCTGGTGCCGACGATGCGCGAGAAGGTGTCGCCATGCCGCGCGACGAAGCGCTGGGCGCAATAGCCGAGGCCGAGGCAGAGCAGTGTGGTCATGGGGACAGGTTCATGCCGCGTTTCGCGCCCCGGCGCCAAGCCGCCATTCGTCGCGTACATCCCTATCGCTCTCGCCGGCGTGGGCATCGGCCAGCTGGGCGAAACTCTCCGCATCAAGGAGGCGCGCCAGCGCCCACACCGCCGCGCCGCGTACCAGCGGATCGGCCTCGACGAGCAGCCGTTCCGCATCCGGAACGAGTGAAGCGTCGCCGGAATTACCGATGGCGATCAAGACGTTGCGGAGGAAGCGTGTGCGTCCCGTACGCTTGATCGGGCTCTTGGTGAAGCGGGCGCGGAATTCGGCATCGTTCAATCGCGCCAATTCACCGAGCGATGGCGCCTGGTTCTCCGCCCGCGCGGCGAGGCGGGCCTCGCGGCCGCGTTCGGCGAACTTGTTCCACGGGCAGGCGGCGAGGCAGTCGTCGCAGCCATAGATGCGGTTGCCGATCAGCGGCCTGAGTTCCCGCGGGATCGGGCCTTTGTGCTCGATGGTGAGGTAGGAGATGCAGCGTCGCGCATCGATCCGGTAGGGCGCGGGGAAAGCCTTGGTCGGGCAGGCATCCAGGCAGGCGCGGCAGGAGCCGCAATGGTCGGGCTCGGGGGCATCCGGAGGCAAGGCGAGCGTGGTGGCGATGGCGCCGAGGAACAGCCACGAGCCCTTGTCGCGCGAGACGAGGTTGGTGTGCTTGCCCTGCCAGCCGAGCCCGGCGGCCGCCGCCAGTGGCTTCTCCATCAGCGGGGCGGTGTCGACGAACACTTTCACTTGGACGTTTTCCTGGCCGCCCGCACGCGGCACGAAGCGCGAGCAGATGCGCTTGAGCTTGCCTTTGATCAGTTCATGATAGTCGTCGCCGCGCGCATAGACCGAGATGGTGCCCCGGCTCGTCTGCGAGAGCGCGCGTCGGGGATCCTCGTCCGGGCCGTAGTTCAGCCCGAGCATGAGCACGGCGCCGACCTCCGGCCAGAGACGTTGCGGCGACGAGCGCCGCTCGGCGGTCTCGGGCATCCAGTCCATGTCGCCATGGGCGCCGGTCGCGATCCATTGATGGAGGCGCGGGCCGGCCTGGGGGATGGCGTCCGGGGCGGCGACGCCCATGGCGTCGAAGCCTTCCTCGCGGGCGAGCGCGAAGAGGAGGGCCTTGGCCGCCTCAGGACTCAGAAGTCGAGATCCGCGTAGCACGGGGCCGGCGGCATGCCCGCCATGCTCAACGCGAGCAGCGGCCGGAAGGCCGGACGCGACTTGATGCGCGCGTACCAGATCTTCGCTCCCTCATCCTCTTCCCACGGCACGTCGCCGAGATAGTCGACGCAGGAAATATGCGCGGCGGCGGCAAGGTCGGCATAGCTCATGCGCTCGCCGCCGAGCCAGTTCCGCGCCTTCAGCAACCAGCCGATATATTGCAGATGATAGCGGATATTGGCGCGCGCGGCACGGATGACCGCCATGTCCGGCGGACCGCCGCCGAGTTCGCGCGGCATGTAGCGCTTGTAGACCTTCTCGCGGACCAGCGGCTCGGAGACCTCGGCGTAGAATTTGTGGTTGAACCACGCCGCCAGCCGCCGCACCTCGACACGCGAATAGCTGTCGCCCGGCAGCAGCCGGCGGTCGCCCATCTCGGTCCCGCGGGTTTCGTCGATATATTCGGTGATGGTGTCGACACCCGGCACGACGAAGCCGTCATCCTCGACCAGCACCGGGGTGGCGCCGGCAGGATCAAGCATGAGGAATTCGGGTCGTCGCTCCCACACGCGCTCTTCGACAAGCTCGGGTTCGATCCCCATCTCGCCAAGGGCGAGACGGACGAGACGCGAATGTGCGCAGAAGGGATGATGATAAAGTTGCATTGTCCGGGAAAGCCGCGGCACGCCAGAGGGCGTCGCCTGAAGGACCGATCTAGAAGGGTTCACGCCTCATCGCAAGCCATCACGGCGTCAACATGGCACTGTGTGCGGCCCCTGCGCAGGGCGGTGTCCGCCGTTTTTTCGCGGTAGCGTATCCAGAGGGTTAACAAGGGCCAAGGGAGGCGTTCATGGCTGGCGAGCCGGCACATGGTATCTTCGTATGGAATGAGTTGAACAGCCACGATCCGGAGGCGGCGAAGGCCTTCTACGCGGCGACGCTGGGCTGGCAGTTCGAGCCCATGCCGATAGAGGGCGAGCCCGACTACTGTGTGATCAGGCTTGGCGACCAGCGCGTCGGCGGCGTCTTCGAACTGGCCGGGCCGGCATTCGCCGACATACCCGATCACTGGTTCTCCTACATCGCGGTGGATGACGTTGACGCGCGCCTCGTCGAAGTTGCCCGCGCCGGTGGCCGGGCGCTGCGGCCGCCCTTCGATGTGCCGGGCGTCGGGCGCATCGCCATCGTGCAGGACCCGCAAGGCGCGGTGAGCGGCTGGATCAGCCCGTGCAGGTGACGGCGCGGCGGTAATCTGACGTTAGGGGATTAGGCCGATCGGACATTTGCGTGTCATGTTGGCGGCGCAGGAGCGTCGCCAATGCGGCGCCCACACTCATGCATGCGCCGCCGATGCCGGCGCGTGCCGCTTCGCTGTTCACCGCGAACCGTCAAGGAAACACGATACGATGCAGATGCACATCCCGGTCTCCCCTATCCGCGCCGTCGGCTATTCCATCCGCGAAGGCAGTCCCGAGTTCGATGATCTCGGCGCCAGTCTCGACGAGGCGGAGGCGCTCGGCGTCGATGTGGTGGAGCTGCCGGTTTATGCATGGCATCTCATGGTCGAAGGGCGACTGCTGGCGAACCGGGTGAAGGATCTCCAGCGCGCGCTCACCGGCCGCAAGCTCGGCTACACCGTGCACGGCACGCTCGCCATCAACCTGATGGACATCCCCGAGCGCCTCGCCCGCCACGAGAAGCTGCTGGCCGCCAATATCGAGCTCACCGCCGCGCTCGGCGCGCAGCACCTCGTCATGCACACCGGTGTGGTGCGCGCGCCCGACGACGATGTCGAGGTGGCCTATTCGCGCCAGCGCGACGCGCTGGACCGTGCCGGCGACCATGCCGCCTCGCTCGGCGTCACGCTCTGCGTCGAGAACATCTTCCGCTATGGCGGCGCGCGCGAGACGGCGACGCCATCCAAGCTGGCGGGGGAACTCGCCGCTATCGACCACGCGGCGGTCAAGGCGACGCTCGACGTCAGCCATGCTTTCATCCGCTGCACCGATGCGCGCATCGACCCGATCGCCGAGATTGCGGCGCTGGCGCCCCATGTCGCGCATTTCCACCTGCACGATTCCTTCGGCCGTCCGAGCGAATTGTGGACCTATCATCCCGCCGAGGCGGTAGCGCTGGGCGAGGGTGACCTGCACCTGCCGATCGGCTGGGGCGGCATCGACTGGGACGCCGTGGTCGGGGCGGTGCAGCCGCGCGAGGGCGCCATCGCCATCATGGAACTGGAACCGCGCCACTGGCGCGAGCTGGACGACCAGATCCCGGTGCTGAAGGCGCTTGCCGCCCGCTTCCGCGCGTTCGGCACCATCCCCGCCTGAACGGACGGCACGCATTGCGCGCAGGCGCTTGATTTTCACCCGACGCACCTTCTTGCGGCGGAAACGGCAGCCCCCTATATCGGCCACGAACGGCGCGGATAGCGTCGTACCCTATTGTTTGGGGGCCGATCCGGGGGGACGGCGAGGCGCGAGCCCGCTCCATCCCTCTCCGGGTGCTTCACGAAGGCCCGGCCGGCCTGCCAGAAGGAGAGCAATATGTCTAAAGTTATCGGCATCGACCTCGGCACGACCAACAGCTGCGTCGCGGTCATGGAAGGCACCACGCCGAAGGTGATCGAGAACGCGGAAGGTGCGCGCACCACGCCCTCCATCGTCGCCTTCACCGAAGATGGCGAGCGCCTCGTCGGCCAGCCGGCCAAGCGCCAGGCGGTGACGAACCCCGAGCGCACCTTCTTCGCGGTGAAGCGCCTGATCGGCCGCCGCTACGACGATCCGACCGTGGCCAAGGACAAGGGGCTGGTGCCCTACCAGATCGTGCGCGCCGACAATGGCGACGCCTGGGTCGAGGCCGACGGCAAGAAGTATTCGCCCTCGCAGATCTCCGCCTTCACGCTGCAGAAGATGAAGGAGACCGCGGAGTCGTATCTCGGCGCGAAGGTGACGCAGGCCGTCATCACCGTTCCGGCCTATTTCAACGACGCCCAGCGCCAGGCCACCAAGGACGCCGGCAAGATCGCCGGCCTCGAAGTGCTGCGCATCATCAACGAGCCGACGGCGGCGGCGCTCGCCTACGGCCTCGACAAGAAGCAGGCCGGCACCATCGCGGTCTATGACCTCGGCGGCGGCACCTTCGACGTGTCGGTGCTGGAGATCGGCGACGGCGTGTTCGAGGTGAAGTCCACCAATGGCGACACCTTCCTCGGCGGCGAGGATTTCGACATGCGCCTCGTCGGCTATCTCGCCGACGAGTTCAAGAAGGAGCAGGGCATCGACCTGCGCAACGACAAGCTCGCCCTTCAGCGCCTGAAGGAAGCGGCCGAGAAGGCCAAGATCGAGCTGTCCTCCGCGACGCAGACCGAGATCAACCTGCCCTTCATCACCGCCGATGCCACTGGCCCGAAGCATCTCACGCTGAAGCTCACCCGCGCCAAGTTCGAGGCGCTGGTCGATGACCTCATCCAGCGCACCGTCGAGCCGTGCAAGAAGGCGCTCAAGGATGCCGGCCTGACCGCCGGGCAGATCGACGAGGTCGTGCTCGTCGGCGGCATGACCCGGATGCCCAAGGTGCAGGAAGTGGTGAAGCAGTTCTTCGGCAAGGAGCCCCACAAGGGCGTCAACCCGGATGAAGTGGTCGCCATCGGCGCCGCCATCCAGGCCGGCGTGCTCCAGGGCGACGTGAAGGACGTGCTGCTGCTCGACGTGACCCCGCTTTCGCTCGGCATCGAGACGCTGGGCGGCGTGTTCACGCGCCTGATCGACCGCAACACCACCATCCCGACCAAGAAGAGCCAGACCTTCTCCACCGCCGAGGACGGCCAGACCGCGGTCACCATCCGCGTGTTCCAGGGCGAGCGCGAAATGGCGGCGGACAACAAGATCCTCGGCCAGTTCGACCTCGTGGGCATTCCTCCGGCGCCGCGTGGCGTGCCGCAGATCGAGGTCGCCTTCGATATCGACGCCAATGGCCTGGTCAACGTGTCGGCCAAGGACAAGGGCACCGGCAAGGAGCAGCAGATCCGCATCCAGGCTTCGGGCGGCCTGTCCGAGACCGACATCGACAAGATGGTGAAGGATGCCGAGGCGCATGCCGAGGAGGACAAGAAGCGTCGTGCGGCGGTGGAAGCAAAGAACCACGCCGAGGCGCTGATCCACTCGACCGAGAAGGCGCTCTCCGAGCACGGCGACAAGGTCGGCGCGCCGGAGAAGGCGGCGATCGAGACCGCGCTCGCCGAGCTGAAGTCCGCGATCGAGGGTGATGACGCCGAGGCGATCACCACCAAGACCAACACGCTGGCGCAGGCCAGCCTGAAGCTCGGCGAGGCGATGTACGCCGCGCAGCAGGGCGAGGGCGATGCCGGCTCCGCGCCGAAGGACGATGTGGTCGACGCGGAGTTCACCGAGGTCGACGACGACAAGAAGAAGTCGGCCTGATCGGCTCGACGATTTCGCGCCGCCCCCGGGATCCGTTCCGGGGGCGGAGTTCTGTCTGGCAGTAGTGGGCTGCGGGCCTCGCCGTGCCGTTCACGGCAGGAATCCTGCATGCTGCCGCTGCCGTGGGCCGTGCGCGTCTCGATGTGAGGCGCCGTCCGGGTCCAACCGTGCGACGGTCCATCCGCCCAGGCCTCTCTGCTCATGTCCAAGACCGACTATTACGAACTCCTCGAAGTCACCAAGACCTGCAGCGACGGCGAGCTGAAGAGCTCCTATCGCAAGCTGGCCATGAAGTGGCACCCCGACAAGAACCCCGGCAATGCCGAGGCGGAAGCGCGCTTCAAGGAGATCAGCGAGGCCTACGACATCCTCAAGGACCCGCAGCGGCGCGCGGCCTATGACCGTTTCGGCCATGCGGCCTTCGATGGCGGCATGGGCGGGGGCGGCGCGGGGGCGGGCTTCGGCAACGACTTCGCGTCGACCTTCTCCGACATCTTCGACGACCTGTTCGGCATGGGCGGCCAGCGGCGCGGCGGCGGCGGTGGCCGCGGCGGGCGCGAGCGCGGGGCGGACCTGCGTTACAACATGGACATCACGCTGGAGGAGGCGTTCTCCGGCAAGGCGGCGACCGTGCGCCTGCCGACCTCCATCGTCTGCGAAACCTGCTCGGGCACCGGTGCCAAGGCCGGCACCCAGCCGACCAGCTGCCGCACCTGCTCCGGGTCGGGGCGCATCCGCCAGGCGCAGGGTTTCTTCACGCTGGAGCGTACCTGCCCGACCTGCCAGGGCCGCGGCCAGGTGATCGAGGATCCCTGCCCGGCCTGCGCCGGCGCCGGCCGCACCACCCGCGAGCGCACGCTGGAAGTCGCCATTCCCGCCGGTGTCGAGGACGGCACGCGCATCCGCCTCGCCAATGAGGGCGAAGCCGGGGTGCGCGGCGGCCCGCCGGGCGACCTCTACATCTTCCTGTCGCTCGCCCCGCACGAGTTCTTCCAGCGCGACGGCGCCGACCTGTTCTGCCGCGCGCCGATTTCCATGGTCACGGCCGCGCTCGGCGGTACCTTCGAGGTGCCGACCATCGACGGCGACACCACCAAGGTGAAAGTCCCCGAGGGGTCGCAGTCGGGCAAGCGCTTCCGCCTCGCCGGCAAGGGCATGCCGGTGCTGCGCACCCGCAACCGCGGCGACATGTATGTGCAGGTCGTTGTCGAGACCCCGCAGAACCTGACGCGCCGGCAACGTGAACTTCTCGCCGAATTCGATGCGGAATGTTCAAAGGAGACGCATCCCGAATCCAGCGGCTTCTTCGCCAAGGTGCGGGATTTCTTCGCCGGCGACGCCGAATAGGTTCATGCGCGCGTAATCGGGGCGTCATCAGGGGGGCTTAACATGTTTCGATAAGCCCTCTAGAGTGCGATCCGGGCGGCTGGAAACAGCAACTGTTTCAATCCGTTCGGTGCATTGTGCTCTAATATTTAAAGAGAGACGGATTCATCGTTCACCTTGAAACGCAGGGGCGATTCGAGGTGAACGGATTTGGCTCTAAGCTTCGTCTGGCCTGATCCGCACCGCTCCCCTCGCGGCCGACCTACCCGGCTTATCGGAACATTCGTGGCATGCTCCAACGCTCCCTCTCCCGTGCTTCCAAGGCGTTCGCTTCGAAATCCTGCCACAGCGACGGCAAGGCCCGTCCTGACGAAGTTCGCTTCCTCCAGTCCTGGCTGCAAAACCCGCTGCGTACCGGAGCGGTCTCGCCCTCGGGGCGCGCTTTGGCCCGGACCATGGCGAATTACGTGGATCCGAACCAGGACGGGCCGGTCATCGAGCTTGGGCCCGGCACCGGGCCGGTGACGGCGGCGCTGCTCAAGCGCGGCATCGCTGAGGAGCGGCTGGTGCTGATCGAGTACAATCCGGAATTCTGCAACCTGCTCAAGGCCCGCTTTCCGCGCGCCACCGTCATTCGCGGCGATGCCTATGCGATGAAGGCGACGCTGGACGGCCTGGTCGACCTGCCGGCGACCGCGGTGGTGTCGAGCCTGCCGCTGTTCACCCGGCCGGTCGAGGAGCGCAACGGGCTGCTCGACCAGGCATTCGAGCTGTCGCGCCCACGCGCGCCCTTCATCCAGTTCACCTATGCGGTGGTCTCGCCCATGCCGCTGCAACCGGCGCGCTTCGAGGCCCATGTCAGCCCGCGCGTCTGGGCCAATCTGCCGCCGGCCCGCGTCTGGGTCTATCGCTCGCGCGAACAGCGCGCCGCCGCCTGATCGTCGCAGCCGGCAGGCGCCGCATCTGGCGCCGCGCGCCCGGCGGCCTAGATAGGGGACATAACCGGGCCGCGTGGCTCGCCTTGCAGCGGAGAGCGGAATGCGCGCGCCAAGAATCCTCACCTTCGCCGGGTCGATCCGGACCGGCTCCTACTCCGCAGCCTATGCCGCGCTGGCGGCCAGGGAGCTCTCGCTGCTCGCCTGCGAGCCGGTGCTGATTTCGCTGGCCGACTATCCTCTGCCGATCTACGACGCCGACCTTGAGGCGTCCGACGGCGTGCCGGTGCCGGCGCAGCATCTGCGCGACCAGTTGGTGATGGCCGATGGCGTGTTCATCGTCACCCCGGAATACAATGCCGGCGTGCCGCCGCTCCTGAAGAACGCCATCGACTGGGCGAGCCGCGCGAAAGGCGAGGGCGACCCCTTCAAGAAGCCGGTCTTCGCCATCGGCTCGACCTCGCCGGGCGCGCTCGGCGGCTACCGCGCCTCGATGATGCTGCGCCAGGTGCTGGCGCTCGGTCTCGGTGCGCTGGTGCTGGCGGAGCAGGCGATGCTGGCGGGCGCGGCCGGCGCCTTCGCCGAGAATGGCGATCTGAAGGATGAACGCGCGCAGCAGAGGTTGCGTGCGCTGCTCTCTACGCTTATCGAGCAGGCGGCGCTCAGGGCAGGTCTGCGCGCCTGAATGCCGCGGAGAGCCTCGCCGATGAGTGTGCCGATACCCGACCCGAAGGACAGGCTCATCGTGGCGCTCGACCTTCCGTCGGTCGGCGCGGCCGAGAGCCTGGTGGCGCGCCTCGGCGACTCCGTCACCTTCTACAAGATCGGCTATGAGCTCGGCTTCGCCGGCGGTCTCGGCTTCGCCCGCGAGCTGATCGCCGCGCGCAAGAAGGTGTTCATCGACTTCAAGCTGCACGACATCGGCAACACCGTGGCGCGCGGCGTCGCCAGCCTCGCCGCGCTCGGCGCCAGCTTCGCCACCGTGCACGCCTATCCCCAGACCATGCGCGCGGCGATGGAAGGCAAGGGCGCCAGCCCGCTGCGCATCCTCGCCGTCACCGTGCTCACCTCCTATGACGAGACGGACCTCGTCGAGGCGGGCTATGCCGCCAGCGTCAGCGAGACCGTAGCGCGCCGTGTCGCGCAGGCGCGCGAGATCGGCATAGACGGCATCGTTTGCGCGCCAACCGATGCCCAGAGCGTGCGCGCCGCGCTCGGCCCCAGGGGCGCCATCGTCACGCCCGGCGTGCGCCCGGACGGCGCCGCCACCGGCGACCAGAAGCGCGTCGCCACGCCCTTCGCCGCCATCCGCAATGGCGCCGACCATCTCGTGGTCGGCCGCCCGATCGTCGCCTCGCCCGATCCCGCGGCCGCTGCCCGCGCCGTGCAGGCGGAAATCGCCCGCGCGCTCGAGCCGGCCTGAGACGCTCTCGACACGACATTCCCAGCAAGGAGCTAAGAACAATGGCCAAGGGCTACTGGATCAGCCGGCTCGATGTGCACGACACTGAGGGCTACAAGCCCTATCTGCCGGGCGCCGAGGAGGCGATCGCCGCCCATGGCGGGCGCTTCCTGGTGCGCGGCGGTGCCTTCGAGACGCTGGAGGGCACCTCGCGCTCGCGCAATGTCGTGGTCGAGTTTAGGGATTACGACACCGCGCTCGCCTGCTTCCATTCCCCGGTCTATCAGGCCGCCTACAAGCACCGCGTCGCATCGTCCGAGGGCGAGCACCTGATCATCGAGGGCTATGAGGGCGACCAGCCGGCGGCCAAGGTGATCTCCGGTCCGTCCGAGGGTCCCGGCACGGCTTACTGGATCATGCGCATCGACGTGCACGACCTCGAGACCTACAAGTCCTACATCGCCGCCGACGCCATCGCCGTCGAGAAGGCGCAGGGCTGGTTCGTGGTGCGTGGCGGCCGCCACGAGGCGGTGCACGGCACCGCGCGCTCGCGCAACGTGCTGCTCGCCTTCAAGGATTACGAGACCGCCCTCGCCGCCTATCGCTCGCCGGAGTACCAGGCGGCGCTGGCCTTCCGCCTCAAGGCGGCGGTCGCCGAGGTAATCGCCATCCACGGCGCCTGAGTCCCGGCCGCCGGCCGGGGCGCAAAAGCCGAGTCGGTGGAATCGGTTAGCGGGATGCCGGATTTCGACGGCGCTCCCGGCAAGTTCGGCGACAGCCAGTGGACAAGCCGGGAGCGTTCTGCTATGTGCGCACACCTTGATCGCCGTGCCCGTCGCCTCCGCCTTGCGCGCGGCGCCCGCAGCGGTCTGATGAAATTCAACGCAGGCGCGAAAGCGAAGCACGAAGAGGGTTACACGTGCAGGTTCTCGTTCGGGACAATAATGTCGATCAGGCGCTGAAGGCCCTGAAGAAGAAGATGCAGCGCGAAGGCATTTTCCGCGAGATGAAGCTGCGCGGCCATTACGAGAAGCCTTCCGAGAAGCGCGCCCGCGAGGAGGCTGAGGCCGTCCGTCGCGCCCGCAAGCTGGCCCGCAAGCGCGCCCAGCGCGAGGGTCTGCTGCCTTCCAAGCCGAAGCCGGTCATGGGCGCGCGCTGAGGCCTTCGCCTCGCGCGGCCTCATCGAGGCCCGCCGCATCCAGAATACGAAAAAGCGCGGTGACGCAGGTCGCCGCGCTTTCGTCGTTTCGCCGGTGGTCTACCTACCGTAAGGAGCAGCCGTGAAGGCGACCTGCCTCATCTCCGATCTGCGCGAGATGCCCGGCTTCGCGGCGACCGCCGCCGATCGCGTATGGCGTGCTTGGTGGAAGCCGAATGGCGTGCCGCTTGCCGCGCTACGTGCGCGCCTCGACGAGAGCCTTGGGCCGGCGGTGGCGCGCGTTCCCTCCAGCTTTGTCGCCCATCGCGACGGAGCCTTTCTCGGCACGGCGGCATTGATCGCTAGTGACGTGGAGGCGAGGCCGGAGCTGACGCCGTGGGTCGCGGCGCTCTGGGTGGAGGCGGGAGAGAGGGGGCAGGGGATTGGGGCGACACTGGTCGCCCACGCCGCGAAGGCGGCGTTCGCGGCAGGGCACGAACGGGTGTATCTCTGCGCGAGCGCGGCGAACGCGCCCTATTATCTCAAGCTTGGCTGGACCCGGATCGAAGCTGACGTCGACGGGCTCGACATCTTCGTGCTGGAACCCGAAGCCTGAACCTTACTGCCGGTTCTCCGGGACAGTGTATTCGCCCGCGCGGATGCGGCCGGCGAGGCGCTCGGCAAAGCCTGCGGCGGCTTCCTCGCCATAGGTGGCGACCATCGAGCGGATGGCGGTGAACAGCGCCGCTTGGGCAAGGCAGTCTTCGTCGAGACCGTCATAGACCGCCTCGTTCCACGCCTCATCGAGATAGGCGAGCGCGGCATGGCGCTCGTCTTCGCGCGCCTGGTCGGCCTTGCCGTCGATGTCTTGCGTTTCCGGAAGCTGGGACAATCTTGTTCCTCCGCGTGCGAGTGCCGCGCCTGATTCGACCTTAGCACGGCCTCTCGGCCGTTCCGCCTGAGAATTGAAGGACGGTTAATATGGCGTGGCAAAAATGTGACACACGCTGGTATTGCAGCGCATCCTACGCGGTTCAGTTGCTGCCGTAGCGCGCCGCAATGTCGCGGGAGAGCTTGGCGCCGGTCTCCAGATAGCGCTGGCTGGCCAGTTCCGCCGAGGGTGTGCAGCTGCGATAGACCTGCGCGTAGCTTTCATAGCCGCGATTGAACGCCGCCACCAGCCGCCCGCGCCGCGCGTCGGAGGGGGATTCGGCCTCCAGCAGCGCGCCCATCTCGTCGCGCCAGCGCGTGGCTTCCGCCGCGCCGCAGAGCGGGCGGATATAGTGCAGCGCGCCGAGGATTTCCGAGAGCCGCATCAGGTCCGCTTCATAGGGCGGCGGCGCGCCTTCCGTCGCCTGCGCGGCAGCGGGTGCAGGCATGCCGAGCCAGACGAGGCCGAGCAGCAGCAGAGCGAGGGGCGCGGTTGTCTTCATGGCGATGGGATGGCCCCGACGCGCGCGGGCGTCAAGTGCCGGTCAGATGGTCGGCGCCGGATCATCGGCGGCGAGGATGAGGAGTCTGGCTGCGGCGATGATGCCGGCAAGACCCGGTGTGGTCTCTTCCGGCAGCGCGTCGGGATCGAACCAGCCGACCGCGGCGGCCTCCGGCCCGGTGGTCGGCTCGCCGGCCCGCCAGCGCGCGGCATGAGCGACGACCACGAAATGCGCCGTGATCGCGCCGGCCGCGTCGTGCCGGATCACATCGACCGCGCCGGCAACGCCGACGATCTCGCAGGTGACGGCGACCTCCTCCAGCACCTCGCGCGCGGCGGCCTGCGCCAGCGTCTCGCCCGGCTCGACGCGTCCGCCCGGCAGGGTCCACAGTCCGTGGGCGGGCGGCGCGCCGCGCTTGGCCAGCAGCACGCGCCCGTCTTGAAAGACGGCGGCGCTGGTGGCGAGGATGGGGCGCTCGACCGGGCTGGTCATGTACTGTGCTCCGGCAATGACGAATCGCGGCGATGCTAGCCGAACGCCGCCTGCATTGGGCCGCAATCGCGGCAGAAATTCCGCGCCGGCGATGGGGATCGCCCCGCGTGGACCGGAGTGGAGACGATGAACGCAGCCAGTTCGGTTGCGAGGGCGGCGGTTGTGCTGACCCTCGCTTTGTCGTCGCCCGCGCTCGCCGGCAGCGCAAGCAAGGCCACGCCCGCTCCGCCGCCTGCCAATGACGGCGAAGCCAAGCCCGACCCGGTCTGCGCCAGCTATGGCGCCGGCTTCACCCGGCTGGCCGGTTCGTCGACCTGCCTGAAGATCAGCGGTGACTTGCAGGTGGACAGCTATGGCCAGTCTTCTTCCGGCGGGGGCAATCCCGGCGCGCTACAGCCGGCGCTGCGGAGCAAGTGAGGCTTCAGCGGCCGAATTCGGCGAAGTAGCGGGTGATGATGCCGGCATAGACGCGGGTGAGCGCCTGCACCTCGTCGACCGGCGTCGATTCGTCCACCGCATGCATGGTGGTGCCGACAAGGCCGAACTCGACCACCGGGCAATAATCCTTGATGAAGCGGGCATCGGAGGTGCCGCCGGTGGTGGACAATTCCGGCCGGTGCCCGGTGGACTGCTCGATCGAGGCGACCACGAGGTCGACGAAGGCGCCCGGCGCGGTGAGGAAGCTGTCGGAGGAGCGGGACTCGAATTCGGTACTCCAGCGCACCTCGTTGCCGGCCCCCGCCCTCAGCCGGCGCTCGATCTCGGCTTGCAGCGTCGCCGGGGTCCATAAATCATTGAAACGGATATTGAAGCGCGCCCGCGCCTGCGCCGGGATGACATTGAACGCGGGGTTGCCGGTGTCGACCGAGACCACTTCCAGATTCGAGGCCTGGAAATGCGCGTTGCCGCGGTCGAGCGGCTCGGCATTGAGCGCGGCCAGCAGCCTCACCATGCCGGGAATGGGGTTCTCCGCGAGGTGCGGGTAGCCGACATGGCCCTGTTTGCCGTGCACGGTGAGCGTGCAGGAGAGCGAGCCGCGCCGGCCGATCTTCACCATGTCGCCGAGCACGGCGCGCGAGGAAGGCTCGCCCAGCACGCAATGCTCGAGGCGCTCGTCGCGGTCGGCGAGCCAGCGCAGCAGCTTCTCGGTGCCGTTGATCGCCGGGCCTTCCTCGTCGCCGGTAAGGAGGAAGGAGATGGAGCCGGGAAGCTCGGGATGACCGGGGTCGTTGCCATGGGCACGGGCGAAGTCGAGCCCGGCGGCGATGAAGGCGGCCACGCCGCCTTTCATGTCGACCGCGCCGCGGCCATAGATCAGCCCGCCATGGATGGCGCCCTCGAAGGGTGGAAAGCGCCACTGCGCCGCGTCGCCGGGCGGCACCACGTCGGTGTGGCCGGCGAAGCAGAGATTGGGACCCTTGTCGCCGAAGCGGGCATAGAGGTTCTCGATGTCCGGCGTGTCGGGGCTGGTCAGCTTCACCCGGTGGGTGGTGAAGCCGGCGGCGCCGAGCAGGGCGTCGAGATAGGCCAGCGCGCCGCCTTCCTCGGGCGTCACCGAGGGGCAGCGGATCAGGCTGCGCAGGATATCGACCGGGTCGGCTTTCGGCGACGTCATGGCAGCTTCCCTCGGGATCAGTCCCTGAGCAGATCGTTGATCGAGGTCTTCGAGCGGGTCTGTTCATCGACCCGCTTCACGATCACCGCACAATACAGAGACGGGCCAGGCTGGCCGTTGGGCAGCGGCTTGCCGGGCAGCGCGCCGGGCACCACCACCGAATAGGCCGGCACCTCGCCGACGAAGACCTCGCCGGTGGCGCGATCGACGATCTTGGTGGTGGCGGAGATGAACACGCCCATGGAGAGCACCGCGCCCCTGCGGACGATGACGCCTTCCACGACTTCCGAGCGCGCGCCGATGAAGCAGTCATCCTCGATGATGACCGGGCCGGCCTGCAAGGGCTCCAGCACGCCGCCAATGCCGACGCCGCCCGATAGGTGCACGTTCTTGCCGATCTGCGCGCAGGAGCCGACGGTGGCCCAGGTGTCGACCATGGTGCCGGAATCGACGCGTGCGCCGAGATTGACGAAGGACGGCATCAGCACGACGTTCGGCGCGATGAAGGCCGAGCGGCGCACGATGGCGCCGGGCACGGCGCGGAAGCCGGCAGCGCGGAATTCAGCCTCGCCCCAGCCCTCGAACTTGGAGGGCACCTTGTCCCACCAATGGGCGCCGCCGGGGGCGCCGGGAATGGTGGTCATGTCGTTGAGGCGGAAGGAGAGCAGTACCGCCTTTTTGAGCCACTGGTTGACGGTCCAGGTTCCATCCGTGCCGGGCTCGGCGACGCGCGCCTTGCCGGCATCGAGCAAGGCGAGCGCTTCGTTCACCGCGTGGCGCACGGTGCCGCCGGTCTCGAAATTCACCTCGGCCCGGTTCTCGAAGGCCGCCTCGATGGTGCTCTGAAGTTCGCTCGACATGCTCTGGCAGGCTCCTGATGTTCGGCGCGTCTTGTCCGGTCGCCTGCGGGTTCTGTCAACGGCTGAATGAGGTCAGGCCGCCCGCAGCGAATTGAGGAAGGCGGTGAGGTCATCCGTCACCACGTCGATATGGTCGGCGTCCTGGCCCTCATGCTCCCACGCCTCGCGGTCGGAGGGCGGGACGACGAGGCCCGGCGGCACCACCAGCACGGTGCGCATGCCGAGCTCCGCCGGCACTTCCAGATTGCGCGCGAGATCCTCGAACATGGCGGCGCGTAGCGGGTCGACGTCGAAGCGCTTGAGGAAGCCCTTATAGGCGGTCTCGTGCGGCTTGGGATGGAACTCGGCGGCGACGATGTCGTGCACATCGGCGAAATGGCCGGAGATGCCGAGCTTGGCGAGGATCTGCTCGGCATGGCGGCGCGAGCCGTTGGTGTAGACCAGCTTGCGGCCGGGCAGCGCACCGAGCGCTTCGCCGAGTTCCGGCGCAGGGTCGAGCGAGGCGAGATCTATGTCGTGCACATGGGCGAGGAAATCGTCCGGGTCCATGGCGTGCTCGATCATCAGCCCGCGCAGCGAGGTGCCGTATTTGCGGTAATAGCCCTTCTGCAGTGCGAAGGCCTCGTCCAGCGAGAGGCTGAGAAAATCGGCGATGTAGGCCCGCATCTTCTCGTCGATCTGCCGCCAGAGATCGAGCCCCGGCGGGTAGAGCGTGTTGTCGAGGTCGAACACCCAGGTGTCGACATGGGAAAAGTCGGCGGCGGCGCGCGATGAGGTCGGCATGCGCCCATCCATAGCGAAGAGCGGGCGGCGAGGCGAGGCGGGAATTGCTCGCAAGCGGTTCCGAGCCTGGACGCTTCTCAACCTCCCCCCCCGCCGGGAAGAGATCGGCGCGCAGCGCCGGGTGAGGTGCCGGCCGGTGAACAGTCACCGATCGGTCTTCCGCCTCACCCCCACCCTCTCCCCACTGGGGAGAGGGGGCCAGAGGCATGGTCTCAGCGCGTGATCAGCGTGCCGGCGCCGTGGTCGGTCAGGAGCTCCAGCAGCACCGAATGCGGCACCTTGCCGTCGAGGATGACGACCCCCTCGACGCCCTGCTCCAGCGCATAGATGCAGGTTTCCACCTTCGGGATCATGCCGCCCGAGATGGTGCCGTCGGCGATCAGTGCGCGGGCCTGGGAGATGGTGAGCTCCTTGATGAGCTCCTTGTTGCGGTCGAGCACGCCCGGCACATCGGTCAGCAGCAGCAGCCGCTTGGCGCCCAGCGCCCCGGCGATGGCGCCGGCGAAGGTGTCGGCGTTGACGTTGAAGGTGCCGCCATCCTTGCCGGTGGCGACCGGGGCCAGCACCGGGATCAGCTCGCGGCCGAGGATCTGGTCGAGCACGGTGGTGTCGACCGTCTCGGGCTCGCCGACGAAGCCGAGGTCGATCACCTGCTCGATGTTCGAATCCGGGTCGCGCACCGAGCGCGTGACCTTCGAGGCGACGACCATGTTGCCGTCCTTGCCCGAGAGGCCGAGCGCCTTGCCGCCCGCTTCGTTGATGAAGCCGACGAGGGATTTGTTGATCGAGCCGGCGAGCACCATCTCGACGATCTCGACAGTGGCCTTGTCGGTGATGCGCAGGCCGGCGGCGAATTCCGACTTGATGCCGAGCTTGGCCAGCATGGCGCCGATCTGCGGCCCGCCGCCATGCACCACCACCGGGTTCACGCCGGACTGTTCGAGCAGGACGATGTCTTGGGCGAAATCGCGCGCCACCTGCTCGTCGCCCATGGCGTGGCCGCCATATTTCACCACGATGATGGCGTCGTCATAGCGCTGCATGTGCGGCAGCGCCTGAACGAGGACGCGGGCCTTGGCGTGGTCGTCGATTGGTTCGGCGCTCATGGCGGATCCGTCTGGCGGCGAGGTTGAAGGCGAGCCCTTCTAGCCGATTTCCATGAAGTTTCTCAATCACGCTTCGCGTGGTGCGGGCCGTTGCGCAAATGCAGTGTTGCGCCAACCCGCCTATCTGGACAGTGTTGTGGCGTGGCATAACTCCCGCCCATGAGCGCCGCCGACCAGTCTCCCGCCACTGCCCCCCGCCCGATCAGAGCCCGTTTCGTTGAGGGCTCGACGATGCGCCATGTCGCGGTGATGACCGCCACCGGCTCGATCGGCCTCGTCGCGGTGTTCGTCGTCGACCTGCTCAACCTGTTCTACATTTCGCTGCTCGGCGAGGAGGAGCTGGCCGCCGCCATCGGCTATGCCGGGACGGTGATGTTCTTCGTAACCTCGGTTGGGATCGGCGTCATGATCGCCGGCTCCGCCGTGGTCTCGCGCGCCGTGGGCAGCGGCCGGGCGGAAGAAGGGCGGCGGCTCTCCACTTCCTCGCTGGTCTATATGACGCTGCTCACCGCTCTGCTGTCCGGCCTCATGCTGCCGTTCATCACGCCGCTCCTGGCGCTGCTCGGGGCGAGCGGGCGCACGCTGGATCTGGCGAGGGACTTCCTCCTCATCGTGCTGCCCTCGACACCGTTGCTCGGCATCGGCATGGCGACCTCGGGCACGCTGCGCGGGGTCGGTGATGCGCGCCGCTCCATGTGGGTGACGCTGTCGGGTGGGCTCGCCACCGCCGTGCTCGACCCGCTGCTGATCCTCGCGCTCGGCCTCGGCGTCGAGGGCGCGGCCATCGCCTCGGTGCTGGCCCGCATGGTGATGGCGGCGTACGGGCTCTACGCCGTGGTGCGCGTGCATCGGCTGGCGGAGATGCCGAGCGTGACCGGCTTCCTGCGTGATGTCGGCCCGATCTCGGCGATCGCCGTGCCGGCAATCCTCACCAATATCGCCACCCCGGTCGGCAATGCCTACATCACCCATGCGCTGGCGGTACATGGCGACGCGGCGGTGGCGGCGTGGGCGGTGATCGGGCGACTGATCCCCGTCGCCTTCGGGCCGATCTTCGCGCTCACCGGCGCCATCGGCCCGGTGGTCGGGCAGAATGTCGGCGCCCTGCGCTATGACCGCGTGCGGCAGGCGATCCGCGATAGTCTCGTGCTCACGCTTGGCTATGTCACGCTGGTGTGGCTCGCACTGGCGCTGGCGCGCCACGGACTGGCGAGCGCGTTCGGGCTTTCCCCGGAGGGCGAGGCGCTGGTCGAGTTCTTCTGTCTCTACGCGGCGGGAAGCTACATCTTCTTCGGCGCGCTGTTCGTCGCCAATGCCGCCTTCAACAATCTCGGCGCGCCGATCTTCTCCACCGTGTTCAACTGGGGCCGGGCGACGCTCGGCACCATCCCCTTCGTCTGGTTGGGCGGACGCTGGTACGGTGCGGAGGGCGTGATCGCCGGGCAGGCGCTCGGCTCGGTGGCGTTCGGGGTGGCGGCGCTCGCCTGCGCCTTCGCGGTGGTGGCCCGGCTCGATGCCGGCAACCGTCCCCCGCCGGCCGGGACGCCGCTGGCGGGCGCGCAGCTTCCCGCGTTCTCGCGCGGCGAAGATGCCACTGCCATAGAGACCGCGCCGCTGTCAGACTAGGCCGAGCGCGCCGAGGACCGCGCCCAGCGCCATCATCCAGAGCGGGCTGATGCGGGTCGCGTACAGGACCGCCGCCGTTGCCGCCGTGAGCAGGGCCGTGGACGGCGAGCGCGCCGCGCCCATGGCCAGCACGACGCCCGAGGCGGCGATGAGGCCGACGGCGAGGGGAATGAGCGCGCCCTGCACGATGCGGCGCCAGCGCGCCTCGCGGAAGCGATGCCAGATGCCTCCGATCACATAGGCCAGGATGCAGGTTGGCCCGCACATGGCCAGCGTCGCCGCCAGCGCCCCCCAGAAGCCGGCGACATGCCAGCCGATCAGCGTCACCACCAGCATGTTGGGGCCGGGCGCGGACTGCGCGATCGCGTAGGTCTGCGCGAACTGCGCGTCGGTCATCCACCCCTCGATGTCGACGACCTGGCGGTGCATCTCCGGCAGCACCGCATTCGCGCCGCCAATGGCCAGCAGCGAGAGCAGCAGGAAGTGCAGGATCAGCGGGGTGATCGGGCTGTCGTCCCTCATCGCCGGTGCGCCCACCAGGAGAGCGCCAGCGCGAGCGGCACCAGAGTCGCCATGACCAGCAGCATCGGCATGCGCAGCAGCGCCATGGCGGCGAAGGCGGCGAGGGCAATGAAGATGGTGTGCGGGCGTGGCCGCCGCCACAGCGGCTCAGCCATGCGCGCGGCCATGGCGATGACCATGCCTGCGGCGGCGGCGGCGAGCCCGGCCAGCATGTCCGACACGGCAGTGATGTCGGCGTAGCGGGTGAAGACGGTGCTCGCCGTCACAACGACGCCGGCCGGCACCAGAGTGAGGCCGAGAAACGCCGCCACTGAGCCCAGCGGGCCCTGGAAGCGGCCGCCCACCACGACGGCGAGGTTGACGATGTTCGGCCCCGGCAGGAACTGCGCCAGCCCCATCAGCTCGGTGAACTCGTCCGCGCTGATCCAGCGATACCGCTCGACCAGCGCACGGCGGGCGATGGGCAGCACGCCACCGAACGCCACAACCGCGACCGACAGGAATCCTAGGAAAAGCTGTACCAGCCCGGGCGGCGGGCTGAGGGGTTGATCTGTGGCAAGGGGCGCGGGGGGTGGCGCGGGCATGGGGAGACCATGGCGTCGAATGCGGCAGGTCTTCTGCCTATAGACGAGTCGCGACCGCGCGATAAGGCCCGCCTCGTGCCGGCGGCGGCACGCGGCACTTCCGTCGCCGGATGAGAACGGATAGAGTACGTCCATGCCCCCGGCCGCTCTCGTCATGCCCCTCGACGGACGCCAGTCCGAGACCGCCCGCGCCATCCAGCGCGGCGCGCTGCGCTATCTCGCGGCGCGTGGGCTGATGGGTGTGGCGGAATTCTCGCTGGCCTCCGGCCGGCGCGCCGACATCGCCGCGATCGATGCGCGCGGCGAGGTGTGGGTGATCGAGATCAAGTCCTCGGTCATCGATTTCCGCACCGACCGCAAATGGACCGACTACCGGCTGCATTGCGACCGGCTGTTCTTCGCCGTCGGCGCGGATTTCCCGCTGGACATCCTGCCCGAGGATGCCGGCGTGCTTGTAGCTGATCAGTTCGGAGCCGGAATGATCCGCGAGGCGCCGCACCATCCGATGCCGGGCGCGACCCGCAAGGCACTCACCCTGCGCCTCGCCCGCACCGCCGCCAGCCGGCTGATGGGGCTGATGGACCCCGAAGCGCTGCGCGGCATCGAGCTTTAGAGGGGATAACCGACCGCGAAGCTTGATAGGCGCCCCTTCCCTCTGCCAGCGTCTTCGCCATGGATGCTCCCGTGAAGAAAGCTGAACCCGACGAGGCGACGAGCGCGCCCGCCACCGTGCGGGCGGGCGGCGACACTGAGCGCGTCACGCCGATGATGGCGCAGTTCATCGAGATCAAGACCGCCAATCCCGGCAGCCTGCTGTTCTACCGGATGGGCGATTTCTACGAACTGTTCTTCGAGGACGCCGAGCTCGCCTCGCGCACGCTCGGCATCGTGCTGACCAAGCGCGGCAAGCATCAGGGCGAGGACATCCCGATGTGCGGCGTGCCAGTGGAGCGCGCCGAGGAATATCTGCATAAGCTGATCGCCGCCGGCCATCGCGTCTCGGTGTGCGAGCAGACCGAGGACCCCTCGGAAGCCAAGAAGCGCGGCCCCAAGAGCGTGGTGAAGCGCGACGTGGTGCGCCTCGTCACGCCCGGCACGCTGACCGAGGACGCCCTGCTCGACGCCCGGCGCGAGAACGTACTGGCGGCGGTCGCGCGGGTACGGAGCGGGGAAGGCGAGGACGGTTATGTCTACGCCCTCGCCTTCGCCGACATCTCCACCGGTTCGTTCCGCGTCGCCGAGACCGATGCGCTGCGTCTGCCCGCCGATCTCGCCCGCATCGAGCCGGCCGAGCTGCTGGTGGCGGACGCGGTTTATGACGAGCCGGCGTTCAAGGCGCTGTGGCGCGCGCTGCCAGCGGTGACGCCGCTGCCCAAGGAGAGCTTCGACGGGGCGGGCGCCGAGCGCCGCATCGCCGGCTTCTTCCAGGTGGCGACGCTGGATTCGTTCGGCAGCTTCTCCCGCGCGGAGCTCACGGCGGCCGCCGCCATCGTCGCCTATGTCGAACGCACCCAGCTGGGCGCCCGTCCGCCTTTGAGCCGGCCGCAGCGCGAGGCTTCCACCGAGGCGATGGTGATCGACCCGGCGACGCGGGCCAACCTCGAGATCCTTCGCACCACCACGGGCGACCGGGCCGGCAGCCTGTGCGCCTCGGTGGACCGCACCGTCACCTCGGCCGGCGCGCGCCTCCTGTCCCGCCGTCTCGCCGAGCCGCTGACCGATCCTTCCCGCATCGCCGCGCGGCTCGACGCGGTCGAACACCTGGTCGATGAGACCGGCCTGCGCGCCGCCTTGCGCGAGCGGCTCGCCGGGGCGCCGGACCTTGCCCGCGCGCTCTCGCGCGTCGCACTGGGGCGCTCGGGTCCGCGCGACCTCGCCGCCATCGGCCGCGGCCTCGGCGAGGGGCTGGAGATCGCCCGGCTGATCGCCGCCTCCCCGGCCCCGGCCGAACTGACGCAGGCCGCGCGCGTGCTGGGTAGCGTCGATCCGGCACTGGCGGCGACGCTTCAGGCCGCACTCGGTGACGAACTGCCGCTCAACCGCCGCGACGGCGGCTTTGTGCGGGCGGGCTATGCCGACGAGCTCGACGCCACCCGCGCCATGCGCGACGAAAGCCGGCGCGTGGTGGCGGCGCTGGAACGGCGCTATGTCGAGGAAACCGGCGTCCGTGCGCTGAAGATCCGGCACAACGCGGTGCTGGGCTATTTCGTCGAGGTCAGCCAGCAGAACGCCGACAAGCTGCGCGAGCCGCCTTTCGACGTCATTTTCGTCCACCGCCAGACCATGGCCGGGGCGATGCGCTTCACCTCGACGGAACTCGCCGAGCTCGAAGCGAAGATCGCCAGCGCCGGCGAGCGCGCGCTCGCCCTGGAGCAGCGCATCTTCGACGAGCTGGTGGTCGCGGTGTTGGCGCAGGCCGAGGCGATCCGCGCCTGCGCCGAAGCGCTGGCGGTGATCGACGTCACCGCCGGCCTCGCCCGCCTCGCGGTGGATGAGGGCCATGTGCGGCCCGAGGTCGATGGCGGGCTGGATTTCCGCATCGAGGGCGGGCGCCATCCGGTGGTGGAGCAGGCGCTGCGCCGGGACGGCGGGCCGTTCGTCGCCAATGATTGCGAATTATCCCCGCCCGAGGGCGCCCATTCCGGCCGCATCTGGCTCGTCACCGGCCCGAACATGGCGGGTAAGTCCACTTTCCTCCGGCAGAACGCGCTGATCGCCATATTGGCGCAGGCGGGCGCCTTCGTGCCGGCGAAGCTGGCGCACATCGGCGTGGTCGACCGGCTGTTCTCGCGCGTCGGCGCGGCGGACGATCTGGCGCGCGGGCGCTCGACCTTCATGGTCGAGATGGTGGAGACCGCCGCCATCCTCAACCAGGCGACCGAGCGCTCGCTGGTCATCCTCGACGAGATTGGCCGCGGCACGGCGACCTTTGACGGCCTGTCCATCGCCTGGGCGAGCCTTGAGAACCTGCATGAGGTCAATCGCTGCCGCGGCCTGTTCGCCACGCATTTCCACGAACTGACCGCGCTGTCCCAACGCCTGCCCCGCCTCGTCAACGCGACGGTGAAGGTGAAGGAGTGGGAGGGTGAGGTGATCTTCCTGCACGAGGTGGTGCCCGGTGCGGCGGACCGCTCCTATGGCATCCAGGTCGCCAAGCTCGCCGGCCTGCCGCCGGCCGTGGTGGCGCGGGCGCGGGCGGTGCTGACCGAATTGGAGAATGCCGACCGTGCGGCCCCGGCGCAGCGCATTCTCGACGATCTGCCACTGTTCGCCGCCATCAACCGGGCGCCTGCGGCGGTGCCGGCAGGTCACGCCGCGAAGGCGGACCCAGTGGCCGAGGCGGTGAAGACGGCGCTGGCCGGGATCGATCCCGACGAGATGACACCGCGGGAGGCGTTGGAGGCGCTGTACCGGCTGAAGGCGGCGGCGAAGGGCGGGTAGCCGGCGCTACGGCAGCTCTGCCGCGCGGGATGAGGCCGGAGGGGCCGTCCGCCGCCCGCGTGGTTTCGTGCGGCCCAGGGGGGGGCTATTTCGCGCCGCGCGCGCCGGTCTTGCGCGTGGGGGCGGCGGGTACCGCCGCGTCGCGGGCCATGCGGGCTTCGCGAAGCCGCGCGGTCTTGGCGTCGCGCTTGGCGATCTCCTGGTCGATCATGGATCGAGCGATGCGCGACACCGCCTCGGCCTTGCTCTCGGTTTTGGTGAGATTGGGCTTGAAGATCCCGTCGTGATTGGCGCTTGCCATCTCCGCTACTCCTCAAAATGAAAAAGGCCGGGGTTGATCCCGGCCTTCCCTAGTGCTCGTTGGCTCGTGCCAGTACATCCGTGGTCAGGAGCCGACGGCACAAATCACGCCGCCTGCAGGCTGCCGGCGGTCTGCTTGCCGGTGCGGGCGTCGGACTCGACCTCATAAGAGATCTTCTGCCCGTCGCGCAGCTCGGTCCAGCCGGCCCGCTGTACAGCGGAGATGTGGACGAAAATGTCCGACCCGCCATTGTCGGGCTGAATGAAACCATAGCCCTTCTGGCTGTTGAACCACTTTACGGTGCCCGTCGTCATGACGAAGTCCTTCCATTCGACATAGAAAATCGTTCGATCACCTCGTGGTGATCGTCACGCCGTCATCGATTTGAGAGGAAGTTCGCCGCCGCGCGGTGAGCGCAAAACAAAGTTCAACGTGCAAGATCGATGTGGATAACTTATAGATTCAAAGACCATAATTCAACCCCGCGCCAATTTTATTTTTCTACCTGGCCGAGTGCCGTTACGGAATTCTCGAAATAGAGCCGCGCGCGGTAGTCCTAGAGCAGCGCTGCGGCCCGCGTGACGATGCAATATTCGCCGTCCATATTCGCCAGCGACATGGCGTGCACCTCCTCGGCGCTACGCAGCCGCCCGGCATGGTCGGCACGTGCAAAGGTGAAGCAGGCGTCCTCGACAAGGCGCACGTCGAAGCCGAGATCGGACGCCATCCGTACCGTCGCCTCGACCGAGTTGTTGGTGATCACCCCGGCGATGACGAGGGTGCCGATGCCGGCCGCGCGCAGGCGTCGTTCGAAGTCGGTACCGATGAAGGCACTGTGCACCTGCTTGGCGAGGACCGGCTCGCCGGGCAGCGGCATTGCCTCCGGCTTGAAGGCGCTGCCCGGCCCGTCCTTGGCGTAGGTCGAGCCCGGATGGGTCGATTCATGGCGGATGTGAAAGATCGGCCGTCCGGCCTCGCGCCAGACGGCGATCAGACGGGCGATGGCGCGCTCGGCCTCTGGATTGTTGCGCGGACCGGACGCCGCCCACCGGGGATGGTCGATGGCCCTTTGCAGGTCGATGATCACCAGCGCGGCGTTGGCGGGCAGCATGTGGAGGCCTCCTGTCGGCCCCCAACGCAAAATGGCCGGGGGAGGCCCGGCCATTCTGGTTCAGTATCGGCGATGCGTCACGCCTTTGCAGATCACGCCTGGCTGGCGGCCTGCGTCTTCAGCGCCGCCTGGGCCGCGGCAAGGCGGGCGATCGGCACGCGGAAGGGCGAGCACGACACATAGTCAAGGCCGACTTCCTCGCAGAAGGCGACCGAGGCGGGATCGCCGCCATGCTCGCCACAGATGCCGAGCTTGAGCTTGGGGCGCACCGCGCGGCCGCGCTCGGTGGCGAGCTTCACCAGCTCGCCGACGCCCTCGACGTCGATCGACACGAAGGGGTCGACCTCGAAGATGCCCTTGTTGATGTAGGTGCCGAGGAAGGTGCCGGCATCGTCGCGCGAAATGCCGTAGGTGGTCTGGGTGAGGTCGTTGGTGCCGTAGGAGAAGAACTCCGCCGTCTCGGCGATCTCACCCGCCTTCAGCGCCGCGCGCGGCAATTCGATCATGGTGCCGACCTGGTACTCCAGCTTGGCACCGGTCTCCGCCTCGACCTTCTTGGCCGCGGCGTCGATGACCTCCTTGACCAGGTCGAACTCCTTCTTGCCGGTGATGAGGGGGACCATCACCTCCGGCACCACCGGCTTGCCGGTCGACTTCTGCGCCGCCGCCGCCGCCTCGAAGATGGCACGCGCCTGCATCTCGGCGATCTCCGGGAAGGCGATCGCCAGACGACAGCCGCGGAAGCCGAGCATCGGGTTGAATTCGTCGAACTCGCGCTTGCGGGCGGCGAGCTTGGCGGCGCTCACTCCGAGACCTTCGGCGACTTCCGCGATCTCCGCATCGGTGTGCGGCAGGAACTCGTGCAGCGGCGGGTCGAGCAGGCGGATGGTGACCGGCAGGCCGTCCATGATCTCGAACAGCTCCTGGAAGTCGGAACGCTGTGCGGCGAGCAGCTTGGCGAGCGCGGCGCGGCGGCCCTTCTCGTCATCCGCGAGGATCATTTCGCGTACGGAACGAATGCGGTCGCCGTCGAAGAACATGTGCTCGGTGCGCGAGAGGCCGATACCCTCGGCGCCGAAGTTCTTGGCGGTGCGAGCATCCAGCGGGGTTTCCGCATTGGCGCGCACCTTCAGGCGGCGCACGCCGTCGGCCCAGCCCATCAGGGTGGCGAACTCGCCGGAGAGTTCGGGCTGAAGGGTAGGCACCGGGCCGGCGATCACCTGGCCGGTGGCGCCGTCGATGGTGAGGATCTCGCCCTTCTTCAGCGTCACGCCGCCGGAGGTGAGCGTGCCGGCGGCATAGTCGACGCGGATGGTGCCGGCGCCGCAGACGCAGGGCTTGCCCATGCCGCGCGCGACCACTGCCGCGTGCGAGGTCATGCCGCCCCGGGTGGTGAGGATGCCCTCGGCCGCGTGCATGCCGTGAATGTCTTCCGGCGAGGTCTCGATGCGCACGAGGATGACCTTGCGGCCCTGCGTCTTCAAGAGCTCGGCGTCGTCGGCGGAGAACACGATCTCGCCCGAGGCGGCGCCCGGCGAAGCCGGCAGGCCGGTGCCGATAACCTTCTTGTCGGCCTTGGGGTCGAGCATCGGGTGCAGCAGCTGGTCGAGCGCGGCGGGGTCGACGCGGGCGATGGCTTCCTCGCGGGTGATCACGCCGTCATTGGCGAGCTCGACCGCGATGCGCAGCGAGGCCTTGGCGGTGCGCTTGCCCGAACGGGTCTGCAGCATCCACAGCTTACCGCGCTCGACGGTGAATTCGAGATCCTGCATGTCGCGATAGTGCGACTCCAGAACGCCGGCGATGCGCTGGAACTCGGTGAACACCTCCGGCAGCGCCTTCTCCATGGAGGGCTTGTCGGAGCCGGCGGCGATGCGCGCCACTTCAGTGATGTTCTGCGGCGTGCGGATGCCTGCCACCACGTCCTCGCCCTGGGCGTTGATCAGGAACTCGCCATAGAGCGCGTTCTCGCCGGTGGAGGGATTGCGGGTGAAGGCGACGCCGGTGGCCGAGGTCTCGCCCATATTGCCGAACACCATGGCCTGGACGTTGACCGCCGTGCCCCAGCTCTCGGGGATGGCGTGCAGGCGGCGATAGACGATGGCGCGCTGGTTCATCCACGAGCCGAACACGGCACCAATGGCGCCCCAGAGCTGGTCGTGAGGGTCCTGCGGGAACGGGCGGCCCAGTTCGTGCACCACCAGTGCCTTGTAGCGCGTGACGATTTCCTTCCAGTCGTCGGCCGTAAGGTCGGTGTCGAGATTGTAGCCCTGGTCACCCTTGAAGCCGTCCAGCACTTCCTCGAAATGGTGGTGCGGGAAGTCGAGCACCACGTTCGAGTACATCTGGATGAAGCGGCGATAGCTGTCATAGGCGAAACGCGCATCGCCGGAGGAGGCGGCGACCGCCTCGACGGTGACGTCGTTGAGGCCGAGGTTCAGCACCGTGTCCATCATGCCCGGCATGGAGGCGCGGGCGCCCGAGCGCACGGAGACGAGCAGCGGGTTGGCCGGGTCGCCGAAGGTGCGGCCGGCGAGCTTGCCGACATGGGCGAGCGCGGCTTCCACATCGGCCTTCAGCGAGGCCGGATAGACGTTGCCGTTGGCGTAGTAATAGGTGCACACCTCGGTCGAGATGGTAAAGCCGGGGGGCACCGGCAGGCCGAGATTGGACATTTCCGCGAGGTTTGCGCCCTTGCCGCCGAGCAAATTGCGCAGTTCCGCCGCACCTTCTGCAGTGCCGTCGCCGAAGGTGTAGACCCATTTCGTCATTTCGGAAGCCCTGTTGGTGTGAGGTGCAAAGGCACCCTCATCGCCGTGATGGAAATTCAACCGAGGTCGAAAATTAAGCACCTACAATGGGTTCGGTCGCTTTGAGACAGTCGTTCCGCGCCTTTTCCCACCCGATGATCTAGCGGTTTGAGGTCTTTCATTCAATCCATCATTTGCAGTGCGGCATGGTTTGTTGCCGCGCACCGGAACGTGACCGGAAAGATGGATTGTGACACGCGCCCGCATGATGCTGATATTGCGGGCCGGAAACCGAACTATCGCAAGGGGCCTTCCATGATCGCCGTTCTGAACCGTCTCGCGCCGCATACCCTCAGCCTGCTGCGCGTCGCCTCCGCCCTGCTGCTGTTGCAGCATGGCGCTACCAAGATCCTCGGCCTTCCCGCCACACAGATGACCGGTGTCAGCCTTGTCACGCTGCCGGGCATCGCCGGCATCATCGAACTGGTGGGCGGCGTGCTGCTGCTGATCGGCCTGTTCACGCGCCCGACCGCCTTCATCGTCTCGGGCATGACGGCGGTGGCCTATTTCCTCGTCCACGCGCCGCGGGACTTCTACCCCATCAACAATGGCGGCGAGCTGGCGGCGCTGTACTGCTTCGTGTTCTTCTATCTCGTCTTCGCCGGTCCCGGTCCGTGGAGCGTCGATGCGCTGCGCGGCGCCGACAAGGCCTGAGGGTCTCAGTGCGTCAGTGCCCGGGCTTTGCCCGGGCACTACGTCTTATTCGGCCGTGCCGCTCACAACGGCAGGTGGCCGGTGCGGCCGAGCAGGCCCATGACGCCGATGAAGATGAGATAGATCGCCACGATGTAGTTGAGCAGGCGCGGCATCACCAGGATGAGGATGCCGGCGATCAGCGCCACGATGGGCTGGATGGTGACGATGTTGATTTCCATGCGAATCTCCCCGGAGTGGTAACGACATAAGCCGCCTGGGCACGGATGGTTCCGCGCCGGAGGCGCTTGTCGCTCCACCGAACGGGCATAGGATACCGTCCGTCCCGGCCGCAGGCGAGGGCGCTCAGCCCTCGATCCGGTCGAAATCGGCGATGGCGCGGGTAATAGCGCGGATGTCGGCGAGCAGGCGCAGCCGGTTGGCGCGCAGGGCCTTGTCCTCGGCGTTCACCGTCACCTTGTCGAAGAAGGCGTCGACCGGCGCACGCAGGGTCGCGATCAGCGCCATGGCGGCCTCGAAATCCTCGCGCTCCAGCGCCGCCTCGATCTGCGGGCCGAGATGGGCGATGGCCTCGGCCAGCGCGCGCTCCTCCGGCTCGTGCAGCAGCACCATGTCGACACCGCCTTCATAGGCGACGCCGTCCTTCTTCTCCTCGATGCGCAGAATATTCGCCGCGCGCTTGGTGCCGGCGAGCAGCGTCTTGCCGTCCTGCGTGCCGAGGAACCGCCCGAGGGCCTCCACCCGCTTCACCACCAGCAGGAGGTCGTCCTGCCCCGGCAGCGCGAACACCGCGTCCACGAGATCGTGGCGCGCACCGCTCTCGCGAAGGTGGACCTTCAGGCGATCGGCGAAGAAGGTGAGGAGGTCGGGCTCGACGAACTCGGCGAGCTTCACGGTGAGCCCGTTCTCCAGCACCAGCCGTACCACGCCCAGCGCGGCGCGGCGCAGCGCATAGGGGTCCTTCGAGCCCGTCGGCTTCTCGTCGATGGCCCAGAAGCCGACCAGCGTGTCGAGCTTGTCGGCCAGCGCCACGGCAACCGAGACCGGCGCGGTCGGCACGGTGTCGGCCGGGCCCTGCGGCTTGTAGTGTTCCTCGGCTGCCGCCGCGATTTCCTCCGGCAGCCCTTCGAGCCGGGCGTAATAGCGCCCCATCAGGCCCTGCACTTCGGGGAATTCGCCGACGACTTCCGTGCGCAGGTCGCTCTTGGCGTAGAGCGCCGCCTGCCGCGCCAGCGCCGGGTTGGCCCCGACCAGTGGCGCCAGCGTTTCCGCCAGCGCGGCGATGCGCTGGATGCGCTCCAGCTGCGAGCCGAGCTTCTCGTGGAAGGTGACGTTGCCGAACTTCGCCAGCCGCTCGTCCAGCGGCACGGTCGCGTTGGTGCGCTTGTCGGTTTCCCAGAAGAACTTGGCGTCCGACAGGCGGGCGCGGATAACACGCTCATTGCCGGCGATGATCGCCTTGCCGTCGTCGCTCGCCCTCAGGTTCGACACCAGGATGAAGCGGTTGGCCAAGCGCCCGGTCGACGGGTTCTTGAGCACGAAGCACTTCTGGTTGGCGCGGATGGTGGCGCGGATCACCTCGTCTGGCACGTCGAGGAAACCCTCCTCGAACGAACCCATCAGCACGACGGGCCATTCGACGAGACCGCAGATCTCTTCCAGCAGGCCGGCATCCTCGACCAGCTCCAGCCCTTGCGCCAGTGCAAGGTCCTTGGCGTCATTGAGGATGATGTCCTTGCGCCGCTCGCGGTCGGCGACGACGAAGGCGGCTTCGAGCTTGGTCATCCAGTCGTCGAGCCGTCGCACGCGGATCTCAGCCGGCGCGAGGAAGCGGTGGCCGCGCGTCACATCGCCGGATTTCAGCCCGTCGATCTCGAACGGCACCACCTCCGGCTCCTCGGTCTCCGGGCCGAAGGTGCAGACGATGGATTGCAGCGGCCGCACCCAGCGTAGCGCGCCGGGATTGACCGAGGCCTTGCCCCAGCGCATCGACTTCGGCCAGGGGAAGGAACGCACGATTTCGGGGACGATCTCGGCGATCACTTCCGGTGTGGTGCGGCCGTGCTTGTGAATGCGCGCGACGTAGAACTCACCCTTCTTCGGGTCGCTCTCGATGCTCGCCTGATCGATGGAGGCGAGGCCCGCCGCCTTGAGGAAGCCCTGAATGGCGCCGTCGGGCGCGCCGACGCGTGGACCCTTGCGTTCCTCATGCGTGTCGGGCTGGTGCGCCGGCAGGCCATGCACCGCCAGCGCCAGCCGGCGCGGGGTGACGAACGCCTTGGCGCCCTCATAGACCAGGCCGCGCTCCACCAGCGCGTCGGTGACCAGCTTGCGGAGCGCATCCGCAGCGGCCGCCTGCATGCGGGCGGGGATTTCTTCGCAGAACAGTTCGAGCAGGAGATCGGGCATGGCGGTTCGATGCGCTGAGGGCGGGCGCGGCGCGCACCCGCCTCGGTGGAAGGATCGCCGGACGCCCTAGCACGGGACGACGCCCGACGGGAACACGGATTTGCCGCGCCCTCAGTCCAACGCGACGCCGCGCCGCTCCTTCATCGTCACGGCGGCGAGGAGCGAGATGGCGGCGATGACGATGAGATACACCGCCGGCCCCATGTCGTACTGCTCGCGATTGACCAGATACACCGCCACCATCGGCGCCGTGCCGCCGGCGAGGCCGATGGCGAGGTTGTAGCTCAGCGAGAAGGCGGTGCAGCGCGTCGCCGGGCGGAACATCTCCGCCAGCACGCAGGGGATCGGCCCGGCATAGCAGGCGACGAGCACGGCAAAGCCCAGCTGGCCGAGAAACGCCTGTTCCGCATCGCCGCTGTCCAGCAGGCGGAACAGCGGCCAGGAGAACAGCACCAGGCCGGTGAGGCCGGTGCAGACCACCGGCTTACGGCCGATTTTGTCCGACAGCGCGGCGAAGACCGGGGCGAGCACCAGAACGACGATCATGCTGATCGTGTTGATCTGCAGCGACAGCCGCGCGGTGAGCCCGTCCACCTGCTGCATATAGGTCGTCAGATACACGAACAGCAGGTAGAAGCCGGCGCCCAGCGTCAGGTTCAGCGCCGCCGCGCGCAGCATGTCGGGCCCGTCGCTGCGAAAGGCGAGGATGAGCGGCAGCTCGCCCTTCGGCCGGTTTGCCGGCTTCGCGCCGTGCGGCATTTTTCCGGCGGCCTCGTCCTCGGCCGCGCTGCCGCGCAGATAGAGCGTGAAGCCGCCGAGCAGGATGCCGAGCAGGAACGGGATGCGCCAGCCCCAGGCGATGAGGTCGTCCGTGCTCATCGCCATCGCCGTCACCGCCCCGACCAGCGAGCCGAGCAGCGTGCCGCCCGAGGCGCCGCAGCCGGCGAAGGAGGCGATCAGCCCGCGCCGGCGCGGCGTGGCGCTCTCGGCGAGGAAGATGGCGGAGGTGGTGTATTCGCCGCCGATGGAAAGCCCCTGCAGCAGCCGCAGCAGCAGGAGCAGCACCGGTGCCAGCGCGCCGATGCTGGCATAGGTCGGCAGGAGCCCGATGGCGACGGTGGAGCCGGTCATCATGAAGGCGGAGACGAACAGCGCCTGCCGGCGACCGAGGCGGTCGCCGATATGGCCGAACACCACACCGCCGATCGGGCGCATCAGGAAGGAGGCGGCGAAGATGCCGAAGGCCGAGATCAGCCCGACAAACGCGTCGCTCTCGGGGAAGAAGTTCTTGGCGAAGATGGCGGCGAGAAAGCCATAGGCCGCGAAGTCGTACCACTCCAGCGCATTGCCGAGCGCGCCCGCCGCGAGCGTCGACGGCGCCGTCCGGCGCAGCGGGGGTCTGGTGTCCGGGTAGGCCGCATCCTCAAGGCTGGTCACCGACACGGACATCATTTCCCGGAAGGGCGCGGAATCTGGCTCAGCCCGGCGGCAACCGCCGGCGGCACGGGCCGGCCGGAGCCGCCCCACAGGCCCGGCGAACGCGCGCATTGGTCGAGTATAGCGGCACCGCGCGGCGGCGGAAGCCACCCGCCCCGCCGATCTGCTCGCATTACGGCGCGGCGCGGTCGATGGCGACGTCGTCGTACCAGGCCTCGCGCTCGCCGGCGATCATCCGCGCGACAAGCCGGGAGGCCATGTAGCTGAAGGTGATGCCGTTGCCGCCATAGCCATAGGCGGCGAAGATCCGGGGATGGCCAGGCACCTCGCCGATCAGCGGCAGGCCGTCCTGCGTCGTGCCGAAGGCGCCGGACCAGATCGTTTCCGCCCGTGCCTCGGCCCGCGAGTAGAGCGCGGCCAGTTTGGCGATCAGCGCGGCGGCCTTTGCCGGCGCGCAGGCGGCGCGATCCTCGCGTTTCCCCATGCCGTCCTCGTCCTCGCCGCCGATGATGATGCGGCCCTCGCTCGTGGTGCGGGCGTAGAGATAGTTCTCCGAGGCCTCCCAGATCAGCGCCCTGTCGCGCCATAGGCTGGATGGCGGCTGCGGCGGCGTCGCCACGGCCCAGCTCGCGCCGGTGTTGTGAAGGTTGGAAGTGACGATGTCGGGCAGGACATAGCCGGTGGCCAGCACCACCGCGCCCGCCTCGATCTCATGGCCGCTGGCGAGCACGACGCCGGCGCGGCGGCCGAGGCTCTCATAGCGCACCGCTTCGGCCTTGAAGAAAGTGGCGCCGCCCTGCGCTGCCGCGTGGAGCACGCCCTGGGCGAGCAGCAGCGGGTCCGCCTCGGCGGCGCCGGGCGAGAGCAGCGCCGCCTCGCGCTCGATGCCCCAGTCGCGCCGCAGCGCGGCATGGTCGAGGAAGACGCCGGGAAGCCCGGCGCGCTGGCGCAGCGCCAGCTCGTGCCGCAGTTCGGCGGCGCCGATGTCGCCCGCGGCCAGGTAAAGCGAGGGGCGGGCACGCAGGGCGCAGTCGAGGCCCCGATCCCGCACCAGCGCGGCGAGGCCGGCGACCGAGCGCAGGCTGTGGGAATAGATGTTGGCGGCGCGCTCGAAGCCGAAGCGTTCGGTCAGGAAGCCGAGCCGGCGGTCGATCTCCCACAGCAGCATCGCCGTACTGGCGAGGGTGCTGCCGAAGCCGGCCTGTTCGCGCTCGATGACGCAGACCTGATGGCCGCGCGCGGTGAGATGATCGGCCATCAGCGCGCCGCTGATTCCGGCCCCCACAACCAGGACATCGCAGCGCAGGTTGCGCGCCGGCGAACGGAAGTCCGGTGTGGCACCAGCCTTGCGCCAGGGCGGCCGGCCTTCGCGCAGGTCTCCCTGTTCCGTCGTTTCGGGATCGAACATCGGGCAGAGTTCTCGCGGGGTCGAGTGTCAGGGGAGGGACTCCCTGAACCCGCGAGCGGCGCTTTGGTTTCAGGCGGCCGGCGTGCCGCCCGCTTCCGTGGCGAGCCAGGCGGCGCCGCAGGCCTTGGCGAGTTCGCGCACCCGCAGGATGTAGCTCTGCCGCTCGGTGACCGAGATCACCCCGCGCGCGTCCAGCAGGTTGAAGACGTGGCTGGCCTTGATGCACTGGTCATAGGCCGGCTGCGCCATCAGATGGCGGGCCTTTGTGCCGTCTTCCCAGCCGGCCTCGAGATATTTCGCCGCCGCGCTCTCGGCCATGCGGAACTGCTCGAACAGCATGTCGGTGTCGGCATGTTCGAAATTGTGCCGCGAATATTCCTTCTCGGCCTGAAGGAACACGTCGCCATAGGTGACCTTCTCGTCGCCCTCGCGGCCGTTGAAATTGAGATCGTAGACGTTCTCGACGCCCTGCACATACATGGCGAGGCGTTCGAGGCCGTAGGTCAGCTCGCCCGCCACCGGGGCGCATTCGAAGCCCGCCACCTGCTGGAAATAGGTGAACTGCGAGACTTCCATGCCGTCGCACCAGCACTCCCAGCCCAGCCCCCAGGCGCCGAGCGTCGGGCTCTCCCAGTCGTCCTCGACGAAGCGCACATCGTGCAGATGCAGGTCGATGCCGATCGCCTCCAGCGAGGCGAGGTAGAGCGCCTGCAGGTCCGGCGGCGAGGGCTTCAGGATGACCTGGTACTGGTAATAATGCTGGAGGCGGTTGGGGTTCTCGCCATAGCGCCCGTCCTTGGGCCGGCGCGAGGGCTGCACATAGGCGGCCTTCCACGGCAGCGGCCCGAGCGCGCGCAGCGTGGTGGCGGGATGGAAGGTGCCGGCGCCGACCTCCATGTCGTAGGGTTGCAGCACGACGCAGCCCTTGTCCGCCCAGAAGGCATGGAGCGCGAGGATGAGCCCCTGGAACGACTTGTCGGGGCGCATATGGGGCGGCAGCTTGGGATCGATCATCGGGACGGCCGGCAGTTGGCGGGAAAAATCGCGCGCAACCTAGGCTGGGAGGGGGCGGGGATCAAGGTGGGGGGCCGACTCGGCCTGATCATCAGATCGCCGTCATCCTGAGGTGCCCGGCCATAGGCCGGGCCTCGAAGGATGCGCGTCCGGGCGCTCCAGGGCGACATCCTTCGAGGCTCGCTGCGCTCGCACCTCAGGATGACGGCGCTCATGGGGGTGCGAGAGCCAGCCGGTTCCCGAGTCGGTCAAATCCGACTATCACTCCCCCATGCCCGATCTCGCTCCCGAATCGCCCGTCTCCAATGCACCCGACTGGAGCGTCTCCGAACTCTCCGGCGCGCTGAAGCGCACGGTGGAGGACGCCTTCGGCCATGTGCGGGTGCGGGGCGAGATTTCCGGCTATCGCGGGCCGCATTCCTCCGGCCATGCCTATTTCTCGCTGAAGGACAGCAGTGCCCGGCTCGACGCCGTGGTGTGGAAGGGCAATCTCGGACGGCTGAAGATCCGCCCCGAGGAGGGGCTGGAAGTGGTCGCCATCGGACGCATCACCACCTTTCCCGGCAAGTCCTCCTACCAGATCGTCATCGAGCAGCTGGAATTCGCCGGCGCCGGCGCGATCATGGCGATGCTGGAGGAGAGGAAGCGCCGCCTCGCCGCCGAGGGGCTGTTCGACGGGGCGCGCAAGCGCCGCCCGCCCTTCCTGCCGCGCGTGATCGGCGTCGTGACCTCGCCGACCGGCGCGGTGATCCGCGACATACTGCATCGCCTTGCCGACCGCTTTCCGCGCCATGTGCTGGTGTGGCCGGTGCGGGTGCAGGGCGACACCAGCGGGGCGGAGGTAGCCGCCGCGATACGCGGCTTCAATGCCTTGCCGGCCGGCGGGCCGATCCCTCGCCCGGACGTGCTGATCGTGGCGCGCGGCGGCGGCTCGCTGGAGGACCTGCTCGGCTTCTCCGAGGAGATCGTGGTGCGCGCGGCGGCGGAGAGCGGCATTCCGCTCATCTCCGCCGTCGGCCACGAGACCGATGTGACGCTGATCGATTTCGCCGCCGATGTGCGCGCGCCCACCCCGACCGCCGCCGCCGAGATGGCGGTGCCGGTGCGCGGCGAGCTGATCGCCGAGGTCGGCAGCCTGCATGCCCGCCTCGGCGGGGCGCTGACGCGCGCCACCGAGCGCCGGCGCACGGATCTGCGCGCGCTCGGCCGGCTGCTGCCGAGCGCGGATGCGCTGCTTGCCGTGCCGCGCCAGCGGCTCGACGTCGCCGCCCAGCGCCTGCCGCGCGCGCTGAAGGCCAATGCCTCGGCGCATCGGCTGGCGCTGACCCGCATCGAGGGAAGGCTGGCGCCGGATCGCCTCACCGGCCTGATCGAGCGCCGGCGCGAGCGCTTCGACCTGTTCGCCGGCCGGCTGGCCAGTGCGCTGAGAATGAATGCCGGCGCGCATCGCGAGCGCATCGAGCGGGCGCGGGAGCGGCTGGGCAGTCTGCATGGGCGCCTGCTGCCGAGCCTGCGCCGCGCCAGCGAGGAGCGCCGCCGCCGGCTGCGCTCGGTCGAGCAGCTGATGCAGGCGCTGTCCTATAAGGGGGTGCTCGCGCGCGGCTATGCGCTGGTGCGCGACGCTTCCGGCGAGCCGCTGCACGCCGCCCGCGACGTGGCGGCCGGGCAGGGGCTGGAGATCGAGTTCCATGACGGGCGCGTCGCGGCGGTCGCCGTGGGCGAGGGCACCCCGCCGCCACCCGCGCCGAAGTCGCCGGCCCGGCCCGCGCGCAAGGCGAAGACCTTGTCCGACGACGCCGCGCAACCCACCTTGTTCGGGAGCTGAGCCGGCCCTCGGTGCCCCGTCGACGACGGAACTTGCCGAAGGCCCCTCCGGTTCAGTATCCTCGGGGCCGAATTGTTATGGCCGAACAAACAATAGGATGAGCGGCGCCATGAACCGCTTCGAACGTTTCTCCGCGTCCGGCGAAGCCGAGGTGCGCTATCTCGACGGCGATTTCCGCGTCGTGCGCCCGGGCACCTTCGTGCGCTGCGCGGTGACCGGCCAGGCCATCCCGCTCGACGAGCTGCGCTATTGGAGCGTCGACCTGCAGGAGGCCTATGCCACCCCGCAGGCGGTGCTGGCCCGGCTGCATCCCGAGCGCGTCAAGGCGGGCTGAACGCCGCCGCCGTTCCGTCTACGCGCCGCGGCCCAGCACGCCCGCCAGCATGCGGTCGAGCGCCTTGGCGCTCTGCGGCTCCAGCGCGAGCCGCACCGGCAGCACCTCCGACGCTTCCAGCAGCGTTTCGCCGACATCGGTTCCCGCCAGCCGCACCGCGTCCTTTTCGGTGGTGACCAGCAAGAGGTCGTTGGCCTCCGCCGTTGCCAGCAGTTCGGCCGCCTCGGCCAGCGTGAAGACGTGGTGGTCGGGGAAGGCGCGGGTGATCGCCGGCAGCACGCCGAGCGAGCGCAGCGTCTCGAAGAATTTCGCCGGCCGGCCGATGCCGGCATAGGCCAGCACGCGCCGGCCCAGCAGCCTCGCCACCGCCTGCGCGTCGGGGGCGAGGCGCCCGCGCAGCACGACGATGCCGGCGGCATAGCCCTCGCGCGCCACCCGCTCGCCCGGCGTGCCCTCGCCGACCACGAGAAGCGCCTGCGCGCGCTCGAATTGCGGCGCCAGCGGCGCGCGCAGCGGGCCGGCGGGCAGGCACAGCCCGTTGCCGATGCCGACCCCGGCATCGACCACGAGGATCGACAGGGCCTTGGCGAGCGCCGGATTCTGGAAGCCGTCATCCATCAGGATCACGTCGGCGCCGTCCTGCGCCGCGATCTGCGCGCCGGCGAGCCGGTCGCGCGCCACATAGGTCGGCGCGGCGCGGGCGAGCAGCAGCGGCTCGTCGCCGACCTGTTCGGCATGGTGAAGCAGCGGGTCGACCTGCACCGGCCCGCGCTCGCTTCCGCCATAGCCGCGGGTGAGGATCGAGGGGCGATGCTTCTGCGCCATCAGGCGGCGGGCGAGCTGGATCACCGTCGGGGTCTTGCCGGCGCCGCCCACGGTCGGGTTGCCGACGCAGATCACCGGCACGCCGACCCCGGTGCCCGCGCTCTTCATCCGCGCCAGCGTGACCGCGCCGACCATCGCGCCGAGCGGCGACAGCAGCCGGGCGGTGCCGCTCGGCTTGGGCTGCCACCAGAAATCGGGCGCGTGCATGGCTCTCAGCGCCTCTCCAGACGTATCTGTACGAGATAGGGACCGATTGCGACGAGAGTCCGTTCGAGCGCGCCGCCGAGCCGGTCGACGGTGATCTGCCCGGCCTCCACCATGCGCCGGCGGGCGGCGTGGTCCTTCAGCAGCATGAAGGCGGTGGCGGCCAGCGAACGGGCGTCGGTGACCGGCGCGGCGCCGCGATCGGCATCGAGATCGGCATAGAGGTCGCTGAAATTGGTGGTATGCGGCCCGTGCAGGATCGCCATGTCGAGCTTGATCGGCTCGATCGGGTTCTGCCCGCCCTTGCGCACCAGCGAGCCGCCGAGCAGCGCCACCGTGCCGAGCCGGTAGAACAGGCCGAGCTCGCCGATCGTGTTGGCGATGTAGATCTGCGTGCCCTTGTCCGGCAGGTAGCCGTCGCTGCGCAGCACGGCCGGGCAGCCGGCCTCATTGGCGATGCGGGCCACTTCCAGGCCGCGCTCGGGGTGGCGCGGCGCGATGATGGTGAGCAGGTCCGGTATTTCCTTCGCCAGCCGCTGATGCGCCTCGACGATGATCTCGTCCTCGCCCGGATGGGTCGAGGCGGCGACGAACACCGTGCGTCCGGCCGAGGCGGCGCGCAGATGGTCGAAGGCGACGAGGTCGACGGGCGGCGGGGGCGAGTCGAATTTCAGATTGCCGGTGACGGCGACGCGCGGCGCGCCGAGCGCCTTCAGCCGTTCGGCATCGTCCGGCGCCTGGGCGAGGCACAGATCTACCCGTCCGAGCAGCGCCGCGACGCTGGAGCCGACCCTCTGCCAGCTGGCGAAGGATCGCGGCGACATGCGCGCATTCACCAGCACCAGCGGGATGCGTCGGGCGTTCACCTCGATCAGCAGGTTCGGCCACAGTTCGGATTCGACCAGCAAAGCGAGGTCGGGCCGCCAGTGTTTGAGAAAGCGGCGCAGGAACAGCGGCGAATCCAGCGGCACGAACTGGTGCACGATGTCCGGCGGCAGCCGCGTCGCCGCCAGCCGTGCCGAAGTGACGGTGCCGGAGGTCAGCAGCACCTTGAAGCCCCGCGCCCGCAGCCGGTCGATCAGCGGCAGCACCGCCAGCATTTCGCCGACGCTCGCGCCGTGTAGCCAGACCAGCGGCCCCTTCGGCCGCGACGCGCCGGTGCGGCCGAAGCGCTCCTTCAGGCGCGCCGGGTCTTCCTTGCCGCGCTTGATCCGCCCGATCAGCATCAGCCGCACGAAAGGCGTCGCCAGCCAGGTCGCCAGGCGGTAGAGGCGGATGAGCAGGGTGGAGCGCGGTTCAGCCATGCGCGCGCCCGTCGGGCGTCGCCGCAGGGGGTATGGCCGGCTGTCGCGCGGGCGGGCGGCCGACCAGTTCCTCGGCGCGGGCGGTGGCGACCTCGAGCTGGCGCTGCACCTCGCGGCGGGCCGCCTCCATCTCCTCGGGAGTGGCCTCCGCCGGCACCAGGACGCCATCGCCGGCGACGACGGCGGCCCGGCCGAACGGCAGGTGGATCGCCGCCCGGTCCCAGCTCCGGGCGAGGATGCGGTTCGATGTGGCGATGGCGACCGGATAGATCGGCCGGCCGGAATGCCGGGCGATGGTGACGACGCCCAGCCCGACCAGCCGGGAGATCTTCGGCACGTCGGCGGTCATCGCCACATTGGTGCCTTCCGACAGGTGGCGGATCATCTCCAGCGTCGCGTTGAAGCCGCCCTTGGTGCGGAAGTCGCGACCCTGCGCGCCGGAACCGCGCACCGTGCCGATGCCCAGCGCCTCGGCGGCGATGGCGTTCACGTCGGCGTCGGCGCTGCGCGAGATCATCACCCGTGCCTTGTGGTGCGGCTTGACCAGGAACGGCGTCAGGAAATGCTGCCCATGCCAGAAGGTGAGGATCATCGGCAGCTGGACTTCCGCGAGAGCGTACAGGTCCGCCGGCTCCATCACCACGCGCTGGGTGCGCCAGACGAAGCGCAGATAGGCGGCCATGCTGCGCCCGAGCATGGTTCGCACCGTCTGCGAAGTGCGCAGCCTACGCCACATAAGATTGATGCCGGAACGTCAGCGTGAAGCCGGATTGGCTTCCGGGTCCAGCAGCCGATGCAGATGGACGATGAAGTAGCGTGTCTGGGCGCTGTCCACCGTCTGCTGCGCCTTGGCCTTCCAGGCGGCGTGGGCGGTGGCGTAGTTCGGGAAGACGCCGACGATGTCGAGCTTGTCGAGGTCCTTGAACGTCACGCCATCGAGCTTTTCGAGCTCGCCGCCGAAAACGAGATGGAGGAGCTGAGGGCTGGTCATGGTCTCGGTCTGCTTCCGTTGGTTACGAACCGGCTCTTCCACGCCGCCGCCCGGCCTCAGCGCGCCGCGTCCATGATGGACGGGTACAGCCGGGTGCCGGCCGAAACCAGGGCTCCGTGTCGCGGCACGGGCGCGTTATAGGCGAGCGGAAGGCCGTCGAGCGTCGTCAGGCGTCCGCCTGCTTCGTGCACCAAAAGGTCGGCGGCGGCAAGGTCCCAGTCATGTCCATTCGGGGACGCAAATGCCGCATCCAGCTCGCCGGTCGCCACGCGGGCGATGCGCAGGGCCAGCGAACGGATGCGCGTGACCCGTCTGAGCGGCCCGTGCTGGCGGTCGATGCTGTCCAGCCAGACCGCCGGACCGTCGGTCAGCGCACCGGCGACGGCGGGCGCCTGCGAGACCTGGATCGGCTGGCCGTTGCGGGTCGCTCCGCCGCCCCGCACGGCGATGAACAATTCGTCGGTGACCGGGGCGAACAGCGCGCCGGCGATGGGACGGCCGTCCTCGACCAGCGCCGCCTCGACGCACCAGTCGTGCCCGCCGGACATGTAGGCGCGCGTGCCGTCGATGGGATCGACGATCCACACCCGGCGGCGCGACAGCCGGGAGGGCTCGTCCACCGTCTCCTCGGACAGCCAGCCATAGTCGGGGCCGATGAGGCTGAGGCGCTCGCGCAGCATCAGGTCGACGGCGAGGTCCGCCTCGGTGACGGGCGAGTCGTTGTGCTTCGACCAGGACTTCACCCCGGCGCGGAACATCGCCACCGCCACCGCGCCGGCGGCCACGACCGCGTCCGCCAGATGGCGGGCGGCGATGGCGGGATCGGCAAGCGGATCGACCAAAGGGTTGGCCCCTTGGTCGGCGGCAAGGTCAGGTGCGGGTTGGGTGTGGTCGATCATCGCGGACATATCGTCCATCGGCGGGCCGGCGGCAAGGTTTCGTCAAGCATGGCAGCAGGAATGCCGCCGCAGGGCTGCGTCAGGGGGCGTTCAACCAACGATCAACCATTTCCCTTAAGCCGGAGGCGAGAGGGGCGGGCCTAGGGTGCCTCCCATGACCGGGGCCGTCAGAGCCTGAAAACCGGCAGGGAGAACCATGATGCGTCAATCCAGAGCGGAGGTGTGGCCGTCCGCGCCCGCCTATCCCTATGTCGAGCTCGGGCGGTCCGCGGCGCCGCAGGCATGGACGCCGTCGCCGCCCGACGCGTGGCCGATCGTGTTCCAGTCGATCGATCCCGGCGCCGAGGACGGCGTGCGGCGGATCGAGCTTGGCCGCGACCATCTCGTGCTGCGCCGGCGCATGGCCGGCTGCCCGATGAAGCTGCGCCTCGCCTATGCCGATTATGAGGGGCTGGCGGTGGCGCTGCTCGACCCGGAAGGCGACGGCGAGGGCGTGGCCATCGTGCTCGTCCATGCCGATCCGGCTCTGTCGGTGACGCTCTACTCGGCGCCCCATATCGACGACGTCGTCGCCGAATGGCGCTTTTGGAGCGCCGAGCTCGGCGTGCCGATGCTGCTGACCGAGCCGGACGGCACCCGGCGCCCGGCCTATCCGATGATCGGCCGGCTGTCCGTCGGCGCGGCGCTGGGCCGGCGCCGCCGTCGCGGCGCGCTGAAGCATCGCCGGCCGACGGTGTTCCGCCGCCGTGCCGCCGGGCGCCCGGTGGCCGGAGCGCCGGTGCATCGCGGTGAGCGGGAGCTCATCGCCCGCGACTGAGCCCGCCTTATCGCGGCGCTCGGGCTCGAAATTGCGCGGCGCATCCCTATAGTAGGCGTCGCCCGCTGCGTTTCGCCGCGTTCGACCTTGTCAGAGAAGCCCCATGAAGTACGCGCCGTCCCTCCTTTTCGCCGCCTTCCTGCTCGCCTCGGCGCCGGCGGCGCTCGCCAGCTCCTGCGAGCAGGCGGTCAAGGACACGCAGGAGGCGCTCGACCGCCTGCTCGCCGACCTCGCCGCGACCGGGCCGACGGCGCCGGAAAGCGACGACGCGCTGCTGAGCCACGAACCGACGCCGGGCGGCATTGCCGATGTCGAGGCGGAGATCGGCGACGGCGTGGCGCCGGAAAAGGCGCAGAAGGCGCTCGACAGCGCCCGTGCCGCCGCGGCGGCGGGGGACGAGGAGAAGTGCCAGAAGGACGTCGCCGCCGCGCGCGACGCGCTCGGCCTGCAATAATCCCAACGACCCTGCCGTGGCTCAGTCGCCGCCGGATTCGCCGACCGGGCGGATGAGGTGGCCGTGAAAGGCGTAGGCGGTCGCCGCCAGCGCCGCCAGCAATACGCAGCCGCCGGCCACGGCGGCGGGCAGTCCGGCCCGTGCCAGCAGCAGCGTGCCGACCAGCGCCCCCAGCACGAAGGACGCCCAGGAAGAGGCATAGGCCGCGGCCTCGCGCGGCGTGGACTTGCCGGACCGCATCCGCGCCAGCGACTGGCCGAGCCCGAACAGCGCGCCGGTGACGAAGCTCTTGCCGATATCCGCGCCGGCGATGACCTGGTGCACGCTGTTCTGCATGCCCATCGCCACCGCGACGGGGAGCATGTCAATGAAGCCGGCGCCGTCCACGGTCAGGCCTACCGCCAGAGCGAACAGCGCCACTTCGCCGCTCAATATGGCGACGAGCTTCCAGTCGCCGGCGGCGTCGGCGATCAGCGTGCCGAGAAAGGCGCCGGCCAGGAAGCAGCCGACCACCGTCGCCGCCAGCGCCGCCACCTGCCACTGCTCATTGGCCAGCTGGATGCCGAGGCGGGTCGAGTTGCCGCTCATGAAGGAGAGGAACAGGCCGCCGAGATGGGCATAGCCCACCGCATCGACGAAGCCGGCGATCAGGGTGGCGAAGGTCGCAAAGACGAAGGGGCGAAACTGCGTGGGCATGCCGGTACGATAGTCAGGCGGGTCCGGTGAAGAAAGGGCGCCGCAGGGCGCCCTTTCCATTGGCCACGGTCATGGCGGCCGGATTTGGCCGCCAGGGGCGCCTCAGGGGCAGACATGCGCCCAACCGCCGCCCCAGCCGCGGCGCCAGTAGCAGTTCGGCGCGACGGGCGGTCCCCAGCCGCGGGCATAGGGCGGCACGTACCAGTAATTGTAATTGGGGCGCCAGACGCAGCGCCACGGCCCGCAGACCCACCGGACATTCTCGGTGAGCGGCGCGGCGGCCGGCACGGTGGCGGCGACGCTGCCGAGGGCGGGACCGGCGACGGCGGCTTCGGCGGAAGAGCCGCCGAGGCCGGGTGCCGCCAGAGCGGCGAGCGCCAGAGCGGCGCCAAAGACGAGGCTGCGAAGACGGCATGAGGCGAACGGCAGGCTGAGACGATGCATGGGACACTCCCGAGCGGTTTGCCAGACACCGCTCACGATAGCACGCGGACGATGGCGCGCCACGCCTAACCCCCTGCCGGCATGGAAATTTCTGCCGGCCCGGCTGGATATGACCACCCCCTCTCGCCTAAGCTCGGCGACGCCCTAATTCGCTCTCCGGCATTGGCCGGCAGGAGGTCCATCCATGCGCTCGAACATCATCGGCACCACGCTCCCCGTGCTCGACATCCATCTCGAGGCCGGCGAGGCGGTCGTCGGCGTGCCGGACCAGCTCTCCTGGATGTCCGGCGACGTCACGCTGACCACCTCGCTCGCCGGGGGCGGCGCCGGCGGGGGGCTGTTCGGGCTGGTCAGCCGCGCGGTGTCCGGCGGCGGCCTGTTCATGACCGAGTTCAAGGCCGAGCGCGGTCCCGGCAATGTCGCCTTCGCCGCCAAGCTGCCCGGCAACCTCGTCGAGCTGCAGGTCGCGCCGGGACGCGGCTATCTCGTGCACCGCCACGGTTTCGTCTGCGGCACGCCGGGCATCGAGGTGGCGACCGCCTTCCAGCAGACGCTGGGCGGCGCGGTGTTCGGCGGCGAGGGGTTCGTCCTGCAGAAGCTGTCCGGCAGCGCCAGTGCCTGGGTGGAGGTCGGCGGCGAGATCGTCACCTATGAGCTGAAGCCCGGACAGTTCCTGCTGGTGCATCCCGGCCATGTCGGACTGTTCGAGGAGAGCGTCTCCTTCGAGCTGACGACGATGCGCGGGGTGAAGAACGCGCTGTTCGGCGGCGACGGGCTGTTCCTGGTCAAGCTGTCGGGGCCCGGCAAGGTCTGGCTGCAGACGCTCACCGCGCCGGGCCTCGCCCACACGATCAGCCACTATCTGCCGCCCAAGCAGGGGTGAGCCGATGGGCGAGCGGGTGCGGCTCTACGGCGCGACCTACAGCGTCTATGTGCGCATCGTCCGGCTCGCGCTGGCCGAGAAGGGGATCGACTATCAACTCGTGCCGGTCGACGTCTTCGCCACGGGCGGGCCGCCGCCGGAGCATGTCGGCAGGCACCCCTTCGGCCGAATCCCCGTCTTCGAGCACGGGGATTTCGCTCTCTACGAGACGGGTGCGATCGCGCGGTATGTCGACGAGGCCTTTCCGGGGCCACGCCTCCAGCCCGCCGACCTGTTCGAACGCGCCCGCTGCAACCAGTTGATCAGCCTGGCGGATGCCTATGCCTATCGCAGTCTCGTCTGGGACATCTATGTCGAGCGGGTGGAGCGGCCGGCGGATGGGAGCTTCCCCGACGAGGAAAGGATCGCCGCCGCGCTGCCGATGGCACGGACCTGCCTGGCGGCGATCTCGGAGCTGATGGGCGGGCATCCCTGGCTTGCGGGTCCAGAACTGTCGCTGGCGGATCTCTATCTCGCTTCGATGCTCGACTATTTCGTCAGGGCGCCGGAAGGCGAGGCGATGATGCGCGAACACGGCCGGCTGGCGGCATGGTGGGAGCGCATGGCGGCCCGCCCCTCCATGGTGGCGATCGGTTAGATCACGGCGTCCCCGCGCCGGTGCCGCTGAGCAGGACGAGGCCGATCAGCCCGCCGCCCAGCACGAAGAAGGCCGGGTTCACCCGCTTGATGAAATAGACGCCGATGAAGGCGCCCACCGCGATGGCGACGGTGAGCTGGCCGTCGATGGCGGTGCGGGCGATGGCGATGGCGCCTGCCGCCATCAGCCCGATCACCAGCGGCGCCATGCCCTTTTGCAGCGAGACCCGCCAGGGCGAGCCCTCGAAATGGTCCCACACCCGCGAGGCGCCCCAGGAAATGACGCCCGCCGGCACGAAGAAGCCGAGATAGGCCAGCAATGCACCGAGATAGCCGGTGACGTGATAGCCGATCACCATCACCATCAGCATGTTCGGCCCCGGCACCACCTGGCCGAGGCCATAAATGTCGCGGAACTGGTCGTCGGTCAGCCAGTGATATTCGTTCACCACCAGCGCCTTGGTCTCTGGCAGCACGGCGGCGCCGCCGCCCACCGCGAGCACGGAGAGCAGCGAGAACACGGCGAGGACGGAGAGATTCGCGTTCATTCCGGCGCCACCGGGTTATCGCCGGCCTGCTTGCGCGGCCGGTAGATGAACACGGCGGCCGGGCCGACGGTGAGCAGCACCCAGACCAGCGAGATGTGCAGGAAGCTCACCATGGTCACGGTGACGACGATGATGGCGAAGTCGATGAGCCCGCCGAACTGCTTGCGGCCGATCTGCACCGTGACCGCCGTCAGCATGCCCACCGCCGCCGAACCGACGCCGACCAGCGCGGCGTTGACGTAAGGATTGTGCGCGTTGGAGGCGTAGAGCACGCCGAGCACCATCACCAGCGCCGCGCCGGGCAGGGTGATGCCGAGGAAGGCGATGACCGAGCCGAGGATGCCGCGCAGCCGGTCGCCGACGATGATGCTCATATTCGTCGCGTTAAGCCCCGGCAGTGCCTGCGAGATTTCCAGCGCCGACATGAAGTGCTCCTCGTCGAGCCAGCGCTTCTTCAGTACCAGCCCCGAGCGGAGATAGGCGACGACGCCGCCGCCGAAGCTGGTGGCACCGATGACGAGGAAGGTGACGAAGATCTCCCACAGGGGGACGTCACGCGGGATGGCGTAGGAGGCGCCGTCATCCGCCGCGCCGGGTTCCGCCGGGGAGCTCATGAGGGGGTCACTCGTGGTTCGCGACGAGCTGCTTGCCGAAATTATACACCAGCGCCGTCTTGGTGGCGCCGAGCTGCACCCATTCGGGCGCCCGCAGCTGGATCGCCTTGAAGAACTCCTCCGAGCGGGTGCGCGCCTTGGCGTGCAGCGCGTCGTAGCGGTCGAACTTGGCCTGGAAGGCGAACTCGCCGATGATCGAGCTCTCGGTCGGCCGGTCGCGCCAGACGGCGATGGTCGCCTTGGCGACGAGGCCGTGGCCGAAATCGAACGAGCCGACATTCACCTGCACTTCCTCGACCGGCAGGTTGTTGACCAGGGAAACCTTCTGGTCCTGCTGCGCCGGGCAGTGCTCCTTCAGCGTGGGGAAGACGGTGGAGATGCGCTCCAGCCCCTCGTCGAGCACGAGGCCCGGCGTGAGCAGCACGCAATTATGCGAGAACAGCGAGCGTATGCCGCCGACCTGGTCCTTCAGCGGCAGCAGCTCTTCCTTGAACTTGATGTTGGCGGTGCCGCTCAGATGCGGCGTCACGTCGATCGCCGCCGCCGTCTCGAGGTCGGGATGACGGAACTTGAAGGTCAGCTCGTGCTCGGGCTCGGGCCAGCCATCGGTGTAGAAGGTGCGTTTGCGCAGGATGAAAGCGTTGCGATAGAGCTCGTAGTCGGGCGTGTCGTAGAACAGCACCTCGCGCACCTGGCGCTTGAAGCCGTCCTTGTTCGTCGTCACGGCGACCTTGAATTCGGGCGCGATGAGACACAGCTTGTGCCAGTACACTTCGAATTGACGGGGGTCGAAGAACCGCTCCGGACGGAGCAGGATCTTGTATTCACGGTAGTGAATATCGTCCATGGATGTCTCGAAGGCGCCTGTCGCGAGGTCGTATTAGGGTTTACGCTTACCGCGAGATTGTCACAAGGGCATCATCATGGACAGGCCGATGCGGGTGGTGGCTTGAACGTGACGGCCGAATTATGGTCCAACCGGGCGGCCTAGCGCCCGCCGCGGACCAAGCTCGCCGGATGTCCGCAAGAAGAGAGAGCCACCATGTCTTCCAAGCTCGACCAATTGCGTTCCATGACCGTCGTCGTCTCCGATACCGGCGACATCGAGACGGTCCGTCGGCTCAAGCCGCAGGATTGCACCACCAATCCGACGCTGCTGCTCAAGGCGGCGGAGATGCCGGCCTATGCCCCCCTGGTCGACGAGGCGATCGACTGGGGCCGCCGGCAGGGCGGCGCCGGCGCGGTGCACGCCACCTGCGACCGGCTGGCGCTGAACTTCGGCGCCGAGCTGGCCAAGATCGTGCCCGGCCGCGTCTCCACCGAGGTCGACGCCGATCTGTCCTTCGACACGCAGGCGACGCTGGCCAAGGCCCGTGCCTTCATCAAGGCCTATGAGGCGCGCGGCGTCGGCCGCGAGCGCATCCTCATCAAGGTGGCTTCCACCTGGGAGGGCATCCGCGCCGCCGAGGTGCTGCAGAAGGAAGGCATCGACTGCAACCTGACCCTGCTGTTCTCGCTCACCCAGGCGGTGGCGGCGGCGGATGCGGGCGCGTTCCTGATCTCGCCCTTCGTCGGGCGCATCCTCGACTGGCACGTCAAGGCCGGCGAGGGCCCGTTCACCTCCGAAACCGATCCGGGCGTGAAGTCGGTGCGGCAGATCTACGCCTACTACAAGAAGTACGGCATCTCGACCGTGGTGATGGGTGCGTCCTTCCGCAACACCGGCGAGATCGAGGCGCTGGCCGGCTGCGACCGTCTGACCATCGGCCCGGCGCTGCTCGACCAGCTCGCCGCCGACCAGGGCGTGCTGGAGCGCAAGCTCGACCCGACGAATTTCACCGACGCTCCGGCAAGGATCGAGCTCGACGAGAAGGCGTTCCGCTTCGCCCTCAACGAGGACCAGATGGCCACGGAGAAGCTCTCCGAGGGTATTCGCCTCTTCGTCAAGGATCTGCGTACGCTGCGCGGCCTCGTCGCCAAGCGTCTGGAAGGCGCGCAGGCGGCCTGATAGAGGGAGGGCCTCGCCCTCCCTTCGTCTCGTCCCGTCACCGGCCTTCTCCGTGATGATCACTCCCGAGCTTGCCTTCGCGCTCGCCGCCGGCGTGGCGGCGTTCTGCGTCGGCATGGGCAAGGGCGGCGTGCCGATGATCGGCACGCTGGCGGTGCCAGTCATGGCGCTGGTGATGTCGCCCATCGCCGCCGCGGGGCTGCTGCTGCCGGTCTATGTGGTCAGCGACATGTTCGGCGTCTGGGCCTACCGGCGCGAATATTCGCGCCGCGTGCTCGCCATCGTCATTCCCGCCGCCACGTTCGGCATCGCCATCGGCTGGGGCACCGCCTCCTTCGTCACCGACGCGATGGTGATGGCCATTGTCGGCGTCATCGGCATCGCCTTCTGCCTCGCCCGCTGGCTCGGCGGCGCGGGCCGGGAGGCGCGGCCGGCGGATGTGCCGCGCGGCGTGTTCTGGGGCACGGTGTCGGGCTTCACCAGCTTCGTCACCCATGGCGGCGGCCCGCCCTACCAGATGTATGCGGTGCCGCTGAAGCTGCCCAAGATGGTCTATGCCGGCACCACCACCATCGCCTTCGCCGCCATCAACGCCATCAAGCTGGTGCCCTACTGGTCGCTGGGCCAGCTCAATCCCGCCAATCTCAAGGTCACGCTGGCGCTGATGCCGGTGGCGATCGTCGGCACCTATGCCGGCGTGCATGTGACGCGGGTGATCCCCGAGCGGCATTTCTACCGGCTGGTGGTCGGCGCGCTGTTCCTCCTGTCGCTGAAGCTGGTCTATGACGGCTTTCGCGAACTCACCGGCTTCTGAGCGATGGCGGCCTATGCCTCCGCCGACCGCAGCAGGCCGTGGACGAGATTGACCCAATAGCTGGCGCCGACCGGGATCAGCTCGTCGTTGAAGTCGTATTGCGCGTTGTGCAGGTTGGCCCCGGGCCCGCTGGCCAGGCACAGATAGGCCCCCGGCACCGCCTCCAGCATGTAGGCGAAATCCTCCGCCGCCATGATCGGCTCGAAGTCCGGCACCACCTGTCCCGCGCCCACGGTGGCGCCGGCGGCAGCGAGCGCGTGCCCGAATTCGCCGTCATGGTTCGCCAGCGCGGGATAGCGGCGCTCATAGCGGATCTCGCTCCCTGCCCCCTGCGCGGCGCAGACCCCGGCGACCACGGCGCGGAAGCGCTGCTCGACGAGGTCGCGCACCTCACGCGTGAAGCTGCGCACCGTGCCGCGCAGCACCACCTCGTCGGGGATGACGTTCCAGGTGTCGCCGCCATGGATCTGGGTGACGGTGACCACCGCCGCCTCCTGCGGGCTCACCGAGCGCGCCACGATGGATTGCAGCTGCGCGACGATGTGGGCGGCCGTCACCACGGGATCGATGCCGCGCTGGGGCATGGCGGCATGGGCGCCGCGGCCGATCACCTTCACCTCGAAGATGTCGAAGGAGGCGAACATCGGCCCCGGCCGGCCGAGAAAGCTGCCGAAGGGCGCGTTCGGCCAGTTGTGCAGGCCGTAGACCCCCTGCATCGGGAACAGGTCGAACAGCCCCTGCTCGACCATCACCTTGCCGCCGCCCTCGTTCTCCTCGGCCGGCTGGAAGATGAAATGCACCGTGCCGGCGAAATCGGGATTCTCGGCTAGGTGGCGGGCGGCCGCGAGCAGCATGGTCATGTGCCCGTCATGGCCGCAGGCGTGCATCTTGCCCGGCGTGTCCGAGCGCCAGGGCAGGTTGGTCGCCTCATGGATATCGAGCGCGTCCATGTCGGCGCGCAGGCCGATGGCCGGGCCCTCGCCGCGCGCGCCGTGAAGCGTCGCCACCAGCCCGGTGCCGGCGAGGCCGCGATGCACGCTGAGGCCGAAGCTCTCCAGCTTTTCCGCGACGAAGGCCGAGGTGCGGTGCTCCTCGAAGGCGGTCTCGGGCATGGCGTGCAGCGTGCGCCGCCAATGCGCCAGTTCGCCCTTGCGGGCGTGGAGGGCGGGCAGGACGCCGCCCTCCACGCCCGCGCTGTCGCCGATCTGCGTCTCGTGCTGCACGGGTCGGCCCGCCTCAAGGCTGTGTGGGAACATCGCCGCTGTATAGGCGCCGGGGTGAAGCGGAGGCAAGCGCGCAGGCGTGTCGAGGGCACGGGGCGGCTTCGCCTGCAGGCAGGTCGGCCGCGCCCGCTCTCGTCTTGAAGGTGCTGCAAGATGTGCTGAACGACAGGTGGAACGTTGTCCGTCGCAGTGAATTTATCTCCACGGAGAGCGCTGAAACGCCATCGGCGCTCCGGAATACCACAATCATCAAAGTGATACCGGCTTTTCCAGGAGGAAAATACCATGGGTCTGTTCTCGAAGGACATCAAGACGTTTGACGATCTCTTCGTACACACGCTGCAGGACATTTATTATGCGGAGAAGAAGATCGCCAAGTCGCTGCCGACGATGATCGAGAAAGCGAGCGATCCGCAGCTGAAGGCGGATTTCAAGCACCATCTCGGCGAGACCGAGAACCACATCCTGCGCGTCGAGGAAGTGTTCAAGATGCACGGGGCGAAGCCGAAGACGACGAAGTGCCCGGCCATTGACGGCATCATCGACGAGGCCGACGAAATCGCCGGCGACGTCGCCGACCCGCATGTGCTGGACGCGGCTCTGATCGCCGCCGCGCAGGCGGTCGAGCACTATGAGATGACCCGCTACGGCACGCTGGTCGCCTGGGCCAAGCGCCTCGGCCGGCCGGACTGCGCCAGCGTGCTGGCGAAGAACCTCACCGAGGAGAAGAACGCCGATTCCAAGCTGACCAAGCTGGCGGAATCGAAAGTGAATCTGCAGGCGGCCGAATAGGCCACCCGCAGATCGCCGGCGCCGGCGGCGAGGTCTCCCCCTCTGCCGGCGTCGGCGTACTCCCGCACAATCCAAGGAGACATCCCATGCCTGCCAAATCGAAGGCCCAGCAGATGGCCGCCGGCGCAGCGCTTTCCGCCAAGCGTGGCGAGACCCGCACCTCCGAGCTGAAGGGCGCCTCGAAGTCGATGGAGAAGTCCATGACCGAGAAGGAGCTGGAAGACCTCGCCGCCACCAAGCGCAAGGGCAAGCCCGCGCGCGTGTCCGAGGCGCGTCGCTGACCTGGAACGAAGGCGGCCCGCCTGACGTTGAAGCCCGGCAAGAGCGGAGCACCAGATGGCGTCGAGCACGCGCGGCGGGAAGCCCAGGCGATCCCTGTTCACCCGCTTTTCCCAGTGGATCTCGCTTCAGGCCGGCAAGCCGATCACCTTTGTCGGAGCGGTCGCCCTCATCGCGCTGTGGGGGCTGAGCGGCCCGCTGTTCGGCTTCGGCGACACCTGGCAGCTGGTGATCAACACCTCGACCACCATCGTCACCTTCCTCATGGTGTTCGTCATCCAGAACAGCCAGAACCGCGACACCGTGGCGCTGCACATCAAGCTCGACGAGCTGATCGCCAGGAACGAGCGCACGCGCAACATCCTGCTCGACCTCGAGGAACTCGACGACAGCGAGCTGGAGCTGATCCGCGCCGAATATGAGGACATGGCCCGCGCCGAGCGGGAGGGCGGCCAGCGCAGCGCCCCGTCCGAGGCCAGGCGCCGTCCCTCCCGCACGTCGAAGGCCGACGCGAAGGCGTGAGGGGAGCGCCCTCAGTCCTTCTTCCCCTCCTTGCGCCGGCCGGCGGCCTTTTCCTCGTCATTGGGATGCGGGCGGTTGGTGAAGCGGGCATTGCCGAGCCCGGTGCCGACGGTGAGCACACCCCAGCGCTCGACATCGCGCATGAACGGCGCCTGGCTCAGGCCCTGCACCACCGCGTCATTGTGCATGAGGATCGCGCTCTCGCGCCCGCCAATGGTGGGGATCGCCTGCCATAGCGCCGCCGGCAGGTTGAAGCGCGAGCTTTCCCAGTTGCCCGGCAGGTTCTGCGCGCCGGTCTCGATGAAGCCGTCGGTGCTGATCTCGCCGGGGCAGCCTATGCCGATGAACGGGGCGAGCTTCAGTTCGTCCTTCTCCGCCTGGTCGATCAGCTTCTCCAGCATGCCGACAAGCCGCTCGACCGCGTCGTCGCGGCCGGTGTCGTCGTCGCCATGGCGCCACAGCTCCATCGTGCGCACCCGTGCCTTGGAGAGGTCTTCCGCCTTGTCCAGGTTCAGCCGCACGATGCCGGCGCGGATATTGGTGCCGCCGATATCGACGGCGAGAATGTCGTCGAAACTGGCGAACATCCAGCTCGGCGCGAGGTGCACCGCGCCGATCAGCCCGGCTTCGTCCGGGTGGTGACGGATCGGGGTAAGCTCGATGGCGACGTCATTGGCGCGGGAGATCAACTCGGCGCGGGCGATGGCGATCTCGGCGAAACGCGCCTCGCGCAGGCCCCCGCCGATGGCGATGCGCTGGGTGCCGCGCCAGTCGCGGGTGCGCAGCAGGCGGCGGATCACCGTCGCCAGTTCGCCGGCATAGTCCTCGATGGCGCTGAGGATCAGCGCCTGTTCCTGCGGCTCGCCCTCCAACAGCGCGGCGTCCAGGTCCTTCTTGGAGAATTCCGCCGCCGGCTTGTCGCCGAGCGGCGCCTTGGCGTCGGCAATGTCGCGCCAGCGGTCGAGGATCTCGAAGAAGGCGGCGCGGCGGGCGCGGTCGCCGACGAAGCCGTCCTCCTCCTTGAGTTGGCTGTTGCAGGCATCGACGGTGACCGCCGCCAGCGTGGCGGCGCCATGCGCGGCGAGGGCGGGCGGGCCGGGCGGAGCCTTGCCGTTCTTGTCGCCGCTTTTCGCCTTTGCCGTCTCCGCCTTGCGGGCGGTCTTTTCAGTGATGGCCATCATAATCGTCCCATACGACGCGGCGATTGGCGTCGAGGATCTGCACCGGCCGACGCGCGCGGTCGGTCTGCATCGCGCTCGCGCGCTGCTCGGCCTCGTCCAGCCGGTTGAAGGTCTCGGACTGCATCATCGGGCACAGGCCGGGCGGGGGCGTGCGCGGTTCCTGATAGAGCAGCCGGAAGGGCGCCAGCGGCGCCTTCCGCGGGTCGGGAGGCGATGAGTTCATGAGGGAGAGGCCATGATCTGGGAGAGCGTCCTGTCTGGTTCCGTCGGGGGAGAACGAGCGAAGGCGCGCCGGCGTTCCCATCTGCAGGGAAGACGAAATTCATCGGCCGGCGGGAATAGGCGGGAGGGCGGCTCCGTATACGTGTCATGAAGCGTGAGACATCCACCTTCGACGTTCCGGCCCAGCTCGCGGCGATGCGGCGCTATGCCCGCTCGCTGACGCGCGACGACGCGGACGCCGAGGATCTCGTGCATGACGCGCTGCTGCGCGCCTATGAGCGCCGCGGCAGCTTCGACGCCGCGCGCGGCCCGGCCGGCAACGGCCTGCGCGGCTGGCTGCTGTCGATCCTGCACAATGTGTTCGTCGACGGCCGGCGCGCGCGCCGCTCGGAGCAGCGCCGCATCGCGCAGACGATGGAAACCGCCAGCGGCGCCCAGCCGCCGGCGCAGGAGCATCACGTCCGGCTGGCGCAGGTGCGCGAGGCCTTCATGAGCCTTCCCGAGGAGCAGCGCGCCGCGCTGCATCTCGTGACCATAGAGGGGCTCGGCTATGCCGAGGCCGCCGCCGCGCTCGGCATCCCGCAGGGCACGCTGATGTCGCGCCTGTCGCGTGCCCGCGCCGCGCTGCGCGCCATCGAGGATGGCGCCGCGCTCGCCGCTCCCACCCATCTGCGCATCGTAGGAGGTCAGGATGACCCGTCCCGTTGATCCGGTCTCCGATGCCGATCTACAGGCCTATGTCGACGACGAGCTTTCGGTGGCCCGCCGCATCGATGTCGAGGCCCATCTCAGCGCCCACCCCGTGGAAGCCTCGCGAGTGATGGCGGATTTGCGCATCCGTGACGAGTTGCGCCTCGCGCTCGCCGACGCACCGCGCCCGGCGGCGTCCGGGGCGGGGCTCGCCACCATGGAGGCGGCGCGGCGGCTGGAGGGCGGGCTGTCGCGCCAGAGCTGGCTGCGCCGGCTGCGCATCGCCGCCTCGGTGGCGCTGCTCCTCGGCGCCGGCTGGCTGGCGCACGGCCAGTTCGGCCCGCTCGGGGTCAGCCGCGTGGTCGCCTCCGACCTGCCGCCGGCCTATCTGGAAGAGGCCGTGCGCGCCCACCGCACCACGGCGCTGCGCGCCGGCATGAGCTCGCAGGCCGGCGCGCCGGCCTACGATCCGGCGGAAATCCGCGCCGCCACCGCCATCGTCATGCCGGCCTTGCCGGAGGACTGGCAGGTGAGCGACGTGCAGGTCTTCCCCTCGGCTTTCGGCCCCAGTGTCGAAATGTCGGTGAAGACGAAAGACTTCGGCGCGGTGTCGCTGTTCGCCGTCCGTCCCGGCAGCTTCGACGTGGTGCCGGCGACCACCGTGCCGACCGGCGATCTCAACGCAGCCTATTGGCAGGTCGGCGAGGTCGCCTATGCGCTGGTGGCAAAGGCCGAGAGCCGTGCGCTCGACCGCGCGGCGGCGCGGCTCGCACGCTCACTTTACTGACATCCGCTTTCGCTAGCTTCTTTTGACAGGAGACAGACATGAACACGCCGAACACCGGCTTCCAGTGGCAGACAGGCGCCCGCGGCGTCGACCGGGCCGTCTTCGACGAGGGCCTGCGCCGCCACATGCTGCGCGTCTACAACTACATGGCGATCGGCCTCGTGCTGACCGGCGCTGTGGCCTTCATCGTCGGCACCACGCCGGCGCTCTATGTGCCGATCTTCTCCAGCCCGCTGAAATGGGTGGTGATGCTGGCCCCGCTCGCCTTCGTGCTGTTCTTCTCGTTCCGCATCCAGTCGATGTCGGCGAGCGCGGCGCAGACCATGTTCTGGGCGTTCTGCGCGGTGATGGGCCTGTCCATGGCGTCCATCTTCCTGGTGTTCACCGGCACCTCGATCGCCCGCACCTTCTTCATCGCCGCCACCATGTTCGGCGCGACCAGCCTGTACGGCTACACGACGAAGCGCGACCTCTCGCAGTTCGGCTCGTTCCTGATCATGGGCCTGATCGGCGTGGTGATCGCCAGCCTGGTGAACATCTTCCTCGGCTCGACCATGCTGCAGTTCATCGTCTCGGTGGTCGGCATCCTGGTCTTCGTCGGCCTGACCGCCTGGGACACGCAGAGCATCAAGGAGCAGTACGCCGAGAATTTTGATGCGGAATCGCAACAGAAGCTCGCTGTTTTCGGCGCCTTCTCTCTCTATCTGAACTTCGTGAACATCTTCCAGCTGCTGCTCAACTTCACCGGCGAGCGGGAGTGACGTTCCCGAACGGAGGGATCCCGACATGAACGACCAGGACCGTCAGGCCATTGATGGCCTCTTCGCCAAGCTCGACGAGGTGGAGCGCCGTACCGGTCCGCGCGATGCGCAGGCGGAAGGCTACATCGCCCAGTGCATCGCCCGGCAGCCGGCCGCGCCCTACCTGATGGCGCAGACCATCGTGATGCAGGACTACGCGCTGCAGCAGGCGCAGGCCCGCATCGAGGAACTGGAGCGGCAGGCGCAGGAAGCGGCGTCGCAGGACGCGCAGCCGGCCGCCCAGCCCGCGGCGTCCGGCGGTCTGTTCGGCAGCCTGTTCGGCTCCGGCCAGCCCCCGGTGCGCCGTGGCCCGGTGCCGTCGGTGCCGCGTAGCGGCGGCTCCTTCGGCAGCGGGGCGCCCGAGGGCAACTCCGCCATCCCGGCGGGCACGTCCCCGGCCTGGCAATCGGGTGGCCAGTCCGCCCCGCAAGCGGGTTTCCCGCCGCAGGGCCAGCCCGGCGCCTTCGGCCAGCCCGGCGGCCGTCCCGGCTTCGGTGGCGGTGGCTTCGGCGGTGGCGGTTTCGGCGGTGGCGGTTTTCTTGCCGGCGCGGCGCAGACTGCGCTCGGCGTCGCCGGCGGCGTGATGCTCGGCAATGCGCTGGCCGGCATGTTCGGCGGCAGCGAGGCCAAGGCGGCGGAAGCGCCGACGGAAGCTCCGGCGGCTGCCCCGGCCGAGCCGCCTGCCGAGCCGGCGCAAGATTATGACAACGCGAACGATCCCGGTGCCGACGACATCTCCGGCGCGGACGGGGGCGGCTGGTTCGACGGCGGCGGGTGGTTCGGCGGCGACGACAGCATCTGATCGCGCATCCCGTCTCGAGCGGGGCACTCCCTCAATCAACGCCCCGCTCGAGCAACTCAAGGGTCGGCCATTGGCCGGCCCTTTTTCCTTCCGAAGGCCGGCCGCAAGTCCTTGATGGGGTTGCGTAAGGGAAACTCCGGTTGGTCGTTCGACCGCGTGCCGCTAGCGTGCCGGTATCCCGCCGGTCGTCACGCAAAGAGAGCGCCCCTGAACGATGACAGACGCCGCCGTCCCGCCGCCCGGCACCTCCCCCGCTCCCCGGAACCCGCTGCCGCGGTTCGACTGGCACGCTCTGCCCCATGAGGAGGTCGCCGGCCATCTCGGCGCCTCGCCGCAGGGATTGACCGCCGAGGAAGCCGGCGCGCGGCTGAAGCTGCACGGGCCGAATGCCCTGCCGGAAGCGCCGGGCCGGCATCCGCTGCTGCGCTTCCTCAGCCAGTTCAACAACGCGCTGATCTATTTCCTGCTCGCCGGGGCGCTCGCCGCGCTGCTGCTCGGCCATCACGTCGATGCCGGCGTCATCCTCGCCGTGGTGCTGGCCAACGCCGTGGTCGGCTTCGTGCAGGAGGGCAAGGCGGAGGAGGCGCTGCGGGCCATCCGCAGCATGATTTCGCCGCACGCCAGCGCCATTCGCGGCAATGAGCGGGTCAGCATCGCCGCGCATGAGCTGGTGCCGGGCGACATCGTCATCCTGGAGGCGGGCGACCGCGTGCCCGCCGATACGCGGCTGCTGCGCGCGCGCGGCATGCTGATCGACGAATCGATCCTCACCGGCGAATCGGTCGCTGCTTCCAAGCATGAGCGGCCCGCCGCCGCCGATGCTCCGCTGGGCGACCGTCATTCCATGGCGTTCTCCGGCACCACCGTGGCGGCCGGGCAGGGCGCGGGAATCGTCGTCTCCACCGGCATGCACACCGAGATCGGCCGCATCGGCAAGCTGATCGCCGAGGTCGAGCCGCTGGCGACGCCGCTGCTGCGGCAGATCGACGATTTCGCCCGCCGCTTCACCTGGGTCGTGCTGGCGGCGGCGGCGGTCATCTTCCTGTTCGCCGTGGTGGCGCGCGGCTATGGCTGGACCGAGGCGCTGATGGCGGTGGTGGCGCTGGCGGTCGGCGTGGTGCCGGAGGGCCTGCCGGCGGTCATCACCATTACGCTGGCCATCGGCGTGCGGCGCATGGCGCGGCGCAATGCCGTCATCCGCCGCCTGCCGGCGGTGGAGACACTGGGCGCGACCTCGGTCATCTGCTCCGACAAGACCGGCACGCTGACCCGCAACGAGATGACCGCCCGCCGGCTGTTCCTGCCGGCGCTGCATTCGCCCTTCGCCGAGATCGACGTGCGGGGCGCGGGCTACGACCCGGAGGGCGACCTCGACTGGAAGCTGCCGGGCGACCCGAACGTGGCCGCGGACGATCTGCTGCGCTGCGGGCTGCTGTGCAACGACGCGCATCTGCGCCAGGTCGAGGGCCAGTGGCGCAGCGAGGGCGACCCGATGGAGGGAGCGCTGGTGGCGCTGGCGCTAAAGGCCGGCCTCGCGCCGGCCAGCGAGCGCGGCAGCTGGACGCGGCGCGACGAGATTCCCTTCGATGCCGCCCATCGTTTCATGGCGGTGCTGGCGGAGGGGCCGGGCGGGGAGACCTTCGCCTTCGTGAAGGGAGCGCCCGAGGCAGTGCTCGCCATGTGCAGCCCCGAGAGCGGCGGCCTTCCGTGCTGGGCGCCGGCCATCGAGGCGGCGGCCGGCGAGGGCGAGCGCGTGCTGGGCTTTGCGATGCGGCGCTTCGATACGCCGCCCGGCCGGCTCGACGTCGAGACGCTGGAAGGCGGGCCGGACTTTTCCGGCCTCGATTTCCTCGGCCTCGTCGGCTTCATCGATCCGCCGCGCCCGGAGGCGGTGGTCGCGGTCGCCGAGTGCCGCACCGCCGGCATCGGCGTGAAGATGATCACCGGCGATCACGGCGCCACCGCGCAGGCCATCGCCCGCCAGCTCGGCATCGCCGAGAACCCGGCGGTGGTCACGGGCGCGCAGGTGGATGCCGTCTCCGACGAAGATCTGGTCACCATGGCCCGCGACACGGCGGTGTTCGCCCGCACCAGCCCGGAGAACAAGCTGCGCATCGTGCGCGCGCTGCAATCGACCGGCGCGGTGGTGGCGATGACCGGCGACGGGGTGAACGACGCCCCCTCGCTGCGGCAGGCGGATGTGGGCATCGCCATGGGCCGCAAGGGCACGGAAGCCGCCAAGCAGGCCGCCGAGGTGGTGCTGCTCGACGACAATTTCGCCTCCATCGTCGCGGCGGTGAAGGAGGGGCGCACCGTCTACGACAATATCTGCAAGATGATCGCCTGGACGCTGCCGACCAATGGCGGCGAGGTGCTGGCGGTGATCGGGGCGATCCTGTTCGGCGTCACCATGCCGATGTCGGCGACGCAGATCCTCTGGATCAATCTCGCGACGAGCATCACGCTCGGCCTGGCGCTGGCCTTCGAGCCGACCGAGCCCGGCATCATGGCGCGTCCGCCGCGCCCGCCGCAGGCCGGGCTGTTGACCCGTTTCATGCTCTGGCGCGTGATCCTCGTTTCGCTACTGTTCACCCTCGCCGTATTCGCCATGTACGCGCTGTCGATCGGGCGCGGGCAAAGCGAGGCGATGGCGCGCACCATCGTGGTGAACACCATCGTGGTGATGGAGATCTTCTATCTGTTCAATGTGCGCTTCCTGCACGCGCCCTCGCTCACCTGGCGCGGCGTGCTGGGGACGAAGGCGGTGCTGGTGGCACTGGCTGCGGTCATCGTCGGGCAGTTCGCCTTCACCTATCTGCCGGTGATGCAGGCGATCTTCGACACGCGCGCCGTCGCCCTGCTCGACGGGGTGATGATCGTCGGCGTCGGCGCCCTGCTCATGGTGGTGCTGGAAGCCGAGAAGGCGCTGCTGCGCCGGCTCGGCCTGTTCGCCGACGAGATGTGAGCGAGATTAAAGCCGCCGGACGCTGCGCACCGGGGCGCTCGCCGCCTCGATGCGCTTGAGCGCGGCGGCCAGCGGTTCGCGCACCACGCTCATATAGGCGGCGGTGGCGTGCAGCAGCGTGTCGCGATCCTCGACAATGCCGACATGGCCGGGCCAGAAGATGAGATCGCCGCGCCGGAGCACGGAAAGGTCGCCGTCGAACGCGACCGGCGCGCCGAGCGCGTGCTCCTGCATGTCGCTGTCGCGCGGGGCTTTGAGGCCGGCGGCAGCGAGCGCGACCTGCACGAGACCGGAACAGTCCAGCCCGAGGCTGGAGCGCCCGCCCCAGAGATAGGCGGCGCCGAGGAAATGGGCGGCGACCGCGACGAAATCCGGCTCGACGCTGTCGAGCGGCGCCAGATGGTTGCCGAAGATGAAGCCGCCTTCCTGCGTTACCGCGAAGCGCTCGCGCATCTCGACGATGGCGACGCGCGCGCCGAAGGACAGCAATTCGAGCGGCGGCAGCTTGATCGACGGGCCGGGGAACACCGGGGTGCGCAGCGCGCTCACCTTGTGGGTTGCCGGCAGGCCGAGTGCCCCGAGCGCCTCCGCCGGCAGCCAGCCGACATAGCCGTCGGCGTCGAGCTGGCCCCAGGCCCAGCCTTCTTCGGTGGTCTCGTAGACCGTCACCGTCTCGCCGAACAGCGCCTCGGTGGTGAGCGAAGCCTCGGGCGAGGGCTCCTTGCGCACCGGCGCCGAGGTGGCGATGACGCGCCGCGCCTGACCCTCGACGAAGCGGGACGCCTCGACGATGCCGCGCAGATGCAGGGCGGCGAGGTCCGGCCGGGCCGGGGTGAGGCGGGGGTCGTGCAGGGTCACGTTCGAACTCGCAGGCAACGGTGAATCAGCGCGGCAGGTTGCGGGCGACCGCCACCGCCTGGTCGCCCAGTGTCTCCAGATATAGCGCACCTTCGACCGTACGCTGAATGATCACGTTGCGCTTGTCCGCCTCGTCGCGCCGGCGCGAGACCAGCCCGAGCGCGCCCATCGTGTCGAGCGCGCGGGTGATCACCGGCTTGGTGACGCCGAGCCGCGCGGCGAGGCCGCGCACGGTGTGCGGCGGAGCTTCGAGATAGACGCTGAGCAGGATGGCGAGCTGGCGCGGCGAGAGATCGGGGGCGTCGTCGCGCACCTGCGCGAGCGACAGCTCGTGCAGCAGGCGCAGCGCCTGTGAGGGGCGCAATTCGACCGCCATGGTCCGCTCTCCGGCTCCAATCCGCAGCGCTTGCGGCATTTGCCGCAATCGTTACGGCTGCGGATTGTTCACCGGAATATGGGGTTTGTCGCCCCAACAATTCATTAATGCCGGTAACGCTCCGTCAGCAGGGCATCGATGGCGCGGATGGTCTGGGCTTCGCCGCCTTCCGGACGACCGGGGCGCGAGGACGGGTTCCAGGCATAGATGTCGAGATGCAGCCAGCTCGCCGCCCGCTCGACGAAGCGTTCGAGGAACAGCGCGGCGGTGATGGAGCCGGCAAAGCCGCCGCCGGGCGCGTTGTTGAGATCGGCGATCGGGCTGTCCAGCATGGAGGCATAGGGCTTCCACAGCGGCAGGCGCCAGAGCGGATCGGCCTCAATGCTGGCAAAGCGCGCGAGGTCGGCGGCCAGCGTCTCGTCGTCGGTATAGGCCGGCGGCAGTTGCGGGCCGAGCGCGACGCGCGCCGCCCCGGTCAGCGTGGCGAAGTCGATCAGCAGCTCGGGCGCTTCCTCGTCGGCGAGGGTGAGCGCATCGGCGAGAATGAGTCGGCCCTCGGCATCGGTATTGCCGATCTCGACGGACAGGCCCTTGCGCGAGGGGAAGATGTCGCCGGGGCGGAAGGCGGTGCCGTCGATGGAGTTCTCCACCGCCGGGATGATGAGGCGCAGCCGCAGCTTGAGGCCGCGCGCCATGATCATCTGCGCCAGGCCGATGGCGTGCGCCGCCCCGCCCATGTCCTTCTTCATCAGCAGCATGCCGCTCGGCGGCTTGATGTCGAGCCCGCCGGTGTCGAAGGCGACGCCCTTGCCGACCAGCGTCACCTTGGGCGCGTCCGGATCGCCCCAGGAAAGGTCGATGAGGCGCGGCGCCCGCGCGCTGGCGCGCCCGACGGCATGTATCAGCGGGAAATTCGCCGCCAGCAGGTCGTCGCCAGTGGTCACGGTGATGTCGGCGCCGAAGCGCGCGGCGAGGGCCCGCGCCTGCGCCTCGATCTCGGCCGGGCCGAAATCATTGGCCGGCGTGTTGACGAGGTCGCGGACGAGCGTGACCGCCTCCGCCGTACGCTCGATCTCCGCGCGGTCGACGCCGTCCGGCACCACGAGCCGCAGATCGCGGAGGTTGCGTTTGCGGTAGCGGGTGAAGCGGTAGGCGCCGAGCAGGAAGCCGAGCGCGGCGAGGCGTGGATTGGCCGGCGCGCGGGCGAGGTGATAGTCGCCGGAGGGCAGCGCGGTCGCCAGCTTGCCGAAGGACAGCGGGTCGCGCGGGGCCTCCTCGCAGCCGAACAGCACCCCGGCGATGGCGCCGTCCGCCGAAGGCAGCACCAGCAGGGAGCCCGCCTCGGCCTTGAAGCCGCTCGCCTCGGCGAAAGCGAGGGCCGGCGCGGGCAGCTCGGAAGCCACGTCGCGCCAGTTCTGCGCGGTGACGCACCAGATGGGGCGGGAATTGGCGGCCTCGTCGGCCCGGATCAGTTGAGCGCCCATCACAACACCTCTTTGGGGATCTTCACGCCATGGCGAGTTCGAAGGCGCCGTCCTCGATGAGATAGACGGCGCCCTGCCGCACCGGCAGGTCCACCGCCTGCTGCGGCGGCATGCCGGCGAGCGCGTGCAGCATGGCGCGCACCACGCCGCCATGGGTGACGACCACCGAATCCTCGCTGAGATCGCCGATGGCCGGCATCACCCGCTCGGACAGCATGGCGTAGCTCTCCCCGCCGGGCGGCACATAGTTCCACGGGTCGGCCCGGCGCGCGGCGAGCGCGTTCGGATCGCGCCGGCGCAGTTCCTTCCAGGAAAAGCCTTCCCAGCGCCCGAAGGCGAGTTCCATGAAGCGCGGGTCGCGGTGGAACGCATCCGGCGGCAGGCCGAGCTCGGCGCGCAGGATCGCCATGGTCTGCGACGTGCGCGACAGCGGGCTGGCGACATAATGCAGCCCCGCACTGCCACCGCTCAACCGCTCGACCACGCGCGCGGCCTTCGCCGCCTGTTCGCGTCCGAGGTCGTTGAGGGGAATGTCGTGGTGCCCCTGCAGGCGCCCGGCGAGATTCCAGTCGGTCTCGCCGTGCCGGATGACGAAGATGCGGCGCTTCTTCATTTCGACGGCAGGGCGACCGTATGCGTGTAGCTGGTGCCGCCATTGCGGCCGACGCGCGGCCAGATCACGCGGAGCGTCACGCTGCCGCCGCCGCGCGGGGCGCGTCCCGCCAGCACGAGGCGGGTGCCGCGCACGACACGGCCGCGGCAATAGGACGAGCCGGCGTCGTTGCCGGTGGCGACGAACTGGCCGTAATCGGTGGTGAGCTTCACGCCCGGCGGGGCGCTGAGGACGCGGATGGTCGGCGCGTCGGCCGCCTGGCACAGCGTATCGGCCATGCCGGCGGCGAAGACCACGGAGCCCGCGCCGCCGCCGGTCAGCAGCGCGAGGCGCTGGTAGCTGTTGCTGTTGGAGACCGGCGAAGTGTAGCCGGGGAAGAACAGGCCGCCCGAGCCGAAGATGCGGTCCCAGAACGGGTATTGCTGGAAGGTCGGCGGGGTGCCGCTGTCCTGGTCCGGTGAGCCGGGCGTGGCCCAGCTCGGCAGCCCGGAGCCCGGCGGCGGCCGGACGGTGATGCTCGACTGCGCCTCGGCCGGGACGATGGCCGCCCCACTGCCGAGAAGAAGCATCGCTGCCGCCATCGCCGCGCGGGCGGTGTTCCGCGCCATGCCGCGCTTGCCGCCGGAAGCCTTGATCATTGCCTGTCTCCTGCTCGTCAGCCTCCGCGCCGGTGGGCGTGGACGGCTAGTCGCGCTCCAGCGTGAGGTCGGGCGCTTCGGGGTTCTTCATGCCGACGACATGATAGCCGGCGTCGACATGATGGATTTCGCCGGTCACGCCGCGTCCGAGGTCGGACAACAGGTACATGCCGGTGCCGCCCACCTCGTCGATGGTGACGGTGCGGCGCAGCGGCGCGTTCAGCTCGTTCCACTTCAGGATGTAGCGGAAATCGCCGATGCCGGAGGCGGCCAGCGTCTTGATCGGGCCGGCGGAGATGGCGTTGACGCGGATGTTCTTCGGGCCGAGGTCGGCGGCGAGATAGCGCACGCTCGCCTCCAGCGCCGCCTTGGCGACGCCCATGACGTTGTAGTGCGGCATCCACTTCTCGGCGCCGTAATAGGTCAGCGTCAGCATGGAGCCGCCTTCCGTCATCAGCTTCTCGGCGCGCTGGGCGACGGCGGTGAAGCTGTAGCAGGAGATCAGCATGGTCTTGCTGAAATTGTCCGCCGTGGTGTCGACATAGCGCCCGTCCAGCTCGTTCTTGTCCGAGAAGGCGATGGCGTGGACGAGGAAATCCAGCCCGCCGAGCTGGCGCTGGGTCTCGGCGAAGACCGCGTCGATGGTGGCGGGATCGGTCACGTCGCAATGGCCGACGATCGCGGCGTCAAGCTCGGCCGCCAGCGGCTCGACGCGCTTGCGCAGCGGCTCGCCCTGATAGGTGAAGGCGAGCTTCGCGCCATGTGCATGGCAGGCCTTGGCGATGCCCCAGGCAATGGAGCGGTTGTTCGCCACCCCCATCACCAGGCCGCGCTTGCCGCTCATCAATCCTGCCGATGGGATGCCGCCCGATGCCATGCCGTTCACGCCGTGCTCCAAAACTCTCGTTCCACCTTGCGGTGGCTATGGGTTCCTATCGCACAGCGGCAAGACCCGCTCAAGCGACCCGCTCAAGCGAGGGCTCGGGAACCTGCGGCGCGGTGCCGGACGACCGTTCCGCCTCAGCCCTTGGGCTCGAGGTGGCGGCGCATCAGCTCCTCGAGTTCGGGATCGTGCGATTCGGGCAGCACGATCCGCACGGTCGCGAGCAGGTCGCCGGCGGCGCCGTCGGCCTTCGGTAGCCCCTTGCCGCGCAGGCGGAAGGTGCGGCCAGAATTGGTCCAGGCCGGCACGGAGAGCTCGACCTCGCCCTTCAGCGTGGGCACCCGCAGCTTGCCGCCCAGCACCGCCTGGGCGAGCGGCAGCGACACGTCGGCCTTGAGGTCCGCGCCGTCCACCTTGAACAGCGGATGCTGCTTGTACGCGACGACGACATAGGCGTCGCCCGGCGCGCCGCCGAACGGGCTCGGCTCGCCCTGGCCCTTGAGGCGCATGCGGTGGCCTTCCGCGACATGGGCGGGAATCTTGATCTCGACCGCCCGGCCGTTCGGCAGGTGCACCTTCACCGGGCCGCCCTCGACCACGCGCTCCAGTGGCACCGGTACGCTGATCTCGATGTCGCCGCCGCGCGGCGTCTCGCCGCGACCGGCGCCGCCGGCGCGTGCGCGTCCACGTCCGCCCAGACCGCCGAGTATGTCGGCGATCACGTCGTCGAAGCCGCCGGCGTCATGCGGGCCGTGGCCGGAGCGGCGCGCCCCTTCCGGCCCGAAGGAGAAGCTCTCGAAGATGGATTCGTCCTGCGGGCCCTGGCGGAAGCCGCCGCGCCGAAAGCCGCCGGGGCCGCCGGGATAGCCTTCGAAGCCGCGCGGCTTGCCTTCGGCATCGATTTCGCCGCGGTCGAACTGGCCGCGCTTCTCGGGGTCCGAGAGCAGCTCGTTGGCGGAGTTCAGCTCGGCGAATCGGTCCTGCGCCTTCGGATCGTCCTTGTTGGCGTCCGGGTGCAGTTTCTTGGCGAGCTTGCGGAAAGCCCGCTTGATGTCGGCCTGGTCGGCGGTTTTGGCAACGCCGAGGATTTCATAGGGATCGCGCATGGATGATCGTCTCGTCCGGCGGTTCCGGGGCAAAGCCCATGTAGGCACGGTGTTGCCGCGATGCAACGGTGCGTGGCGCGCGAAAGCCGCGGCGATCCGTCCTCAGCTGCGTTCGAGCAGGCGGGCCTCGTCGACCTGCCAGCTGCCGCGCGCGGTACGGCAGGCCGAGCCCTGCAGCCAGTCGGCGTTCTCGCTGTCATTGGCGTGGATGAAGGTGACCATGAAATCGCGGCAGGTGCCATCCTGCGTGCTGCGGCTCTCGCCGATGGGCGTCACCATGCCGCTGGACTGCCGGGCCGGGTTCGACCAGGGAACGCTCGGGGCGGCCTGCGTGTCGCGCAGGGCGGTGGCGAGCGCCTGCCGCGCGGCGACCCAGTCGTCCGGCGCGACGCCGGCCGGGGGTGTACGCTCGGTATAGGCGACCGGCTGCACGATCGAGCCGGTCGTCACCGGATCGATGCCGGAGGCACTGAGCGAAGGCGGCAGCGAGCAGCCGCCGGTCGCGGCGCCGATCGCGACGAAGGTCAGCACTGAACCGACTGTGCGGATGGACGTGAGGCGCTTATATGGAGCGTCGGCATGTCCGGGGACCGACCCCTTCGGGAGTTGTCCCTTGTCCTGCCCTGTCGTCATGTACCGCCCGTGGAAACCTGTCTGGAGAACCGGGGCCCGTCCCCGGTTTGTCCAGCCGTCGAAGATGCCGCTATGGAAGCCTCAGAAGCGTTAACATCCGGTGATTTCACCGCCGCTGCCGAACCATTTCGCCTTTTCGAGGAATGGTTTGCCGAGGCGAAGGCAAGCGAGCCCAACGATCCCAACGCCATGGCGCTCGCCACCGTCGATGCCGACGGGCTGCCGGATGTGCGCATGGTGCTGCTGAACCAGCGCGACGAGCGCGGCTTCGTGTTCTTCACCAATACTGGCAGCGCCAAGGGGCGCGAACTGGCGGCGGTGGCGAAGGCGGCCGTGGTGTTCCACTGGAAGTCGCTGCGCCGGCAGGTCCGCGTGCGCGGGCCGGTCGAGACGGTGAGCGATGCCGAGGCGGACGCCTATTTCGCCACCCGCCCGCGCCTGTCGCAGATCGGCGCCTGGGCGAGCCAGCAGTCGCGCCCGCTGGAGGGCCGCTTCGCGCTGGAGGCGGCGGTGGCCAAGGTCACGGCGCAATACGGGCTCAGCCAGGTGCCGCGTCCCTCGCACTGGACCGGCTACCGCATCCGGCCGGTGCAGATCGAGTTCTGGCATGACCGCCCGTTCCGCCTGCACGATCGCATCGTGTTCCGGCGCGACACGCCGGAGGCGGGCGACTGGGGCAAGACGCGGCTTTATCCCTGACGTCCGGCCTCCCGCTTCACAGATTTCCTGACATGGCGCCAACCCCGAGCTAAGACAGCATCCATGACCAAGGGTTCCAATCAGCCTCGCCGCACCATGCTGCTCACCGGCGCCTCGCGCGGGATCGGCCACGCCACCGTCAAGCGGTTCTCCGCCGCGGGATGGCGCGTGATCACCTGCTCGCGCCACGCCTTCCCGGAGAATTGTCCGTGGGAGATGGGGCCGGAAGACCATATCCAGGTCGATCTTGCCGATCCCGCCGATACGATGCGGGCGGTGGAGGAGATCAAGAACCGGCTGCCGGACGGGGAGCTGCACGCCCTCGTCAACAATGCCGGCATCTCGCCCAAGGGCGAGGGTGGCGCGCGGCTGAGCACGCTCAACACCCCGCAGGAGGCCTGGCACAAGGTCTTCCAGGTGAATTTCTTCGCGCCGATCCTTTTGGCGCGCGGCCTCCTGGAGGAGCTCAAGCGCACCCATGGCGCGGTGGTGAACGTCACTTCCATCGCCGGCTCGCGGGTGCATCCCTTCGCCGGAGCGGCCTATGCCACCTCCAAGGCGGCGCTGGCGGGCCTCACCCGCGAGATGGCGGCCGATTTCGGCCGCGTCGGCGTGCGCGTGAACGCCATCGCGCCGGGCGAGATCGACACCTCGATCCTGTCGCCGGGCACCGAGAAGATCGTCGAGCAGATCCCGATGCAGCGCCTCGGCACGCCCGACGAGGTGGCGAAGATCATCTATGTGCTGTGCACCGACACCTCGTCCTATCTGAACGGGGCGGAAATCCACATCAATGGCGGCCAGCACGTCTGACGGGATGGCCGGGGCACGCCCGGTGCCGACGGCGTTCCGGGCGCCTACAGCCAGCGCTTCCACTTGAAGATCAGATAGGGCACCACCGCCGCCGCCAGCATGGCGGCGAGCGCGGCCGGGTAGCCCCAGGTCTCGTCCAGCTCCGGCATGTGCTGGAAGTTCATGCCGTAGACCGAAGCGATCAGCGTTGGCGGCATCAGCACCACCGACAGCACCGCGAAGATCTTGATGATGTTGTTCTGCTCGATCGAGACCATGCCGAGCGTGGCGTCGAGCAGGAAGGTGATCTTGTTGCCGAGATAGGAAACGTGGTCGTTCAGCGAGGTCACGTCGCGCTGCATGCTCTTGAGCCAGGCGCGCTGTTCCTTGTCGAAGCGCTGCGCCTCGCTCTCCGTGCCGAGGAAGGTGACGAGGCGGCCGATCGAGACCAGGCTCTCGCGCACCTTGGAGCCGAGGTCGCCGCGCCGCCCGAGCATGCGCAGCAGCACGCGGAAGCGCTGGCTGCCGGTTTCCCCCGCCTCGTCGCGCTCGAACACGCGCCGCGAGATGGCGTCGATGTCGCCGCCGAGCCGCTCGATGATGTCGGCGGCGCGGTCGATGATGGTGTCGAGCAGGATCAGCAGCACCCGGTCGCCGCGCAGCGTGCCGGCCGCGGCGCGGTCGAGCTTGGGCAGGACGATGCGGAACGGCGTCGATTCGTCATAGCGGACGGTGGCGAGCCGGCCATTGGTCAGGATGAAGGTGACGTCGGAGAGGGTCGGCTGCTCGGTCTCGCTGTGGCAGACCACCGAGGCGGTCATGTAGCGCGCGCCGTGCTCGATGCGTAGCCGGCTGGACGGTTCGATCTCGACCATCTCCGCCTGCGTCGGCACGGCGATGCCGAGCGTGGCCTCGACCGTGCAGTCCTCGTCGGCGGCCGGCTGGAACAGGTCGATCCAGGTCGCATCGGCCGGGATCGATTCCCCGGGGCCGACCGGCGTGCGCGCCAGCGCGCCGTTGCGGATGCTGTAGGCGTTGATCATGCAGTCTCCCCGGCTCTGCCCGCGCACCGACTCAAGCCGGCCCCCCGACAATGCGGAGGGCCGGCGCGCGTGTCACGCCTCCAGCGCGAATTCGGCGGTGGCCCCGGCGCGCGCTTGCGCGCCTGCAGGCGGCGGTCGGATCGTGCTGTGGTTTCGGGGGGATGCGGGCGAGCTCGTCCCGGTCGGGCGACCGGTGGCAATCAGGCCGCGAAATATTCCACGTCGCGAAGCGTTACGATTTTGGCTTCCGTGTCATCGGTCCGCGCCGCGCCCTTGCCGGGGGCATCGGATACCGTGGTCTTGCTGTAGTTGTAGCGGGCCGCCGCGGCGACCGCGGAGATGCCGATGTCGCGCCAATGCGCGGTTTGTTGCGAACGTTCCCAACGCTCGCTAGGGCGGCCCTCAGGGGCCGGCGTTTCCTCGGTAGACATGACTTCCTCCGTTTTACAGGCCGCTTTCCCAGCGGTTGCCAACGAAATGATCGTCGACTGCGTCAAAAATAAGCAGAATCGGGGTTGTCGATAAGGCCGTTGACGTAAGGAACGGTGTTTGGCCGGCATTTTCGACCTCTTCCAAGGGAACTGATGTTTTTGCGCAACATTTCTGCGTGACAAACACGCGTCGAACACATGGCCCCTTCAAGGCGGAAAGGAGTTCGGTTAATCGACATATGGAAATGACGCGCGCTGAGGCGCGTCGAGGCGATTCGGAGCATCGGGAAATGATCGTGCGCGGGGCGGGGGCTGTCCTGTTGGCGCTTCTTTTGGGAGCGTGCACCAGTGTGGAGCGCCAGGCGGCGCCAGAGGCGTCGCTGACGCCGCGGGACAAGCAGTTGCTTGCCAACGCGCCGTACCAGAAGGTGCTGCCGCCGGAGATGTATCTGCGGTCGATCGTGGACTATGCCGGCACGCAGAAGCCGGGCACGATCGTCGTCGATACCGACAAGAAGTACCTGTATCTCGTGCAGGACAACGGCAAGGCGATCCGCTACGGCGTGACCGTCGGCGAAGAAGGCCTCGCCTTCAAGGGCGAAGCCAAGGTCGGCCGCAAGGCCGAATGGCCGACCTGGACGCCGACCCCGGAGATCAAGCAGCGTCTCGCCGGCATCCCGAACTTCGTCGGTCCCGGCCCGCACAACCCGATGGGTGCCCGCGCGCTCTACCTCTACCAGGGCAACAAGGACACGCTGTTCCGCATCCACGGCACCAACCAGCCGGAATATATCGGCCAGGCCATCTCCTCGGGCTGCATCCGCATGCTCAACGAGGACGTGATCGACCTCTATACCCGCGTGCCGCAGGGCGCCGAAGTCGTCGTGCTCTGAGCGACGCCGCACCGAACATGAAAAAGGGCGCTGCCTCGGCAGCGCCCTTTTTGTTTGTGCGGACGCCCCATAAGCGGCCGTCATCCTGAGGTGCGAGCGGAGCGAGCCTCGAAGGATGATCGTTGCGGTGCGCTCGGACGAGCATCCTTCGAGGCCCGGCTGACGCCGGGCACCTAAGGATGACGGTCGTCGGGGGGCGCTACGAGCCCGTGCCGCTCTACCGAGAGGCTGGCTAGAGCCTGATCCGATCAGGTTGAGACAAGCTGATCGGTAAATCAGTCTCTAATCTACGAGTAGAGTACGTCGTGGATCCCCGGGCCGAGCCCGGGGATGATGTTGTTCCGTCGGCTTCTGCCGGGATAACGACTTCTTCGAGCTTCACGCCGCCAGCAGCTTCTCGCTCACCGCCCAGTCCAGCGTCTTGTCGAGCGCGCGGGTGAGGCGGTCGAACAATTCGTCGATCTCCGCCGGCGAGATCACCAGCGGCGGGCAGATGGTGACCGCGTCGCCGAACACGTTGCGCACGATCAGGCCCTCGGCCTGCGCGAAGGCGACGCATTTGGCGGCCACGCCCTTCTTCGGGTCGAACTGATGCTTGGTCTTCTTGTCGGCGACGATCTCGATGCCGGCGACCAGACCCATGCCGCGCGCCTCACCGACGAGCGGGTGATCCTCCAGCGCCGCGCGCCGGGCGTCGAACTGCGGGATCTTGGCGCGCACGCGCTCGAACACGCTCTCGCGCTCGTAGATCTCCAGCGTCTTCAGCGCCACCGCCGCCGCCACCGGATGGCCCGAATAGGTGTAGCCATGGCCGAAGCTGCCGAGCTTGCTGCTCTCCTCCAGCATGGCCTGGTACATGTCCTCGGGGATCATCACGCCGCCGATCGGCTGGTAGGCGGAGGAAAGCGCCTTGGCGATGGAGATCGAGTTCGGCTTCATGTCCAGCGCTTGGCAGCCGAAGGCGGTGCCGAGGCGGCCGAAGCCGGTGATGACCTCGTCGCCGATGAAGAACACGTCGTACTTCTTCAGCACGGCCTCGATCTTCGGGTAGTAGGTCTTCGGCGGCACGATGACGCCGCCCGCGCCCAGCACGGGCTCGGCGATGAAGGCCGCCACGGTGTCGGGATCCTCGGCGATGATCAGTGCCTCGAGGTCGGCGGCGAGGCGGGTGGCGAAATCCTCCTCGCTCTCGCCGGCTTCCGCCAGCCGGTAGTGATGCGGGCAGGTGGTGTGCCGCACGCCGGCGATCGGCAGGTCGAAATCATTGTGGTTGCCGGCAAGGCCGGTCAGCGAGGCCGAGGCGATGGTCACGCCGTGATAGGCGCGCATGCGCGAGATGATCTTCTTCTTCTTCGGCCGGCCGAGCGCGTTGTTCATGTACCAGACGAGCTTCATCTGGGTGTCGTTGGCCTCGGAGCCGGAATTTGTGAAGAACACCTTGGAGATCGGCACCGGGGCCATCTCCTTCAGCTTCTCGGCCAGTTCGATCGCGGGATCGTGGCTCTTGCCGCCGAAGATATGGGTGAAGGGCAGCTTGCGCATCTGTGCCGCCGCGGCCTCCACCAGTTCCTCGTTGCCATAGCCGAGCGCGGTGCACCACAGGCCGGCCATGCCTTCGAGATAGGGCTTGCCGTCGACGTCGTGGACCCACACGCCCTGGCCGCGTTCCAGGATGAGCGGGCCGGTCTCCCGGATGGCGACAAGGTTGGTGTAGGGGTGGACCAGGGTCTCGACGTCGCGAGCCTGCAGATTGGTGAGCATGAGCCGGAACTCCACGGAAGGTGAGTTCCACCACCCTAGTGCCTGCCGGCCTCCGCCGGAAGCGCACCCTTGGTCGAGCAACGCGGCTATTGACTCGTCGTAGCCGGTGGCGGCTCGCCGGCCGCACCATTCGCCGGTTCCGCAGGCGTCTTGGCTGGGGCGGCCTCGGCCGCGCCCTCCGCCGGCCTGGCCGGGGGCCGCGGCACCGTGGCCTCGATGCGTGCCGTGGTCCATTGGCACAGCACGGCGCCCGAGCGCCGCTCGGCCCGATCCACATGAAGATGCGTCTCGTGATGGCCGTCCGAGCCCGGGCCGAGAATGGTTGTGAAGTCGGCGCAGGCGCTCAGCTTGAGCTTCTCCTGGAAATCGATCGGCATGGCCAGTTCGCCGCCGGAGGGCTTGCCGATCACGAAGCTGCGCCCGTCCTTCAGCACGAAGCCGCCAATATCCAGAGCATTGCCGCGTCCATGCTCGCTGATCTTCGCCCCGGCCACCCGGTTGCGCGGGCGGCACTGCTGCGAGGCGGCCACCTCGACCTTGTCCAGCGGCGCGCCGAGCGTCGCGACGACCGGCTCGACCTTCTCGCGCAGCCAGACGGCGACGGAGGCGGCCATTTCACAGCGAAGCGTGGCGGCGGGGCTCAGCGTGACGAGGCGCCCGTCCTTCATGCGCACGGCGGAGAGGGTCACCCCGCGATCGACCGTGCAGAGCGGATCGGTGGCGGTGACGACGGAGGGCTCGAACACGCCGATAGCGCCATTGGAGAGCTCCGGGCAGATGGTCGGTACGGCCTCGGTGGCGGAGCCCGGCTTCTCGGTGGGCGCCTTCTCCGCCTCAGCCGCGGGAGGAAGCGCGGCGACCCGCTTCTCAGCGGGCGGCGCCTCGGCCTGTTCCATCGGTGCGCCAGAAGGCCGCACCGGCGGCAGCGGGACGTCGCGCACGGTTTTCGCCGCAGGTTCCGGCGCCGCGACCGGCTTCTCAGCCGGCGTCACGGTCGGGCGGGCGGCAAGGCGCATCTCCTCGCGCGCAGAGGGCGGCGCGGGGACGGCGGCCTCCGCTTCCGCTTCTGCTGGGGCTTCGGGCGGCGGCAAGGGCGCGGCGGCGGTCACAGGAACTGCCACAGATGTCTCGGCCGGCGTCGCGGCCGCGAACTCCGCCGGGCGGGTCGGCGGCAGCGGTGCCGTGGCCGGCAGGACGCGGCGTCGCGTGGCCGCACGGGGTTTGGCGGGCGCGCCGACCCAGTCGCCGATCTGCCGGTTCAGCGCCCGTCCCGCCTCATCGAAGGACGAGCCGATTTCCGCCAGCGGCTCGGCGTGCGCGAATGGCGTGGAAAGCAAAGCGAGGGCGAAGCCCACCGCGAGGGCGGGCACGCGACTGGATGGGAGACGGCGAGAATCCATGCTATCAGCCCCTTCTCCGCACTTCGACGAGACATCGACTGACAGTGAACGCGCCGCGCGCCATTCTGTTCGACAAGGACGGCACCCTCGTCGATTTCGATCGCACCTGGGGGCCCGCCGCCGGGGCGGTGATGCGCCGTCTGGCCGGTGCGGACAGCGCCGGGCTGGCCGCCCTGCATGCCTTCAGCCACTACCATCCCGGCGAGCAGCGTTTCCTCCAGACCTCGCCGCTGATCGCCGGTTCCTCGCGTCAGTACGGCCCCGGCTGGGCGCAGGCGCTGGGCCGCGACGCCGATGCCGCGTTCTTCCGCGAGGTGGACCGGCTCTTCATCGAGGAAGGCCGGCGCTACCTGACGCCGATCGGCCGCCCGGCGCCGACGCTGGAGCGCTTCCATGCGCTCGGCCTGCCGCTCGGCATCGCCACCAACGACGCCGAGGGCAATGCCCGCCTGCAGGCGCAGATGCTCGGCCTCACCGACCTGCTGAGCGCCGTGTACGGCCATGATTCGGGCTATGGCTCGAAGCCGGCGCCCGGCATGGTGCAGGCGTTCAGCCGGCTCACCGGCCTCGCCCCGCATGAGATCGCGCTGGTCGGCGACACCCGCCATGACCTCGACACCGCGCGCGGCGCCGGGGCTATCGCCATCCTGGTGCGCTGCGGGCCGAGCCCGGTGGACGACTTCGCCGACGAGGCCGACATCGTGGTCGACAGCGTCGAGGAACTGGCCGACCTTCTGCTGGCAACGGTGTGAGGGCGCCATGATCCGCCGCCGCCTCTATGTCGAGGAACGCATGTCGCGGCTCGCGGTGTGGAGCCTGCGCACGGCGGTGTTCGCCCTGCCGGTCAGCTTCATCGGCCTCGCGCTCTATGCCACCGAAACGCTGGATTTCCGCAGTGCGCTCTACACCGTGCTCGCCGGCGTCGGCATTTCGGCGTTCTCGCTGCTGCTTGCGCTCGCGGCCTTCGTGGTGATCTGGAACGAGGGCTTGCGCGGGCTGGGGCGCGTCATCGGCGCGGCGGCGCTGGCGCTGCTGCTGGTCATGCCGACCGCCACCGTGGCGGCGCTGAGCATCGGACTGCCGGTGCTCTACGACGTGACCACCGACACCGAGGACCCGCCCGCCTTCGTGACGCTGGGGGCGGTGCGCTCGCGCGACGCCAATTCCCTCGCCTATGCCGGGGAAAGCGCCGCGGCGGAGCAGCGCGATGCCTATCCCGGCATCAAGCCCATCGAGTTCGACGTGCCGCCGGACGAGATCTACAAGGCGGTGCTGTCGCTGGTGACGCGGCACAAATGGCTGATCGTCGACGCGGTGCCCCCGCGCGGCGGCCAGCGCGAGGGGCGCATCGAGGCGGTGGCGCGCGGCCTGCCCTTCGCGCTGCGCGACGATGTGGTGATCAGGGTGCGGCGCACGGCCGACGGCACCCGCGTCGACATGCGCTCGGTGTCGCGCAACAGCGACCGGGATTTCGGCTCCAATGCCCGCCGCATCGACCAGCTGGTCACCGAATTGTCGGAGATGCAGGGTCGCCAGCGCCGCTGATCGGGCCCCGTCTCGTCAGGCCAGCGTGAAAACGCCGTCCAGCGTGGCCGGTCCCTCGGTCAGCACCTCGCCGCGCGCCGCGAGGTCCTCCAGATGCGCCAGGGTGGAGAGCCCGGCTGCCTCGTTGAGCCGGGGATCGAGGCCGATATAGATCGCCCGCACGATCTCCGGGATCGACATCGGCCCGCGCGAAAGCGCCCGCAGGATCGCGGTCTCGCGCGCCACGCGGTGGCGGATGTAGCGCCCGACGAAGGCCGGCCCCTCGCGCACCGGCCCGCCATGGCCGGGGAGATAGAGCGGCTCGGGCCGCGCTTGTAGCCGGCGCAGCGACTCCATGTAGTCGCTCATCGAGCCATCCGGCGGGGCGACGACGGTGGTCGCCCACGCCATGACATGGTCGCCGACGAAGATCAGCCCGTCCTGCGCCAGCACGAAGGCCATGTGGTTGGCGGCATGGCCCGGCGTCGCCAGCGCTTCGAGCCGCCAGCCGGCGCCCTCGATCGCCGCGCCGTCGGCCAGCGCCACGTCGGGGAAGAAGCCGCGATCGGCGGCGGCGTCGAGCGTGTTGGCCTCGCCCTCATGCAGCGGCCGGGCGGCGCGGTGCGGGCCCTGCGCATAGGTGGGCGCACCGGTGCGAGCCTTCAGCGCCTCCAGCGCGCCGCTATGGTCGCGGTGGGTGTGGGTGAGCAGGATATGCGTCACGCGCTCGCCCTGCACGGCCGCCAGCAGCGCCTCGACATGGGCCGCGTCATCCGGGCCGGGATCGACAATGGCGACCTCGCCGCGCCCGAGTATGTAGCTGCAGGTGCCGGTGAAGGTGAACGGGCCGGGATTGGGCGCCAGCACGCGCCGCACCAGCGGCGTCACCGCTTCCGCCCGGCCGGGGACCGCCTCGAACTTCCGGTCGAAGGGGATGTCGTCCGCCATCTTGACTGCCTCGCCTTGGCCTGTGCGATTACCGCCTATCGCACGGCTCCCGGCAAGTCGAGCCATGCCGGATGGCGGGAGCGGGCCCATGCGCCGCCCGGTCGCTCCCGGAGGAATTGCCTCTGTCGCCCGCGATGTTTATTCAGCAAGGCGCGCGGCGAGGAATGTGACGGCCAAGAGGGAACGCATGGACGATCTTCTGGAAGGCTACCGCCGGTTTCGCGCCACATCCTGGCCGGACCGCAAGGCGCTGTTCGAAAAACTGGCGGCGCGCGGCCAGCGCCCGCAGACGCTGGTCATCGCCTGTTCCGACAGCCGGGTCGATCCCAGCATGATTTTCGACGCCGGGCCGGGTGAATTGTTCGTGGTGCGCAACGTCGCCAATCTGGTGCCGCCCTACACGCAGCCCGATCATGATCACCACGGCACCAGCGCGGCGATCGAGTTCGCCGTCCGCGTGCTGGAGGTCAAGCAGGTGGTGGTGATGGGCCACGCCTTGTGCGGCGGCGCGGGTGCGCTGATCGACGGCACGCCGGAACTGGCGCGCGACTTCCTGCCGGACTGGATCAGCATCGCCGCGCCGGCGCGCGACATCGCGCTCCAGCTGAGCGACGACCCGATCGAGCGCCGGCGCATCGTCGAGCATCAGTGCGTGAAGCTGTCGCTGCGCAATCTCGAGACCTTCCCCTGGCTCAAGGAGCGCGTCGACGACGGCCGGCTGGAACTGCACGGCGCCTATTTCGCCGTCGCCACCGGCGTGCTGGAGCGCCTGCAGCCCGACGGAACCTTCAGCGCGGCCTGAGCCGAGGACGACGACTTCAGTCGTCGGCGGCGTCGACGGGCTTGCCCTCGCGCCGGCGTGCGGCGAGGCGGGCGAGCCGTTCCGCATCGCCGGCCAGCCGCTCGACCTCGATCCAGTTGTTCCAGTCCTGCGCCGCGCTCCAGCCGGGAACGCCGACATAGGCGACCGGCAGCCGGTAATGCAGCACGGCGCGCGGCTTCACCTTGTCGACGATCCGGCCGGCGATTCGGCTGCCGAGGCGGTCGAGGAACAACGGCAGCAGATCGAGCCCGCGCTGGCGGGTGGGATTGGCCGCGAGATAGTCCTCGCACAGCAACGGCAGGTCGGGCCGGTAGTCCGGCGCCAGCACGCGGTCGCGATAGGCGGCGGGGAACACCGGCGGCGCGAAGAAGCGCAGCGCGCGGCTGTTCAGCGTCTGCGCGCGCAGCCAGTCCTCCAGCACGAGATAGGCCTGCAGCGTGGCGAGGATCGTCGCTGGCGCGAGGGAAGCCGGCGCGACGTTGAAGTGCAGGCCGAGCGAGCCGAACGCCGTCACGCCCGCTCCCTGCGCGCCTGCCGACTGCAGCAGCCCGGCGGCGCGGTCGACCTCGCCGAAGCGTGCCGGCTCGATCGGTTCCGTCACCAGCTCGCGCGGCACGATCATGCTGGCGGCCGCGCCGAGCCAGGTCGAGGCCGGCGGGCGCAGCCAGGGCGCGGGATGCCCCAGCCTGCGATGGGGATGGACGTGGCGCAGGTCGAGTTCGACGCTGAGCTTGCCGAGCGCGGAGCCGACGAGGTGGAAGGCGTGCGGATCCTCCTCCTCGACCTCCCCGCCAAAGGAGCGCGCCAGCACGGCGGCGGCGCGCCGTTCGGAAAGCGCGGTGAATTCGAGTTCGAGCCCGACGCGGCGCGGCCGGCCGGCATCGTCGAGGGCGCGGGGCAGCGGCCGGAACGGGGATGGGTTCAAGCGGAAGACCGGGGCAAGCGCATCCGCGTAATGTGGTGTCGCCTTGCGGCATTTTCCAGACGTAAGGGAAGCTGCCATGCGGCACGCCGCCCCCGGTGGGGGCCGTGGGCGCTGCGACGATGAAGTTTTTGGGAAGTCTCGGGAAATTGAATGGTCGGAGTGGCAGGATTTGAACCTGCGACCCCCTCGTCCCGAACGTTTTGCTCTAGCCGGAAGCCTTCGCAAAGGCGCTTAACTGCGTGACGTTCGAGGCCGGCCGTCTCGTTTTGTTCCCGTTGTTTCTGTCCCCATTCTGTCCCCCTAGCGCTTCGGCGGCGGCAGATTGGAAGTCGGGATGATGGTGGCCGTAGGTGGCTTCGAGCTGCTGAACGGTCATGCCGAGGAAGCTTGCGGCGTCCCATAGATCGACGCCGGCCTGCATCAGCCATGTGGCGCAGGTGTGCCGAAGGATATGGGGCGTTACCTCCGGCCCGAGCCCGGCGTCCGCGACTGCCCGGCCGAAGGACTTTTTCACGCTGGTGACGGCTTCGCCGTTCCACTCCACGACCGAATGACGCGACGCGCCCGATTCCTGCCAGCGACGAATATGGGCGACCAGGCGCGTCGGCAGGCGCACCGGAGTCTGGCGCTTGTTCGTCTCGCGCACGCCTATGGCGCGGCGGAAGAACACACCGCCGTCGAGGTCAATCCAGCCGCGGCCAGGTTCCGGCGCAAGCGCGGCGCCGCAGATGGCGGCCGAGCGGGTGCCGGTGTAGAGCGCGACGAGGATGAAGCGGGCGACGTGGCGCCGCGAGCGACGATCCGTCGGCACGCCCTTCTGTATTTCACGATAGCGCCATGCCGCCCATAGCAGGCGGGCGGCCTCCGAGCGGGTGAGCCAGCGCTCGCGCGGCAGGGGCTTCGCCGGCAACACGACCTCCACCACCTCGGAGCACAGCCCCTCTTTGCGGTGATGATTGATCGCGGCGCGCAAGTCTTCCAGCTCGCGCCGCGCCGCCGCCGGCGACACGAGACGTGCAGGGTTTCCGGTCTTCTCCGGCTTGGCGGACCTAACGGGCTGCTTGATGCGCCACGCGACATAGTCGCGGCACGAGCGGCCGTTGACATCGATCAGCTTGCGCAGCTGCCACCACTCCGCGAGCTGCGCCACGCGCTGCTTAAGCTCGGAGTACCGCGCAACCTGCGGCCCGACATCGGTGACATAGATAGTGAGTACGTCGGCGATCAGGATCTCAGAGGGGTGACGTCCGCGCAGGCGCGGCGCCTGGTGCTTCGCGGTGATGAACTGGGCGAGGGCTTGTTCGGCTCCCGCACGATCGCCAGGAGCGCATCCAGTGCTGACCTTTCGTGCGCCGTCTCGGATAACCCAGACTGAGCGCTTCCGGATCGAGCCGTCGCCGCTAAGCTCGTCTGGCTGGAGCCAGAGGCGGGCGCCTTTGGATGGACGCGGCATCGTTCAAGCATCTCTTCGATCGCGGCGAGGGTCGTGTAATCCTTGCCTGCAATGCGCATGATGGCAAGCCGGCCCTGTGCGGCCTCACGGCGGAGGCCGGAGGCCGACATACTGCCATCCGGAAAGGCGATGCTCGCGGCGACGGTGAGACGCAGGGGAGCGGTTGCGGCGACTGCGGGTGGTATCGTGGCGCTCGCCATCATGCATCCTCGCCCGCCGGAAGCTCGGGGATCTCGACATCGAGGAAGTGCGTAGGCGCCGCGTAGCTGTGATGGGTGATGGTACTCCGACCGTCCGGAGCGCACCATTCATCAGAAGCGCTGCCATCCTGCTCCGTGCCACGGAGCGATCTGGTCCACCCCTTCTCGCCGGCCCGGTACGTCACCAGCCAGCGCCCGCAAGGGGCTTCGCTTGCCGGTCGCCATATTAGGGGCTCGCTCCCCGGGGAAGCTGCCCCGGCATCGACGGCGAGGGCAGTCGGATCAGTCGACACGACGGAGGACGCCCGACGAAAATCGCCGAGTGTCAATGCGTAGTAGGTGCAGTGGCCAACTTTCGCCACGCACTTGGTGTCGTCGGGATAGTCCTCGTTACCCTCGCCGGCCACGTCGGCGAAGGGACCCAGCACATTGATCAGCTCCTGCTCACGACGCTCCATGCGGGCGATGCGATCCCGCGCCTCGAAGAAAATGTTCGCTGTATCCAGCCCGTTTGCGGCCGTCCGTTTGCCACAAGCGTCCAGCCGCTCCATCAGATCATCAGAGAGATCGAGGCTCATGCCGCTTCCTCGCGCGGGAGGACGGCGCCCTGTTCGGGGCGGCGGCGGAGTACCTGCAGCCAGACGACGGCGATGAGGCTCGGATCATCTACGTTGCGGATGCGTACCGGCTTGTCCTCGCCGGTGAACCATATTTCCAGATGCCCGCGGCCGACCGCATCGACGGCCTTCATGACGAAGCCGCTGCGGATGCCGAGGCGGCCGACGCCGGAGCGCTTCTCGATCTCGATCGCCTCGCTGCCGTAAATGCCGTCCGCGTGGTCATCGAGCCAGAGCGAGAGGTCGCCGTCTTCGCCCCATTCGATCGCCACGGCGCGCTCGTCATTGCCGGCCATGTCGGCCAGACGCTTGACCGCAGCGCTGAAGGCGCCGGCCTCGACAGTGAGCACAGATCCTTCCAGCGGCGGCACGGCCTGCTCATAGGCCGGGAAGCGGTTCTCGATGAGCCGGGTGGCGTAGCTGATCTTGACGGCGCTGGAGGGCAGGCCCGCCGAGGCGGCGAGGATGTTGGTGTCGGCGCGGATCTCCAGCCCGCTTTCGCCGAGCTTGATGAGGTGGCCGACCGATTCCAGCGGCACCATGAGGCCGCGCGGACGACCGGCACGGTCGGCCTCCGCCGCCAGCAGCTTCGGCAGGTTTGCGGCGCCCTCCGGCGCCGGCACGTCGGCCGCGAGCAGCACATAGCCATCACAAGCCGCACCCCAAAGGGTGGCGTCGTCTGCCGTGGTGTGGAGATAGACGCCTTCAAGATAGGCGCGGTCCTGCCGGCCCTTGGCCGCTGCGGATTTCGGCAGGGCAAACAGGCGCTTCACTTCCTCCGGCAGCAGGGTAAAGGTCGCCGCCTTGCCCTTCGGCGCGAAGGCGGCGGGGAAATCGGAGGCTGGCAGCACATGGGGCTGGTAGCGGCTGCGGCCGGCGCGGACGGTGGCGAGGGTGTCGCCGGCGTCGATATAGATCTGCGCGCCCTCGGCGAAATTGGTCACCATGCGCTGCAGCGTGTCGGCATTGATGGTGGTTTCGCCGGGGCGTTCCACCTCGGCGGGGATCTCGGCTTCCGCCCAGGCATTGTTGTCCGTGGCGGCGATGAAGAGCCGGCTTCCTTCGGTGCGCAGCCGGACATGGCTCAACACCAGCACCTTGGCCTTGGAATCCGCGAGGTGGCCGACCGCCTTCAAGGCGGCGAGCAGATGGGTGCGCTCGACAATGAGCTTCATGACGTGGCTCCGGGGGATTGGGCGGCGTGCTGCGCGGCCATGTGGCGCACGTAGGCTTCCTGACAGTCGGCGGAGAGGCCCCACTTGGGCGCCGTCCATAGGTTGAGGCGGCGATGCGCCTCATCGATCAGACCGTCGCGAAACAGGGATTCGGCCTCGTAGACAAGATCAAGCTCAAGCCCGTTGACGCATAGGCTGGTGGACTGGAAATCGGCCAGCGTTGCGGTGCGGTCGCGCACCCGCCGACGCAGTTCCTGCGTGCTTTGCGCCAGCATCACCGCTCTCCCATCGACTGGCCAAGCGGCAGGTGCTCGAACGGGATCATGCCGAGGGCCTGCATGTAGAGATCGACGATGGCTTCGTGCTCGGCGCGCTGGTCGGCGTCTTCCCTGCGCATCTTCAGGATGGCGCGCAGGGCCTTCACGTCGAAGCCGGTGCCCTTCGCCTCGGCGAAGACATCCTTGATGTCCTCGGCAATGGTCTTCTTTTCCTCCTCGAGGCGTTCGATACGCTCGATGAAGGATTTGAGCTGCTCCTTGGCAAAGCCGGCGGCGGCATCCGACAGGGGCTCGTCATTGGGGATCTCGGGCACGGCCTCCTCGGCCAGCGCCTGCGTCGTCTCCTTCGCCTTGGTCGAGGTGACCTTGGCTGCCTTGGGCTTGCTCGCCGTGCCCCAGCGCTCGACAGGATCGCGTGCCATCGTCGCGCCCCTCAGAAGCCGCGGCGCGGCGCGCGCGCGGACATGGTGGCGAGGACGACGGCGAGCACCGACAGGACGATGGAGGCCGACGCGAGAATGAGCGCGGCGAGCAGGTAGCCGGTCGGCGGGATCAGCAGGATTTCCGGCGCCTCGCGCACGGCCAACACGGCGGCGCTGGCCTTGGCGGTCGCGGCCAGCATGATCGCGAAGGCGGTGCCGAGGGCGATCAGCCAAAGGATGATGGCAATGCGGGCATTGCCTGACAGCTTGGGTCGACTTGCACGCATGCCGGCTCTCCCGTGGAGTGAATGAGGCGCCGTCTCTCCGGCTGTCACCGCTGGTCGCACTCTCGGTTCCCGTCCGGTTCTCTCCGCATGACGAAGGCGCTGCAGGCACCGGCGACCCCGCCCACCTTCCCGGACGCCATTGCGGCGAATGGGCTGGAAGAAGGACCGGGGCGCGCGCTGGCAGGAGTGGGGTACGCGCGCCCCGGCAAGTCGGCGGCTCCAGGAGGAGGCTCGCTCGGGAAACGGATCAGTGCGCGTAGCGCGTGGCGCGGGAGCGGACGATGTTCACCGCCTCGGTGCCCATCTCGACGATCTCGGCCGAGGTCCATCCGAGCGTGGCGAGATCGTCGGGGGTGACGCTGTCCTGGCGGGCGAGGATGTGCTCGACATCGCGGGCCATGGCCTGCAGGCGCTCGGGATAGGACCGGGCGAGGCGGGCCGTGGTTTCTTCGCGGGCGCGGTCACAGATGGCGCCAGCCTCGGCGGCCGAAAGCGGCGAGGTCATCTGCGGCTGAAAGAAGGTGCTGGGGCGCATGAGCGTCTCTCCCATCGGGTGGCGATGGGGGAGGACGCTAAATCAGAAATCTGATATCAGTCAATCAGAATTTTGATATGCATCAGAAACGGTAGTTCAGCCCCACCCTAAGGTCGGGAAAGCTGATCGTCGTATCAGCTGCTGAATAATTGTACGTGCCCGTTCCAAAGTAATCACGAAGTGCTGAGTATGTATTCTCTGATATAAATCTCGTGTAAGTTAACTCAGTCGAAATAGACCAATTATCGTCGATCGCGTACTCGACGCCTGCTCCGATAGACAAGCCTATTCCCGTATACGAATCGTTGGCGTCGATAAAAGATATTCGTTCGAAATTAAAGCCGTACTCGCCGCGACCAAACTGATAATTTACATCAGCAAATGTCACGCCAGATGTTATGTACGTAAGAAAGCGACCGTTAGCTATTCCAGTGCGGATACGCAAAGACGCGGTCCAGTCGATGGTAAATTCTTGATCATAGAATGAGCCGAGAAGGCCATTATCGGTGCGGGTATGAATTGAATAGGCTGCATCGATACTTCCGATTGCCGCCTCAATTCCTATCACAACGCCATTTGTTGATTGCCAGTTGTATCCTGCGCGACCGCCCCAAAGTGGCCCGTAGGCCGATTCAGATGTCCAATTTCCTGTCTTCGTAATCGGATCAGGTATCCCGTACTGCGGCCCCGATCCATCATCGAAGAACATGGGGCTGGCCCAGGCGGTGGTAGATGTGACTTGGGTATTCTCACGAGCGTGACCATAGCCACCAAAACCACCAACATACCAGCCGCCCCAATCAACCGTTTGGGCTGCGGTAGGAGAAATCATGAGCATCCCCATCGCGCCAGCAATAGCGATAGATTTCATGATTACATCCTCGATATGCGACAGATAACGCGGCCGACAATGTGGATTTCTTCGACGGTAACCTCGTATGAACGGTGAGCTTGGTTGTCTGAAATCACGCGGAGCTTCGGCGGATCATTGCGGCCCGGTACAAGTTCCAGTCGCTTTATCTGCACTCCATACATTGACCCGATGGCGTAGAGCCCATCCGTCGCCGGCGAATTCTGGCGCCGATTAATGAGCACCCTGTCCCCCGGCATCAACGTAGGGATCATGGAATCGCCATCGACCGCTAAGATGTCGATATCGGCTTCTGTTGACCGCAATTCGTTGTGGATGAACGCTTCCGGCATCCGCCAAGTGGCGCGCACGCTATCAATCTCGCGGCCGTCGACCATGATTGTCTCGCCCATGGCGCCGGGGCCGGCCGACCCGTTGACATCCAATTCTAGCAATTCGCCCGGACCAAGCTCGCGCCGCTCTCGCCTTCTTGCGGTGTTGCCAGCTACATCGACGGGGTGATCTGGCTCTCTGTTGCCGTCCGCGAGAATGTGCTCGGAAGGGATGTGTTCATCCTCTTTGCCGAGGAGCCACTCCATCGAACGGCCCGTAATAATCGAGATCTCGTGAAGCCCTTTGGGACGGCGGACCCGACCACCCTCGATCTCAGCAATAGCCGACTGCTTGACGCCGGTGGATTCGGCGAGCTGCGCCTGCGTGAGACCCGCCCCCTCGCGCGCGGCCTTAACTCTTTGACCTAGCGGTTTATTGACAACTTTCCCCGTCATCCCGGCAATGTGCCGAACGCTGACTAAGCGGTCGCCATCAATGTTCTGATTGACGATATCAGAATTCTGATGTTCACATGCGACCATGGCACACGCACCCGGATTAGTTCGCGCGATAGAGGCGATTGGAAGCCAAGAGGCGCTGGGAAAAGCGCTCGGTGTTGGTCAGTCGCTGATCTCGTATTGGCTCAACCATTCCCGGCGCGGTGTTCCCGCTGAGCGCGTGCTGGATGTCGAGCGCGTTACCGGCGTCTCGCGTCATGATCTGCGACCGGATCTGTATCCGGCGCCATCCCCCCCGCCCATCGCTTCCCCCACCATCACCGCCGAGGCCGCGCCATGAGCGAGCCTATCGACGCGTCTGGCCTGTACGCCATTGACACCGATTTAGGCTTCACGGTCGCGGGCCTGATCCTTGGGATGCCGGATGCCTGCGATGAGCGACGATGCCCAGCGTGTGGCCGCTTCCTTGACGTAGGTTTCTGCCACGGCGTCGCCGTCCGGCCAGATGTGCCGGCCCAGCAGGTCGCCGGTGACAGCGTCGTCGAGTCGGCGCAGCCGGGCGTGGAATTCGGCGGGATCGGGATGCATAGCGATCTCGCCGATAAGGATGCGCGTGATTGCCGCCAGCGCGATCTGCGCAGCCATGTCGTTCGCGCGCTGTTCTTCTGGCGAAGGTTCTCTGCTCATGTCGTTCACTCCGTGCGCGTGGTTCGCGCGGGGTTGAAAGGGGATGGTCGTCTGGACCACGGCCATCCCCACCACTCTAGCGCGCATGGCGATGCCGATGCATGTCGGCCTGACCTCTCTCCTACCAGTGGAAACCGGGGAGAGCGGGGATGAAGGACTGGCTTCGCCCCGGCCAGATGGTGGCCTGTATCCGCGATATCCCACCCATCGGCCTCGACCTGCTCGGCTGCTGGGTGACACTGGATGGCGTGATCCCGGTCAAGGGCTGCATCTACACCATTGCCGACGTGGCGCCGGGGCCTTTTGGCCTGATGTTCATCGAGCTTGCCCAGCTTCCGGGCGGGACGGTGTGGAACGTCAACGCCTTCCGCCCCGTCCGCCCGACCTCGCTCGACTGCCTGACGCATCTGCTCGCTCCTTCCGACACGCTGGAGCCGGCTCAATGAACCGCGCCGCTTTCCTCGACCATGGCGCGGGTCGCCTGCACGAAGGCGAGCAGCACCGGCACGCCGCTATAGCCGGCTTCGGCTTCCAGAATGTTCAGGATGCGGCCCGCGTCCGGCCTGCCGGCGAGCAGGGCGAACAGCAGGAAGGCCAGCGCCTTCGTTTGATCGACTTCCATGGTGGCTCCCCAGCCTGCGGCGTGATGCGCCGCAGAGTGCGGCCGGCCGCCTTCCAACACCATGAAACCTCCGGAAGGGGCGTTGTATGAGAAACCCCGCCAGGCGATCGCTATTCAGGCTCGCGCACGCCGTCGCGTCGGCGGTGTGCCCGCGCTTCCGAGAACGCCTTCCGCAATTCGACAGCAGCGAGCTTGCGCGCTTCGCCGACATGGGCGCGCCCGAGCTTCTCCGGCGCCAGACCGTCGATAAAGGCGATGGCCTCGCGCTCGATCTCGAACAGGTCGGCATCGCTGACGGCGCCTGCCTCAAGTGCCCGTATCGCGAGCAGTCGGTACGCCTCGTAAGCGCGCGTGAAGCAGAGAAAGAAGGCGTTGGCTTCGGTGGAGGAATAGGCGGGGAACATCCGGATATCTCCGTGCGTGTTGCGGAGGCGGAAGACTTCATCCGCCGCTGGCATCGAGACGATGGCGAGAACGACCTTTCCACGCTGATGCTGCGTGCGTCGAGCGCCAATGAACGCATCCCTATGGGGTCGCTCGATATCTGGTGCCGCCGCCACGACCTTCGGCCGGATCTTTACCCGCTCGCGTACATCGAGGTGTCGCGATGACCGGGCGCATCTTTACCGCAGCGGACTACGCATCGCTGAAGAACGCCGTGCGCCGCGCCTGCCAGCAGGCCGGCGGCGGGCTGCGCGGGCTGGCGAGCCAGACGCGGCTTTCTCCGGCGCAGCTGTCCCGCTTCGGCGACATCAATTCCGACCAGTCGATCCCGCTCGACGTGGCGCTCGACCTCGACAGCCTCGCGGGGGAGCCGATCATCGCCTCGGCGCTCTCGGAGCGGCTGGGCTTCGATCTGGTGCCGCAAACGCAGGCCGTGGTCGCGCACGCCACCATGCCGCAGCACCTGTCGGGGCTGGCGCGCGAGAGCGGCGAAGCGATCAGCCATATCGCCGCCGCCCTGGCGGACAACCAACTGACGCCAAACGAGCTGATCGCGATCGAGCGCGAGCTTGGCGATGTCGATGCGCAGGTACAGAGCGCCCGCGCGACCGTTCGCGCGATGATCATGAACATGCGCGGCGAGGGGTGAGCGATGGCGATGCTCTCTCCCGACGCCCGCCGCGCCAAGCTCGCCGAGCACATTGCCGGGCTGCGGCTCGACCTTGATGCCGAGCGGCGGCTCGCGGCGCAGGCCGGTGTCAATCTCCGCATCTGGCGCAATGCCACCCTGGCGCGGCCGATCAGCGCCGACGCGCATATGGCGATCTGCGCCGTGTTGTTCATCGACCCCGTCAGCCTTCACGCGCTGGCGACCTTTGCGCCGTGGCTCGGGCCGGCGTGCTGGGCGACACTCGGCGCCGGGGTGCGGGTGGCGCGCCATCTGAACGGGCATTCGGTGCGCGAGGCGGCATCAACCGCCGGGGTTTCCGCCGCCACCGTCTCGCGCTGCGAGAACGGGCGCGCGCTGAGCTTCGACGCGCTCGCCCGGCTCGCCTCCTATGTCGGCCAGCACCCGCATGCCTATACGGCGCGCCCGTTTCCGCCGCCCGGCTCCACGGGAAACACCCACTGTAACACCCTGAAAACACAGGAGGCGTTGCCATGAGCGGCCCCTTGCCGGACGATCCGCCGGACTTTCTGAGCCGCGAGGCTTTGCTCCAGCATTATGCCGAGGTCCGCACACGCCTGCGGACCGGCACCGCGCGCACCAATATCGTGCCGCTGGCAGTGCCGAGGCCCGCCCGCGCCGCGCCGCCACCGGCGCAGGCGCAGGCAGCCGCGGCCGTCCCGGTGGTCGTCCCCTCGCCGCTGGACCCGCGCCACAACCTCGCGCAGTTCTGCATCGGCGACAGCAACCGCATGGCGCATGCCGCCGCGCTGGCGCTGATCCAGCGGCCGGAGACGGCGCGGGCCTATACCCCGCTCTATCTCCACAGCGCGGCCGGCTTGGGCAAGACGCATCTCCTGCACGCCATCGCGGCGCAGGCGGGCGTGTCCGCGCTGTATCTGACCGCCGAGGCGTTCCAGTCCGGCTATCTCGCGGCGCTGGCCGCGCGGCAGGGCGACGTGTATCGCGACCGGCTGCGCGCGGTCGACATGCTGCTGATCGACGACGTGCAGCTGATCCCCGCCGCCATGGCGCGGCTCGCTTTGGGCAATGCGCTCAACTCCATGGTGGATGCCGGCAAGCATGTGGTGCTGAGCGCCAACGTGCCGCCGGACGAGCTTGAGGGCTATGACAGCTGGCAGCGCTCGCGCATCAGCAGTGGGCTGGTGCTGGAAATCCTGCCGCCGGAGGCGGAACTACGCCACGCCATCCTTGCGCAGAGCTGCGCGGCGCGCGGGGCGGTGCACCAGGTGCGGCCGGAGGTGCTTTCCTTCATCGCCGGCCAGCCGGGCCTGAGCGGGCGCGATCTTGAGGCCGTGCTGAACCGCGTGCTGCTGCATGCGGAGATGACCGGCGCGCCGCTGGCGCTGGACGACGCCGACGCGATGCTGGGCACCCTGCTGCGCGCGCGCGAGCCGAGGCGGGTGCGGATCGACGACATTCTGCGTGTCGTGGCCAAGCACTACAGCGTCACCCGCGCCGACCTGATGTCGCAGCGGCGCACCGCCACTGTGGTGCTCCCGCGCCAGGTCGCGATGTATCTCGCCAAGACGCTCACCCTGCGCTCGCTGCCGGAGATCGGCCGGCGCTTCGGCGGGCGCGACCACACCACCGTGCTGCATGCGGTGCGCAAGATCGCCGGGCTGGTGGCCAGCGATGCCGCTCTCGACGCCGAGTTGCGCGGGCTGGCGGCAGATCTGCGGGAGGGCGGGGCGTGAGCTATTCCCTCCACGACCTTCCGGCGCAGATCGCCAGCAAGATCGAGCTTTGCCAGATCAAGGGGTGCTGGCTGTGGACCGGCTCGACCAGCGGGACCGGGCGCGGCGGCGGCTATGGCCGCCTGACGTGGCGAGGCGCCACCTGGGCGACGCACAAGCTGACATGGCTGCTCTCCGGCGGGCGCCTGCTGCGTCCGCGCGAGCAGCTGGACCATGAGTGCCGGGTGCGGCGCTGCTGCAACCCCGCGCACCTCAAGCCGATGTTTCAGCGGCGGAACATGCAGCTGGCGCATGCGCGCAAGCGCGCCGTGTTCGTTGCGGAGGCGGTACGATGAACGGCGAGACCTTCCTCGACGGCCGCGTGACGCTGTTTTGCGGCGACAGCCGCGACGTGATCGACACGCTGGCGCCCGACAGCATCGACCATTGCGTGTGCGACCCGCCCTATGCGCTGGTGTCGATCGGAAAGCGGTTCGGCAAGGATGGCGCCGCGCCGGCCAAGGGCAATGACGCTTATGCCCGCGCCTCCTCCGGCTTCATGGGCCAGAGCTGGGATACCGGCGAGGTGGCCTTCTCCGCCGCGTTCTGGCGCAAGGTTTTTCGCGTGCTCAAGCCCGGCGGGCATGTGATCGCCTTCGGCGGCACGCGGGCCTATCACCGGCTCGCCTCCGCGATCGAGGATGCGGGCTTTGAAAAGCGCGATTCCATCGCCGAGGCGTGCAGCCTTGACCCGACCGTGCGCGCCTTCGTCGACAGCCTCGACGCGGCGCAGCTCGACGCCTTCCTGCGGCTGGCCGACCTGATCGGCTTCGAGGGGCTGCTGGCGTGGGTCTACGGCACCGGGTTCCCCAAGTCGCACAATGTCAGCAAGGCGATCGACCGGCAGAATGGCGATGCGCGGCCGGTGGTCGGGCACGAGCGGATCTCGAATGATATTCGCGGCGGGGCTCTGCTGGATGTCGCTCATGATGGCGAGCGCCCCGGATTCGTGCGCGCCATCACTTCGGCGGCTTCGGCGGCTTGGGATGGCTGGGGTACGGCGCTGAAGCCGGCCTGGGAACCGATCGTGCTGGCGCGCAAGCCGCTCGTCGGCACTGTCGCCGAGAACGTGCTCGCCCATCGCACCGGCGCGCTGAATATTGACGGGTGCCGGATAGGCACGGAGGGCGGCACCAAGGGCTGCGACGCCGGCCCTAGCGCCGGCATTCTCGGCAATGGACTGAATGGCCGCTTCGGTGAGGCTGTCCCCGGGCTGGGCCGGCACCCGGCCAACATCATCCATGACGGCAGCGACGAGGTGGTGGCGGCTTTTCCGGTTGCGCCCGGCGCGCTGGGTGTTGTGAGCGGCAATGAGCCATCTTCACCCTTCGCGAATGTCTACGGCGACATGCCGGCGCGCGGCGGGAGGGCTGTGCCGCGAGGCGACGGCGGCTCGGCCGCGCGCTTCTTCTATTCCGCCAAGGCGGATGCGGATGATCGCCTCGGCTCCAAACACCCGACCGTTAAGCCGGTCGACCTGATGCAGTGGCTGGTGCGGCTGGTGTGCGCGCCCGGCGGCACGGTGCTCGATCCCTTTGCCGGCACCGGCACCACGGGCGAGGCCGCGTGGCGCGAGGGCTGCAAGGCGGTGCTGATCGAGCGCGAGCCGAAATTCCAAGCCGATATACGGCGCCGCATGGCGCTGTGCACCGCCGGCAGCCATGCCCGCCGCCGTGCTGGGGCGTTGGCCCGTGCCGAGGCCGAGGGCAGGGCACCCGACTTCGGACCTCTCTTCTCCAAACCGGACGCCGCAGAATGACGCGCGAGTTTCTTCCCTCCCGCCGCGCTGCGGCGAGCTTTGACTTTCTGGTGGGCGGCATCTGCTACACCGCCACGCTCGGCTATTTCGACGATGGCCGCGTCGGCGAAGTGTTCGTCGACGGCCCAAAGTCCGGCTCCGACGCCGAGACGAACGGCTCTGACGCCGCCGCCATCCTCTCCGTCGCGCTGCAATATGGCGTGCCGCCGGAGGCCTTCACGCGCTCCATGCAGCGCGACAGCGAAGGCCGCCCGCTCGGCCCGATCGGCGTGGTGGTGGATCTCCTCGTGGCACGGGGGGAGGGATAGGTGGACAACCCCTCTCCCATGCGCGTTCTCGTCGGCTGCGAGACATCGGGTGTCGTTCGCCGGGCCTTCGAGGCCTACGGTCACGACGTGTGGTCGGTCGATCTTCTGCCGGCCGAGGACCGCAGCAACCGGCATATCATCGGCGATGTGCGCGACCTTCTCGGCGAGGGTTGGGATCTGCTCGCGGTGATGCATCCGCCGTGCACGCGGCTCTGCAACAGCGGCGTTCGCTGGCTGACCGAACCGCCGACCAAGCTCAATGAGACCTATAGCCTTGCTGAGATTGAGGCATATGCAGGCATGGATCGGGAGGCGCGCCTTGCCTTCATGTGGCGCAAGCTGGATGAGGGTGCGGCACTTTTCTCCGAGTGTTGGAATGCGCCGATCGAGCGCATCTGTGTCGAAAACCCTGTCATGCACGGCCATGCCCGCGAGCGGGTTCGTGACTGGCGCAAGCCTCAGACGGTGCAGCCGTGGTGGTTCGGGGAGCCAGCGTTCAAGGCGACGGGGCTCTATCTGCGGGGCCTGCCGAAACTTGTGGCCACGAACCGACTGACGCCGCCGAAGGCCGGCACAGAGGAGCATAAGGCTTGGTCACAGGTGCATCGCGCCAGCCCCGGCCCCGACCGGTGGAAGGATCGCAGCCGGACCTATGAAGGCATCGCTGCGGCGATGGCGGCGCAGTGGACCACAGCCTTTGCCAGCCATGTCATGACCGCGCCTGTGGTCATGAACAGCGGCGCCGGGCCGGGCCAACCTGCCTCCGAACTGGAGGCGGCGGAATGAGCCACGAGGCGCAGACATGGGTGTCGAAACTTGACACCAGGCTGGGGCCGAGCACGCGGTTCGTGCTCGTGGCGCTGGCGAACTATGCCAATGACGACGATCTGGCGTGGGTGGCTCGCCGCCGGATCGCCGAATACACCGAGCTGAGCCTCGCCACGGTCACCCGCTCGCTGCGCGAGCTGGAGGAGCGTGGGCTGATCGCGCGCGAGGAACGCACCCGCGACAATGGCTCGCGCACCACGGACATGATCCGTCTCAATGTCGGATTTGTGCCCGCGCCGACCACCCCCCCTTGTCATGGTGATGAGGGGGGTACTCCTCACAGTGACAAGGCCCCCTTGTCACAGTGCGCAGGGGGCCTTGTCACTGTGACGAGGCCTGATCCTAAAGATGATCCTAAAGAAGAAATAACCCCCCATAGCCCCCCCGAGGGGGGCGTGGCGCGGAAGATCAAATCCGGGATTGGGGAAGAGGAAGGGGCAGCGGACCCGCTGCTCGACGCGCTGCTGGCGATCCTCCAGCCGGACCCGACGTTCAACCTGAAGGCTACACGGCGGCGTTGGCGGCGGATGACGCCGGCTGCCCGACAGGAGGCCGTCGCCGGCGCGCAGCGCTTCGTCGACCATTGCCGGGCGAACAAGCGCCGCCTGCCGGACCCGCCGAGCTATCTCGCCGACGAGCGCTGGAAGACCACGGCCAATCTGCCGGCGCCCGCACCTAAGCCTGAGGCGGCGCCGCGTCCTGTCGAAACCGATCCGCTCAAGCGGGTGGTGGAATGGGCGCTGAGCGACAAGGCGGATCGGGCGTCCTGGGTGTTCGTCGCCGAGGGCTCGGATGCGTGGCGGGACTGGCACCGGGCCTTCATCGCGACCGGTTACGGCCATCGGTTCATGCGCGGCAAGCCTCAGTTCCTGCCGCAGCCCGGCGGCGGGTTTGGCTACAGCGAGCCGGGGCGAATGTTCCCGCTGCCACGGCCCGGCGGGCATGGCGCCGATCCTCCGCCTTTGGAGCGGCCGAGTGACGACGACATTGCCGACAATCTGTGAATTGAGGGGAACGGACATGGCACGAGCGGGAAGGCCGAGGAAGCCCGGCAAGCGCAAGCCCTGCGGGAGGCGGCGTAACTCTGAGGTGCGGGCGGATACGAAGCGGAACGACGTTCGCAGCGTGGTGTTCGACCAGCCACACCGGCGCTGGCTGGCGGATGCGCAGCGGCGCGACCAGCAGGCCGAGAGTGAGATCGGGCGGCTGCATCTGAGCAAGCAGATCTCCGAAGCGCAGTATTGGGCGGCGGATCGCTATCGCTCGCTCGTGGCGCAGTTCCGGCTGGTGATGGCGACGCCGATGCAGACATGCACGGCGCTCGGTCATGTCGTCGCAAATCCTGTGGATGAGGATGCATGGCGGCGTGGCGAGAGCGGCAAGGCGGAGCGGCCGGAGAGTGACGAAGAGATGCGCAAGCGCGTGCTCAAGCAGCACGGCGGCGTGCTAGGCGTTCTGCGCGAACTGGATGATGGACGAGAGATTAGCCGCGTGTTGGATGCCATCGTGATTGATGATCGACCATGCTCCAGCCGCGCTTTGCTTGTCTCCCGGCAGGGACCGCGTACGGGTGTAGCCATGCCGGAGCGAATTATACGCAAGGGAGAGCTGACATTGCTCAAGCGGGGCCTGAGTGCTCTTTGCGGCCTCTGGCACATGCAGGAGGATGCGGCGGGCCACAAGCGCCCGGTGCGGGTGCTGGGCACGGCGCAGGAGCGGCAGGCGTGGGGTCGGGAGGAAAAAGAGGTTCATTTCGTCTACACCGACGATTGACGCTCTCTACGAACACGGGTAGGGGTACGAAATACACGATGAAGTCCTGTGCCCGGAGCTGAAAAGCGGCCGGGCATTGTCGTTTCTGGAGGGTTGCGATGCCATCGGCGCGCCCCTCATCGCCACCATGGAAGCGCTGGTACAAGACGGCTCGCTGGGAGCAAACCCGCCAGTCCGTCTTCGCCCGCGACCTGTTCACCTGCAAGATGGCCGGATGTAGCGTGCTCATCACCGAGCGGCGCATGCTGGTGTGCGACCATGTCCGCCCGCATCGTGGTGATGAGCGGCTGTTCTGGTCAGAGGACAATCTGCAGACGCTCTGCAAGCCGTGCCACGACAAGCGCAAGCAGGCCGAGGAACAGGGTTCGCTGCAACAGCGCGGCGTCTGGCACTGACCGTTGCCGCCTTCAGGCCGGGGGGTACCAAAAGTCTGGCACCCCTTGGGCCCCGGACCGGCTTGGGCGTCATTCAGAGGATTTTTTTTCGATGGCCGAGGAATTTGACCTCTTCGGCATGCCCATCCTGCCTCGCGGTGAAACACGGGGGAGGCCGAAGCATGCCGCCTCTCTCGAAAACCGCAATCGTGTCAACATGTTACTGGCCCTTGGCTGGTCCAATGACCGGATTGCCGGTGCTCTCGGCATCACTCTGCCGACGTTTCGCAAGCATTATTTTTCCGAGCTGAAGTACCGCGCCGTGGCGCGTGACCGGCTCGACATGCGGCGCGCCGAATTGCTGTGGCGGCAGGTCGAAGGCGGCAATGTCGGTGCCATGCGTGAATTCGGACGGCTGGTGGAGAAGAACGACACCATGCGTGCCGAGCGCGAAATGGCGGAGCGTCCACCCCCGCCGCAGCCGGAGCGGCTGGGCAAAAAGGTGGTCGACAAGCAACGCGCCATGGATGCCGACGCCGAGCTGACCGCCGAGCTGGAGCGAGAGGCAAGCCACAATGCCCGCCATTGAGGCCCTGCCGCGCTTTGCGTGCCCGGACTGGTGGGAGCGGATGCAGGCCGGCATGACGCCCATGGCTGATGTGCCGCTCAACTCTGCACGCGCCGCCAAGGCGCAGGCGTTTTTCAACCGGCTGCGCTTGCCGGACGTGACCGGCAACCCGCCACTTTCTGAAGCGTGCGGCGACTGGTTTCGGGACGTTCTGTGCGCTTTCCTCGCCAGCGAGGATGCGGAGACCAAGCAGCGGCTCGTCTGGGAGCTGCTCTGCATGGTGCCGAAGAAGAATTCGAAGACCACCTATGTCGCCGCACTCGGCCTGACTGCGCTCTTTATGGAGGATGCGCCCAACCGGCAGATGATGATCGTGGCGCCGAGCCAAAACATCTCGGTGCGATGTTTCGAGCAGGCGCAGGGCATGATCCGCATCGATCCGCGCCTGCGCGATATCTTTCAGGTGCAGGACAGCGAGAACCGCATTACGCGGAAAACGACGGGCACTCGCCTCGACGTGAAGACCTTCGACACATCGATCGTGACGGGAGAAATCCCGTTGCTGACGATCATCGACGAATTGCACGAGCTGGGTAAGAAGCCGAAGGCTGCGGCGGTGATGCAGCAGATCCGTGGTGGTGGCATCACGAAGCAGCGCGGCCAGGTGCTGATGATCACCACTCAGTCCGATGAGCAGCCGGCGGGCATCTGGAAGCTGGAGCTGGAGAAGGCGCGCAAGATCCGCGACGGCGTCGGCGGCCTGTCACCGATCATGTTGCCAGTGCTGTACGAATTTCCCCGTGAGCAGCAGCTTGACCAGGCGTTCTGGCGGGACGTGAAGAACTGGGATCTGGTTCTTCCGAACCTTGACCGTTCAATCGACCGGCAGGCGCTCATTGATGACTACGAGAATAATGGTCGTGCCAGTCAGCACGCCGAGCACATCTGGCTGTCTCAGCATCTCAATATTGAGATCGGCGTTGGCACGGGCGACGACACCTGGCGTGGTCGCGACTATTGGGCCGACCGCGCCGATAAGACGCTTACCCTCGACGAGCTGATCGCGCGAAGCGAGGTTGCAGTTGTCGGCTGTGACGGTGGCGGCCTGGATGATCTTTTCGGGCTCTGCGTCATAGGCCGCGAGAAGGAAACTCGCCGCTGGTTGGTGTGGAACCATGCCTATGCGCATCCGAGCGTGAAGGAAACACGCAAAGATATCGCTTCACGCCTTGCCGATTTCGAGGAAGAGGGGTCGCTTACCTTCTGCGAGGTCAGCACCTACGTCGATGAAATCGCCAGCACGGTCGAGCGCCTCCATAGCGCAGGGCTCCTGCCGGCTAAGGATGGTGTCGGGTTCGACCCGAACAACATCGCGGCATTTATCGACGCGCTGGCCCAGAGGGGCATCGAAGGCCCGGCGCTTCGCCGTCTCTTGCAAGGCCCGGCGCTGTCTCCTGCGCTATGGGGGCTGGAACACAAGCTCAGCGACGACACCATGAGCCATTCCGGCTACGCGCTGATGAACTGGTGCGTCGGCAACGTCAAAGTCGAGGTGAAGGGCAACGGCAACATGGCGACCAAGCAGGCCGCCGGCCGGGCCAAAATCGATCCATTCATCGCCATGCTCTGCGCGGCGATCCTCATGAGTTGGAACCCGACCGCAAGCGGCGGGCCGTCCATCTATGAGACCCGTGGCATTCGGATGGTGTGAGCAGATGGGATTGATGGATCTGTTCCGCCGCAGCGCGCCCGCTTCGGCGTCGATCGCGCATGCCTCGCCGCATGCCGAGGGCGCGTCGTTTCTGTCGATGGATGACCCGCGTGTCGTCGAGTTCCTGCGCTTTGGCGATGTGACGGCGACGGGCATCACAGTAAACGTCGAGCGCGCGCTGAAGAACCCGGCGATGTTCCGGGCCGTGAGCGTGATCAGCTTTGCCATCGGGATGCTTCCGCTTCAGCTGATCCATGAGGAGACCAAAAAGAAGGCGACGGAACATCCCCTGTACCGCGTTCTCCATAGGCGTCCGAACGGCTGGCAATCCGCCTTCGACTTCCGCACGCTCATGCAGTTGCGGGCTTTGGTGAAGGGCAACGGGTACGCCTTGGTGCTGCGCTCTACCGACCTTCGCAACCGGGGTGTGGAGAAGGTGAGCGGGCTCGTCCCGCTTGATCCCGATCGCACCGAGGTCAAGCAGCTCGATGACTGGTCTGTCGTCTATGACTACCAGCCCAAGAATGGAGCACGGATCCGCTACAGCTCGCGCGACATTCTCCATCTTCGCGGGCTCTCGCTCGACGGTATTTCCGGCCTGTCGACCGTCAAGCAGGCGGCCGAGCCGATCGCCCTTGCGCTTGCCGCGCAACTGGCGGCGGGCCGCATGTTTAAGAACGGTTCTTTCGTTGGCGGTGCGCTCACGCACCCCGGCAAGCTGTCCGATCCGGCCTTTGATCGTCTCAAGGCCAGCCTCGCGGAAAAGGAAGGCGCCGATAACGCCGGCAAGAATCTCATCCTTGAAGAGGGGATGAAGTACGAAGCCTATTCCTCGACCGCCCGCGACGCGCAGCTGATCGAGATCCGCAAAATGCAGATCGAGGAGATCGGCCGTGCCACGGGCGTTCCTCGCCCGCTGCTCATGATGGACGACACCAGCTGGGGTTCCGGCATCGCCGAGCTTGGCCGTTTCTTCGTGCAGTTCGCGCTAAACCCGTGGTTCGAGGCGTGGCAGCAAGCCTGCGAAAGAACCCTCCTCTCGGACACCGAGGCGGACGCTCTGACGATCAAATTCAATGCCGGCGCGCTACTGCGCGGCAGCGTCAAGGATCAGGGCGATTTCTTCGCCAAGGCGCTCGGCTCGGGCGGCCAGGCCGCTTTCATGACGCAGAACGAGGTGCGGGACATGCTCGACATGCCCCGAATTGACGGTGGCGACGAGCTTGGAAAAGGCGCCATGGGCCACAATGGCGGGCCTGCCCTCGATGATCCTGAAGATGTCCCGGCGAGGAAGCCGGCGCGCTCCACCAAGAAGGAAAACGACGATGAGGACTAGCCATCCGCGCGTCATGGCGGGCGTGCGCCCTGGCGCCATGCCTCTTCCGGTTCGCCAGGATGTGCATGCTTTCACGAAGCCCGAGGTTTTTGACCGCTGGTCCGCCGACGCTGCTGGTGTGCGCGCGCTGGAGGTTGGCGACAACGTCATCACGATGTTCGATGTCATCGGCGATGACTATTGGTCGGGTGGCGGCGTGACGGCGAAAAGGGTCGCCTCGCAGCTGCGCGCCATCGGCGACCGGCCCGTCGAGGTGCAAATCAACAGTCCCGGCGGGGACATGTTCGAGGGGATCGCAATCTTCAACGTGCTCCGCGAGCATTCGCAGAGCGTCACGATCAAGGTCATGGGCATGGCCGCTTCGGCGGCATCCATCATCGCCATGGCCGGCGATCGTATCGAGATCGGCGCGGCGTCGTTCCTGATGATCCATAATTGCTGGGTCGTGGCTATCGGCAACCGGCACGACTTGCGCGAAACGTCCGAATGGCTGGAGCCGTTCGACCAGGCCATGGTGGATCTGTACGCGGCACGTACCGGCCAGAAAGCTGGCGACGTGATCAAGTGGATGGATGCCGAAACCTATATGTCCGGCTCTCAGGCGATCGAGCGTGGCTTCGCCGAAGCCCTGCTCTCCGCCGACCGGATGGTCAGCGACGATGAGGTGAAGACCAGCGACAGGCAGATCAACGATCTGCGCGCGATGGAGCTTAGTCTCGTCTGCGCGGGCATGACGCGCTCGGATGCGCGCGCCCGAATCAACAAGATCAAGGGCACGCCAGGCGCTGCCCTTAAGGACCCCACGCCGGGCGCTGGGGAAGACTGGTCCGGCATCGCCGGCCTTATCGCAACCCTCCGCTCATAGGAGCTTCCAATGCGGACTTTTGTATATGCGGCGATCGCATTCGCCGCGGTGATCGCGCTCGGCCATTTGCTTCCCGCCGAGGCGCTTCCCGCCTCCGGCGTCGCCATGGCGATTTTTGCCATGCCCGCCGCTCACTCGGTGCGCCCGCCGCGCATCGATCTGACCTCCACCATGCTGACGCCGCCGCGCGCGGTCGTCGTTTCGCCGCGTGCCGACGCCAATGATCCCAAGGCCATGGTCGCGGCGCTGCAGAAGGCGTTCGACGAATTCAAGGCCGCCAATGATGAGAAGCTGAAGGCCAAGGCCGACGTTGTTCTGGACGAGAAGGTTCAGAAGATCGATGCGGCGGTCGATGGCTTTCAGAAGGCGATCGACGACCTGAATGCCAAGATGGCAGCGCAGGCCGCTGGCGGCAGCGTCATCGGCGATCTGCCGGCGGACCCTGAGTATGTGAAGGCCTTCAAAGCGCACATGCGTAAGGGTGATGTTTCCGCAGCCATCACGAAGGGGACGGACTCCGAAGGTGGCTATCTCGCCCCCGTGGAGTGGGATCGCACCATCACCGGCAAGCTCAAGCTGATTTCGCCGATCCGGGCCAATGCGCGCGTCATCAGTATCACCACGGCGGGCTTCAAGAAGCTGTTTACGGATCGTGCGGTCGGCTCCGGCTGGGTCGGCGAGACCGCCGCGCGTCCCGCGACCAGCACGCCGACCTTCGCCATCCTCGACTTCACCCCCGGCGAAATCTACGCCAACCCGGCCATCTCGCAGGGTTCGCTCGACGATGCGGCGATCAATCTGGAGGAGTGGCTTGCGGGCGAAGTCGACACCGAGTTCGCGCGTCAGGAGGGCATCGCCTTCCTCTCGGGCGATGGCGTCAACAAGCCCTTCGGCATCCTGACCTACGTCACCGGCGGGACGAATGCTGCCAAGCACCCCTGGGGCGCGATCCCGGTCGTGAATAGCGGCGCCGCCGCCGCGCTTACCGCCGACGGGATTCTCAGCCTCTTCTATGACCTTCCCTCTGCTTTCCGGCAGGGCGCCAAGCTCTACACCAATCGCGGCTCGCAGGCGGCGATGCGCAAGCTGAAGGACGGCCAGAACAACTATCTCTGGCAGCCGTCCTTCTCGCAGGGCCAGCCCGCCACGCTGGCCGGCGAAGCCATCGTCGAGATTCCCGACATGCCGGCGATCGCCGCCGGTGCGATCGCGGCGCTCTACGGCAACATGGAAGAGACGTATCTCGTCGTCGATCGTGTCGGCATCCGCGTGCTGCGCGACCCCTTCACCAACAAGCCTTTCGTGCACTTCTACACCACGAAGCGGGTCGGCGGCGGCGTCTTCAATCCGGAGCCCATGCGCGCCCTCAAGATCTCCGCGTGACCTGATCGCGCGAGCAGGCGGCGGACCACGGCCCGCCGCTTTTTCATTTCCATCTGCAATGGAGGCTTACGATGGCACCCAAGTCCACCACGGCGCCGGCCAAAAGCGCCGGTACTGCGCAGGTCGTGCCCGCCACAGTCGTGACGCCGGAGGGCGAAAAGCCGGCGAACATCTCGCCGGCCGATAGCTTCTCTCCCTCGGGCGCCCCGAACCAGACCGTTCCGGATCTTGACCTCTCGCATCCGGCGATCGACGCCAACCCGCGCGCCGGGACGGTCGAAGCGCAGAACCGCATCGACATGAACGACCCTCACCTCTCTGGGGCCGCCGCTGTCGCCAAGAACCTGAAGGGCGAGTGACATGACGGTGATCGTCGTCGAGCCGGCGCAGCCTTTACTCGATGCCTCCGCACTAAGGCGATTGGTGCCCGGCCTCGATGGGCTCGACGACGATCATCTGAACATGCTCATCTCGGTAGCCCAGCAGTCGATTGAACCGCCCTTGGGGTGGGCGCGATGTGCCTTCGGCCGTCAGACCCTCGAAATGGTCATGGACGGCTTCGCGTCCGCGCTAGCGGTGATTGATCTGCCGCATCCGCCGCTGAGAAGCATCGTCTCCATCACTTTCGAGCAAGCGCCAGGGGGCGCCATCACCCTGCCGGAGACGGCCTATTGGGTATTCTCGGACGGCCTGTTCGGCGCCGTGCGCCCGGCGGTCGGCACGGCATGGCCGAGTGGATGCGGCATTGCGCGCATCCGTTATGTTGCCGGATACGACGCGGCCGATCCCCGCCTGCTACCTGCAAAGCAGGCCATCGCCCTTTCCGTGCAGGCTCTCCGTGTCTTCGCCCGTGAAGACCTCTTCCTAAAGCGCGAGAAGACAGACGGCGTCGGCGAAAGGGAATGGGCTGTCTCGCCTTCCGCCGAGCGCATGATGCGCGATGCCGCCGATCGTCTTCTGCAGCCCTACCGGATCCCACGCGTATGAGCCCGGCCGAGGCGATTGCCATGCTGGACCGCGCGCTCGCGGCCAATGGCGAGGATGTCGTGCTGCGACGCATGACGCATCTCGGCACCACGTCGACCCCTGCCGACCGGCCCGGCATTCGTGCGCATGTGCGCGGCTATCGGCCTGACGAGCTGGTGGGCAACATCGCGCAGGGCGACCGCCAGGTGATCCTTTCGCCGTCCGGTCTCGACGGCGATCTGCCGAAGCGCGGGGATCTGGTCCTGATCGCAGGACGCAGCTGCATGATCGAGGCGGCGGCCGAGATCCGCGTGGGTGGCGTCGTGGTGCGGATCGAGCTGCAGGTGAAGGGCTGATGGCATACGTCACCACCAAGATCGAGCCAATCGAGCGCAGTATCGTGCTGGCGATCCGAGAAGGCGAACCGCCGGCCGAGCGTGGCGTGCGTCTGGCCGGTTACGCCCGGCAGGCGATCGCCGAGGCGCAGGAAGTGAACCGCCGCGCGATCGGCCGCGTGCCGCCGCATGAGACCTTCGTGGACGGGCGGCAGGGGGCGCCGCTGGAGAGCGTGCGGCCGGATGGCGTGATCGTCGCCGAGTTCGAACTGCTCGGCGAGCTGTTCGCGTGGATCGGCGACATGCTGGTGAAAAACTCACCCGTCCTGACCGGCGACTATGCCGCCCGCCATGTGTTCTTCGCCGATGGCGTCGCCGTCGATCCCGGCGGCGCGGTGCCGGCGGCGGGAGAGTATGTGTTCCTCAACATCCAGCCCTATGCCCGCAAGATCGAGCGCGGGCTGTCGGGGCAGGCGCCGGATGGCGTTTATGAATCCGTCGCGCTGATGGCGCGCAGGCGTTTCGGCAACGTCGCCAGCATCAAGTTCTCGTTCCGGTCGTTTCAGGAAGGCGGCATTACCGCTTACATCCCGACCGGCACGGCCCTGATGCGCAATCGGACCAAGCGTGGGCGTTTTGCCGCGACGCCGCAGGCGATGGCGGAGGCGCGCGCGAGAGAGCACGCCACCCGCCAGCCCGCCATCGTGATCACGGTGCGCTGATGGCCTCTGCAGCTGTGATGTCGGCGGTGAAAGCCCGCCTTGACGCCTTTTGGACCCGCACGCCGATCGTCTACCCGAATGAGGGCGCCGAGCCGCCGGCCGATGGCTCGGCTTTTCTCGCGCTGCAATATCCGGTGGCGGGCGAGCATGCGGCGAGCATGGGCGCGCCGGGCGCCAATGTGCAGCGTGAGACCGGCACAATCCGCTTCGTGCTGAAAATACGCAGCGGCGCCGATGTCATCGCCTTCGCGGCCTGGCTCGATGATCTGCGCACGCATTTCCGGCACGAGACCTTCGGGCCGGTGCGTACCTTCAGTGCCTCCCCCGGCGTCCTCGACGATCGGGCCGATAATGGCGGCTATTTCGCGATGAGCGCGGCCGTCGAGTTCGAAGCCGACTTCCTCGGCTGATCTCCCCTTCACAATCTGGAGCACGACCATGGCGTTCGGTAATTCGAGCGAGACCCGCATTGCGTATGTCGCCGAGGCGTCCTTCGGCGTCACCCCTGCAACGCCGACCTTCGCCGCGCTGCGCACCACGGGCGGCGGCGTCCGCACCAATAAGCGCACCGTGGTTTCGGACGAGCTGCGGGCCGACCGCAACGTGATCGACGAAGTGCTTGTCGGGCTCGGCGCCGGCGGCGCGTATCCCTTCGAGCTCTCTTATGGCTCGCTCGATCCGTTCCTCGCCGCCGCCCTTCGCGGCGCCTGGGCGACCAACGTGCTGAAGAACGGCGTCACGCCCTCCTATTTCACGATCGAAGAGACGGTCGAGCTGGGCACCACGGACAGCTTCAGCCGCTTCACCGGCGCGACGGTCAACACCTTGTCGCTGGCGATCCCGGCGCAGGGCAAGATCACCGGCTCGCTCGGGCTGATGGCGCAGAAAGAAACGCTTGCCTCGGCGATTATCTCCGGCGCCACCTATTCCGCCGCCAGCACCGAGCCGGTGGTGAATTCCTCTTCGCATCTGGCGGCGCTGTCGATCACCGGCATCTCGCCGGCGCTGAAGCTCCGGCAGCTCAATCTTGAGATCAATAACAACCTGCGCGAACGCCCGGTACTGGGCTCTCTGTTCTCCGAAGAGTTCGGCGCGGGCCGGCTCGACGTGACGGGCACGTTCGAGGCCTATCTGGAAGGTGGCGGCCAGTATCAAGCGGTGCTCGACCACGCGTCCGGCGCGCTGGCCTTCACCATGGGCGCGGCCACCACCAAGAAGTACACGGTGTCGCTGCCCAAGATCATCCTCCTGGACGGCGTGCGCCAGGTCGGCGGCAATGCGGATGATGTGATCCTGAGTGTGCCGTTCCGCGCCGTCTATGACACCACGGCCGCGTGCTCGATCCAGATCACCCGCGCCGTCGTGTGACCTGTAGCGCCCGCCATAGGAACCCTCTGACCATGTCCAAGCAGATCGAGATCGTGGAGGCCTTCACTGGCTATCCCGAGGATCGCCCGCGCGCGTTCGCTGCCGGCGAGATCCTGAACGTCCCGGACGATGTGCCCGCGGATTTCGCGCAGCTCGTCGTCGACAAGAAGCACGCGCGCTGGGCCAAGCCCGCCGCCAAACAGGAGAAGGTGTCTTGAAGCTCGATACTCTCATTGAACGCGTTGAACTTGGGAACTTCGGTGGCTGGGTGAAGAAAATCCCATATGCCGGCTGCGAAGGGCTCGCCCTCAAGGTGCGTGCCGCGGACAGCCTTCACGCGGTGGAGGTCCAGCGCAACTTTACGGTTATGTGCAAGGCGGAAGATCGCGTGCCCAGCGATGAAGAGCTGAATACCCACCTCATCGCCCATGCGCTCGCCCTTGACTGGAATCTAACCTCGGCCGATGGCGAGCCCCTGCCCTGCACGCCGGAAGAGGTTGGCAAGCTCCTGACGCATCCGGTTGTCGGCCGCGTCTTCCGCGACGCCTTCTCCTATGCCTCGCTGATCGTTGCCGATCGCGGCGCCGCCGAGCTGGAAGCCGACGTAAAAAACTGACTGGTGCGCTCCGCTGGTGGCTGGAATGGGGAGACAGCCTCGATTTCCTGCAAGCCATGGAGCGCGACGGAGAGACACCGAAACCGCTCCGTGAGCGGCCGCGCGTTCCCGGATATCTGACCTTCGAGTGGCGCGCGTTTCACGTGCTGCTCTCCGATCGCGCCCCCGGTATTCATGGCGCGATCCCCTTCTCTTCCCTCGATCGCTACGCGGCTCGTTTCGGCCTCGACGATCCGGAAGCCTTCGAGCGCTTCCATGCGCTGATGTCCGCGATGAACGCGACCTTTTCCGAGGTCTTGGCGTCGAGGGCGCCGCCTCCCGCAACCTGATGGTGTTCCATGGCGACCATTACCGTCGAGCAGATCCGGCGCGTCGTTACGCAGTATGAGAGCCGTGGCGCCGATAAGGCCGCTGCGGATCTCGCTGCTATCGCGGCCGCCGAGGGCAGTGTTGCCCGCGCGGCGGAAAATATGGCGACGATCACCGAGCGCTCGACCAAGCGTCAGCTTGACGCCAGCGCAGCGGCCGAACGCGTCCGGCTGAAGTATGACGAGCAGTACAAGCTGACGCAGATGCTCGCGCGGGAGCATCGGGCGCTGGCGACAGCAGTCGATGCCGGGCGCATGAGCGCCGACGACTATGTGCAGACGCTCACGCTGATGCATGCCCGATACGGCATCGTCACTGAGGCGCAGGCCGCTCTCAATGGCCAGCTTGAGCGGGAAAACACGCTCCGTGCGCGCTTGGCGCTTTCCGAGAAGTCGCTCAGTGGAATGGGGCGGGCCTCGGCAGCGGCGGCCCCGCTGCTCAATGCTCAGGCCAATGATCGTCTGCGCAATCTCGGCGCCACGGTCGCGCGCAATGAGGCGGCTGCTGTAGCCGAGCTTGCCGCCGAGTACAGCCGACTGAACGTGCAGGCCGAGCGGGCGCTCGGCAACCTCGGCAAGATGTCGGCCGCGCCGCAGCTGAGCGAGCGGGCTAATGATCAGCTCCGCAATTTGGGGCAGGCCGTGGCTCGGGCCGAGGCGGCCGCACTCGCCACAGTCGGAGAGCAGATCCAAGCTGTTCGCGAAAAGTACATCCCGCTCGTGGCGCTGCAGCGGCGCTATAAGGAGACGCTCGACGACATCAACCAGAGTGCCAAGCTCGGCGCCCTGACTGAAGACGAGCGCGCCAATGCGATCGGCCGGACCAAGGTGGCCTTCGCGGCTCAGGTGACGGCGCTGCGCAGCCTGCAGGATGCCGGCGCCGGCGTCCGTCTGGCGTCACACGAGGTAACAAACCTCGGCTATCAGATCAACGATATCGCCACCATGCTGGCCTCGGGTTCCAGCCCGTTCCAAGTGCTGGCGACGCAGGGCGGCCAAGTCTATCAGGTGCTCGCCGGCGACGGTCGCGGACTTCTCGGCGGCTTCAAGGCGCTCGGCGGCACCATCGGCGGGCTCGTCACTCCGGCTAGTCTAGCGGTCGGCGCGGTCGCCGCCGTGGGTGTCGCGGCGGCCGCGTCCTATGCGAGCTGGCTCGCGGGTGAGAAGCAGCTGCAGGCTGCTCTGCATGGGCGCGGGGCGGCGACCCGCGCGACAATTGATGATTTGAACGCGATCGCCGTTGCCGCCGCCGCCGCCGGCGACGCAACTGCTGGCGAGGCGCGAGAGATTGTCGCCGCCCTGGCGTCGACCGGAAAAATCGGCACGGAGCTTTACGAAGGGCTGGTCGATGTAACGCGGCGCTACGCCGAAGTGACCAAGTCGGATCTTGCATCCGCGTCAGAGGATATCGCGAAGGCTTTCGCCAAACCGGGCCAAGGCGCAGAGGATCTGAACGAGAAGCTTTCCTTTCTCGACAGTACGACGCTGAAGTACATCCGCGATGTCGCCAACAGCAACCGCGCGCACGAGGCAGCGGCACTCTTGCTGCAGAAGCTCGATCAGGTGCTGCCGTCCGCCAGCGCGAACCTTACCTTGCTCGGCAGGGCGTGGCTCTCTGTTCGCAATATGGCGTCGGATGCTTACACGGCGATGGGTCGCGGCATCGACGCCCTGCTTTCCGGCCCGTCGCTGGAAGAGCACATTGCTGTGCTCGAACAGCGCCGCGCGGAAATTGAGGCGGCGATCGAGCGGAACCCGAACAGCCGGTATCGCGACCGCTGGGCCGACAACCTTCGCCAGAACACCGCCGAGCTTTCCAAGGCCTATGCCGATCGCGCGATGGTTGAGAAGCGCGGGGAGGATGCTCGCCGAAGCACACTGGAGAGCGAGGCGCGAGCGATCGTCGGTTCCCGCGATCCGCGCGTGCAGCAGCTGAAGGACTTGCAGGAGCAGCAGGCCAAGCTGCGTGACGTGCTGGCGGGTGGTGTGGCGCCGGGCGGCACAGCCGCCGCCCTGGAAGGCGTCACCAATCAAATCCGCGCCATGACGGACGCCTATGGCAATCTGGTGCCGCAGGCCGAGCGTGTTCGCCGCGAGCAGGAGCTGCAGAACGCCGTCACGGCGGCCGTGACGACAGAGCAGCGCGCAGCGGCGCAGGCATCGCTGGAGCGCTTTCGCGCCGAGGCTGAAGGCGCCGATAATGCGACCGTGTCGGCCCGCGCCAATGCCGCCGCGTCGCAGGAGATGGTGCAGGCACAGGTAGAGCTGACCCGCGCCACGCGCGACCGGCTGATGGCGGCAGATGAATCGATCCGCGCGCAGCGGCTTGAAATCCAGCTGATCGGCAAGACGGCCGGCCAGGTGGCCGAGCTGCGCGCCAACTATGAGGCCGAAGCGGATCTGCGTCGGCAGGCGGCCGAGACCGGCATCGCGGTGAGCGAGCAGGAGCTTGCCGCTCTCCGCGCCAAGAATGCCGAGCTTGGTCGATCGGTTGATCTGGCGGCTCGGGCGAACCTACAGGCGGATATCCAGTTTGAGCGCGAGCAACTCGGCCGCAATCCCGTCGATCAGCAGATCGCCTCGACACTGCGCGCCTCTGGTCTCGCGGTCGATCTGGATTCGGCCGAGGCGGCGGGGTTGCGGCTCAATGCGACGCTGAGCGCGACCAAGGATCTGCTCGGGGGTGTGGCGTCGAGCTTCCTCAATGACGTGCTTGAAGGGAAAAGCGCGGTCGATGCGCTGAACGATGCGTTCAAGCGTGTCGCCGGTACCCTGCTCGACATGGCGGTGCAGAACCTCGTCGCCAATGCCTTCGGCCAGTCGGGAGGTGGCGGCGCGACGGATTGGCTGACGAGCTTGGTGGGCGGCTTCCTCAATTTTGGATCGCCGTCGGCGAGCGCCGTCGCGACCTCGACCGGCCGTTACGCTGGTCCACTTGCTGGTGGCGGTCTCATTCGTGGGGAGGGTACCGGCACCTCGGACAGCATCGTTGCTCGCGTGAGTAATGGCGAGTTCGTCGTGAACGCGGCGGCGACGGCTGCGCACCGCCCGCTTCTTGAGGCGATCAATGACAACGCGCCGCTGCCGGCGTTCGCCAAGGGCGGTCATGTCGGCGCCCGGCGGCGACTCTATGAGGAAAGCGAACGTGCCGCATTGCGCTCGGCGCAGGTTCAGGCGGCGCAGGTGATCTCCGCACCGAATATCAATGTCCGGATCATCCCCACATCGGGCGAGACGGCCGATGTGACGCAGACGGTAGGCGCAGACGGCACCGTGGATATCGAAGCGAGGATGCGCCGCATGGTTCGCGGCGAAATGACGAACGCCATCGAGGAAGGACACCTCGATAGGGTCGGCGAGCGGCGCTTTGGTTGGCGGAGGCAGATGTGATGGCCTACGCAGACTGGCCTGCCGGTGTGCCATTCCGTCCGGAGCGGGATAACTGGAACGGTGCGCCCGGCCGGGAGGCACTTGCAACAGACATGCAGGGCGGCGATGTGCGCCAGCGCTGGCAGCCCAGCGATGATCTCGCAACCCTGCAATGGGGCCGGGGCCTGACAGCGGCGCAGATGGGGGCTTGGGAGGCGTTCCTTGCCAGCATCGCGGGCGGCGCGGCCCGCTTTCTCATGCCGGTGTCGCTCGACGGGCAAGCCTATGAGCTGCGCGTGGTGCAGATCAAGGGTGGCAAGGGCGGCCTGCGCTATGCCCCGCTCGGCGTCGAGACGCTGGTGTCGTTGGCGCTCTACGTCTTCCCCGCCGTGCTGACCCCGCCTGTGCCGGTGATCACCGCCGCGGGTGACCAGGTGGTGGGCACCGGCACCAGCGGGCAGACGATCGAGATCGACTTCGGCGGGGCGGCGACGCGGTCGGTGGTGGCGGCGGGCGGAGTGTTCGCGGTTGACACGCCGTTCCTTGCCGACGGCGCTTACTGGGTGCGGGCGCGCTATGCGGGCGGGCATTGGTCGATCCCGGTGCTGATGTCCATGCCGACGCCGCTGAAAACCACGCTGCGCACCCTGCTGCTGGGCTCCGCCTCCGGCCTGGTGCTCGACTTTGCGGGCACGCAGGGCGGGCTGATCCTCGCGCCGGCTGCGCCGGCTTCCCAATATCTCGGACCTGCCATGGGGGCGACCGTGTTCTCTCGCGCCAGCACCGCCACCTATTTCGACAAGGATGGCATCCTCCGCACCGCCGCTGCCAATGTGCCGCGGTTCGACTATGGCCCGATCACCAAGGCCCTGAAGGGGCTGCGGATGGAGGGGGCTGGTACCAATCTGGCTTTTGGGGCGACGAACAATAACAGCGAGACCTTCGGCGGCGGGGCCGGGATACTGTCGTATTCCAAGAGCTTCGCGGCTCCGGATGGCACGAACAACGCGACGTTTGTAGTCGAGAGCACTGCGAATTCAGAGCACTATGTGGCGGATATCGCGGTTACCGCCGTAGTCGGCGATATCTATGTCTGGTCAGCCTATGTAAAAGAGGCGCCATCAGGCGCCAAGCGCTGCTTCTATATCAGGACTGTTACTGCCGCAGGCGCCAACAGCACCTTCGATGCTGGCGCGGGAAGCTGGTTGGGCGCCGGGGCTGGCTATGTCAGCCGAGGTTTTGAGCAATTGCCGAATGGCTGGTGGCGAGTGTGGATGTGTGTCACGGCCACGGCTGCTGGTAGCCTCATTGCTCGTATGCACCTGCATGATGGCGTGTCTTCCGTTTACACGGGCGACGGCACCTCCGGCCTCATCGTCTGGGGTCGCCAGCTTGAGAAAGTGACGGCGGCTCGCGGTCCGTCGAGTTACATTCCGGCGCTTACCGGTGTCACGACTCGTGCGGCGGAGAGCTGCTCAGTCAACATGGCGAACATCGCCAGCCTTACCGAGTGCACCATCGCGCTCGACCTCGCCACCGAGTTCGTAGCATCGACTACTGGAGTTCTCAGTCTGCAAAAGACAGGTTTGGGCTCCAACTCGGTCTATATCTACATGACCCCGTCCTTCTTGATTGGCTTTGCTTCCTATCGCGAAGGTATTCCCCAGTCGGGGGCTGGGTTCTCTCCCGTCTCTGCAGTCGGGGTGAGGGAGAGGGTGGCTGTGTCGGCCAAGAGCGGGGCCATGCGGGCGGCGCGTAATGGCGGTGCGCCAGTTGGGGGCGACTCTGGTTCTGGCTTCCTATTCCCCACGCTCGATGGTGCCACGATAACCCTTGGCAGCGTCGCGTTCTACGGCTGGATCTCCGGCCTCAAATACTTCCCCACGGCGCTCTCTGACGCGCAGCTGCAAGCCCTCACGGCCTGAGCAGGAACACCCGACATGATCGACTATCTTCTCCGCTTCGCCAGCGAGACGCAGGCGATGGACGCTCTCCCTGTGTTCGCGCCGGACTTCTCACCCGAGCCACGCAGCTGGGACACTTCCCGCTGCCTGCCGAACGTGCGGTGCTTCCGCGACCTCGGCACCGATACCGTCGAAGATCCGGAGATGGGCGAGATCGAGGTGCCGGTGCGCGAGTATCTGCCGGGCTGGTATGTGATCGTCGCGCTGGACACGCGCGATGATGGCGCCTTCCCGGCTGATGCCGTGGTGCTGATCGCCGACCGGGAGGCCGGCACGATCCTGCACACCATCACCACGCAGGCGGACCTCGCCACGCTGCGGCTGGAGCCGGTGTTCGCCGGTTCCGACTACCCCTTCGGCGCGCCGGTGGTGGAAGGCTGATGACCGACTGGACGCCCGCATGGGAGGAGGCAATAGCCTCCTGTCCGACGGATATCCGCGTGCTCGACACGCTGGAACTGCAGCACCCGGCCATCCTGCTCGGCGGCGTCATACGCCCCCTGCGGATGGTCAATGACGTGATCGCGCGCGCGCTTGGGATCGAGTTGAGCGGCGTGTTCGACCCCGGCGACCTGGTGGAATTCTCGCCCTCCGCCTTTGGCGCGGCCTTTCCGGAATATTCGGAGGGGCAGGTGCCGACGTGCGAAATCACGATGGACAATGTGGGGCGGGACATGGCCGCCTATCTCGAGGCCGCGCTCGGCTACAATGCCGAGCTCAAAGCGATCTTCCGCCAGTACAGCCTGACCGAGCCTGGCGAGCCGATCTATGGCCCGATCGAGTTCATCATTCGCAATGTGCGGGTGAGCGGGACGCGCATCACCGGCGCGGCCCGCGTGTCCAACCTTTCCGACAAAAAATTCCCGACGCGGGTCTACACCCGGGCGCGGTTCCCCGGGCTGGTGCGCTAGCGCCGGCCTACCCCCTGAAAATCTGGAGGAACAACGATGCTCTCGCGTCGATCGATGTTGCGCGCCCTTGGCCTTGGTGCCCCGGCGGCAGCTATTGCGGCCACTCTCCCCGCTGCGGCGCCGGCGGCTCCCATGATCGAGCTTTCCCATCCCAGCATCCACATTCGCGACATGTCGATGATCGATGCCGACATGGGGGAAACCGTCATCGGCAAGGGCGGCTTTGAGCCGTTCATGTTCATCGACGCGGAGGGGACGGTACACCTCCGCGAGGATGCGCTCGCGAATGGCTTGATCATCGCGTCGGGCCTCTCCGTGTCCGACCTGCCGACCCTCTCCGCCTGACATGGATCGCGCCGCCTACCTCACCTCGCTGATCGGCCGGCCGTGGTCGCGCGAGCGCTCGTGCTGGCATCTGGCCGCTGAGGTGCAGGCGGCACTGTTCGGCCGCGATCTGCCATCGGTGACGCTCCCTGCCGCGCCGACATGGCGCTGGATGATCGACACCCTTGCCGAGCATCCCGAGCGGGCGCGCTGGCGCGAGGTGGCGCCGCCGCCCGTGGCCGGCCTGATCACCGCGCCGGACGGCGCGCTGGTGGCGATGGCCCGCGCCGACCGGGCTGCGCATGCCGGCGTGTGGCTCGCCCCCGAGCGCCGCATCATCCATTGCGACGAGAGCTTTGGCGTGCAGGCGGAAACGCCCGTCGCCCTGCGTGCTGCCGGCTGGAACCGGCTGATGTTCTTCGAACCCATCACGGAATAGACCCCGACATGACCGCTGCCGTCCTGCTTCCGGTGCTGCACATCGCGGCCCCGGGGATCGAACTCGCGCGCGCCTTCCCCCGCCGCAATGAGACGATCACCGGATTCCTGCGCCGTAACGGCTGGAGCGCCACGCGCGTGCCGACGATCTGTGTAATCGACGGCGAGCCGGTGATGCGCCGGCGGTGGCGCACGCGGCGCATCCGCAAGACCAGCATGGTGGAGTTCCACTCCCTACCGATGGGCGGCGGCACCAGCGGCAGCTCGCTGATCGGCCTGATCGGCGTTATCGCGCTGACGGCGCTGGCACCTTGGGCGGGCAGCGCGCTCGCCGGCTCACTCTTGGCCGGAACCGCATATGCCGGCACGGCTTTGGCTGGTGTTGCCGGTGGCATCATCACCGGCGCCATAGTGTTGGGCGGGTCTTTCCTGCTCTCGACCCTCTCCAAGGTCGAAGCCGGCGGATCGCAGGATGCGGCGACGCCGATCTATTCCTGGGCGCGGCAGACCAACTCCGCCCGCCCGCTGCAGCCCATGCCCTGCGCCTATGGCCGCACCAAGCGCACGCTCGATTACGCCGCCGTTCCCTGGTCGTCCTTCGACGGCGACGACCAGGTGGTGCATGTCCTGCTGTCGGAAGGCGAGGGCCGCTATTCGCGCGAGCAGATCCTGATCGAGGACACGGCATTGTGGACCTCGGCCGGGGGCGTCTCCCCCAACTTCTCCGGCGTCGAGGTGAGCTTCTACGAGCCGGAACAGGAGATCACGGCGTTTCCTATCAACGTCGTCACCTCCAGCGAGGTCGACGGGCAGGAGCTTTCCTACCCCTCCTATGTCGGCGGCTTCGCGGCGAATGCGCCCGACACCACGGCGACGCACATCTATGCCGACATCCTCGCCCCCGGTGGCGTCTATGGCGTGAACGACAAGGGCAAGATGGTGGGCACCTGGGTCGGCGTGCGGCTGGAGGTGCGCACGATCGACGCCGCGGGCGCGCCGACGGGCGGATGGATGGAGATCGCCTCCGCCGTCAAGCTGCTCGCCAGCAAGAGCGCGGTGCGCTTCACCATCGGTGCCGAAGTCGCCGCCGGGCGCTATGAGGCTCGGGTGCAGCGCACCCTGCCGGCGTCGACCGACACCAAGATCACCGACACGGTGGTGTGGTCGGGCCTGCGGGCGCTCATCACCGGGCCGAAGGCGTTCCCATGCTCCACCATCGCCATCAAGGCCGTGGCCACGGATCAATTCTCGGGCGACGCCATCAGCAAGATATCGGTGGTGGAGACCCGCATTCTGCCGGTGTGGACGGGCTCGGGCTGGGTCGACCAGCCGACCCGCTCGCCGGCCTGGGCGGCACTGGATATCGCCACCAACGCCACCTATGGCGGGCGCTTCGCGCTGGCGCGGGTTGACTTTCAGGCCTTCGTCGACCTTGCCGCCAGGTGCGCGGCGCGCGGCGACACATTCAACTACGACTTCACCTCGACGCAGCCGGTGACCGAGGCGTTGGATACGGCGCTCGGCGTCTGCCGGGCCAAGCACAAATGGCTCGGCGGGACGCTCTCGCTGGTGCGCGACGAGCCGGTGGCGATCCCCACCATGATGCTGACCGACAATGAGATCGTGCGTGGCTCGCTGGAGATTGAGTACCTCCTGAAGGCCACCGAGGCTTCGCAGTGCGTGGTGCTGGAATATATCGACGAGAGCACATGGCAGCTTGCGGAGGCTGTCGCCCCGCGCGATGCCACCGAGGAGATGATCGCCGACGCCACGCGGCTGCAACTGCCCGGGCTGGTGGCGCGGGCGCAGGCGCAGCGCGAGGCGGAGTTTCTGCTGCGGCAGAACCTCTATCGGCGCCAGACCGTGAAGCTGGAAACCGAGCATGACGGGCGCATGCTCTCGGTCGGCTCCACCGTGCTGCTGCAATCCGAACTGCCGCAGGAATGGGGGCAGGCCGGCAAGGTGGTGCGCAATGTCGGCACCGCGCTAGTGCTCGACCGTCCGCTCACATGGGATGCCGGCCAGCACTATGTGGTGCTGCGCACGCCGCGCGGCAAAGCCTTCGGGCCCATCAAGTGCGCGCGCGGCGCCAGCGACAGCATTGCCATTCTCGACGGCGCGGATCTCGCCGCGGTGGAGGCGGCGCAGTCGACCACGCTGGCGCTGGTGCTGGAGCGCAGCCAGGGCGGCATCCTGCCCAGCTTCTCTTTCGGGCTGGGCACGACGTGGATCAAACGGTGCGTGGTCAAGAGCGGGTCGCCTTCGGGCGACCGGGTGGCAATCGACCTGTTCGTCGATGACGCCCGCGTGCATGACGAGGATCTGACGGACCCGCCGCCGCTGCCCGATGGAACAGGGCTGTTCAACCCGACATACCCATTCATCGCCGGCCTCAATGCGCGCTTCCTCGCCAATGAGTTCCCGACCAAGCTCGAGGCTTCGTGGTTCCCGGCGGCGAACGCCATCACCTATGTGGCCCGCGTCAGCTATGACGAGGGTCAGAGCTATGTCCCGCTCGGGGAAACCCGGCTCCCAAAGCTCTCGGCGCTGGTGGAGCCGGTGGCGCTGTGGCTGGAGGTGGCGGGCATCCACCCCAGCGGCAAGCAGGGCGCATGGAGCCGCCGGGAACTGGCCACGCCGGTGATCTCCGCCGACAACGTGGCGTGGGATCTGGAGAATTTCCAGCAGGGGCTGCGCGATCTGGTTGGGCGCGAGATCATCGACCAAGCCCGCACGGTGAAAAAGCTGCTCGACGACCTCGCCATGCTGATGGCGGAGCAGGATTCGGCGAACTACCTCGACAAACAGACCATCCTGCGGGAGGTGAAGTCCGCCACGGGCCGCATCACGGCGGCCTATCGCGAGGAAATCACCGTCGCCACCGGGCCGGATTCGGCGCTGGCACAGGCCATCACGGAACTGAACGCCGCGGTTGACGACCTCGATGCGAGTGTGACGACTCGGATCGAGGCGGCGGTGGGCCCCGGCTCGGCGATCGCGCTGGCGATCACCAATCTGCAGACGGCGGTGGGGAGCATCGAGGCCAGCTTCTCGGTGCGCTACATCGCGGCGTCGCTCCCCTCCGGCGCGGTCGCCGGGTTCGGCTTTCAGGCCAAGGTGACGGACGGCGTCTATACCAGCCAGGCCGGCATGAACATCTATGCCTTCGGCACGCCCGGCAATTACCGCTCCGAGGTGTGGTTCGAGGCGGACCGCTTCGCGATCGGCAAGCAGGGGGCGGCGGGCTATGTGGCGCCGTTCATCTGGCAGAGCGGCACCATCTACATGCGCGGCGACATGTATCTGGACGGCTCGATCACGGCGCAGAAGCTAAGTGTTGCAAATCTTGCGGCTATTCAGGCGGATATGGGCACGATCCGCGCCGGGCGACTGCTCTCCTATGACGGTAAGGTCGATATCAATCTCACCGAGGGCTACGAATACTGGTCGGGCGTCTGACCATGGCCGAGAGCTTTGCCACCTTCCGCGATAGCTCCGGCGGCATGCGCCTGCGCTCTGTGAAGGCCGGAAACGACCCGCGCAATCTTGCCCTCGATCGCCGGCTGGTGACCTTCGACAGCAAGTGGACCAACAGCTTCCGGGTGCGCGCCAACGGCGTGGTTTCTGGTGCGGCCCTTGGGGCGGGCTACACGACGATGAGTGGCGGCGTCGCGTACCGGCAATCGAAGGTTCTGCCCTTTGGCGGCTCCGGGCCTGACCGCCCGACACTGGCTTGGCAGCGCAACAATGGCGGGGCGCTGAACGGTGGCGCCTTGGGCTATGCGCGCGGCTATGGCGTGTGCGGCGTGTCGATGACCGGGAGCCAGATACACATCTCGCCGGCGCGCAACACCGTCGACTACGTCTACTATGTCTTCACCGTGAACCCACAGACCGAGGAGGCCAGCGGCGCCGGCGGCATATTCCTGGGCCGGCACCCGCTCTACGGCACCGGCCTCTATATCGGCCGGCCGGGTGTCGACCCGAGGTCGGCCAGCCTCGACGACATGATGCTGACGACGCAGCGCAACCACTTCCAGATTGCGGAAACCGCACAGACATCGTCGGCGCACGACACCGTCGTGACCGACGATCCCTTCCCCTTCACCGGGCCGAACCAGAGTTCTCCGCATTCGCGGCGCGGCTTCACCATCAACCTCAATGGCTGGTATCCCGACTATCCGCCGGTGATCGCCTATTCGACGGATATGGACCCGAGCGACCCGTCGTTTCAGGTCAAGTATTCGCACAATTGCAGCGTCTTCTGGCTTTCCCCCAACCAGATCCTCGTCGTCACCTCTTTGTCCGGCGGGGTGCGCGTGGGCATTGTCGGCTCCGACCCGGCCTATGCTCCCGGCACCGCCGCCGAGGTGGTGCGCATCGCCAAGGTGCGAGGGCAGGGCTACTTCGTCACCAAGAAGGGCATCGACTTCCGTTTCGCCGGTCCGAACGACTTTCTGTTTCGCAGCGACCGGCAGACGCCACGGTTCACCGGCTTTGCCCCGATCATCGCCGGGGCGCCGACCGGCATCTATGCCCTGCCGAATCCGCCAACTACTGGGGGCATCCCGTTCTCCTTCTTCATGGCCTATTGGAACCCGGAAACGCAGTGGTGGTGCGGCTGCGGCATGGTTCTGATGCAGGACGCCTATCGCTTCACAATATCCGGAACGAACTACTATTTCGGGCCTGCCGTCGTGGCAGCGAATTACACGATAAACACATTCAAACTCTACAATAACCCAACGTTCAGTTCGGGTTTCTTCGGCAGCGTTGCCACCATGAACGTATCCGACTTCTGAGGTTTTACCCATGAGTTCGTTCTATTCGACCGGCACCGCTTCGGTGGTCGCCGGCAGCGCGGCTGTTACTGGCGACGGCACCATGTGGGCGGCCACCCTGCTGCCCGGTGATGTGTTCTGCCGCGCCGGGCTGATGGTGCCAATCGCCTCCATTGAGAGCCAGACGGCGCTTACCCTGGCTTACGGCTGGCCGGGGGCGAGCGCGGCCGGCGCGGCCTATATCGTGAACTACAGTTCGCCCACGCGCAGCGAGCCGGGCTATCTCGCGGCCCGCACGCGCGAAGCGCTCGACAAGCTCGGGCTGCTGGAAAACAACGTGCCCTATTATGACGTGCAGTCGGTTGGCCTGAATGCACCGCCGGCCACGCCAATCCTCGGAGACACCTATGTGGTCGGCACGGCGCCGACGGGTGCCTGGGCAGGGCGCGCGAAGATGCTGGCGCAGTGGGCGGGTTCGGCCTGGGCCTTCACCGCCCCCGCCGGCGGGTGGCATGTCTACAGCCTCGCGACCGATCAGATATTCGCGCTGGTGGCCGGCAGCTGGCAGCTGACCGACGGGGTGGCCTCTGTCGTGGGGCAAACCGGCACGGTGACGGCGACGCAGATCAAGGCGGCGATTGCGAGCAGCTATTTCCAGACCTTGATGCCGGCGGTGGACGCCTCTGCCGCACTTACCACGCTCGGCGTGTCGACCTACATAAAGACCCTGCTTGATGATGCCGACCAAGCCGCTGCGCGCGTGACCCTCGGCGCGCAGGCGGCTCTCGGCTATACGCCCGTCAACAAGGCCGGGGACACCCTTGCCGGCACGCTGAATGTCCGGGCGTCCGCAAGCGAGCAGTGGTCTCTCGCCCAGACCTCGGCAGTCACATTGCTTGATGGCGCATCGATAAGCTTTTCCGCGTCATCTGGTTTCCTCATTGTGGCCGATAACAATAATGGAAACCATGGATACTTCAAATTGGCTAATGCTGCCGTTGCTCGACTGGATAGCGGTCCGGGTTTCAGCATGACGTTTGCTAATTCTGGAACGGTAAACGTTCTGTGGTATGCGCCCGGTCCCTATTATATCGTCCAGAACAATCGCGGCGGCCCAATAGCCATAAATGTCATGAACTTCAAAATGAGGGACTCGGGATGACGACCTATACCGCAGAGCAATTCACGCCGGTGGAGGATACCCGGCACCACTGGCGCACCGAGGATGGCGGGCTGTTCGTCGGCCGCGAGGGGCAGAGCCTTGCCGATCTCGTCATTGAGCTCAACACGCCATGGGAGCCTATTCCCTCTCAAGCGGACTACTCCTGCGCCATACAGGCGGGGATCGATGCCAAGGCCCGCGAGCGCGGCTATGACAACGGCGCCAGCCTCGCCAGCTATGTGTCGAGCACCAATGTGCAGTGGAGCGCGGAAGCCGAGGCATTCGTCGCTTGGCGCGATGCCCGTTGGACCTATGCCCTCGCCGTAATGGCAGCCGTGCAGGCAGGCACCCGGGCTGCGCCGCCCGTCGAGGATTTTCTCGCCGAGATCAATCTCGCCTGCCCCTTCGCCTGGCCCGAGTGACGCCACATGAGCGCGATCTATTCCACGGGCACGGCGAGCGTCGTGGCCGGCAGCACCGTCGTGACTGGCGCCGGAGGGCCCGCCTGGTCCATGGCCCTGCTACCGGGCGACATGTTCAACCTCGGCGGTCTTTCCGTGCCGATCGCGGGCGTGACCGGCAGCGCCCAGCTTACCCTGGCCTATGGCTGGCCGGGCGCGAGCGCAGCCGGTGCCGCCTATGCCGTGCAGCTGTCCTCGCCGGAACGCTCGGAAGCCATCGTCATCGGCACCCGTGTGCGCAAGCTCACCGAGAGCGCGGCAATCCTCAACTTCACCGCGCCCTGCTACCGGGTGCTGGCGGCCAACCAGTCCACCCCGCCGACCGCCCGCACGGAGGGCGACACCTATGTGATAGGCCCCGTGCCGACGGGCGAATGGGCCGGGCAGGCGAACAATATCGTCCGCTGGAACGGCGCCGCCTGGGATTTCACCGCCCCCGATGGCGGATGGATGGCCTATAGCCTCGCCACGCAGGTAGTATACCTCTTCCGCAGCGCGTGGGGCCCGGTGAGCGACGCCGCAGTTGCCGACGTGATTGCGGCCGCCATCACCGCGCGCGATGCCGCCTCTGGCTTTGCCGACGCAGCACTCACCCGCGCGACCGCCGCCGGCGATTCTGCGGCTCTGGCCCTTACACGCGCCAATGCTGCGGCGGGCTCGGCAACGGCCGCGAGCAATTACGCTGCTGCGGCGGCAGCTTCTGCCGCGTCTGTCGTGCCGCTGATCCGCGAGCGCCTGACGGCAGACCGTACCTATTATGTCAGTGCCACCGGCAACAATGCCAATAATGGGCTTTCGACCGGCGCGCCGTTCTCCAGCATGCAGCATGCGGCCAACATCGCGGCGCAGCTCGACTGCAACGGCTTCAAGGTCAAAATCAAGGTGATGAGCAGCCTTTATGGCGAATCCATCATCATGACGCGACCCTTGCTCGGCTCTTCCAGCCTGCTCGAGGTCGAAGGCAATATCGCCTCGCCTGGCAGCGTGGTGATCACCGGTGTCAGCAGCGACTGCTTCCGCACCGACGGGCCGGGCTGCGCATTGCGCGTGCAGGGCGTCGAGATGCGCGTGATCTCCGGCTCCGGTAACTGCCTCAATGCGCTCGGCGGCTCGCGCATCGAATATGGCAATGTCCGTTTTGGCGCCTGCACCGGCATCCATGTGAATGCCGACCAGCGATCCTTCATGCTGTGCATCGCCAGTTACGCCATTGTCGGCGGCGCCGTGGCGCATTGGCACTCGCCCTCCGCGGCGCAGATCATCGTCGCCGGCATGACCATCACCCTGACGGGCACGCCGAACTTTTCGGCGTATTTCGCTGGGACGGCGGCCTCCGGCTTTATTCAGGTGCCGGGAAACACCTTCGTCGGCACGGCAACGGGTTTGCGCTTCCTCGTCCACAAGCTGGCGGTAATCGACACCGGCACGGGCGTGGGCATCGGCGATCCGAGCGGGCCCAGCAACCCGAACTACCTGCCCGGTGACGTGGCGGGCATCGAATACAATGGCGGCCGGTACTTCTGAGGATCCCATGGCACAGCTCATCACGCTCTATCGCGGCGAGATCGCCCCTGAAGTGGTGCTGGAAATACCCGGCGCCGTTCTCGACGGCGCCCTGATCGACCTCGAGATCACCGGCCAGCCGATCAGCGCGGCACCGGTGGAATTCTTCCTCTCGACCGAGGCCGGCCTCGATCTCATCAGCAGCAATCTGCTGCGCTTCTATCCCACGTCCGAGATGGTGGAGGCGCTGCCGCTGGGCCAGAACACCGCAGTTGATGTGTTCCGGCATGTCGACGGGCGGCGTGAGAAGATCGGCGCCACCTCAATCGAGGTGATGGGCGCCGGCAAGTACAAGGGTGCGTCGCAGATGGTGGTGCTCGGCCCGGTGCTGCAAGGCCCGCCCGGTTGGACGCCGATCCTCGCCATGGTGGAAGACGGCGCCCGCACCGTGATGCAGGTGCAGGACTGGATTGGTGGCAGCGGCACGAAGCCCGCCGCTCCGGTCTATATCGGTGCGACCGGGCTGGTGGCGACCGCAGCGGAAGCGTCCGACCTGAAGGCGCTCGCCCTGACGCAGGCTCAAGCCGCCGCCGCAACCGCCACGGGCGCCGCCGGCGCCGCTGCGGGCTCGGCCACGACCTCGATCACCAAGGCGGTCGAAGCGACGGATGCGGCCACGCTTGCCGTGCAGGCCGCCGGCACCTCAACCTCTGCTGCCGGCCTCTCCACGACCAAGGCCGACGCGGCGGCGGCCAGCGCCACGCAGGCAAATGGCTTCGCGGCCGGCGCCGCTAGCGTCGCCTGGGCAATGGCAGATCTGCGCGCCAAGGGTCTCACCATCATGCCCCGGCTGATCATCGACACCGAGATGCGGGCCTATCACCTGCGCGGTGCCGAAGGTCCGATCCTCACCTCGGGCGACTTCGCGAGCTTCGTCGCGGCCGTCTGATCCACCTGCACCGATCGGCGGCTCAGCGATAGGTGAGCTCTAATTCTTCCTACACCACAGCAGGAAGGCGGCGGCGAAGCTGAGAGAAACCCAGCCGCCCAGTATCGTCACGACCAAATCACCCCAGTCCATCGGGTGCCCCATAGGTCAATCTGATGCAATGGATCAGATTTGCACCCAATTACCTCCATGTCGCTGCGGCATGAGGGCGCTATTCGCGCTCTCGCCGCTCAATCGACCATAGACGCCACCTGAGCCACGCGACGCCGAGGGCGACGAATAAGAAGACGCCCCCGAACCCTGCCCACCACGCCTGATCTGGCGTCATCGCCGCCCTCCATCCCCTGACAATCTGGAGACTACCATGACCGCGTCGAGCTTCGACGAGGCGCTTAAGCGCGTGCTCGTGCATGAGGGCGGCTACGCCAATCATCCCGCCGACCCGGGCGGAGCGACGATGAAGGGCGTGACGCAACGCGTCTATGATTCCTGGCGTCGGCGTCAGGGCAAGGCGCCGCGCGCCGTCCGTCAGATCGCGGCCGATGAGGTCAAGGCGATCTATCGCGCGCAGTATTGGGATGTGATCCGCGCCGACGAGCTTCCGCCCGGCGTCGATTACTTCGCCATGGATGGCGCCGTGAACTCCGGCCCCTCGCAGGCGGTGAAGTGGCTGCAGCGCGCGCTCGGCGTCGCCGCTGATGGACAGGTCGGCGCCGTCACGCTGGCGGCGCTCAAGGCGCACCCCGACCATGATGCGCTGATCGCCGACATGGCGAAGCGTCGGCTCGCCATGCTGAAGGGGCTCAAGACGTGGAAGACCTTCGGCGCGGGCTGGTCCCGCCGCGTGGCGGAGGCGCTGGCGCACGGGCAGGCGGCGGCTATGGGCAGCGTCGGCCCGGCACCGACCTATAGCGAGGAAGGTGCGCAGCGCGCTCGCCTCGATGACATCGCCAAGCCGCCGGCGCCGATCGGCGGTTCGGCCGGCACCATTGCGGGCGGTGGCGGAACGGCCGTGCTCATTGACCAGGCCAAGAAGTCGCTTGAGCCCATGATCGGCTCGGGCGGCATCATCGACCAGGTGTTCGCGGGGCTGGTGGTCGCTGGCGTCGTCGTCGCCATCGGCGGCGCGGCCTATGCCTTCTGGGCCTCGCGCCGCAATGCACGCAACGCGGCGATCGCGAGCGGCGATGCGGTCGCCGATCTTTCCGAGCTGCCGGCGATCGGGGCGGTGGCATGATTGGCGCCATCCTTCGCTGGCTCACCGGCGACGTACTCGGCAAGCTGACGCAGGCCTATGTGGCCGCGAAATCGAGCGCGGTCGAAAGCGAGCGCATCAAGGCGGATATCCTGCTCAAGCAGATCGACGCCGAGATGGCGGCGCGGCAGGCCGCGCTGCAGGTCAGGCTCGCCACGGCGGGCTTTTGGGAGATGCGGTTCATCACCGCGCTCATCGCCGGCTGCTTCACCCTGCACCTGGTGCTGGTGACGCTGGATACCTGCTTCCGGCTGGGGTGGCGCATCCCGGCTTTTCCCTCGCCCTTCGACGAATGGCAGGGAGCCATCCTGTTGAGCTTTTTCGGAATCTACGCGGCCGGCACGAGCGCGAAGGCGATCGCGGTCAGCCTGGCCAGTAAGGGGCGATGATGGCTGATATTCCTCCCGAGCCAGCGCTGCTCGGCCTCAAGCTCGCCCACCTCATCGCCGGCGGCATCGGCGGGCTGGCGCGCTCCCTCACCAAGCCCGGCGGCTCGCTTACCCGCCACATCGGCACCGCTATCGTAGGCACCGCCGTGGCGGGCTATTGCACCCCGCTGGGCGCGCATATCGCGGCGCGCTGGGTGGCCTCGCCCGACATCTCTGTCGCGTCTCTCGAGGGCATGGTGGGTTTCGCTCTCGGCCTCACCGGCATGTCGCTGTGCGAGGCGACGATCCGTTGGGTCAAGCTGTGGCGTGACGGGCCGCCGCCCGGCTTCTGGCCGCCCGCCAAATGACGGGCGGTGACGCGACTGGTGCTCGGCAGGCCGACATTGTCCGCCTGCCGACACTGGACCCGGGCGCCCGCGCGACCCTGCACCGGCCGACCGGCCTGCTGATCATCAGCCGCGACGGGCAGTGCGTTTCCGGCTCGCGCGAGGATCTGGCGCGGTTGGCCGCCGAGATTATCGCGGCGTGCTGGGAGGCACATCGAGTTCGTCGAGACGGTTTGGATTCCGAAATACGCGGAGCAGTACTTCTCTCCTCGCGATCCTGCTGCCTTGCCTTATCTCCAGAAGCTGCTTCCCGCGGTCGCCCGCGCAAAACCGGGTATGATGCGCGGGCCGACGCTGCCCGCTCGTCGGCGATAGGCTCACAAAGGTGCCCCGCTCTCCTTCGGGAAGGCGGGGCCATTTTCTGTTGTGCGTGGTCGAGCTTGGTCGTTTCGCCTGCGCATCGGTCTTTGACTCGGGTCGCTGTCTGTTCTCACTATGTTCTCATTTCAGAACGCGGGAGAGACAGGATGGCTGCGACGTACTTTGTGGTTCTGCCGATCGACCGGGATGGCGACGGGCTGCTACAGCAGGGCGATGCCGAGCAGCCACGCACCAGGCGCGGGGCCCTGGCGCTTGTGGAAGTGCTGGCGCCAAAGCATGCCGGTGTGCTGGCCTTCTCTCGCTCGATCGATAAGCACACGGGTGAGCATTCGGCACCGACCATCCTCGCGGCGATCGGCGAAATTCCTGATGGGCTGACCCGGCCGCACGCCTTCGACGACTGATGCTCAAGTTGCAGCGCCGGCGCGATGTCGAGTTTGACGCCTATCATGTGCGTAGCGGCGGGTTCCTGTTGGGAGGAATCCAGCATCAGGACCATGCGCCGTCGAAATCATGGGTGTGGTCGATCGGCAATGTGGACCTGAACGCTGATGGGCGTGGCCCTGCGCATGGTTCAGGGCGGGATCTGGATGAGGCCAAGGCCATGCTCGCTCGGCGCTGGCGCCTGTGGCTCTCTCTGGCTGGCCTTAGTGAGGGCGCCGGTGACGGTCCGCCCCGCGATCCTACGCCGCTTATCCTTCACCCCCGCGAGGGTGGGAGATCTGAGGATTATACCGTGGTGACCGCTGGCGTCGGCCTCGGGCTCGTCGGGCGAACCTACGGGGTCGACACCAGCCGTTGGCACTGGTCGTTCAGCTCTGTCTACGATCCCGAGCACGGCGGCGCACGGTGCGGCGGAGGGCTCACGCGCGATGAGGCCTTAGCTAGGTTCATCGAGGCGTGGCGCGCCTGGCTGACGCTGGCGGCGTTGCAGGGCGGCGGATCTTCCCCTGAGGGGACGATGGTCATCGATGATGTGAATCGAGCCTAGGATATGGTTTCTGTCGCCATATCTGTCCCCCTAGTCGGGGGAAGGGTCCGGGAAACCCTTGAGAAACGTGGTCGGAGTGGCAGGATTTGAACCTGCGACCCCCTCGTCCCGAACGAGGTGCGCTACCAGACTGCGCTACACTCCGCCGCGGCGCGAGCCTCTAGCATGCGAATGCGCAGGGCTGCAAGCGCGACGTGATGCTTTGCGGTGGACGAATTGTTTTGGCCGCCCTGCCGTGGACGAGACGGTTGAAAGCGGGACGTTCCTGTGTCTATGTCCGCGCCCACATCGGCCTCGGGCCCGGTGGGGCGTCGCCAAGCGGTAAGGCAGGGGATTTTGATTCCCCCATGCGGAGGTTCGAATCCTCCCGCCCCAGCCAATCCCATGTTAGAAGCGCACCGTAGAAAAGATTGTATCCAATCGAACGGGATTCGCTCGGCCGTGCGCATTCACCTCGTCAATCCCAATACGACCCGCTCCATGACCGACAAGATCGCCGCCGCCGCGCGCGCCGTGGCGGCGCCGGGCACGGTGATCGCGGAGGCGACGTCGAGCATGGGGCCGGCCTCGATCGAGGGCCATTATGACGACGCGCTGGCGCTGCCGGGCCTCTTGGCCGCCATTGCCGAGGCGGAGGCCGCCGGCGTCGATGCCCACATCATCGCCTGCTTCGACGATACCGGCCTCGATGCCGCGCGGGCGCTGGCCCGTGCGCCGGTGGTCGGCATCGGCGAGGCGGGGTTCCATCTCGCCGGGCTGATCGCCCATCGATTCGCGGTGGTGACGACGCTGTCGCGCTCGGTGGCGGTGATCGAGGCCAATCTCATGCGCTACGGCCTCGACCGGCGCTGCGCCCGCGTGCGCGCGTCCGACGTGGCGGTGCTGGAACTGGAAGACCCGGCGTCCGATGCCCGCGCCCGGGTTTCCCAGGAAATCGGCCGGGCGATCGCGCAGGACCACGCGGAAGCGGTGGTGCTGGGATGTGCCGGCATGGCGGATCTTGCGCGCGCACTGGCGGATGAGCACGGCGTGCCGGTGATCGACGGCGTCGCCAGCGCGGTGACGCTGGCCGAGGCGCTGGTGCGCACCGGGCTCAGAACCTCGAAGACGGGCCCCTATGCCGCGCCTCGGCCGAAGGCCTATGCGGGCCGGCTCGCCGATTTCGCGCCGCGTGAGAACTGACGCGCGGTTCAGCCGATCTTCTTGAGGAGCCGGACCAGCTGCTCGCGCTCGGGCGCGCTCAGCGGTTCCAGCGTCGCCTCGGAAATCTCGCGCGCGAGCAGGATCGCGGTGTCGGCAACGGCGTGGCCACGCTCGGTCAGGCCGACGGCGCGCCGCCGGCGGTCGTGCGGATCCTCGGCGGTGAGCACGAAGCCGCGCCCGCTCAGCCGGTCCACCACGCCCTTGATGGTGGCGGCGTCGAGATGGACGAGCCGGCCCAGGCGGTTCTGCGAGCAGGGGCCGACTTCCCGCAGCTTGGCGAGGGTGGCGAATTGCGGCGGCGTCAGCCCCTCGATCATCCGGCTGGCGAATATGGCGGTGTGGCGCTGGTTGGCGATACGCATGAGGAAGCCGACCTGCTCGACAAGCCGGTATGATTCAACCACTTCGCTGTCGGCATCGCGCCCTGACCGGTGATCGGCCGTCATTGATGCTTCCCCGCCCCACCGAGTATGGCCTATCACATCACAATTGAGCCGGCTCGCAAATTGCCTATAAATCTGCAACGAAAATAATTTCGTACGTACACCAATATTATTGGCCGAATGTGGGGAGTGACAGATTATCGATGCTGCCTTCCGATCTCAACTCGCCGTGTTCGATCAGGTAAGCGCGATCGCAGATCGCTGCACACAACTCGAAATTCTGTTCGGAAAGCAGAATTGACAGGCCCTGCGCGGTCATCGCCTGCAGGGCGACGATCATTTGTTCAACGATGATCGGGGCGACACCTTCGGAAGGTTCGTCGAGCAGCAGCAAAGCCGGCCCGGCGACCAGGGCGCGGGCGACGGCGAGCATCTGCTGTTCGCCGCCGGACATCTGCCCGCCGAGGCGGTTGCGCATGTCGGCAAGGTTCGGGAACAGCGCGAAGAGGGCGTCGTCGCTCCATTGCGGCCCGCCGCCGGGCGTGCGGCGGCGCCCGAGGTCGAGATTTTCCATCACCGTCAGCTCGGTGAAGATGCGGCGATCCTCCGGAACATAGCCGACTCCGAGCCGTGCGATCTCGAAAGTCTGGAGAGGCCGCAGGTCCTGTCCGTCGAAGGCGAGCCTTGCGGCCCGCCGCTGCACCATCGCCATGATGGCCTTGAGCGTGGTGGATTTCCCCGCCCCGTTGCGTCCGACAAGGGCGACCGCCTCGCCGCGCCCGACCGTGAGGCCGGCGCCGAACAGCACCTGCGCCGCACCATACCAGGCGTCCAGACCCTCGACCTCCAGAAGCGGCGCGCGATCGCTTTGCGTCATGGCATTGCCCGCGTGCCGGCGGCCGCGCCGCGGCCGAGATAGACCTCGCGCACGCGGGGGTCCTCGCGCACCTCGTCGGGGCTGCCGTCGGCGATCAGCCGGCCGCGGGCCAGCACGATCACCCGGTCGGCATGGCCGAACACCACATCCATGGAATGCTCGGTGAACAGCACCGCCAGCTGGCGCACCCGGCTCAGTCGGCGGACCAGGGCGATGAGCGCGCCGCGCTCGGGCCCGCTCATGCCGGCGGTCGGCTCGTCCATCAGCAGCAGGCGCGGCGCGGCGGCGAGCGCCATGGCGAGTTCCAGCCGCTTCACGTCGCCATAGGCGAGGGTGGCGGCCGGCCGCTCGGCCAGCGCTGCCATGCCGGTCTGCTCCAGCAGCGCCATCGCCTCCTCGCGGTGGAGCGTCAGGGCCGGTCGCCACAGGCGGAACAGCTCGCCCTTCGCCGCGAGAAGCGCCGTCTGCACATTCTCGGCCGCCGTCATCGAGCCGAACACGGCGGCGATCTGGAAGGTGCGGCCGGCGCCGAGCCCGGCCATGCGGCGCGGCGAGAAGCCGGTGACGTCCCGGCCCATGAGGCGCACGCGGCCCGAATCCGCCCGCACCTGCCCGTTGATGATGTTGAAGCAGGTCGATTTGCCTGCGCCGTTCGGCCCGATCAGCGCCAGCAATTCGCCCGGCGCGATGGAAAAGCCGACCCCGTCCAGCGCCCGCACGCCGCCATAGGACTTGGCGAGGTGCTCCACCTCCAGCACCTTCATCGCCCGCCTCCCGCCCGGCGCAGCATGTCCCCCGCGCGCCTCAGCCCGCCGGCGATGCCACCGGGGAAGACGAGCACGGCGAGGAGGATGAGCCCGCCCAGCAGCGCCCGCCAATACGGGGTCTCGCGCATCACCGTGTCCTGCAACAGGGTGAAGGCGCCCGCGCCGACCAGCGGCCCCATCAGGCCCTCCACCCCGCCGAGCAGCACCATCACCAGCCCGTCGATCGAGCGGCCGACGGAGATGGTCTCCGGCGAGATCGAGCCCTTGGCGAAGGCGAACAGTGCGCCGGCGGCGCCGCCGACCGTGCCGGCAATGGCAAAGGCGAGCCAGCGCACTTTGCCCACGGGAATACCGGACGCCTCCGCCCGCAGCGCCGAATCGCGCGAGGCCCTCAGCGCATAGCCGAAGGGCGAGAACGCGATGCGCCGCAGCAGGACGACGCCCAAGGCGACGACGGCGAGCCCGGCGAGATAGAGCCCGGCGCGGCTCTCGAAGGGCGGGTCCGGCCAGATGCCGAACATGCCGTTGGAGCCGCCGGTCACCTCTTCCCATTGATAGACCACCGACCAGACGATCTGCGCGAAGGCCAGCGTCAGCATGGCGAAGTAGACCCCCTCCAGCCGCACGCAGAACCAGCCGAACACCAGCGCGCCGAGGCCGGCGGCGAGGATGCCGAGCGCGAAGGCGGCCGGGGTCGGCAGGCCGAGCACGGTGGCGGCGAAGGCGGCGCCATAAGCCCCGAGGCCGAAATAGGCGGCGTGGCCGAAGGAGGCGAGCCCGCCTGGTCCCATGAGGAAGTGCAGCGAGGCGGCGAACAGCGCGGCGATCAGCACATCCAGCGCCAGCACCGGCGCATAGGCGAAGACGCTCTCGGCGAGCGGCAGCGCTGTGAGCGTCGCGAGGCCGGCGAGCGCCAGACGGCGCCCGCCCACGCCGAGCGGGCGCAGCGGCGGCTCGATTTCCGCCCGGCCGCGCGCGGCGGTCGGCGGGCGGCCGAACAGCCCGTGCGGACGCAGCACCAGCACGATCGCCATGACCAGGAACTCCGCCACGAGGTTGAGCTTGGACATGTTGAAGCTCAACCCGCCGATCTCGACCATGCCGAGCGCGGTGCACAGCGCCTTCACCTCGGCGACCAGCACGGCGGCGAGATAGGCGCCGCGAATGGAGCCCATGCCGCCAATGACGACGACGACGAAGGCGTCGCCCAGCACCGAGAGGTCGAGCGAGAGATTGGCGGGCTCGCGCGCCATCTGCAGCGCGCCGCCGAGGCCGGCAATGCCGGCGCCGAGCGCGAACACGGCGGTAAACAGCAGCGCCTCATTGATGCCGAGCGCCGCCACCATCTCGCGGTCCTGCGTCGCGGCGCGGATCATCCGGCCGAATCGGGTGCGGACCAGCAGCAGGTGCAGGCCGATCAGCACGGCGGGCCCCGCCAGCGCCAGGAACAGGTCGTAGTCCGGCAGGCGCCGGCCGAGCAGCGGAAGGGTGCCGGTGAGGCCCGGCGCGCGCGGTCCGAAAATATCCTCCGGCCCCCACAGGAACAGGACGGCATCGTTGATGATCAGCAGCAGGGCGAAGGTCGCGATCAGCTGGTAAAGCTCCGGCGCGCCATAGAGGCGGCGCAGCAAAAGCCGCTCGACCAGCGCGCCGAGCGCGGCCGTGATGAGCGCCGCGCCGAGGATGCCGCCCCAGAAGCCGATCGCGCCGCCGATGCGCTCGCCCAGCGCCGGGGCGAGGGTCACCGCGAGATAGAGGCCCAGCATGTAGAACGAGCCATGGGCCATGTTCACGATGCGGGTGACGCCGAAGATGATCGACAGCCCCGCCGCGACGAGGAACAGGCCCGAGGCCGAGGCAAGCCCGTTCACTGCCTGGAAGGCGAGCGAGGGCAGCACAGGCGAGGACAGCAGCGCATCGAGCGGCATCGGGCTCTCGTCGCCTCGCGGGCGGAGCGGAATTGACGGGACGGGCGGTCAGTCCGCCGCGGCGGGACGAAGCTTCTTCACCTCGGCGTCGCTCGGCAGCACGGACAGCCCGTCGACATAGCGCGGGGCGGTCATCACGCCGGTGCCGTGCTTGACCGCCGTGGTGCCGACGAAGGCGCCGATGGTCGCCTGATGGTCGCTGGCGCGGTAGCTGAACGGACCGAACGGGCCGACCAGTTCCAGCCCCTTGAAGGCGTCGACCAGCTTTTCCGTGTCGGTGCCGCCGGCCTTGGCGATGCCGGCCGCGAGCGACTTGATGGTGGTGTAGCCGACCACCGAGCCGAGCCGGGGCGGCTCGCCATAGGCGTTGCGATAGGCATCGAGGAAGGCCTGATGCTCCGGGGTCGGGATGTCGTACCAGGGATAGCCGGTGACCACCCAGCCGACCGGCGCCTCGTCCTTCAGCGGGTCGAGATATTCCGGCTCGCCCGACAGCAGGCTGACGACGAAGACATTCTCCAGCGCGCCGCGCGTGTTGGTCTCGCGCACGAATTTGGCGAGGTCCGGCCCGAACAGCACGTTGAACACGCCGTCGGGTCTGGCGTCGGCGATGGCCTGCGCCACCGGGCCGGCATCGAGCTTGCCGAGCGGAGTGGCCTGCTCGGCGACGAACTCGACATCGGGCTGCGCTTCCTTCAGCAGCCGCTTGAAGGTGGCGGCGGCGGACTGGCCGTATTCGTAGTTGGGATAGACGATGGCCCAGCGCTTTTTGTTCGCCGCCACCGCCGCCGGCATCAGCATCGCCACCTGCATGTAGGTGGAGGGGCGCAGCCGGAAGGTATAGCGGTTGCCGTCGGCCCAGGTGATCTTGTCGGTCAGCGGCTCGGCGGCCAGGAAGAATACCCGGCGCTTGCCGGCATAGTCGGCGATGGCGAGGCCGATATTGGACAGGAAGGTGCCGGTGAGCAGGTCCACCTTCTCGCGCGTCACCAGTTCCTCGGCGACGCGGATGGCGTCGCCCGGATTGGCACCGTCGTCGCGGCTGATCAGCTCGAGCGGCCGCCCGGCCACGCCGCCCGCCGCGTTGATCTCCCTGACCGCCAGCTCCATGCCCTTGCGATAGGGTTCGAGAAAGGCCGGCTGTGCCTTGTAGCTGTTCAGCTCGCCGATGCGGATCGGCTCGGCGGCAAGGGCCGCGCCGGCGAAGGGGAGCGACAGCGAGAGCGCCGCCGTGGCGGCAAGCAGCAGGCGTCGTGACGGCAGGTGGCGGCGCATAAGGATCTGATTCCGTGGGGTTGCCCGGCGGGACACAACCTACCGCGTCCCGTCCTCGCGTCCAGCCTCAACCGTGCCGATCCGGGCTTACGGCCCGACCTCGATCTCCGGCTCGCGCACCGCTGGCGGCTGGCGCGAGGCAATGAGCGCGCCGCCGACGATGAGCGCCGCCCCACCCAGCGTGCTCAGTGTCGGGATCTCGGCGAAGACGATGAAGCCGATGCCGACGGCCCAGATGAAGGACGTGTATTCGAGCACGCCGAGGCGGCTGGCATCGGCGCGCTTGTAGGCCCACGCCATGCACAGATGGCCGGTTGTGCCGAGCAGGCCGATGGCGATGAACACGCCGAGCTCGCCCATCGCCGGCGGCGTCCACTGGGCAATGCCGAGCGGCGCCAGCAGCAGCATGGCGAAGCCGTTCTGAAGCAGCACGATGGTCGGCAACGGGTCACGCGTCGCGCGGCTCTTCAGCACCACCATGGAGAGCGCATAGGTGACGGCGGAGAACAGCGCCGCACCGAGGCCGAGCACATTGTCGGCGCGGCCGGCCTCGGCCAGCTCGTGCCACAGCACCACCAGCACGCCGGCGAAGCCGAGCGTCAGCGCAATGAAAATGGTGCGGTTGGGCCGCTCGCCGAGAATCAGCGCGGCGAACAGCGCGATGAAGATCGGCGAGGTGAAGGAAAGCGCCAGCACCACCGCCAGCGGCAGCACCGAGAGCGCGTAGAAGAAGCTCAGCGCCGTCCCCGCCACCACGACGGAACGCCACATATGCGGGCCGAGCGTCTTCCGGCTCGGCCAGGGTGTGCCCGCGAGCCGGAAGGCCGCGAGCGCGAAAATCCCGCCGAACACGTAGCGCAGCAGCGCGATCTGCGGCGTGGCATGGTTGGCGGCGACATATTTGATCAGGCCATCCATGACGGACAGGACGCCGATGCCCAGCACCGCGATGAGCGCCGGGCCGACTGCGAAACGCGGCATGGGTTCAGCTTTCGGAAAGCGTGGCGGCGCGGGCGGACGCGGCGACCGGATCGAGCGCGAGGCGGTAGGAATATTCCCAGGTCGCCGACAGGTCGTGTACCTCGCGCGGCTCGCCCGCCAGGACGAAGCCGCAGGTCTCGTAGAAGCGGTGCGCATTGGTGAAGCGCGTATCGGTCCACAGCCGGATTTCCGGTGCGCCGCGCGCACGGGCAAGGCCGAGCGCCTGCTCGAACAGGGCGCGCGCGACGCCGCGGCGGCGGGCGGCGCGGCCGACATAGACCTTGAAGATTTCCAGCCCGCCAGCCGGGGCATCCGCATCCGCGGTCGGGGCAAGCGCCATCGAGCCGATGACCGCGTGATCGTCCTCGGCGACCCAGATGATGCCGCCGCGCGCGGAAAAATGGCTGGCGAGCGCGTCGAGCTCGGGGAATTCGGCGGCCCGGTCGAAGATGCAGCCCTCATATTCGGCGAAGGCTTCGGCGATCAGCCCGGCGACGGCGTCGCCGTCGGCGTCCGTGGCCGGTCGGATGGTCATGCTGTTCACGGCGGCTACTCCGGCCCTCCATGTCGGTCCTTTCCGGTCGGATGCCGGAAAGGTTCGACGCGCGGGCGCGGGCGGAATATGTTCGGACGGTCTTCCCGCGTAAAGCGTAATCACTATGCTGGTAATGCGAATCTTTAAGGTTGCGGGGATATTCTTGCCCGCGTCGCCCGCCCGGCAGCCATTCGTCCCGGAGTGCTCAATGAACCTGTCCCACCGTCTTCCGCGTCTGGCGGTCCTTGGTGTCCTCGCCGCGCTGACCGCGGCCTGCGCCTCCACCACCAACCAGGCGCCGGCGCCGGTGGCACCGGCCGCGCCGCAGTTCACCTCGCCGATCACCGCCCAGCAGGTCGTCGGCAAATGGGGCCTCGCCGCCTATCATCGGCCGGAAGACGCGGCGCGCACCGAGGCGCAGGCGCGCCAGGGCTGCCGCCAGCCCTACGTCATCAATGCCGGCCCGTCGGGCGGGTTCATGATGTATCTCGCCGACCAGTCCGAGCCCTCCGAGGTGGTGTCGAAGCAGGTTCTGCCCGGCCCGATCTATATCGGCCTGCCGGACGAGCCTCCGGGCGCGCAGTCCGACCGCGAAGTGCTGCGCTTCGACGGACAGGTGCTGGTGCTCAAATGGCTCGACCCGGAAGTCGCCGGCCGCTACGGCACCATGGTCTATGTGCGCTGCCCGTGACCGGGCTGCCGGCAGGCTGGCCTCCGGTATCAGGGGGCCACTAACCGGAAATTAACCATACCGCCCCAGTCTATGGTTAACAGACCATAGCGGGGCGCTTGAGATGCAGGCTGATTCGGTCTCTGCCGGCGGCGATGTGGCGAAACGGGCATGGCTGCGCCAGCCCGTACGGGATGGCCTGTTGCGGCTCGCGGCCGTCACCGCGCTGGCGGGATGGCTGCTTCCCGCCCCGGCCGCGGCGCAGAACAGCATCTACGGCTTCGGCTCTTCCTATAATGTTTTCGTCGGTCAGGGCGCGGGCGGCGGCCAGCAGCGGCACAACCGCGCCAGCAACACCGGCGTGTGGCGTCCCGGCGCGGCCAATGTCTATCCGCCCGGCCAGGTCTACGAGGCGCCCCGCCCGCCCGCCGACATTGGCGGAGCCTATGGCGGCACCTATGCGAGCGCGGGCGGCAGCGGGCGTGTGGTCGGCGGCGCCTATGGTTCGGCCGGCGGCGTTTATGGCACGGTCCCGCCCGGTTCGGCACCGCCGGGCACGGTGCGCTCGCGCGGCAACATCACGGTGAATGCCTATGGCGCCGGCCGCAACGGCGCGCCTGTGCCGGCGGCCACGGTGCAGCCGGTCGCGGTGGAAGCGGACGTCTATGACGATCCCGCGCTGGAGGATGATGCCGCGCCGCTGCCGATCTACCGCGCCAATAGCGGCGGCAAGGGCGTCGATCCGAAATTCGACCGCCACCTCGTGCGCTACACCAGCTCCGATCCGGCCGGCACCATCATCGTCGACACCGGCGCGCGCTATCTCTACCTCGTGCAGGGCGACGGCACGGCGCTGCGCTACGGCATCGGCGTCGGCCGCGAGGGCTTCGCCTGGAGCGGCTCGGAGCGCGTCACCGACATGCGCGAATGGCCGGACTGGCGCCCGCCGCCGGAAATGGTCGAGCGCCGCCCGGACCTGCCCAATGTCATGCCCGGCGGTCCGGACAATCCGCTCGGTGCGCGCGCGCTCTATCTCGGCAAGACGCTGTACCGCATCCACGGCTCCAACGAGCCGGAGAGCATCGGCCAGGCGGTGTCCTCGGGCTGCATCCGCATGCGCAACCAGGACGTCATCGACCTGTATGACCGCGTCAAGGTCGGCACGCTGGTGCGGGTGATCTGAACCCGCTTCCACCGTCGTCTTTCGTCCCTCGCTGGACGCATGACCGCCGCCCGTGCTCCCCGCTTGGAGGCCGGCGGGGTCTCCGCTATGGTCCGCGCCGTTTTCGGATCGAACGCGGGAGCCGCGCCCCATGGTTGCAAGCACAGTGACGGCTGCGAGCACAGCGGAGGCGACAAGCGGCGCCGACACCCATTTCGGTTTCCGCACCGTGCCGATCAGTGAGAAGCAGCGCATGGTGGACGAGGTGTTCCACTCGGTCGCGCGGCGCTACGACCTGATGAACGACCTGATGTCCATGGGCCTGCACCGGGCGTGGAAAGACCTTCTGGTCTCGCGCCTGCGCCCGCCCAAGGGTGCGCGTTCCTTCAGGCTGCTGGATGTCGCCGGCGGCACCGGCGACGTCTCCTTCCGCACCGTCGAGGCCGGCGGCTCGGGAACCAGTGCCACCGTCGCCGACATCAATGGCGGCATGCTCGCCGTGGGCCGCGAGCGCGCGCAGGCGCTGGGCCTTGCCGACCGGGTCGAGTTCGTCGAGGCCAATGCCGAGGAGCTGCCCTTCCCCGACAAGTCGTTCGACGCCACCACCATCGCCTTCGGCATCCGCAACGTGCCGCGCATGGACAAGGCGCTCGCCGAAATGCGTCGCGTGCTGAAGCCCGGCGGGCGCTGCTTCGTGCTGGAATTCTCCCGCGTCGACGTGCCGGGGCTGGACGCGATCTACGACACCTATTCGTTCAAGCTCATCCCCGGCATGGGCAAACTCGTCACCGGCGATGCGAATTCCTACCAGTATCTCGTCGAATCGATTCGCAAGTTCCCCGCGCCGGAGGCCTTTGCCGAGCTGATGCGGCAGGCGGGGCTCAGCCGCGTCGGCTTCACGCCACTGACCGGCGGCGTGGTGGCGCTGCATTCCGGCGTGCGGATCTAGCGCGTGGCCACTCCCCTCGGTGATTTCCTGCGCCTAGCGCGCGCCGGCTTCGTGATGGCCCGCGAGGGCGTACTCTCGCGCATCGACCCCGCTGTGCTGCCGCCCGGCTCCGAGCCGCTGTTCGCGATGGCCCGGCTGATCGAGCGCCGCGGCCCGGCCTCCAGCGCGGCCCGCCTCGGTGCGGCGCTGTCGCGGCTCGGCCCGTCCTATGTGAAGCTCGGCCAGTTCCTCGCCACCCGCCCCGACGTGGTCGGCCCGCAGCTGGCGCGCGACCTGGAGCTGTTGCAGGACCGCATGCCGCCCTTCCCGCAGGAGGTGGCGGAGGCGACCATCGCGCGCAATTTCGACCGGCCGGCGCGCGCGGTCTATGCCGAGCTCGGACCGGCGATCGCCGCGGCTTCCATCGCGCAGGTCCACAAGGCGGTGGCGGTGGACATGGACGGCGTCGCCCGCAGCGTCGCGGTGAAGGTGCTGCGGCCGGACGTGCAGCAGCGTTTCCGCGTCGACCTGTCCTCCTTCTACCGCGCCGCCCGGCTCGGCGAGCGCGCCTCTCCCGAGGGCCGGCGCCTGCGTCTGGTGGCCGTGGTCGACACGCTCGCCCGCTCGGTGGCGATGGAGATGGACCTCCGGCTGGAAGCGGCCGCGCTCGCCGAGCTGGCGCAGAACACGGAAGGCGAGGACGATTTCCGCGTGCCGGCGGTCGACTGGGACCGTACCGGGCGCGAGGTGCTGACCACCGAATGGATCGACGGCATCAAGCTGAACGATCTCGACGGCCTGCGCGCGGCCGGCCACGATTTGCCCGCGCTCGGCCGCATCGTCATGCAGTCCTTCCTGCGCCACGCGCTGCGCGACGGCTTCTTCCATGCTGACATGCATCCGGGAAACCTGTTCGTCGACGGCGAGGGCCGGCTGGTGGCGGTGGATTGCGGCATCATGGGCCGGCTCGGCCAGAAGGAGCGGCGCTTCCTCGCCGAAATCCTGTTCGGCTTCATCACCCGCAACTGGCTGCGCACCGCGCAGGTGCATTTCGAGGCCGGCTATGTGCCGCCGCACCATTCGGTGGAGGATTTCGCGCAGGCGATCCGCGCCATTGGCGAGCCGATCCATTCGCGCCGCGCCGACCAGATCTCCATGGCCAAGCTGCTCACTCTGCTGTTCGAGGTGACCTCGCTGTTCGACATGAAGACGCGGCCGGAACTGCTGCTGTTGCAGAAGACCATGGTCGTGGTCGAGGGCGTGGCGCGCAATCTCGACCCGCATCTCGACATGTGGAAGACCGCCGAGCCCGTCGTGCGCACATGGATCGAGCGCAATCTCGGCCCGGTGGGGCGGATCGAGGAAGTGGCGGACGGTATCGGTGCGCTCGGCCGCTCGCTGCAGACGCTGCCCGAGCTGATCGCCCAGGGCCAGCGCATCGCCGTCCAGCTGGATGCTGCGACGCGCAACGGCCTCGCTTTGGCCCCGGAGACGATGGAAGCCATCGGCCGGGCGGAAGGGCGCGGCAACCGCTGGATGAGCGTCGCGCTGTGGGTGATCGCCGGGCTGCTGGCCGGGCATCTGCTGTTCTGAGGAAGGGGCTTGCTGCGTGAGCCTGATCCATAACGAGCGGACGAAGCTGTCGGCAACCTACCTGAACGGCATCGCCATCGCGGTGATGGCTGTCGGCGGGCTCGGCCCGGTCATTTCGGTCCTGAACGGCGGTTCCACGCCCGCATTGGGTATCGCCGCCGTCAGCGTGATTTGCCTCGCGGGCAGCGTCGCCCTACATTTCCTTGCGAGACGTCTTCTTGGGAGTCTTGTGCCATGACCGCTGCGGACTTCCTGCTGCTGCTGATCATGCCGGTCGGCGCCCTTGTCGTCGGCGGCATCGTCTATCTCGTCGCTTCACGCGACCACCATCCCCACGCCGGTCCGGCCGAATGACCCCGGCTCGTGGCGTGGTTGCCTCTGGGCCGTGCCGCGAGGCTGCGCTATAGGCCACGCAGGCAAACAGGCGCAGGCTCACCCGCATGCTCGCTCACAAGCGCATTCTGCTCGTTATAGGCGGCGGCATCGCCGCCTATAAGAGCCTCGATCTCATCCGCCGGCTGAAGGAGCGCGGCGCTTCGGTGCGCGTGATCATGACCGCGGCGGCGCAGCACTTCGTCACGCCGCTCGCCGCCGGCGCGCTGAGCCATACCAAAGTGTTCACCGAGCTGTTCGACCGCGAGGCCGAGCACGATATCGGCCATATCCGGCTCTCGCGCGAGGCGGATCTCGTCATCGTCGCGCCGGCGACCGCCGATCTGATGGCGAAGATGGCGCATGGCCTGGCCGACGACCTCGCCAGTGCCGTGCTGCTCGCCAGCGACAAGCCGGTGCTCGTCGCTCCGGCGATGAACCCGCTGATGTGGGCCAACCCGGCCACCGCGCGCAATGTGGCGCAGCTTGCCGCCGACGGCGTCGCCTTCGTCGGCCCCAATGCCGGCGCCATGGCCGAGCGCGGCGAGGACGGGCCCGGCCGCATGGCCGAGCCGCTGGAGATCGTCGCCGCCGCCGAGACGCGGCTCGCCGTCGCCGGCCCGCTGACGGGACGCCATGTGCTCGTCACTTCCGGCCCGACGCATGAGCCGATCGACCCGGTGCGCTACATCGCCAACCGTTCCTCCGGCAAGCAGGGTCACGCCATCGCCGCCGCCGCCGCCCGCGCAGGGGCGCAGGTGACGCTGGTGTCCGGCCCGGTGAACCTGCCCGATCCGGCCGGCGTCGCGGTCCGCCATGTCGAGACCGCGCGCGAGATGCTGGCGGCGGTGGAAGCCGCGCTGCCGGCCGATGCCGCCATCTTCGCCGCGGCGGTGGCCGACTGGCGCGCCGCCACCGAGGCCGGCGAGAAGATGAAGAAGGACGGCCAGGCGATTCCGGCGCTGCCGCTCGCCGAAAATCCCGACATCCTCGCCACTGTGGCCCGCCTCGCCAACCGGCGCCCCCGCCTCGTCATCGGCTTCGCCGCCGAAACCGAGAACGTGGTTGCCTATGCGCAGGTGAAGCGGCTGCGCAAGGGCTGCGACTGGATCCTCGCCAATGATGTGTCGCCCCGCAGCGGCATCGATGGCGGGGTGATGGGCGGCGACGAGAACCTCATTCATCTCATCTCGGAAAAGGGTGTCGAGCACTGGCCGCGCGCGTCCAAGGCCGAGGTCGCCGAGCGCCTCGTTGCCCGCGTCGCCACCGCGCTCGGTCCGCTGGAGACGCTCTCGTGAGCATTGCCGTTGCCGTTCTCGTGCTGCCGCATGGCGAGGGCCTGCCCCTGCCGGACTACGCCACCGCCGGTTCAGCCGGGCTCGATCTCATTGCCGCGCTGCCGGAGGGCGCACCGCTGACGCTCGGTCCGCTCGCCCGCGCCGCCGTGCCGACCGGGCTGTGCCTCGCCTTGCCTGAAGGCTTCGAGGCGCAGGTGCGCCCGCGCTCCGGCCTTGCCCTGAAGCAGGGGCTGACGGTGCTGAACGCGCCCGGCACGGTGGATGCCGATTATCGCGGCGAGGTGAAGGTGCTGCTGGTCAATCTGGGTGATTCGCCCGTGCAACTGGAGCGCGGACAGCGCGTCGCGCAGCTCGTTGTGGCACCGGTGACCCGGATTCAGCTTGTCAGAACCGGTAATTTGGAGGAAACAACACGCGGAAGCGGTGGTTTCGGTTCCACGGGGCTCGACGGACGGGCAGTCTCACGCTAGCGATGATTCATGCCGCGCCTTTCCGACAAGAGTCTGCTCGCCATCGCCGCCGTGGTCGACGTCGCCCTGCATGCGCGGGGCACGCCCGTCGCCGCCAAGGCGCTGGCCGCGCGGCATGAACTGCCGCCCCGCCATCTTGAGCCGGTGCTGCAGGCGCTGGTGCATGCCGGCGTGCTGAAAGGCGTGCGCGGTCCGCGCGGCGGCTATGAGCTGGCGCGCGAGAGGCGTCGAATTACCGTCGCCGAGGTGGTGCGCGTCGTCGAGGCCGAAAGCGACGTCACCATCGATAATTCCCCACCCATCGTGCGTGATATCGTCCAGCCCGCCGTGGCCGAGGCCGAGCGCGCCTTCGAGGCGGCGCTGGATGGCGTGACTGTCGAGGATCTCTGTCGGGCCGCCGCGCAGAACACGCTGCGCAAGGGCGTGCCCGAGGGAATAGATTTTACGATATAATTTTGTTTATTTTTTATTTCCTCGACACTATCGCGTGGATAAGCTAGCGATGTTGGCGAGATTTGAACGCCAATAAAGGGTCTACGGAACATCCGTACCCGCGTCCGCTGGAGACACCCATGGCCGAGGCCACGATCAACTCCTCCGCTCCCGCCGAAAAGGTCGGGCGCGGCCGCGTCTACTCGTCGATCACCGAGACCATCGGCAACACGCCGCTCGTCCAGCTCAACCGGCTGCCGGCCGAACGCGGCGTGAAGGCGCGCATCCTCGCCAAGCTCGAATTCTTCAACCCGATCGGCAGCGTGAAGGACCGCATCGGCGTCTCGATGATCCAGGCGCTGGAAGAGGCCGGGCTGATCAAGCCGGGCACCGTGCTGGTCGAGCCGACCTCGGGCAATACCGGCATCGCCCTCGCCTTCGTGGCGGCGGCGCATGGCTACCGGCTCATCCTCGTCATGCCGGAATCGATGTCGGTCGAGCGCCGCAAGATGCTGGCGCTGCTCGGCGCCGAGCTGGTGCTGACCCCGGCCGCCCAGGGCATGCGCGGCGCCGTCGCCCGCGCCGAGGAACTGGTCAAGGAGCTGCCGGATGCCATCATCCCGCAGCAGTTCCGCAATCCGGCAAATCCCGCCATTCACCGCCGCACCACGGCGGAGGAGATCTGGAACGACACCAAGGGCGAGGTCGACGTGGTGGTCTCGGGCGTCGGCACCGGCGGCACCATCACCGGCATCGGCCAGGTGCTGAAGCCCCGCAAGCCGAGCCTGCGCATGGTTGCCGTCGAGCCGGAGGACAGCCCGGTGCTGTCCGGCGGCCAGCCCGGCCCGCACAAGATCCAGGGCATCGGCGCCGGCTTCGTGCCTGAGGTGCTCGACCGCTCGGTGATCGACGAGGTGGTCACCGTCGGCAACCAGACCGCCTTCGAGACCGCCCGCGCCATCGCCCGGCTGGAGGGCATCCCGGTCGGCATCTCCTCCGGCGCGGCCATCGCGGCGGCACTGGAGATCGGTGCGCGGCCGGAGAACGAGGGCAAGACCATCGTCATCATCATCCCCTCCTTCGCCGAGCGTTATCTCTCGACCGCGCTGTTCGAGGGTCTCTGAGCCTTTTGGGTTGCGGCTGCCCTATTCGACATCGACATCCCGGAGCGGCCGAGGCCGTGTCCGGGATGTTGCATTTCCGGCGGTTTTCCGCCCCTCCGCCGGCAGCTGACGGCGCTCCGTTACCGCCGTTGTCCCCGATCGTTTCCACCGCCCTTCTAGTGCGACTCCCGCTTCGGTAAAGTCTCGGTGATTCGGTCGCCGGGATCTGGTCGGCCGGACAGCTCAGCAGGTCCGAATGCGGCAGTCGGCAAGGGGGGACGGGCGCGGATGGCGCAGCCGGCCGGCATGAACGGGACGAGACCCGATGCCCGTGACCCGCTTGGGCGCGGCAGGAGATTTATGTCCGTTCGCCAAAGGCTTGCGCGCTGCGTGTCACGCCTCGCGCTGCTCGCGTCTTTCGGCCTGCCGGTGCCGGTGCTCGCCGCGCCGACCGATCCGGCGACGGGCGGCGATTTCCTGGCCGGTGTGGCGGGCACGCTGTCGCATCTGGAGCCCGGCATGCTGACGGGCCTTGCCCTCGTGCTCGGCCTTATCGCCTTCGCCACCACCACCGCCATCGTGCATGTGCGCTTCCGCCGTCTGGCGCTGGCGCGCGAGGCCTTTGCCTTCGGGGAGATCTCACGGCTGGAGGCCCGCATCGAGGAAGGGCTCGCTCTCCTGATGGCCGAGCCGCAGATCGTCGTCGTGTGGCGCGATCCGGCGGCCGATCCGGAGATCATCGGCAATACCCCCGCCTTCACCGGGGTCGCCTCGCCGACCCGCATCCTCGCCTTCGGCGCCTGGCTCAGCCCGGCCTCGGCGCGCGAGATCGAGGCCGGCGTCGAGCGATTGCGCGCGCGCGGCATGCCGCTCACGCTGATCCTCACCTCGCAGGACGGCCGGCATTTCGAGGCGGACGGCCGGCCGGTCGGCTCCGCCGTCATCCTGCGCCTGCGCGACATCACCGGCGTGCGGCTCGATCATGCCCGCCTGCAGGAGGCCTATCGCGCGCTCGACGCGGAAAGCTCGGCGCTGCGCCTGCTGCTCGACGCGCTGCCGGCGCCCGCCTGGGTCGGCGGCGAGGGCGGGCGGCTGCGCTGGGGCAACGCCGCCTATGTCCATGCGGTGGAGGCGCGCGATGCGCAGGATGCCGCCGCGCGCGACCTGAAGCTGCTCGATCAGGCCAGCCGCACGCAGGCGAGCCGCACGCATGCCGAGGGCAAGGCCTTTGCCGCGCGCCTGCCCGTGGTCGTCGCCGGCACCCGCAAGGTGCTGGATGTGCTGGAGGTCGGCACCGGCGGCAGCGGGGTCGCCGGCCTCGCGCTCGACGCCACCGAGGCGGAAGCGGTCCGCAGCGAGCTGGCGCATGTGGTGAGCGCGCACCGGCGCACGCTCGACCAGCTGGCGACCGCAGTCGCCATTTTCGGTGCCGACCAGCGTCTCGTCTTCCACAATGCCGCCTATGCCACGCTGTTCGAGCTCGATCCGGCCTTCCTCGACGACCGGCCGACCGACACGGCGGTGCTCGACCGGCTGCGCACGGCCCGGCGCCTGCCCGAACAGGCCGATTTCCGCCTGTGGCGCGAGCAGCTGCACGCCGCCTATCGCGCCATCGAGCCGAGCGAATATTGGTGGCATCTGCCGGCCGGGCGCACGCTGCGCGTCGTCACCGCGCCCAACCCGGAAGGCGGCGTCACCTATCTGTTCGACGAGGTTACCGAGCGCCTCGCGCTGGAAAGCCGCTACAACTCGCTCACCCGCATCCAGAGCGAGACGCTCGACGCGCTGGCGGAAGCCGTGGCGGTGTTCGGCAGCGATGGCCGGCTGGGCTTGAGCAATTCCGCCTTCGCCCGGCTGTGGAAGCTCGATGCGGCGCTGCTCAAGGCGCATCCGCATATCGACGCGGTGGCCGAGGCGTGCCGGCCGATGTCGACCGACACCGCGGTATGGGCGCGCCTGCGCACCGCTGTCACCGGCATCGAGGCCCGCATACCCACCGAGTTCCGGCTGGAGCGCACCGACGGCGTCATCCTCGACGGCTCGACCCAGCCTTTGCCGGATGGTGGCACGCTGGTCACGCTGCGCGATGTCACCGACAGCGTGCATGTCGAGCGGGCGCTGGTCGACCGCAACGAGGCGCTGGTGGCCGCCGACCACCTCAAGAGCACCTTCGTCAGCCATGTCTCCTATGAGCTGCGCTCGCCGCTGACGACGATCATCGGCTTCGCCCAATTGCTGGACGACACCGGCATCGGCCCGCTCAACACCCGCCAGCGCGCCTATGTCAGCCACATCACCGAGAGCAGCGCGGCGCTGCTCGCCATCATCAACGACATTCTGGACCTCGCGACCATCGATGCCGGCGCCATGGCGCTGGAACTCGGCGAGGTCGATGTGCGCGCGGCGATGGACGCGGCGGCCGAGGGACTGCGCGACCGGCTGGCCGAGGGCGGCATCCGCCTCGCCATCGAGGCCGGCAATGCCTCCGGCAGCTTCCATGCCGATGCCAAGCGGGTACGGCAGATCCTCTACAACCTGCTCTCCAACGCCGTCGGCTTCGCGCCGGAGGGCTCGGTCGTCACGCTGTCGGCCGAGCGCCGCGAGCGCGACATCGTGTTCCGCGTGCGTGATGTCGGGCCGGGCATCCCACCGGAAATCGGCGCCCGGGTGTTCGACCGCTTTGAGAGCCACACCACCGGCTCGCGCCATCGCGGCGTCGGGCTCGGCCTGTCGATCGTGCGCTCGCTGGTAGCGCTGCACGGCGGCAGCGTGTCCATCCAGTCGCCGCCCGGTGGCGGCACGCTGGTGACGTGCACCTTCCCCCTGGATGCCGGCTTCAGCCGGGAAGCGGCGGAGTAGGCCATGGTCGATACGCGCTCAACCGCCGCCACGCCCCAGGTCGCGCACTGGGATGTCGTGCTGCCCGACGAGGAGGCGACCGGCCGCCTCGCCATGGACCTCGCCGCCATGCTGGTGGCGGGCGACGTGGTGGCGCTGACCGGCGACCTCGGCGCCGGCAAGTCGACGCTGGCGCGGGCGCTGATCCGCGAACTGGCGCAGGACCCGCTGCTGGAAGTGCCGAGCCCGACCTTCACGCTGATGCAGACCTACGACCTGCCGCGCCACCGCGTCGTGCATGCCGATCTCTACCGGCTTGGCGATGCCTCCGAGCTGGACGAGCTGGGCTGGGCCGACCAGACCGATGGCGCGGTCACGCTGGTGGAATGGCCCGAGCGCGCCGGCGAGGGCGTGTTGCAGGCCAACCGGCTCGAGGTGAGCATCACCATCCCGCCCGAAGCACCGGAGACGCGCCGTCGCGTGCGCCTGCTCGCCTATGGAAGGCTGGCCGGCGCCTTGCAGCGCATGAAGGCAATCCGCTCGCTGATCGATGTCGCCGGCTACGGCCCGGCCCGCCGCCAGCATTTGCAAGGCGATGCCTCGACCCGCACCTATGAGCGGCTGATCGGCTCGCGCCGCAACGCCGTGCTGATGAACGCGCCGCGCCGGCCGGACGGGCCGCCGGTGCGCGAGGGCAAGCCCTATAGCGCCATCGCCCATCTCGCCGAGGACGTGAAGCCGTTCGTGGCGCTGGCGCGGGGGCTGAAGGCGCGCGGCTTCTCGGCGCCCACCATCTATGCCGCCGACCTCGAGGCCGGCCTCCTGGTCATGGAGGATCTCGGCGAGGAGGGCGTGCTGAGCGAGGATCCGCGCGCACCGATCCCCGAGCGCTACGAGGTCGCCACCGATGTGCTGGCGGCGCTGCACGAACTCGATCTGCCGGACACGCTCACCGTCTCGCCGGAGATCGACCACCGCATCCCGCCCTACGACATCGACGCGCTGCTGATCGAGGTCGAGCTGCTGCTCGACTGGTATCTGCCGCATCGCGGCGTGCCGAGCGTGCCGGCGCTGCCGCGTGCGACCTTCCGCCGGCTGTGGACGCAGGCGCTCACGCCCTCGCTGGCGCAGAAGCCGGTCTGGGTGCTGCGCGACTATCATTCGCCCAACCTGATCTGGATGGCCGAGCGCGACGGGCTGGAGCAGATCGGCCTGCTCGATTTCCAGGACGCGCTGATGGGGCCGGCGGCCTACGACCTCGTGTCGCTGACGCAGGATGCACGGGTCGACGTGCCCGAGGAACTCGAACTGCATCTGCTCGGCCGCTACATCAAGGCGCGCCGCGAGGCCGATCCCGCCTTCGACATGCGCGCCTTCGCCGCTTCCTATGCGGTGATGGGCGCCCAGCGCGCGACCAAGATCCTCGGTATCTTCGCCCGGCTGAATCAGCGCGACGGCAAGCCCGGCTATCTCCGCCACATTCCCCGCATCTGGACCTATCTCCAGCGCTGCCTCGCCTTCACCGATCTCGGCCCGCTGAAGGAGTGGTTCGACGCGCATGTGCCCGCGCCGGACGGGCCGGTCCCTCCGACCGTGCTGGCGCGGATGGCAGGTACCGCCGAGCCGCCGCGCGCCTCCTTCGCCCCGCCCCCGCGCCGGCCGGACGAAGTCCGTCCCGTGCCGCCGCCGGTTCCCTCGCGCCTGCCCGAGCCGCCGGTCGCGGCGCCGCCACCCGCCCCGCCGGCACAAGCCGAGCCGGTCGCCCGCCCGGCGCCAGAGGTCGCGATGCCCGTGGCACCCGCCGGTGACGCGCCCGTACCGGCGGACCCCGCATCCCCTATTGAGATGCCGGCCGAGGAGCAGGTGCCGGAGGTGCAATCCTCCGAGGCCCCCGTCTCGGACGACCCGACCAACCCATCCACATCCCCCTCGCCGGCCGTTCAATGACCGTGATCCGCACCGCCATGGTGCTCGCTGCCGGCCTCGGCAAGCGCATGCGCCCCCTGACCGACCGCATCCCGAAGCCGATGGTGGAGGTGGATGGCCGCCCGCTCATCGACCATGTGCTCGACCGGCTGGAGGAGGCCGGCGTCGAGACCGCCGTGGTCAACCTGCACTGGCACGCCGAGGTGCTGGAGCGTCATCTCGCCCGGCGCCGGCATCCGCACATCGTGCTGTCCGACGAGCGCGGCGAATTGCTGGAAACCGGTGGGGGCATCCGCAAGGCGCTCCCTCTGCTCGGCGAGGGGCCGTTCTTCTCCATCAATGCCGACACGATCTGGATCGAGGGTATCCGGCCGAACCTGCCATCGCTTGCCGAGGATTTCGATCCCGCCGCCATGGACCTGCGGCTGCTGCTGGCGCCGACGGCGGAATCGGTGGGCTATGAGGGGAATGGCGATTTCCTCATGGATGGCGACGGCCGGCTGACCCCGCGTCCCGATCGCATCGTCGCCCCGTTCGTCTATGCTGGCGCGGCGGTGATGACGCCGGACATTTTCGCGGACGCGCCCGAAGGCGCCTTCTCGCTGAACCGGCTGTTTTTCCGCGCGGCGGAGGCGGGCCGGCTGTATGGCCTGCGCATGGAAGGGGTGTGGATGCATGTCGGCACGCCCGAGGCGGTCGGCGAGGCGGAAGAGGCCATCCGGCGCTCGAAGGACTGACGCCATGACCCCCGCCCGCGCGTGCCGGGGAGCGGGTGCATGAGCCCGTGCGCGCCAAGCCACTCCGCCCCACGCCTTCTCACCATTCCGTCTTCGGTGCCGTTCCTGCCGACGCTGGCCGACGCGCTGCTGGACGGGCGGCTCGTCGAGGGCTTTTCCCCGCGCAACGACCCGCTGGCGCTGGCGAGCGCCACGGTGTTCCTGCCGACGCGCCGCGCCGGCCGGCTGCTCGCCGAGGCGCTGCGCCAGCGCATGCCGTCCGGCGTCACGCTGCTGCCGCGCATCGTGCCGCTGGGCGATGTGGACGAGGACGCGCTCGCCTTCGCGGAAGGCTTCATCGACCCGCCGCACGCCGTGCCGCCGACCACGCGGCGCCTGGCGCTGGCCAATCTGGTTGCGCGCTGGCGCTCGCTGCTGCGGGGCGATGACGGCCGGGTCGCCGTCGCCTCCGGGCCGGGCGCTGAGATCGCGCTGGCCGATGCGCTGGCGCAGCTGATCGACGAGATGGCGGCGCAGGAAGTGCCGTGGGACAAGCTCGACGTGCTGGTTCCCGGCGAGCACGACGCCTATTGGGACATGGCGCTCGACTTCCTGAAAATCGCCCGCGAGTTCTGGCCGGCCTACCTCGCCGGCGAGAAGATGGTCGACGCCCGCGTGCGCAACGACCGGCTGGTCGATGCCGAGGCCGAGCGGCTGCGCGCCGTCCCCGAGGGCGGTCCGGTGATCGCCGCCGGCTCCACCGGCTCGATGCCGGCGACCGCCCGCCTGCTCGCTGCGGTGGCGCATCTGCCGCGCGGCTGCGTCGTGCTGCCGGGGCTCGACACCCATCTCGATGCCCCCTCCTGGGCAGCGCTGACCGATGCCGAGGCGCCCGCCCCGAGCCACCCGCAATATGGCCTCGCCCTGCTGCTCGCGCGGCACATGCGGGTCGGCCGCGAGGCGGTGCTGTCGCTCAGCGCGCCCGCGCCGCATGGCCGCGAGGTGCTGCTCTCCGAGGCGCTGCGCCCGGTGGCCAGCACGGAAGCCTGGGCGAGCCTCGACATGCGGGTCGGCGCGGGCGAGATCGACGCGGCGCTGGAGGCCGTGGCGGTGATCGAGGCGGAGGATTCGCGCGAGGAGGCGCTGTCCATCGCCGTCGCCCTGCGCGAGGTGCTGGAGGTGCCCGGCCGCACCGGCGCGCTCATCACCCCGGACCGCGACCTCGCGCGGCGGGTGACGGCGGAACTGCTGCGCTTCGAGGTCGCCATCGACGATTCGGCCGGCGAGCCCTTGTCCGAGAGCGCGCCGGGACGCTTTGCCCGGCTGGTGGCCGATGTCTGCCACGAGGAACTGGCGCCGGTGCCGCTGGCGGCGCTGCTGCGCCACGATCTCGCGCGCTTCGGGCTGACACAGGCTGAGCTCGACCGCGCCGTCGACGCGCTGGAACTGATGGTGCTGCGTGGCCCCCGGCCTGCCGGCGGGGCGGAGGGGCTGATCGGCGCGGTGGCGGCGTTCGACCCGAAGACCTTCCACCGCAGCGATGCGCGCCATCGTCTCGGTGAGGATGTGCGCGAGCGCGCCGGCGATCTCGCAGTGCGGATCGGCGTGGCGCTGGCGCCGCTGCTGGCGCTGGGGCGGGGTGTCCACCCCTTCGGCACGCTGCTTGAGGCGCACAGCACAGCCGTGCAGGGCGCGTGGAGCGGACTGGACGCCGGCTCGGAGACCGACCGGATCGCGCTCGACGAGCTCACACGGGCCTTCGAGGCGATGGCGGAGGGCGCCCCCGCCGCGCCGGACATGACGCTCGCCGACTATGCCGCCGCGCTGCCGCTGTTGCTGGCCGACAAGCCGGTGCGTCCGCCGCTGCTCACCGATGCGCGGCTGCGCATTCTCGGGCCGCTGGAAGCCCGTCTCGTCCATGTCGACCGCGTGGTGCTCGCCGGTCTGGTCGAGCAGACCTGGCCGAAGGCGGTGCGGACCGATCCTTGGCTCAGCCGGCCGATGCGCGCGGCGCTGGGGCTGGAGGCGCCGGAGCGCCGCATCGGCCTTTCCGCGCACGATTTCGCGCAGGCCTGCGGCGCGCCGGAGCTGATCCTGTCGCGCCCGCGCAAGCTCGGCGGCGCGCCAACCGTGCCCTCGCGCTTTCTCCAGCGCCTTGCCGCTGTCTCCGGCGAGACGCGCTGGAAGGCGGCGATGGCGCGGGGCGACCGCTACCGCCGGCTGGCGCAGCTGATCGACGAGGACCCGCCGGCGCCCCGCCTCGCCCGCCCCGAGCCGGTGCCGCCGGTCGCGCTGCGCCCGACGCAGCTCAGCGTCACCGAGATCGAGACCTGGCTGCGCGATCCCTACACCATCTACGCGCGCCATGTGTTGCGGCTGCGCCCGCTGGACGGGTTGGACGAGGCACCCGGCGCGGCCGAGCGCGGCAATGCCATTCACGAAGCGCTCGGCGCCTTCGCGCTCGCCTTTCCCGAGGCGCTGCCGGCCGAGGCCGAGCCGGCGCTGCTGGCGCATGGCCGCGCGGCCTTCGCGGCGCTTGAAGCCTTTCCGGCCGAATATGCGCTGTGGTGGGCGCGCTTCGAGCGGCTGGCGGGCCGCTACATCGCCTGGGAGCGCACGCGCCGCACTGGGGCGCGCCGCATCTTCGCCGAAGTGGGCGGCCGGCTGGTGCTGCCCGGCGGGCGCTTCACCCTGACCGGACGCGCCGACCGCATCGAGCAGCTGAGGGAGGGCGGGCTCGCCATTCTCGACTTCAAGACCGGGCAAGCGCCGACCGCCAAACAGGTCAAGGCCGGCTATTCCCCGCAATTGCCGCTGGAGGCCGCCATCGCCGCGTCCGGCGGCTTCCGCGACGTGCCGGCGGAGCCGGCGGGGGCGCTCACTTATGTGAAGCTCGGCGTCGGCGAGCTGAGGGAAGGCAACGCGGTCGACAAAGACGAGACCGCCGCCGGCCTTGCCGCCTCGACCCGCGAGCGACTGGAACAGCTGGTCGCCGCCTTCGAGAACCCCGCGCGCGGCTATGCCTCGCTGGCGCGGCCGATGTTCCGCGGCCGCTTCGGCGATTACGACCACCTGGCCCGCGTCAAGGAATGGTCGACCGCAGGGGAGGGCGAGGAATGAGCGAGCTGCCGCTGACCGCCGCGCTGCGCGACGCCACCGCGCTACAGAGCCGGGCGTCCGACCCCGCTATATCCGCCTGGGTCTCCGCCAATGCCGGCTCCGGAAAAACCCATGTGCTGGCGCGCCGCGTCATCCGGCTCTTGATGCGCGGCGTGCTGCCGGGGCGCGTGCTGTGCCTCACCTACACCAAGGCGGCCGCGGCCAACATGGCGAACCGCGTGCTCGACGAATTGCGCCGCTGGGTGACGCTGGACGACGACGCGCTCGACGTGGAGATCGTCCGTACCGATGGTGGCCGCCCCGATGCCGGGCGCCGCGCCCGCGCGCGACGATTGTTCGCGCAGGCGCTGGAGACGCCGGGCGGGCTGAAGATCCAGACCATTCACGCCTTCTGCGGCGCGCTGCTGCACGCCTTCCCCTTCGAGGCCGGCGTGCCGGCCGGCTTCGGCGAACTGGAGGAGGCGGCGCGGCAGGAACTGCTCGCCCGTGTCCGCGCCGAAGTGGTGCTGGAAGGTGCCGGCCGCCCCGAAAGCGAACTTGGGCAGGCGCTCGCCCTCATCATCGGGGAGACCTCCGACGACGGCATCGACCAGCTGATCGCCGGGCTGGTTGCCGACCCGGACGCACTTGACGCCACGGAAGCCGACATTGCCGCTGCCGTCGGGCTCGATGCGCCGGTGGCCTCGCGCGACATCGAGCGGCGCATCGTCGAGGAGGCACTGATCGCGCGCGACGCCTGGCTCGGCCTGGGGCAGGCGCTGGCACTGGAGGGCGGCAACGCCGCGAAGCGCGGCTACGGCCTGCTCGCCGCCGCACAGGCGCCGGAGGATGCGCTCGCCGATGCCTATGCCGATGTGTTCCTGAAGGACGATGGCGAGCCCTATGGCGATGCGCAGTTCGGTGCGGCGGGGGTGCGGGGGAAATATCCGCAGCTCCTCGCCGAGCGTGAGCGTGTCGCACCGCTGGCGAAGCTGCTGGCGGCCGCTCGCGCCTATGAGCGCAGCCGCGCGCTGCTGGTGCTCGGGCGCGAGGCGGCGCGGCGCTATGAGCGGGCCAAGGCCGCGCGCGGCGTGCTCGATTTCGCCGACCTCATCACCGCGGCGCGGCGCCTGCTGGCCTCCGGTGCCTCGGCCTGGGTGCACTACAAGCTCGACCAGGGCATTGACCATGTGCTGCTGGACGAGGCGCAGGACACCAGTCCCGAGCAATGGGAGGTGATCCGCCCGCTGGTCGGCGAATTCTTTGCCGGCGAAGGAGCGCGTGACGATAACCGTAGCCTGCCGCGCACGCTGTTCGTGGTCGGCGACGAGAAGCAGTCGATCTTCTCCTTCCAGGGGGCCGATCCGCGCCGCTTCGACACGGTCCGCCGCGAATTCGAGGCGGCGGCCGGGGAACGCTTCGCCCATATCCAGCTGCGCCATTCCTTCCGCTCGGCGCCGGGCATCCTTGGCGCGGTCGACACCGTCTTCGCCGAGGCGAGCGCCTATGCCGGGCTCTCGGCGATCGCGGAGCGGCCGCTGCACGAGGCGATCCACGCCGCCTTGCCGGCGCTGGTCGAGCTGTGGGAGCCCGAGGCGCCGACCGAAAGGATAGACGTCGATGCCTGGCAGCGCCCGCTCGATGCGCCGGCCACCGACGATCCCAAGGGCCGGCTGGCGAAGAACATCGCCGGCCACATCGCCGCGCGCATCCGCTCCGGTTTCCCGCTGAGCGGGCGGCATGGCGCGCGCCCCGCCCGGCCGGGCGATTTCCTCATACTGGTGCGCCGGCGCGATTCGCTGTTCGAGGCGATCATCCGCGAGCTGAAGCAGGCCGGCGTCGCGGTGGCCGGCGCCGACCGGCTGGTCGTCGCTCAGCACATCGCGGTGATGGATTTGATGGCGCTGGGTGAGGCGCTCCTGTCGCGCGACGACGAACTCGCGCTCGCCGCCGTGCTGAAAAGCCCGCTCTTCGGCCTCGACGACGGCGACCTGATGCGGCTCGCTCCGGAGCGGACGGGGCTGCTGGAAGATGCGCTGATCGCCCGCGCGGGCGAGGACGCGAAATGGGCGGCGGCGGCCGGGCGGCTGGCGAGGTTGCGCGAGGAAGCGCGGCGTCTGCGGCCGTTCGACTTCTATGCCCGCGTGCTGGGGCGCGAGCGCGGCCGCGCTGCCATGCTGGCGCGCCTCGGGCCGGAAGCGGCGGACGCGCTGGACGAGATGCTGGCGCTGGCGCGGGCCTATGAGAACATCGAGGCGCCCTCGCTGGCCGGCTTCCTTGCCTTTCTCAAGCGCGGCGGCGCCGAGGCCAAGCGCGACATGGAGGCCGGGCGCGACGAGGTGCGGGTGATGACCGTGCACGGCGCCAAGGGGTTGGAGGCGCCCTATGTCATCCTCGCCGACACCACGTCCGGGCCGATGACCCGCCGCAGCGCCGGGCTGCTCAAAGTGGAGACGCGCGCGGGCCGGCGTGTGCTGCTGCATGCGCCCTCCAAGCGCTATGACACCGCCTCCATGGCTCAGGCGCGCGCCGAAGGCGACGCTGCGCAGCAGGACGAATATCGCCGTCTGCTCTATGTCGCACTTACCCGCGCCGAGACCGCGCTGGTGCTGTGCGGAGCCGATGGGGCGAGGAAGCGTCCGCCCGATTGCTGGTATGACCTTGTGCGCGGCGCGCTGGGGCCCGAGGCCAGCGAGCACCCTGCGACGGGCTTTGCCGGCACCGTGCTGCACTGGCGCGCCGGCGCGCCCATCGCCAGCGCGCCAGTGACTCCCGCGTCCATGACAGCGGAAGATCCTGCGCACGCGCAGGAGCACGCACTTGCCGCGGCTCTGCGGCGTCCCGTGCCGGGGCTGGCCGCGCGCCGGGTCCTTCGTCCCTCGCTTGCCGGTCCCACGGATGCACGACCGGAAGGCGCCGCCGCCCGCGCCCTGGAGCGGGGCGAGTTGCTGCATCGGCTGATGGCGGCGCTCGCGCCCTTGCCGTCGGACCAGCGCGCGGAGGCCGGCCGCCGCCTGCTCGCGGTCGCCTCCGACTGGCCGGAGGCGGCGCGCGAGGCGTTGCTGGCGGAGAGCCTCGCCGTGCTGGCCTTGCCGGAGCTCGGGCCGCTGTTCGGGCCGGGCACGCTCGCCGAGGTGCCGCTCATCGGCGAACTGGACGATGGCGCGGCGGTGAACGGGCGAATCGACCGGCTGCTCGTCACCGAGCGGGCCATCCTCATCGCCGACTTCAAGACCGACCGGCATGTTCCCACGGGCAATGTCGCCTCGGGCACGGCTGACCTGCCGCAGGCGCATGTCCGGCAGGTCGGTCTTTATGCGCGGCTGCTGCGAAAGCTCTATCCCGCCAAGGAGATAGGCGCGTTGCTGGTCTATACCGCCGGCCCGCTCGTGCACACGCTCGATGCCGTAACGCTCGAACGCGCGGTGGAGGACGTCACACCATGGTGACGGTGCCTTGACGGGGCGGGGGGCGGCTCCCTACCTTCCATCCAACTTCTCGTGATTTTTCACATTCCTAGAGGTGTCCCAATGGGCGTCGAAAAAGTGTCGGACCAGAGCTTCGAGTCCGATGTCATCAAGTCGGACGGTCCGGTTCTCGTCGACTTCTGGGCCGAGTGGTGCGGCCCCTGCCGCATGGTCGCTCCGGTTCTCGACGAGGTGGCCGGCGAACTCGGCGAAAAGCTGAAGATCGTCAAGCTGAACGTGGACGAGAATCCCGCCACCGCTTCCAAGTACGGCATCATGTCGATCCCGACCCTGCTGCTGTTCAAGGATGGCCAGCTCGCTTCGCGCCAGGTCGGCGCGGCGCCGAAGGCCAAGATGCTGCAGTGGATCAACAGCGCGATCTGATCGTGCTGTCGTCCTGACCGCAAAAAACCCCGGGTCGCCTCGCCGCCCCGGGGTTTTTTTTTAATGCCCGTGAACCCGTTTGCGCCGCGCCTCGCGCGGCCACCAATCTCAGGGAACTCCCATGCCGCTTTCCATGTATGACGCCACGGTGCCGGTGCTCCAGCGCGCGCTCGGCAATCTCGATGCGCTTCTCGTCAAGGGCGAGGAATATGCCGCCGCGCAGGGGCTCGCCCTCTCCGAGCTGGCCACGGCGCGGCTGGCGCCGGACATGTTCCCGCTGACGGGACAGGTGCAGAGCGCCAGCGATTCGGCCAAATTCGCCGTCGCCCGCCTCACCGCCACGGAGGCGCCGAGCTTTGCCGATACCGAGACTACCTTCGAGGAACTGCACCAGCGAATCGCCAAAACGCTCGCCTTCATCGCCAGCGTCGATCCGGCCGGTTTCGAGGGCAGCGAGACCCGCGAGATCGTCACCAGGTCGCGGCGCGGCGAGCGGCATTTCGTCGGCCAGAGCTATCTCCTGACCTTCGCGCTGCCGAACTTCTTCTTCCACGTCACCACCGCCTACGACATCCTGCGCCACAAGGGCGTGCCGGTCGGCAAGAGCGACTATCTCGGCGCCTTCTGACGGTTCTCGTCAGCGCGGCAGCGCCGGCGGGGGAAAGGCCAGCACCGCGCGGGTATAGCTCTCGACCAGCGCGCTGAACGGCGTGCCATCGGGCAAAGTGAGCACGGCGCGGTGCTCCAGCACGAAGTCGGGAAGGGCGAGCGCGCCGTCGCCTGCGGGCGGCAGCGCCCCGCCCATCTCCCAGCCCGCGGGCAGCGGCTGCCACAGCAGAGTGGCCGCCAGCGTGGTGCGGCGGAAGCCGAGCGGACGCACCACGCGGCCGAACGAGGTGTCGGTGGTGTCGAGTTCGGCGTTCATCGCCGGCGCCAGCTGTGCCGGGACATACCAGTTGTCCGCTTCGGACAGCACCTGCGTGCCGCAGCGCAGCCTTACCCGGCGATAGCGCACCGGCTCCTCCGGTCCGACCTTCAGCAGGGTGCGGATCTCCGGCGTCGCCTCCTTGTCCTGTCCGGTGACGCGGTCGGCGACGATGGTGGGCGTCGCGGCGAGCTTGTGAGCGGCGCACCAGCGGTCGAGCGTCAGCGTCGCGCTGGCATTGCTCAAGAGGTCGGCGTTCAGCGTCTGGATGAGTGCGAGCGCCGCGAGGCGGGAGGGCACGCTGTCGGGCCAGGCCGGCGCGGCCTCCCCGGCGCGTGCCGGCGCCCCGGCCAGCAAAAGGGCGACCAGCGCGCCCGCCCGCGCCAGAAAATGCCCGGTCGATCTGCCCCGTTGTCCTGTCCTGCCAACCATGAGACCCACCCGGTGAAACTGCCCGCGCCGGGATGGCACGGGCGGCGTTTCTAGCAGATGTGACGCATCAGGAAGAGACGGGAGCGACCCTCGCGCGTCAGCTGCGACGTCACGGTCCGAGCGGCTCCTCTCGCGTCCGCCTTCGCCAAATTCAGCACGCGGACCGCACCGCATGTGGCCGGCACCGGCGCCATACCAAGGTTCAACGCGGCAAGATCAGTGTAGAATGTTGCGGGCCGGTCCGCCGTGAAACTCTGTCAGCATCGCTGCCATCTATTGGCCCGTGCAGATTTTACCGGAGCGGTGGCATCATGCTCTCATACGGATATGTCGCGCTCGGTGGCGCGCTCGGTTCCATGCTGCGCTTCGGCATAAACCGGTGGCTTACGGTTCTGCTCGGCGATGCGCTCCCCTGGGGAACGGTTCTCATCAACATAAGCGGGTCTTTCGCGATCGGCCTGTTCGCGGCCTATTTCGAAAGCAATGCCCGCGCGGCGATACCGCTCGAAATCCGCCAGTTCGTGCTGGTCGGCCTGTGCGGCGGTTTTACCACCTTTTCCTCGTTCAGCCTGCAGACCCTCGTGCTGCTCAATGCCGGCGAAGCCGGCCGGGCCATGCTCAATGTCGTGCTGTCGGTCATGCTATGCCTGATCGCCGTCAGCCTGGGCTACACGCTGCCGAGTGCTCTGGCTGCGATGACGAGGAGTGCGGGCACATGAGAATCCTTTCCGTCCTGACGAGCTTCGCCAGCGTTCCTGCCGCACTCGACGCGGCCGAGCTTGCGGCGGTGGCCCTGCCCGGCGCGTCGATTGAGGCGCTCAACGTGGTCGTCGATCCCGCGCATATGATGGCTTCGAGCGAGGAGATCAGCAGCCAGCAATTGCGGGAACTGAAGGAGGGTACGGGAGAGCAGCGTGCTCGCGCGACCCGCGCGGCGTTCGACGGCTGGTATGCGCAGCGCGATCCCAAGGCGGCGCCGGTGGAGTGGCGCTCCGTCACCGGGGCGGAGACGGACAGCGTGATCAAGGAAGCGGTGGCGGACATAGCCCTCATCGTCATGGCTCACGACGCCAACATGGACGCCACGGATGCGCTTCATGCGGCAATTTTCTCGACCGGCAGGCCGGTGCTGCTGGTTCCCGCCGGCTGGCGACCGGGCGCGCGAACGCATTTTTCGCATCTTGCAGTAGGCTTGATCGATGATGTCACCATGCGTCGCGCGATCGTCGCCGCGGAGCCGTGGCTCCGCTCGGCGGACCGGATCTCGGCCATCAGCATTCAGGGAGCCGGCAATGTCAGTCCGGATCCGGCCTCGATGTGGCCGCTTGCTTCCATTCACCCGGACTATGTCGCGCTTGCCGCTTCGCACGACAAGACCGCCATCCGGCTCGTCGAGGAGGCTCGTCGCCTCGAAGCCGATCTGCTCGTCGCCGGTGCGTATGGCCACATGGAGTTGATGGAGTGGCTGTTCGGCGGCGTCACGCGCGACCTGCTGGAGGTGGCGGAGGTGCCGCTGCTGCTCGCTCACTGAGAAATGGGCGCGAGGCCGTGCCGAGGCAGAGGGCCGGTCGGAAGCGAAGCGCGGCGCGGGCGCTCGGCTGTCACGCGCCTTCGCCCGTTTCCGCCCTCGTCACGGTCCGCGACGAGCGGACAAAGGCCGCGACGAAGACGATGCTCATCAGCAGGACGATGGTCGGCGCCGGGGCGCTGTCGAGAAAGAACGCGAGATAGACGCCCAGCAGCGAGGCACCGACGGCGACCGCCATCGACACCATCAGCATGGCGCCGAAGGTCCGCGCCAGCAGAAAGGCGATGGCGCCCGGCGCGATCAGCATGGCGATGGCGAGGATCAGGCCGACCGCCTTGAGTGCGCCGACGATGGTCAGCGAGATCAGACACAGCAGGCCGTAATGTAAGAGCCCGACCCGCAGCCCCACTGCCCGCGCCTGCGCCGGATCGAAGGCGTGCAGCAGGAAATCCTTCCATTTCACCGCGATGATCCCGGCGATGACAGTGGCGATCAGCGCCGTCTCGCCGATGTCGCGCCACGACACGCCGAGCATGTCGCCGAACAATATGTGGTCGAGATGCACCTCGGACTGGATCTTCACATAGAGCACCAGCCCGAAGCCGAACATGCCGGAGAACACGATGCCCATCACCGTGTCCTGCTTGATCCGGCTGTTGTCCTTCAGAAAGCCCGTCGCCACGGCGCAGAACATGCCGGCGGCGAAAGCGCCGAGCGCAAAGGGCAGGCCGACGATATAGGCGATGACCACGCCGGGAAAGACGGCGTGCGAGATGGCGTCGCCCATCAGCGACCATCCCTTGAGCACGAGAAAGCAGGACAGCAGCGCCATCGGCACCGCCACCAGACCGGCGATGACCAGCGCGTTCACCATGAACGTGAACTGGAACGGTGTGAGAAGGGTGTCGAGCATGATCACGCTTCCGCCTTCAGTACCTGCGCCGCCCGCCGCCGCGCCGCCAGCATGCCGTGCTTGGGCGCGAAGACGAAGGCGGCGAGGAAGATCAGCGTCTGCAGCACGACGATGATGCCGCCAGTGGCGCCGTCGAGGAAATAGCTCGCATAGGCGCCGATGAAGCTGGTCGTCGCGCCGATGGCGACGGCGATGGTCAGCAGGCGCGGGAAGCGGTCGGCGAGCAGATAGGCGGTGGCGCCGGGCGTGACCACGAGGCAGATGACGAGGAAGGCGCCGACCGTCTGCAGCGCCGCCACGGTCGAGGCCGAGAGCAGCGTGAAGAACATGATCTTGAGGGGCATCGGCTTCAGCCCGATGGAGCGCGCATGCGCCTCGTCGAAGAACACCGCCATCAGATCCTTCCATTTCAGCAGGAGGATCGCCAGCGAGACGAAGCCGATGAGGGCGAGTTGCAGCGTGTCTTCCGGCGTGATGGCGAGGATGTTGCCGAGCACGATGGTCTGGATGTTCACCGAGGTCGGCGACAGCGACACCATGAACAGGCCGAGCCCGAAGAAGGAGGAGAAGATCAGCCCGATGATCGCGTCCTCCCTCAGCTTCGTGCGCTGGCTGAGGAACAGCATGGCCGCCGCCGCGAGGCCGCCCGAGAAGAAGGCACCGATGGCGAAGGGCAGGCCGAGCATGTACGCGCCGGCGACGCCGGGGACGATGGCATGCGAGAGCGCATCGCCGATGAGCGACCAGCCCTTGAGCATGAGATAGCAGGACAGGAACGCACAGACCGCGCCGACCAGCGCCGAGACCCACATGGCGCTGCGCATGTATTCGTAGCCGAAGGGCTCGGCGAGCAGCGCGATCACGGAGCGTCCTCCATGGTGCGGGGCGGGCGCTCGCCCTTCTCGCCATAGAACACCAGCGGGCGCTCGTCGTCGGTCAGCACCGCAAGCTGGCGCCGGTCGTCGTCGGCGTGCAGCCCGGCGCCGCCGAGCACGAAGTGCCGCAGCACACCGCCGAAGGTCTTCTCCAGATTGGCCTCGGTGAAGATCTCCGCCGTCGGCCCATAGGCCAGTACCGTGCCCTTGACCAGCACGGTACGGTCGCAAAACTCCGGCACGCTGCCGAGATTATGGGTCGAGACCAGCATCACCCGTCCCTCGTCGCGCAGCGATTGGAGCAGGGCGATGATCGTCTCCTCGGTCTTCACGTCGACGCCGGTGAACGGCTCGTCGAGCAGGATGATCCTCGCATCCTGCGCGAGGGCGCGGGCGAGGAAGACGCGCTTCTTCTGGCCGCCGGAGAGCTCGCCGATCTGCCGTTCGCGGAAGTCGCCCATGCCGACGCGGGCGAGCGCGTCGGTCACCGCGCGCCGGTCGGCCGCGCGGGGGATGCGCATCAGGCCCATATGGCCGTAACGGCCCATCATGACGACGTCTTCCACCAGCACGGGGAAGTTCCAGTCGACCTCCTCGGCCTGCGGCACATAGGCGACGAGGTTGCGGCGCAGGGCGGCGTCGACGCCGAGGCCCAGTATGGAGATGTCGCCCGTCGCAAGGCGCACGAAGCCCATGATCGCCTTGAACAGTGTCGACTTGCCCGAGCCGTTGACCCCGACCAGGGCGGTGATGGTGCCGGTCGGGATAGCGAAGCTGGCGTCGCGCAGCGCGGTGTGGCCGTTGCGATAGGTGACGGTCACGCCGGTGACCGCGAGGCCCGCGCTCATTGCGACAATCCCTCGGCGAGGCCCTTCTCCAGCGTGCTCGTGGTCACTGCGAGCAGGTCGATATAGGTCGGCACCGGGCCGTCGGCCTCGCTCAGCGAGTCGACATAGAGCACGCCTCCATAATGCGCGCCGGTCTCGCGCGCGACCTGCCGCGCCGGCTTGTCGGAGACGGTGCTCTCGCTGAACACCGCGGGAATGCCGTTCTTGCGCACCGCGTCGATCACCTTGCGCACCTGCTGCGGGGTGCCCTGCTGGTCGGCGTTGATTGGCCAGAGATAGAGTTCCTTCAGCCCGAAATCGCGGGCGAGATAGGAGAAGGCGCCCTCGCTCGACACCAGCCAGCGCTTGTCGGCGGGGATGGTGCCGAGCTTCGCCCGGATCGGCGCGACCGCGGCCTCGATCTTCGCCTTGTAGGCGCTCGCATTGGCCGCGTAGGTCGCGGCATTGGCCGGATCATATTTCACGAAAGCGTCGCGGATGTTGTCGACATAGATCAGCGCGTTGGCCGGCGACATCCAGGCATGCGGGTTCGGCTTGCCGCTATAGGGGCCCTCGGCGATGCCCATCGGCTCGACGTCGGCAGAGACCACGACGCCGGGAACGCCCTTCAGGTTGTGGAAGAACTTCTCGAACCAGAGCTCGAGATTAAGCCCGTTCCAGAGGATGAGCTGCGCGCCCTGCGCGCGCTGAATGTCGCCGGGCGTCGGCGCGTAATTGTGGATCTCGGCGCCGGGCTTGGTGATCGATTCCACCACCGCGGCGTTCCCCGCCACGTTGCGCGCCATGTCGGCGATGACGGTGAAGGTGGTCACCGCCTTGAATTTCGGCGGCGTGCCCTCCTGCGCGAGGGCCCCGGCGCTGCCCGCCACGCTCATGACGCCGGCCGCCATCAGCCCGGCCAGAACCGCCCGCCTCGACCTGTCTCGCATGCTGGTCTCCTGTTGCGAATGAGTTGCAAAAGCATGTTACGCAGAACTCGATCCCATACGCAACTGCGAATGATTTGCATTATTGATTTGAAGGGGGCGCCGGCTGCCGATTGACGGCTAGGTGAACCGCGCACCACGGCGCCGCCGGTATGAGCGGCCAGGCGGCTGATGGCGCGAGCGCCTGATGCTTTCGCGAATCCGGGGGGCCGTCGGCATGGCGACGGATGGATGCAACGCTCGCGCTCTCGGAAGAGCCGATCAACGGCATGCTGAAGGAGCAGGGGGCGGGAGCGTTGACGACCGAGGGCGCCGCAAGCACGCCATCTCGTCAGCCGCGTTCCAGCTCACGGCCAGATGCGGCGGCATGTGGGGCGCCCTTGTGCAGCAGGCGCCTCAATGTTCGTTGAACGATAACCGCTTCTGGAACTCACCGAGTTGATGAGAAGCGAGTGGCAGGAGATCACGGTCGCGGCTTCCAGAAGGCCGACGGTCGGCTAAACTGGCAACGGGTCCCCAAATGGGGCAGCAGTTGTTACGCCGCCGGACATAGGTCTCAAGCCGTAGAGGTTTGGACTGAGCTCATGCCGGTTCGGCTGACGCGCGATAGGTTAGCTTGCTCTTCGTATCTACGTGGCTGGGTCAGCCCACTATCGAGCGTCGGCGCCCCAAGTTTGTGGAAGCCCTCAGTCGATTCGAATACGTCCGTCTTGCCTATCCGCCCACGTGCGCGTTGCCACCGTGCGCGGCGATGAACATGGCGACGGCCGACCGGCAATAGGATTCGATCTCGTTGCCGTCCTCTGCTCTCGTCGCATCGAAGCGTGCGATAAACAGGAGATCGGAGCCTTTGAAAAGCGCACCGAACAAGCGGGCGGACTGATGAGGATCAGGCACGTTCAGAGCCGCCTTCGCGTGCAACTGGCGCAACAGGGCCTCGATTTGAGCGATGACATAGGCGGGGCCAGCTTCGTAGTGGAGCTTGCTTAACGACTTTTGATTGGTCTTGTCGGCCATGATCATGGCTTCGAGACTGCGGACGTCCGGGCTCAACAGCGTGCGAAGCAGGGATGATCCCACCGCCATGAGCTGATCTTCGGCCGAACCATCCAAGCCTTCAATAAGAGCCAGTGGTGCAAACTGATGGCAGTGGGCAGCGATGGCCGCGCTGAACAGCGCCTCCTTGTTCTCGAAGTGCCGATAGATGCTGAGCTTGGATATGCTCGCTCGCTGGGCGACCATGTCCAAGGTCGTCGCTTGAAAACCCAATTCCACAAAGAGTTCGTACGCGGCGTCGACTATCGTTCGGCCAAGCGCTTCGTTGGCGGGCCGGCCGCGCCGGGCCTGACTGTTTTTGGTCACGACAATTACAGTCCTTGACAGTATCGCAATTCGTACATTACGATACCACTCAGTATCGAAAGTATGCAAGCCCGGCCTTGCCCGACCACAACACGGAGCCCATCCCCATGGATGACGTCATCATCATCGGCGGCAGTTTCGCCGGTCTCGCTGCCGCCCTTCAACTCGGCCGTGCCCGCCGCAAGGTCACCGTTCTCGATACCGGCCTGCGGCGCAATCGCTTTGCGGGCCGCTCGCACGGTGTGCTCGGCCACGATCACAAGCCCCCGTCGGACATCTGGGCCGAGGCGCGGCAGCAACTCGCGCGCTATCCCGCGATAAAAATGGTCAATGCCCGCGCCGACAGCATCACCGGTACCATCGACAATTTCTCCGTCCTCACTAGCGATGGCGAAAGCCTCAGCGCGCGCCGCCTGATCCTGAGCTATGGCGTTGTGGACCAGATGCCTGATGTTCCGGGTTATGCTGAAAACTGGGGCACATCCGTCATCCCGTGTCCCTATTGCGACGGCTTCGAAGTTGCCGACCAGCATTGGGGCCTTGTCTGGTCGGGTCCGCAGTCGATGAATCAGGTCAGGCTGTTTCACGATTGGACCGACAGGCTGACGGTCTTCGCCGATGGTCACGACATCACGCCCGAAATCCGGGCCGATCTGGCGGGCCGCCAGGTACCTCTCGTTGATGGCCGGATCACCGGGATCGCCCGCCACGGGAGCCATGGTGCCACCATCAAGCTCGATACCGGCCTGGATGTCGCAGTCGATATCCTGTTCGCGCATCCGCGTACCAAGCCGTCTGCAAGCCTGCATGATTCACTGGGCCTCGCCACGGTCAATACGCCAACCGGCATCGCCCTCAAGACTGACGAGCGGCGCGAAACCAGCGTGCCCGGCATCTACGCCGCCGGCGACCTCGCCAACCCCGGAATCCCCTCGGTCACCACGGCAACATGGCAGGGCGCGATGGCGGGGATCTTCGCCCAGCAGTCGATGCTCGCTTGAGTGCAAGCAGCCTCGATCACATCCGTTTCAATTTCACAACAGACCGGAGCGCCACCATGGCCGCAGCAAAACCATTCATACCTCTCGACGAGAAATTTCCGTTTAACCGCCAACTCGGTATCGCAGCGGCGCCTCTCGTGCTCATCAACCTTTTCACGGTCGTCGATCCCGCTGACGAAGCGGGCTTCCTGGATGCTTTCAAGGCGGCTGCCGAGGTAATAACGAAGGCACCGGGCTTCATCTCCATGCAACTACATCGAGCGATCGGCGATAGCCCGACATATCTGAACTATGTGGTGTGGGAATCCACCGAGGCGGTCCGCGCTGCCTTCACTGATCCCGCGTTCCTCGCGAAACTTCCAGCATATCCGTCATCGGTCGAAGCCAGACCGCACCTGTTCCAGAAGGTCGCCGTCCCCGGCTTCTGCACGGCCTGACTTGGGAAATACGGCAAGGCGCGATGACGGGTATCTCGGCCCGGCAGTCGCTGCTTGTTTTGAGAGCGCAGATCGGAGGATGAGCATGGCCGTCGAACCGGACAGCGCGGGTGTGCGCTTCCCTCCGCCCTTGGTCTATCTGGGAGCGCTGCTGCTGGGGCTCGCGGCAGAGCGGTTCGTCCCCCTGAGCTCTTTCGGCATCGACGGGCGGTTGCTGGTCGCGATGGGCTCGCTGCTGTTCGTTGCCGGCGCGGCGATAATGCTTGTGGCGGCAGGTCTGTTCCGACGGCTGGGCACCAACGTTCGGCCAACGCAGCCAACGTCCCTCATCGCAACGACGGGTCCCTATCGGTGGACCCGCAATCCCATGTATCTCGGCATGGTGCTTATTTATGCCGGCCTTGCGATCGGCCTCGACGGGCCCATCGCACTCGCCCTGCTCCCGTTGGTGCTGATCGTGATCCAGACGCAGGTGATCGCCCGCGAGGAGCGCTATCTCGAGGCAAAGTTCGGCGACGACTACCGCCGCTACAAGGCCGAGGTTCGTCGATGGCTCTGACTATTCCGCCGCGGCCGCCTGCGGGACTGGCTGTGCTGCCAATGGCCGAATGTGAGTTCGTGAGCCGTCGCCGAGATCGGCCCGCCTTCAATGGAAGCTATTCGATCCTTGGCACCCAAGAGCGGATCGTCTGGCTACGGCCCCATGCCGGCCATTCGTCGTTGCCTCAGTGAACTTCTGGCGCCCCGCTGATCGCCGACCTCAACCCTTCTTCGCGGGCGCCTGCCTCATTACGTCGAGATAGTCAGCCCACGCCTGCATCATGCGCACGCGCTCTTCCCAGTATTCGGCGGCGTGGGTGTAGGCGCGGCGGATGGCGTTGGCGTCTTGATGCGCGAGCTGCCGTTCGATGGCATCTGCGCTCCATTGGCCCATCTCGTTCAGCCGAGTCGCGGCCATCGCCCGAAAGCCGTGTGAGGTCATCTCGCTCTTGTCGAAGCCCAGCCGCCGAAGGGCGGCGTTTAGGGTGTTCTCGCTCATGCCGCGATCGTCCGAGCGCAGGCTGGGAAATACGAAGCGGCCTGATCCGGTGAAGGGGCGCACCTCGTCGAGAACAGCCAGCGCTTGCCGGGCCAGGGGCACTTTGTGCGGGCGCCGCATCTTCATTCGCTCAGGCGGGATGGACCAGACGGCCGTTTCAAGGTCGATCTCGCTCCACTCCATCAGTCGAAGCTCACCGGGGCGCACAAAGGTGAGTGCCGCCAGCTTCAGCCCCGATGCCGTCAGGAAGTTACCCTGGTAGTCATAGATTGCCCGCATCAAGGCGCCGATCGCCTTTGGCTTGATGATCGCGGAGTGGTGCCGGGTCTTCGGGGCGATAAGGGCGCCGCGCAGGGGATGCGTGGGATCGATCTCGGCCTTCTGCGTACTCACCGCATAGCGGAACACGCGGCTGCAGATTCCCCGCAGGCGCCGCGCCGTCTCAAACGTCCCGCGCCCTTCCACCTTCTTGAGGAGTTCCAGCACCTCAGCGGGTTTGATCTGGGCAATGGGGCGGTCGCCCAAGGCCGGGTAGGCGAAATCCTCAAGCAGCCAGCGGGCCTTGTTGAGCGTCGCTCCGGCGCGGCCCTCGGCGGCCATCTTCGCTAGGTACTCGGTCGCGAGCGCCTGAAAGGTGTGCTTCGAGACGGCATCGCTTTCCGCCTTGTCCTGCTTGCGCTGCGCGGCGGGGTCGACGCCAGCGGCGAGGACGGCCTTCGCCTCGTCCCGTCGCTCCCGTGCGCCCTTGAGCGATACAGCGGGTTAGGCGCCGAAAGAGAGTTGCTTCTGCTTGCCGTCGAACCGGTAGGCCATGCGCCACAACCGGCTGCCCGAGGGGCTGACGAACAGGTGGAGGCCACCGCTATCGGACAGTTTTTGGGGTTTGTCCGTTGCCTTGGCGTTTTTGCAGGCCGTGTCCGTCAGTGCCATGGGTGTTGGCATTCGGTTTGTGTTGGCATCGGCGATGCCAACAAATATGCCAACAAAAGCGTTGGATGCCAACGGATCGCGTCGGACTGTCCCAAACGAAAAAGCCGCCTAAACCCTTTGGTTTTAGCGGCTTTTCGGTCGTCTCAGGACCGTCTCGGACGGTCAGATGGTGCCCAGGAGAGGACTCGAACCTCCACGGTGTTACCCACTGGTACCTGAAACCAGCGCGTCTACCAATTCCGCCACCTGGGCACTGTGCCTTGCGGCACGGCGGCGACACATAGTCGGGAGGCATCCGTCTTGTCAACGTGGCTTTGGCGATGTCCCCCGTTGCGGCGCGTTTTTATTCGTCCTCGGATTTCCCCGGATCCCCATCGAGGTCTTCCGTGCCAGCTTCCGCGGCGGATGGGGTGGGCGCGGCCGGTTCCGCATGTGCGTGGTATACACGCGCGCTGGACGATGGGACGGCGGCGCGCTAATCCTCACCCATCCCAATCGCCGGGCCGGGAGAGAATGGACATGGTCGACGCCGCCGCCAATGAACTGCCGCTGGAAAGCGAAGCCGAGCTGGTGAAGCGCGCGGCGCCGATGGATCGGCTGGTCACCGTCTTCGGCGGTTCCGGCTTCGTCGGCCGTCATGTGGTGCGCGCGCTGGCGCGGCAGGGCTGGCGCATCCGCGTCGCCGTCCGCCGGCCGGACCTCGCCGGTCATCTCCAGCCACTCGGCGCCGTCGGCCAGATCATGCCGGTGCAGGCCAATCTGCGCTATCCCGCCTCGGTGCTGCGCGCCGCGGAGGGCTCGCAGGTGGTGATCAACCTCGTCGGCATCCTGCATGAGGGCGGCCGGCAGAGCTTCGAGGCGGTGCACGGCTTCGGCGCCCGCCAGGTTGCGCTCGCCGCCCGCGAGGTCGGGGCGCGGCTGATCCATGGCTCGGCCATCGGTGCCGATGCCGCCTCCACCGCGCTCTATGCCCGCTCCAAGGCGGCCGGCGAGGCGGCGGCGCTGGAAGTGCTGCCGGAATCGGTGATCTTCCGGCCCTCCATCGTGTTCGGCCCGGAAGACGGCTTCTTCAACCGCTTCGCCGCGATGTCGCGGCTGTCGCCCTTCCTGCCGCTGATCGGCGGCGGGCATACGCGCTTCCAGCCGGTGTTCGTCGGCGATGTCGCCGAGGCGTTCGCCAAGGCGGTGGACGGGCTGGCGCGGCCCGGCACGGTGTATGAGCTCGGCGGGCCGGAAGTGCTGACCTTCCGCCAGCTGATGGACATCACCCTGAAGGAAATCGACCGCAAGCGGTTGCTCATCCCGGTGCCGGGTGCCATCGCCTCGTTGCAGGCGCGCGTCCTGGAACTGCTGCCGAACCCGCTGCTGACCCGCGATCAGGTCAAGCTGCTCGCCTATGACAATGTGGTCTCGGAAGCGGCGAAGGCCGAGGGACGCACGCTGGAGGGCCTCGGCATCCGCCCAACCGCGCTCGGCGCCATCCTGCCGTCCTATCTCTGGCGCTACCGCAAGGCCGGCCAGTTCACCCGGCCGGAAGCCGCCTGAACCGATCGATCCGTCCGAAGAAGCAAAAGCCGCCGGCGCGGGGTGCGTCCGGCGGCTTTTCTTTTGCGCGGCCTCAGCCGACCAGAGCCAGCGCGACGAGGCCGACGCCGCCGACCGCGATGCGCCACCAGCCGAACGGCGTGTAGCCGTGCTTCGACACGAAGGTGAGCAGCGAGCGCACCACGGCGAGCGCGGCGACAAAGGCGGCGATGAAGCCGACGGCAATGATGATGCCGTCATCGGCCGAGAGCGCGTCGCGGTTCTTGTAGAGGTCGTAGGCGAAGGCCCCCGCCATGGTCGGCAAGGCGAGGAAGAACGAGAACTCGGCGGCGGCGGGCTTGGAGGCGCCGAGCAGCAGGCCGGCCACGATGGTCGAGCCCGAGCGCGACACGCCGGGGATCATGGCAAGGCACTGGGCGAAGCCGATCTTCAGCGCCAGCGACTTCGGGAAGGCCATGGCGTCGGTGTGGATCGGGCGGATCTTCAGCGTGTCGACCCAGAGCAGCACGATGCCGCCGAGGATCAGCGTCACGCAGATCAGCGCCGGCGATTCGAACAGCACGCTCTTGATGAAGCCGTGCGCCAGGGCGCCGATCACCGCCGCCGGCAGGAAGGCGATGACGATGCCGAGCACGAAATTGCGCGAGCGCTGGCTCGACGGCAGCGTGACCAGCACCTGCCAGAAGCGCTGGAAATACACCACGAGGATGGCAAGGATGGCGCCGAGCTGGATCAGCACCTCGAACACCTTGCCCTGGCTTTCGAAGCCAAGGAAATGCCCGGCGAGCAGGATGTGGCCGGTCGAGGAGACCGGCAGGAACTCGGTGAAACCTTCGAGAAGGCCGAGCAGGAAGGCTTCGATCAGCGTGCCGAACGACATTGGGGCGGGATCCGTCTGATGCGGGGCGGAGGAGGGGAGAGGGACCCGGAGCCGGATCGCGCGCATCCTGTCTGCTTCGCCGGTTTCGATCAACGTGCCGTTGTGGCAGGTCGAAGGGCTGGAGATATCCGGCGCCGCGGCGGATTTTCGCGGAGAGACGCGCGCTCAACACTTTGGCAACACGAATCCGCCAAAGAGCATGGCTCCATTCGGGATTGGTCGGCGTTGTAGGCACTTACAGCGTTGGGAGAGTGCATCGATGAAACGAATTCTCGCCGCCGCGGCGCTGCTGCTGGCGTTGGGCGGCAGCGCCTTCGCGCAGGAGCGCGGCTACGTCACGACGAACGTCAATCTGCGGGCCGGGCCCGGCACCGTCTATCCCGTGGTGGTGATTCTCGAAGGCGGCACGCCGCTCGGGATCTATGGCTGCATCGACGACTACAGCTGGTGCGACGTCGACTGGCGCGGCTATCGCGGCTGGATCGCCGCGCAGTATCTCGGCTACGACTATCGCGGCCGGCGCGTCGACTTCTACGATTACGCGCCCACCATCGGCGTGCCCATCGTCGCCTTCAGCTTCGGCGATTATTGGGGCCGGTATTATCGCGGCCGCCCCTGGTACTCGACCTATGACCGCTGGGGTCCCCCGCCGCCGCGTGGCTATGGCGGCCCGCCGCATGGCGGGCCGGGCTACGGCCCCCCGCCTCCGGGCTATGGCCATGGTGGCTGGAATAATGGCGGCTGGAACAATGGCCGCCCGCCGCAGGGCGGCGGCAACTGGGGCGGCCCTCCTCCCGGCGGTGGTCCGGGTTGGAACAATGGCGGCTGGAACAATGGCGGCGGCCGTCCGCCGCAGGGGCAGCCGCCCCAGCCGCGTCCGCCTCAGGGCGGGCCGCCGCCGCAGGCGCAGCCGCCTCAGCAGCGTCCGCCCCGGGCCCAGCCGCCGGCCGCGCCGCCGCCCCAGCAGCAGCAGCGTCCGCCGCGCAACCAGCCTCAGGGCCAGCCGCAGCAGCGTCAGCCGCGGGGCAGCAGCCCGTGCGAGCGCAACCCGAACATGGCCATGTGCGACAGATGAACCGTCGCGCGGCGAGGAATGGCGCCCCGTCCGGCGGGGCATGAGACGGCAGGCCCGGGCCGCGAGGTCCGGGTTTGCGCATTCCGGTGCGTCGCACACTTGAAATAATCGGGCCGCTCCTGTAGAGGGTGCGGCCTTCAAGAACCGCCCGGCTACAAGGGCTGCCGTGGCGGTTCGAACGCTCACACTAGATTGGGCCGGTTGCCTCGCGAGAGGAACCCGTGCCTGTGGAGACCGAGCCAAATGCCCAAGATGAAGACCAAGTCCGGAGCGAAGAAGCGCTTCAAGCTCTCCGGCACCGGCAAGGTGATCATGGCCCAGGCAAACAAGCGCCACGGCATGATCAAGCGCACCAACAAGCAGATCCGCGACCAGCGCGGCACCACGGTCATGTCCGAGCGTGATGCCTTCAATGTTCGCAAGTTCTATCTGCCCAACGGCTGACGCCACCCCTTAGCCAGTTCCGAGGAGAACTCCCATGGCACGTGTCAAGCGCGGCGTAACTTCCCACGCCAAGCACAAGAAAGTGCTCAATGCGGCGAAGGGCTATTTTGGCCGCCGCAAGAATACCATTCGCGTCGCGAAGCAGGCCGTCGAGAAGGCGCAGCAATACGCCTATCGCGACCGCAAGGTGAAGAAGCGCAATTTCCGCGCGCTCTGGATCCAGCGCATCAACGCGGCCACCCGCGAGCTCGGCTTCACCTATGGCCGATTTATCGACGGTCTCGGCAAGGCCGGGATCGAGGTCGACCGCAAGGTGCTCTCGGATATCGCCATCCATGAGCCCGCCGCCTTCGCGGCGCTGGTCGAGCAGGCCAAGGCCGCGCTGGAAAAGCAGGCCGCCTGATCTCCCGATAATGCCGGGACCGGAAAAATGAAAAGCCCCGCGCGCAAGCGTTGGGGCTTTTCGCGTTGAGGGCGCATCCGCGCGCTCGCGGTGGCTTTGCCCCACTGTACGCCGCGGGTATAAGCGCCTCGCCTGTCCGCCGTGCCCTTCCTGCGTCATCGCTGGCGAGCCCGGCAATGCCGAACCCGTTCCGCCGAGGATCCGTCATGTCCGTCGCCACCCTTCCCGATCTCGACGCACTGGAGCGCGAGCTCATTCCCGGCATCGCCGCCGCTGCCGACGAGGCGGCGCTGGAGGCGATCCGCGTCGCTGCGCTCGGCAAGAAGGGCTCGGTGTCCGAGCTGCTGAAAAGCCTTGGCGGCATGAGCCCGGAGGAGCGCAAGACCGCCGGCCCTGCCATCAACGGCCTGCGCGACCGCGTCAATGCGGCGCTGACCGCCCGGCGCGGCGAGCTCAAGACCGCCGCGCTGGCCAGGCGCCTGGAAACCGAGCGGGTCGACGTCACGCTTCCCGTGCGCGAGACGCCGGCCGAGCTCGGCCGCGTCCATCCGATCAGCCAGGTGATCGACGAGCTCACCGCCATCTTCGCCGACATGGGCTTCTCGGTGGCGGAAGGCCCCGACATCGAGGACGACTTCCACAACTTCACCGCGCTGAACTTCCCCGAGGGACACCCGGCGCGCGAGATGCACGACACTTTCTACCTCCCGACGAAGGAAGACGGTTCGCGCCTCGTGCTGCGCACCCACACCTCGCCGGTGCAGGTGCGTACGATGCTGTCGAAGAAGCCGCCGATCCGCGTCATCTGCCCCGGCCGCACCTATCGCTCCGACAGCGACCAGACCCACACGCCGATGTTCCATCAGGTGGAGGGCCTCGTCATCGACAAGGGCTCCAATCTCGGCCACCTCAAATGGATCCTTGAGGAATTCTGCAAGGCGTTCTTCGAGGTCGACAATGTGAAGATGCGGTTCCGTCCGTCCTTCTTCCCGTTCACCGAGCCGTCCATGGAGGTCGACATCCAGTGCGACCGCTCCCGCCCCGGCGAGATCCGCTTCGGCGAGGGCTCGGACTGGCTGGAGATCCTCGGCTGCGGCATGGTGCACCCGAACGTGCTGCGCAATTGCGGGCTCGACCCGGACGAGTATCAGGGCTTCGCCTGGGGCATGGGCATCGACCGCATCGCCATGCTGAAATACGGCATGCCGGACCTGCGCGCCTTCTTCGAGGCCGATGTCCGCTGGCTCGCCCATTACGGCTTTCGCCCGCTCGACTTCCCGACGCTGGCCGGCGGCCTGTCGAACTGATCGCGGAGAGGACAGACACATGAAATTCACCCTCTCCTGGCTGCGCGAGCACCTTTCCGGCAGCTATACGCTCGACGACGTGACCGGCACGCTCAACCGCATCGGCTTCGAGGTCGAGGGCGTCGAGGACAAGGCGGCCAAGCTCAAGGGCTTCACCATCGCCTATGTCGTCTCCGCCGTGCAGCACCCCAATGCCGACAAGCTGCGCCTGTGCATGGTCGACACCGGCGCCGGTGAGCCGGTGCAGGTGGTGTGCGGCGCGCCCAATGCCCGCACCGGCCTGAAAAGCGTGTTCTCGCCGCCCGGCACCTACATTCCCGGCAAGGACATCACGCTCGGCATCGGCACGATTCGCGGCGTCGAGAGCCGGGGCATGCTGTGCTCGGCCGCCGAATTGCAGCTTTCCGAGGAGCATGACGGCATCATCGAGCTGCCCGACGACGCGCCGGTCGGCGCGGTCTATGTCGACTGGCTCGGCGTCGACGATCCGGTGGTGGAGATCGCGGTGACGCCGAACCGCGCCGACGGGCTCGGCATTCACGGCATCGCCCGCGACCTCGCGGCCGCCGGCATTGGTGAGCTCATCGAGGACGAGATCGCTCCGGTAAAGGGTGCCTTTCCCTGCCCGGTCTCGGTGACCATCGAACCGGGCGCGCCGTGCCCCGCCTTCGGCCTGCGGCTCATTCGCGGCGTGACGAACGGCGCTTCGCCGGAATGGCTACAGGCCAAGCTGCGCGCCATCGGCCTGCGACCGATCAATGCGCTGGTCGACGTCACCAACCTGCTCACCTTCGACCAGAACCGTCCGCTGCACGTCTTCGATGCCGCCAAGGTGCACGGCAATCTTGTCGTGCGCCGGGCCCGCGAGGGCGAGAGCCTGCTGGCGCTCGACGGCAAGACCTACACGCTCGACCCGTCGATCTGCGTCATCGCCGATGATCGCGCGGTGGAATCGCTCGCTGGCGTGATGGGTGGCGAGGAGTCCGGCTGCGACGAGGCGACTGTCGACGTGCTGGTCGAATCGGCGCTGTGGGAGCCGATCAACATCGCCCAGACCGGCCGCAAGCTCGGGTTGAATTCGGATGCGCGCTTCCGCTTCGAGCGCGGCATCGACCCGGCCTTCACCGTGCCGGGGCTGGAGCTGGCGACCCGGCTCATTCTCGACCTCTGCGGCGGCGAGGCGTCCGAGATCGTGCTGGCCGGCGCCATTCCCGACACCACGCGCGTCATCGACTTCCCGCTCGGCCTCACCGAGAAGCTCACCGGGCTGGTGGCCTCGGACGCCGAGCAGGTGGAGACGCTGGAAAAGCTCGGCTTCAAGGTCGAGGGTACGTCCGGCACGGTGCGCGTCACGCCGCCGTCCTGGCGCGGCGACATCGAGGGCAAGGCGGACCTCGTGGAGGAGGTGCTGCGCATTGCCGGCCTCGACCGCGTGCCCTCCATTCCCTTCCCGCGCGACGAGACGGCCCGCAAGCCGGTGCTCACCACGCTGCAATTGCGCACCCGCAAGGCCAAGCGCGCCCTGGCGGCAAGAGGGCTGGTGGAAGCCGTCACCTGGTCCTTCGTATCGAAGCCGCAGGCGGAGCTGTTCGGCGGCGGCAAGCCTGAACTGGCGCTGGCCAACCCGATCGCTTCCGATCTCTCCGACATGCGCCCGAGCCTGCTGCCGGGCCTCATCCGCGCCGGCCAGACCAATGCCGATCGCGGGCTTGGCGACGTGGCGCTGTTCGAGGTCGGGCAGGTGTTTCGGGGGGACCGCCCGCAGGACCAGTTCATCGCCGCGACGGGCCTGCGCCGTGCCTTCGCGAAGCCGGCCGGCACTGGGCGCCACTGGTCGGCCAAGGCGGCTCCGGTCGATGCGTTCGACGCCAAGGCCGATGCGCTGGCGGTGCTCGCCGCGGCCGGCGCGCCGGTGGCGAATCTGCAGATTTCGACCGACGCGCCTTCCTGGTTCCATCCCGGCCGCTCCGGCACTTTCCGCCTTGGGGCAAATGTGATCGGCCATTTCGGCGAGCTGCACCCGTCCGTGCTTGAGGCGCTGGACGCCGACGGCCCGCTGGTCGGCTTCGAGGTGCTGCTGGACAGGATCCCCGAACCCAAGGCCAAGGCGACCCGCGTTAAGCCGCTGCTCGACCTCGCCGCCTTCCAGCCGGTCGAGCGCGATTTCGCCTTCGTGGTGGCGCGTTCCGTCGCGGCGGGTGACATCGTCAAGGCGGCGGCCGGCGTCGACCGCAAGCTGATCGCCGGCGTCAACGTGTTCGACGTCTATGAGGGGCCGGGGATCGATGCCGACAAGAAGTCGGTGGCGCTCTCTGTCACGTTGCAGCCGCGCGAGAAGACGCTGACCGACGCCGAGATCGAGGCGGTCACGGGCAAGATCGTCGCCGAAGTGACGAAGAAGACCGGCGCCAGCCTGCGCGGGTGAAAGTTCGGGCCGGCGTCACGCCGGCCCGGCGCTCACCAGCCGCAGCGCCTTTTCGGCGGCGATTTCGCCGGAGTCCCACGCGCCGTTGAGCGTGCCCCAGTCATTGGTCGCGGTGTATTCGCCGGCCAGCAGGATGCGGCTTTGCACCGGCTCGGCGAACAGCCGGCGCTGGGCGCCCTGGCCGGGGAGGGCGGCGGCGATGGCACCGCGGATCAGCGGGTCGCTGGTCCAGCGCGAGCAGGCGACCTCGGTGACACCCTCGCCATGGGCATGGCCGAAGGCGGTGTCGAGGAAGCTCCGCGCCAGCCGCCGCGCCGCGGCTTCGCCCTTCTCGCCGATCTCGCGGGCCGCCGCGCCGCCGAAGGTCAGCACATGCAGGTCGCTGCCGTTCACCCGCCCGCGCAGCAGAGCGGGGGCGGTGTCGCCGCTCACCTTCGCCAGCACGTTTTCGTCCGCCTCCAGTTGCAGCGGATTGCCCGGCAGCTGGAAAGCCACCTGTTCGAGCGCGCCCGAGGGGACCGCCCGGAAGGCGCCGGCCAGCCGCGGCGGCAGCGGCGGATTGAAGCGGATGGCGCCGGCCGCGACCACCGCCGCCGGCACGGCGAGGATGACAGCGCGGGCGCGGATCTGCGAGCGCTGGCCGGCAAGGCTCAGCGTATGCATCCGCCCGGCATTGGTGATCAGCGTCACCTGCGCATGGGTCTGCGTGCTGAGCCAGGCGCCGAGCGATTCCAGCACGGCGCCGACGCCGATCGGGCTGGTGGTATCGTCCGGCGGCACATGGCGCAGCGACAGGTCGAGGCTGGAAAGCTCCGCCAGAGCACGCCCGCAGCTGAGCGGACCGATCAGCGCGGCCACCGTCGCCGACCACTCGCCGGGCGCGGTCAGCATGGTCGAGGCGGCCGGATCCTTGCCGCCGTCCGCCGCCGCCAAAATGTCCCGCCGCGCCCGGCCGAGCGCGGCGGTGAAGGCGTCATAGCGCCCCGCGCGGGCCTCGCGCCCATCGATGAACAGGCGCCGCCCGCTGGGCAAGGCGGTCGTCGGAAGCTTGCCGGCATCGGCGGCCGCCGCGAGCCCGCCGCCACTGCCGAAGCTGCCGGCACCGAGGTCGAACACCTGCCCGAAGGCGGTGTCGGTGCGTGCCCGCCCGCCCAGCTTCGGGCCGGCCTCCAGCAGCACATAGGAACGCCCCGATTCGGCAATCTTGCGCGCGGCGGCGATGCCGGCGGCGCCACCGCCGACGATCGCCACATCGACATCGGTGATACTGGCCTGTGCCCACGCGGTCCCGCCGAGCGGCACGGCGAGCGCGGCACCCGCGCTGGCGGCGAGCAGCCGGCGGCGGGTGAGGGACCCGCGCGAGGGGAGTTTATCGCTCGGGGCGGATTCGTTCATGCGTCAGGCGACCTCGACAGGATATTCCAAGGCTAGCACGACGGTTCCGGCGGGCGAAGCCGGCCACCGCGATCGCGCTGGATCGTGAGCACCTTCTCCCCGGATGGATTCCGGTGTCCCCTCGGAAGGTCGGCTAAGTACCTGTTCCGAATCATGTTTTGTTCGCGGCGGAACGAATCGGGACTCGGCGTGTGAATCGAAAATTGCAAGCCCCGAATTCCGCCTGACGTAAAGGCATTTCCGGCGGCGCGCGGGCGTGCTTAGTTGGGGCGCCTGTCGGGTATCGAATCGATCATGCTGCAAGACGCGTACAGAGCCCTTATCCTCACATTCTCCCGCGACTACCGCTCGTTCCTGATCAGGTCGGGCGGGCTCGCCATCGGCCTCCTGGTCGCGCTCGGCATCGGCGCACATTACGGGCTGACCTATTTCGTCACGCTCGACATGCGCTGGGCGGAAATCACGGTCGACATATTGGGGACGATCGGCATCGTCGTCGCCGCCATATTCCTGGTGCCCCCCGTCACCTCGCTGGTCGCCGGCTTCTTCCTCGACGAGGTCGCCGACAAGGTCGAGGGCAGTGAATTCCTCGATCAGGCGGTAGGAACCGCGCTGCCCGTCGGCCGGTCGATCTGGCTGTCGGTCAAGTTCTTCGGCCTGATGATCGCGGTGAACCTGTTGGCGCTGCTGCTCCTGCTGGTGCCGGGCGTGAACCTCGTCGTGTTCTATGTCGCCAATGGCTATCTGCTGGGGCGCGAATATTTCCAGCTCGCCGCCATGCGCTACCGCGACGAGGACCAGGCGGCGCTGGTGCGGCGCCACCATGCGCTGGCGATCTTCCTCGCCGGGCTGATCATCGCCGGGCTGGTCTCGATCCCCATCCTCAACCTGATCACGCCGATCTTCGCCACCATCTTCATGGTGCTGCTGCACAAGCGGCTGACGAGGTCGCGCTCCTACGCCAGGACACGCCCGCGCTAGACCGCGGTCTTCTCCGGCCAGCGGCACAGGTCGGCGATGAGGCAGCGCAGGCAGTCGGGCTTGATCGCCTTGCAGACGTAGCGCCCGTGCAGGATCAGCCAGTGGTGGGCGTGCAGCTTGAAGCGGTCGGGAATGACGCGCTCCAGCCCGAGCTCGACCTCCAACGGCGTCTTGCCGGGGGCGAGGCCGGTGCGGTTCGCCACTCGGAACAGATGGGTGTCGACCGCGATGGTAGGCAGCTGGAAGGCGATGTTGAGCACCACATTCGCCGTCTTGCGCCCGACGCCCGGCAGTTCTTCCAGCATGGCGCGGTCCGGCGGCACCTGCCCGCCATGCTGCGCGATCAGTCGGCGGGAAAGCTCGACCACGTTCTTCGCCTTGCCGCGATAGAGGCCGAGCGTGCGGATGTGGCCGGCGACGCCTTCCTCGCCGAGCGCGACCATCGCCTCGGGCGTCGGCGCCGCCGCGAACAGGCCGCGCGTCGCCTTGTTCACCCCGGTGTCGGTGGCCTGCGCCGAGAGCACGACCGCGACCAGCAGGGTGAAGGGGTCGTGGTAGTCGAGTTCGCCCTTGGGCTCGGGATCGGCGGCCTCGAAGCGGGCGAAGGCGGTGGTGACTTCCTCTCTCGTCCACGGGTGGAAGCCGCCGCCAATGGCCGCGGCGGCGGCATTGGCGACCGCGCGGCGGCGCGCCGGGCGTGTGGTGGCCTGTTCTTCAAGGAGCGCTTGGGCCTTCGCCGCGAGCTTCGGCCCGGCGGCGCGTCCCGGCTTGCGGGCGGCGCCTTTCGGCGTCACCGCCGTCTTGCCCGCTGCCGAGCCCGCGCGCGGGCGCTTCGGCGCCGAATCCTTGTCACCATCCGCCATTTCCGACCTATAATGCCCGCCCATGAGCGCTGCCAAGAGCCACGATTCCGGCGGGTCCGCCGCACCGATGAACTGGGATGACGAGCCAGCGCTGTTTGAGGCGCGGTTCACGCCCTATCGCTCGCTCGACGAGCGCGGCTTCCTCATCGTCATGGCCATCGTGGCGGGCATCAGCTTCGTCTGCGGCTTTGCCTTCCTGCTGATGGGGGCCTGGCCGGTGTTCGGAGTGTTCGGGCTCGACGTGCTGGCGATCTGGTGGGCGTTCCGCCTGAACTTCCGCTCGGCCCGCGCGGTCGAGGAGATCGTCGTGACGCCGAGCCTGATCACCGTGCGCCAGGTCTCCGCCAAAGGCGAGACGCGCGAGGCGCGGATGAACCCGCTGTGGACGCGGCTCGACAAGGAGCTGCACGAGGATTTCGGCGTGCAGAAGCTCACGTTGCATTCGCGCGGGACGCCTGTCGTGGTCGGCGGCTTCCTGCACACGGCACAGCGCGAGGAGCTGGCTCTGGGCCTGTCGCAGGCGCTGAGCGCGGCCAAACGCGGTATCGATCGCGTCGCCTATTAGCGGCGGCGAACGCATCGCGTCGAAATCGGGTGGATGGTTCCACGATGGCGTGGTCCGATAGGGCAGACAGCAGGAGAACGACCGTGCTTGCTCCCAATCTCGATGCCGCCCATCCGCTGGAGATCGCCGCCGCCGATTACGAGATCGTGCGCCGGGCGGTCGAATATGTGAATCTGCGCTTCCGCGATCAGCCGGAGGTCGAGGAGATCGCCCGCGCCTCCGGCGTCAATCCGCGCGCGCTGACCGAGCTGTTCCGCCGCTGGTGCGGCCTCACCCCGAAGGACTTTCTGCAGGCGGTGACGATCGACGCCGCCCGGCGGGTGCTGTCGGAATCCGACAATGTGCTCGACGCCGCCTATGAGGTGGGCCTGTCCGGTCCCGGCCGGCTGCACGATCTCTTCGTCGTGCATGAGAGCATGTCGCCCGGCGAATGGAAGACCGGCGGCGCCGGCCTCGTGGTGCGCTACGGCTTCCACGCCTCGCAATTTGGCATGGCACTGGCCATGGTCACGCCGCGCGGCCTGTGCGGCCTTGCCTTCGCCGACGAGGGCGAGGAGGACAAGGCGCTGGCCGACATGCGCCGGCGCTGGCCGAACGCGATCTATATCGAGGATCCGCTGGCGACGCGGCCTTACGCGGTGCGCATCTTCGAGCGGCAGAACTGGAGCCTCGACGACCCGCTGCGCATCGTCTTCATCGGCACCGATTTCGAGGTGCGGGTGTGGGAGACGCTGATGCGCATCCCGCTCGGCAAGGCCACCACCTATTCCAGCATCGCCGGCTGCGTCGAGCGGCCGAAGGCGGCGCGCGCAGTGGGCGCGGCGATCGGCAAGAACCCGATGTCCTTCGTCGTGCCGTGCCACCGCGTGCTCGGCAAGGACGGCGACCTCACCGGCTATCACTGGGGCCTCACCCGCAAGCGGGCGATCCTCGGCTGGGAAGCCGGCCAGCTCTGCCAGGAATGGGGCGGCCTGTGAGGGCGAGGGCGTGTGGCGCCCTCGCTCAGTTCAGTGCGTGACCGATTTCGAGAACAGGTTCACCACCAGCACGCCGGCGATGATCATGGCGAGGCCGATGAGTGCCGGCATGTCGAGCTTCTGGCCGTAATAGATCCACGACACCAGCGTGATCAACACGATGCCGAAGCCCGACCAGACGGCATAGGCGATGCCGGTCGGCACCGTGCGCAGCACGATGGACAGGCACCAGAAGGCGAAGACATAGCCGATCACCGTGATCACGCTCGGCACCAGCTTGGTCAGCCCGTCCGAGCGCGACAGCGCGGTAGTGCCGACGACCTCCGCGGCGATCGCGATCAGCAGCAGCCCATAGGTGGCGAGCGAGTTCACGGGGGTGCCCCTCCGGCGGCGGATCAGTCCGCGAGGTCGACGACGCTCTCGACGGTGGAATCCGCCTTCAGCCGATAGATCACCGGCACCCCGGTGGCGAGCTCGCGCTTCATGATGCTTTCCGGCGTGTGGTTCTCCAGCACCATGATCAGCGCGCGCAGCGAATTGCCGTGCGCGGCGACCAGCACGCGGTTGCCTTGCAGCACCTTGGGCAGGATCTGCGTGACGTAATAGGGCAGCACGCGGGCCACCGTGTCGCGCAGGCTCTCGCCACCGGGCGGGGAGATGTCATAGGAGCGGCGCCAGATGTGCACCTGTTCCTCGCCCCACTTCACGCGGGCATCGTCCTTGTTGAGGCCGGCGAGGTCGCCATAGTCGCGCTCGTTCAGCGCCTGGTCGCGCACGATCGGCAATGCGGTCTGGCCGAGTTCGGTCAGCGCGAGGTCGAGCGTCTTCTGCGCGCGGGTGAGCGCCGAGGTGAAGGCGATGTCGAACTGGTAGCCGTCGGCCTTCAGGCGCGCGCCGGCCTTTTTCGCCTCCTCGACGCCGAGCGCGGTCAGGTCGGGGTCGCGCCAGCCGGTGAAGAGGTTCTTCAGGTTCCACTCGCTCTGGCCGTGGCGGACAAGCACAAGGAGGCGTTCGGACATCGGTTCGTTCTCCGTTCGGTCAGATGTCGCCGAGGCCGAGCACGTCGGCCATGGAATAGAGGCCCGGCTTGCGGCCGCGTCCCCAGCGGGCGGCGGCGAGCGCGCCGCGGGCGAAGATGCCGCGATCCTCGGCCTTGTGCGCCAGCTCGATGCGCTCATGCGGCCCGGCGAAGATGACATTGTGCTCGCCCACCACCGAGCCGCCGCGCAGCGTGGCGAAGCCGATGTCGCCGGCGCGCCGGGCGCCGGTGTGGCCGTGGCGGGAGAACACGCCGTTCTCCGCGAGGCTGACGCCGCGTCCCTCGGCAGCGGCCTGGCCGAGCAGCAGCGCGGTGCCGGAGGGCGCGTCGATCTTGGCGCGGTGGTGCATCTCGACGATCTCGATGTCGAAGCCTTCGTCCAGCGTGCGCGCCACGCGCTTTACCAGCGCCGAGAGCAGGTTGACCCCGAGGCTCATATTGCCGGACTTGACGATCGCCGCATGGCGCGCGGCCGCCGCGATCTTCTCGTCGTCCTCGGGCGAGCAGCCCGTGGTGCCGACGACGTGCACGATGCGGGCCTGCGCGGCGAGCGCGGCATGGGCGACGGTGGCGGCGGGCACGGTGAAGTCGATCACGCCCTCGGAGGCGGCGAAGGCGGCCAGCGCGTCGTCCGTCACCTTGATGTCGAAGGGCGGCAGCCCGACCAGCTCGCCGACATCCTTGCCGAGCCATTCGCTGCCGGGGCTGTCGACGGCGGCCGACAGGACGAGGTCGGGCGCCTCGGCGATAGCCCGGATGACCGCGCGCCCCATGCGGCCACCCGCACCGACGACCACGAGCCGCATCTGCGTCATGTCAATGAATTCTCCGCTTGCCTGATGGCGTATAGCGGCCTTGGGCCGTCACGAAAAGTGCTTGATCGCCGGTCATTCTGCGCGATGATCGGCTCGCGGCTTGACGGGCGTGCGGCGTGGCTGTACAGGTCGCGCAACTTTTCGAAGGAGTGGCGCCGAGATGCGCAAGAATATTATCCTTATCGTAGGACGGCGCGTCGCCGCGGAGCTTGCCTGACAGCAGCTCCGCCTAACGGTGACGCGCGAAAATGGCCCCTCTCGGGGCCTTTTGATTTTCTGGACACCCGTACACGCAAGACCAAAGTAAAGCTCAGAGGAACACGACCATGATGCGCGAGATGACCGGCGCCGAAATGGTGATGCAGGCCCTGATCGATCAGGGCGTCGAACACATGTTCGGCTATCCCGGTGGCGCGGTGCTGCCGATCTACGACGCCATGTTCCACCAGAACCAGGTGCAGCACATCCTCGTGCGCCACGAGCAGGGCGCGGTGCACATGGCGGAGGGTTATGCCCGCTCGTCCGGCAAGGTCGGCGTCGTGCTCGTCACCTCGGGCCCCGGCGCCACCAATGCCGTCACCGGCCTCACCGACGCCCTGCTGGATTCGATCCCGCTGGTCTGCATCACTGGCCAGGTGCCCACGCATCTGATCGGCTCGGATGCGTTCCAGGAGTGCGACACGGTCGGCATCACCCGGCCCTGCACCAAGCATAACTACCTCGTTCGCGACATCAACGATCTCGCCCGCGTGCTGCACGAGGCGTTCTATGTCGCGCAGAACGGGCGTCCGGGCCCGGTCGTCGTCGACATCCCGAAGGACGTGCAGTTCGCCAAGGGCATGTATGTCGGCCCCGAGAACATCCAGCACAAGACCTACCAGCCGCGCCTGAAGGGCGACCCGGAGAAGATCCGCGCGGCGGTGGAGATGCTCGCCAAGGCGAAGCGGCCGATCTTCTACACCGGCGGCGGCGTCATCAACTCCGGCCCCGAGGCCAGCCGCCTGCTGCGCGAGATCGCCCGTCTCACCGGCTATCCCGTCACCTCGACGCTGATGGGCCTCGGCGCCTATCCGGCCTCCGACAAGCAGTGGCTCGGCATGCTCGGCATGCACGGCACCTATGAAGCCAACATGGCGATGCATGATTGCGACGTCATGGTGTGCGTCGGCGCGCGCTTCGACGACCGCATCACCGGCCGCCTCGATGCCTTCTCGCCGAACTCGAAGAAGATCCACATCGACATCGATCCGTCCTCGATCAACAAGAACGTCAAGGTCGATCTGCCGATCATCGGCGACGTCAAGCATGTGCTCGAGGACATGCTCACCGTGTGGCGCGGCATGAAGGCCGAGCCGGACCGGCGCGCCATTGCCGACTGGTGGGTGCAGATCGACAAATGGCGGGCGCGCAAGTCGCTGTCCTACAAGACCTCGTCCGGCATCATCAAGCCGCAGCAGGCCATCAAGGCGCTGTACGACCAGGTGAAGGACAAGGACGTCTACATCACCACGGAAGTCGGTCAGCACCAGATGTGGGCGGCGCAGCACTTCCACTTCGAGCAGCCCAACCGCTGGATGACCTCCGGCGGCCTCGGCACCATGGGCTATGGCCTGCCCGCCGCCATCGGCGCGCAGGTGGCCCATCCCGGCAGCCTCGTCATCGACATTGCCGGCGAGGCCTCGATCCAGATGTGCCTGCAGGAACTCTCGACCGCGCTGCAGTTCAACCTGCCGGTCAAGATCTTCGTGCTGAACAACGAATATATGGGCATGGTGCGCCAGTGGCAGGACCTGCTGCATGGCGGGCGCTATTCGCATTCCTACTCGGAATCGCTGCCCGATTTCGTGAAGCTGGCCGAGGCCTATGGCGGCGTCGGCATTCGCTGCGACAAGCCGGGCGATCTCGACGGCGCCATCAAGGAGATGCTCAGCATCGACCGCCCGGTGCTGTTCGACTGCCTCGTCGACCAGAAGGAAAACTGCCTGCCGATGATCCCGTCCGGCAAGGGCCATCACGAGATGATCCTGCCCGACAATGCCGAGGCGCTCGACGACGCCATCGACGAGGAAGGCAAGATGCTGGTGTGAAGGAGGCCTTGCCGTCGCCCGCTCTCTTCACCTCTCTCCATTGGGGAGAGGTCGACCGCTTAGCGGTCGGGTGAGGGGGGCGGCTGCGGAGCGTCGAAGGCCCCTCACCCCAACCCTCTCCCCGACGGGGAGAGGGGGTTACCTCCCTCTTCTTCCAGAGTTCCCCATGCCCCCCGTCAATCACGAAGCTCCCGAGCGCCACACCCTCTCCATGCTGGTCGACAACGAGCCGGGCGTGCTCGCCCGCATCGTCGGCCTGTTCTCCGGGCGCGGCTACAACATCGACAGCCTGACCGTCTCGGAGGTCAGCCACGATTCCAAGCTCTCGCGCATCACCGTCGTCACCACGGGCGCGCCGATGATCATCGAGCAGATCAAGAGCCAGCTCGACCGGCTGGTGCCGGTCCATCGCGTGGTCGACCTCACCGTGGTCGGCAAGGCGGTGGAGCGCGAGCTCGCCCTCATCAAGGTGCGCGGCAAGGGCGAGATGCGGCAGGAGGCGCTGCTGATCGCCGAGAGCTTCCGCGCCCGCACGGTGGACACCACGCTGGAGAGCTTCGTGTTCGAGATCACCGGCAAGCCGGAGAAGATCGACCAGTTTGTCTCGCTGCTGGAGCCGCTCGGCCTCGTCGAGGTCTCGCGCACCGGCGTCGCCGCCATCGGCCGCGGCCCGGAGGGTATGTGAGCGCGCGATCATGAACGAGCGGGCCGCCGCCGTGCAGGCCGTGGCGGCGGTCGGCAAGCCGTTCTGGCTGCAGGCGGCGCCGTTCCTGTTCCTGCTGCTGTGGTCGGGCGGCTTTGCCGTCGGCAAGATCGGCATCCTCTACACCGGCCCGTTCACGCTGCTCGCTTTGCGCTACGGTCTGGTGCTGGTCGTGCTGCTGCCGCTGCTGGCGTGGTTCCGCCCCGCGCTTCCGCGCACGCGGCGCGCCTGGATCAATCTCGCCGTCGTCGGCTTCCTCATCCAGGTGCTGTATTTCGACCTGAGCTATTTCGCGTTCCGCTATGGCATTTCGGCCGGCGCGCTGGCCCTCATCGTCTCCATGCAGCCCATCGTCGTCGGGCTCGCCGCGCCCGCCTTCGCCGGCGAGCGGGTGGGGCTGCGGCGCTGGGCCGGGCTGCTGCTCGGGCTGGTCGGGGCGGCGCTGGTCATCGTCTCGCGCGCGGCGGTGGAGGTCACCTCGCCCGGCGTGATCCTGCTGGCGGTCGGTGCGCTGTTCGCCATGTCCGGCGCCTCGCTCTACGAGAAGCGCTTCGGCCTGCCCCAGCACCCGCTGGTCACCAACAGCGTGCAATATGCCGTGGGCTTCATCTGCACGCTGCCGCTGGCGCTGTTTCTCGACGACGGCCATGTCGACTGGTCGGTGCCTTTCATCGCCGCGCTGGCCTATCTGGTGATCGGCAACTCGCTCATCGCCATCTCGCTCTATCTCGCGATGATCCGCGCCGGCGAGGTCTCGAAGGTCTCGGCGCTGTTCTTCCTCGTGCCGCCCTGCTCGGCGCTGATCGCCTTCGCGCTGCTCGGCGAGGCGATGCCGCTGCTCGCCTGGGCGGGCATGGCGCTGGCCGCCTCCGGCGTCGCGCTCGCCTCGATCCAGCGGCTGCCCTGGCGCGGGATACTGCGGATCCGCCGCTGAATCGGTGCCGTCGGTGGCTTGCGGAGGGACAGGGCCTCATGTAGGAGAGAACCGTAACGTACGGTACGGACATTTCGAGGCAGATGGCGACGCATCCCGACCAGAGCGGCGAGACGCTGACGGAGCGGCAGCAGGCCGTTCTCGACGCCGTGCTCGCGCTGATGGTGGAGCAGGGCGGCGACCTGACGATGACCGCCGTCGCGCGCCGCGCCAGCTGTTCCAAGGAAAGCCTGTACAAATGGTTCGGCGACCGCGACGGCCTGTTGAGCGCGACCGTGCGCTGGCAGGCCTCCAAGGTGCGGGCCGGCAATTACGACCGCACAAGGCTCGACGCGCTCGCCCTGCGCGACAGCCTGATCCGCTTCGCCGCCAACTGGCTGTCGGTCATCTCCAGCCCGACCTCGATCGCGCTGAACCGCTTCGCCATCGCGCAAGGGCGCCCGCGAGGCGGCACGCTCGGCGCCATCATGCTGGCCAATGGACGCTTTGCCATCGGCGAGCGGCTGAAGCCCGTCTTCGAGGCCGGCCGCGAGGCGGGTCTGATCGCTTTCGACGATACCGAGACGGCGTTCCGCACCTTCCTCGGCCTTGTCGGCCGCGACGTGCAGATCCGCCTGCTGCTCGGCGACACGCTGAACCTCGGGGCGCGCGAGATCGAGCGCGACGCCGCGCGCGCCACCGACCAGTTCCTCACTCTCTACGGCACGGAAAAGACCAGCTCGGGCCGGAACCAGACCAACGCGTGACATAAGGAGACACCCCATGCGCGTTTATTACGATCGCGACGCCGACGTTAACCTGATCAAGGGCAAGAAGGTCGCCATCATCGGCTACGGCTCGCAGGGCCGCGCCCATGCGCTGAACCTCAAGGATTCCGGCGTCAAGGAGATCGCCATCGGACTGAAGCCGGGTTCGGCGACCGCCAAGAAGGTCGAGGCCGACGGCCTCAAGGTGCTCACCGTCGCCGAGGCCGCCAAGTGGGCCGACCTGATGATGATGGCCACCCCGGACGAGCTGCAGGCCGACATCTACCGCGACGAGATCGCCCCCAACATCCGCGACGGCGCCGCCATCGCCTTCGCCCACGGCCTCAACGTGCATTTCGGACTGATCGAGCCGAAGGCCTCCGTCGACGTGCTGATGATCGCGCCGAAGGGCCCCGGCCACACCGTGCGCGGCGAATATGAGAAGGGCGGCGGCGTGCCGTGCCTCGTCGCCGTGCATCAGGACGCCTCGGGCAACGCGCTCGATCTCGGCCTCAGCTACGCCTCGGGCGTCGGCGGCGGCCGCTCCGGCATCATCGAGACCACCTTCAAGGAAGAGTGCGAGACCGACCTGTTCGGCGAGCAGGTGGTGCTCTGCGGCGGTCTGGTGGAGCTGATCCGCGCCGGCTTCGAGACGCTGGTGGAAGCCGGCTACGCCCCGGAAATGGCCTATTTCGAGTGCCTGCACGAAGTGAAGCTCATCGTCGACCTCATCTATGAGGGCGGCATCGCCAACATGAACTACTCGATCTCCAACACCGCCGAGTGGGGCGAGTACGTCTCCGGCCCGCGCATCATCACCGCCGACACCAAGGCCGAGATGAAGCGCGTGCTGACCGACATCCAGACCGGCAAGTTCACCTCGGAATGGATGCAGGAATACCGGGCCGGCGCGGCGCGCTTCAAGGGCATCCGCCGCCTGAACGACAGCCACCAGATCGAGGAAGTCGGCGCCAAGCTGCGCGGCATGATGTCGTGGATCGGCAAGAACAAGCTGGTCGACAAGGCGAAGAACTGAGGTCAGCTACGAAGAGTTAACAGCGGCTCTGCGCTGTTAACTCTTCGTTAAGGTGTTTTTCACCAGTCGTCGATATGCTGGCCACTCTTTGTGAGCGGGGCTAATGGGCGAGACCGGTGACTTCGAGTGGGACGATGACAAGGATGCGGCGAACCGGGCCAAGCACGGTTTGCCGCTCCGCTTTGCTGAGTTCGTATTTGACGGGCGCCCGCGCTTCGAGCGTCTGTCACCCAGGGAGATGGCCGGCGAGCCGCGCTTCGAAGCGATGGCCGATGTGGCGGGACGTGTTATATTCTGCGTCTTCGTCTGGAGAGGGCGCCGGCGGCGTCCTATATCCGTGAGACGGGCGCATCGGAGCGAGAGACGTGTCTTCGCACAAGCCATCGAGAGAAGCTGAACGGCTGTTGCGCGACTTCGACTGGTCGAAGGTCGATGCGCTTACCGATGAGCAGATCATAGAGGCCGCGAAGGCCGACCCTGATACTGCGCTCCCCACCGAAGCCGAACTTGCCGAGTTCGATCTCGTGTTCCCCGCCAAGGCGCGGCGCGAGAAGCAGTTGCCCAAGCCGCCGAAGGAAGCCGCCGAATAGCGCGTCCCGTGTGGCCGCAGGCGCGCCTGACGTGAGCGGAGGTTCCGTGCGTCCCTCTCACCACCCCAGCACCTTCATCGCCGCCGCGCCGGGCGCCAGCAGCACGAAGGCCCAGAGCATGGCGGAGGCGACGTTCGCCATCTGGAAGATGACATGCGGCATGGCGAACATGCCCGCGACCAGCGGCACGACGGCCCGCAACGGTCCGAAGAAGCGGCCGAGGAACACGCTCCACGAGCCGAAGCGGTGGAAGAAGCGCTCGCCGCGCTCCAGCATGTCGGGATAGTGGCGTAGCGGCCAGGCCTGGCGCGCGCTGTCCTTGAAATAATGCCCGACCCAGTAGGACAGCGCATCGCCCAGCGCGGCGCCGCCCGCCGCCGCCGCCCACACCGGCAGGAACGGCGCCCCGCCCGCCTCGATGATCGGCCCGAGCCCGATCAGCACGAAGGTCGCGGGGAAGAACAGCGACAGCACGGCCAGCGATTCGCCGAAGGCGAGGATGAAGGCGATGTAGGGTGCCCAGTGCGCATGCGCCTCGACAAAGGCGAGCGCGTCGCGCGCATAGGCTTCGAGTTCGATCACCCGCGCGCCCTCACAGCCGGTCACGCAGCGCGTAATAGCTCAGTCCGGCGACCATCAGCGGCCAGCGCATCAGCGGGCCGCCGGGGAAGGGCGGCACCGGCAGGCGCGCCAGCAGGTCCAGTTGGCCGAGCTGGCCCTTGATCGCCTGAGCCAGCAGCATGCCGAAATACGGCGCCAGCATCACGCCCTGGCCGGAATAGCCGGCGGCGGTGAGCACGCGCGGCGAGAGTTTCCGCACGAAGGGCAGGCGGGTCATGGTGATGCCGAGAATGCCGCCCCAGCCATAGTCGATGCGCACATCCTCCAACTGCGGGAAGATCTTCAGCATATAGGGGCGCACGAAGGCGCCGGGGTTGGCGCGCAGCCGGCGCGTATAGCTCTCGCCGCCGCCGAACAGCAGCCGCCCGTCCGATGAAAGTCGGTAGTAATTCACCACGAAGCGGCTGTCGGCCACCGCCGCGTCATTGGCGATGATCGTCTTGGCACGCGCGCCCAGCGGCTGCGTGGCGGCGATATAGTTGGCGATGGGCATGACGTAATTGTCGACCCGTCGGTCGAGCCCGTCCTGCAGCCCGTCGCCGCATTCCAGCACCCAGTCGGCCTCCACCGTGCCGGTGGCTGTGGTGACCCGCACCCTGGCGGCTTCCTCGATCGAGAGCGCGCGGGAATGCTCGAACAGCGTCGCCCCGGCCTGCGTCGCGGCCCTCGCCAGCCCGAGCGCGAGGTTGAGCGGGTGCAGATGGCCGCCGCCATGGTCGATCATGCCGCCATGATAGACGTCGGAGCCGACCAGCTCGCGGAGCTCCTCGCGCGAGAGCGGGGCGGCCTGGCTGTAGCCATAGACCTCGTTCAGCCGGCGCGCATAGGCGTGGCTGTGGGCGACATAGGCCGGCTTGTGGTCGGCGACGATGAGGCCGTGGCGCACGTCGCATGCGATGCCGTGGCGGGCGATGAGGGCGTGCAGCAGCGCCTTGGCGTCCTCCGCCATGTTCCACAGCGCCTTGGCGTCGTCGAGCCCGACCCGCGCTTCCAGCCAGTCCTGGTCGCGGCGCTGGCCGGAATGGATCTGCCCGCCATTGCGGCCCGAAGCGCCGGAGCCGACGCGCGAGGCTTCCAGCAGCACCACATTGAGCCCGGCCTCGGCCAGATGCAGCGCGGCGGAGAGCCCGGTATAGCCGCCGCCGACGACGCAGACATCGGCACGCACCGTGCCGGCGAGTTGCGGGTAGGGCGGCAGCTCATGCGCCGTCGCGGCGTACCAGCTGTTGGGATGATCGGTATTGGACGCCATTATGCCGGCACTCTACGTCAGACTTCAGCGGCGCGCGAACAGACGTTCGATATCCGCCAGCGCCAGCGTGACGAATGTCGGCCGGCCATGGTTGCACTGGGCCGCGTTGGGGGTTTCTTCCATCTCGCGCAGCAGCGCGTTCATCTCCTCGACCCTGAGCCGCCGGCCCGCGCGCACCGAGCCGTGGCAGGCCATGGTGGCGGCGATGTGGAGCAGGCGCCGCTCCAGCGGCAGCGCGTCGTCCCATTCCGCCGCATGTTCGGCGAGTTCGCGCACTAGAGCGGAGACGTCGGCGTCGCCGAGCAGCGCCGGCACCTCGCGCACCAGCAGAGCGCCGGGGCCGAAGGGCTCGATGACGAGGCCGAGCTTTTCCAGCGCCGGCGCCCGCTCGGCCAGCCGCGTCGCGTCGGAGGGATCGAGTTCGACGACGAGGGGCACCAGCAGCATCTGCCGGGCGAGGCCGTCGCGCTCCATGGCGGCCTTGAGCTTCTCATAGACGATGCGCTCATGCGCGGCATGCTGGTCGACCACGACCACGCCGTCATTGGTCTGCGCGATGATGTAGGTCTCGTGCAATTGCGCGCGGGCGGCGCCGAGCGGGCGCTCCATCGCCTGCGTCGCGGCTTCCGTCATGTGCGCGCGGGCATCGGCGCCGGGAGCTAGGGCAAGGCCGAGACCGGCACCCGGTCCGCCGGTGTCGTCGAACTCGAACCGGGCGGGTGCTTCGTGCAAGCCCGAAGCCGTCGCGTCGGTCGCCGGCGCGGCGCCGTCCGGCATCGCCCAGGAGCGGGTCCAGTCGTAAGTGCCGGGGCGCGGTTCGGGCCGGTAGTCGGTACGAAAATCGGCGCGGGCGAACTGCGCCAGCCGGTCCGCGGCGGTGGAGGCCGTGCGCGGCACGCCGGCGGTGAGCGCGTCCATCAGCGTGCGCACGATCAGCGCGCGGATGAGGCCGGGGTCGCGGAACCGCACCTCGGTCTTGGCCGGGTGCACGTTCACATCGACCTCGCGCGGGTCGAGATCGAGAAACAGCGCGGTCACGGGATGGCGGTCGGACGGCAGCAGGTCGGCATAGGCCGCGCGGATCGCGCCGATCAGCACCTTGTCGCGCACCGGCCGCCCGTTGACGAACAGGAACTGCGACAGCGAATTGGCCTTGGAATAGGTCGGCAGCCCGGCCAACCCGGTGAGCCGCGCGCCCTCGCGCCTTCCGTCGACGTCGAGCGCGTTGGTGCCGACGTCCTGCCCCAGCACATCGGCGATCCGCGCCCGCTGGCCGCCGGCCTCGGCGGCGCGGGCCGGCCAGGTGATCGGCGCGCGATCATCCGTGACCAGGGTGAAGCCGACATCGGGGCGGGCCAGCGCCAGCCGCTTGACCGCATCGACGGCGGCGGCCGTCTCGGCGCGCTCGGATTTGAGGAATTTCAGCCGGGCGGGCGTCGCGAAGAACAGGTCGCGCACCTCGACCCGCGTGCCGAAGCCCAAAGCGGCCGGCTTCACCGGCGACTTGATGCCGCCCTCGACGCGGATTTCGTGGGCCGTCTCCGCCCCTTGCGGGCGGCTGGTGATGGAAAGGCGCGCCACCGAGCCGATGGAGGGCAGCGCCTCGCCGCGAAAGCCGAGGGTGGAGATGGCGAGCAGATCCTCGTCGTCGAGCTTGGAGGTGGCATGGCGCTCGACCGCCAGCGCCAGCTCCTGCGCATTCATGCCGCACCCGTCGTCGGTCACGCGCAGGAGGCGCCGCCCGCCGCCGTCGATGACGATCTCGATGCGGCTCGCGCCGGCGTCGAGCGCGTTCTCTACGATCTCCTTCAGCGCCGCCGCCGGCCGCTCCACCACCTCGCCCGCGGCGATGCGGTCGACCAGGGTGGGGGGCAACAGGCGCAGCGGCATGGCAGAATCCGATTCGAGGCTTGGGACAAGTCTAGCCGCAGGAGGGCGGCGGACCTAGCGAAGCCGCACTCACGCCACCGGATCGTGACAGCACACGCACAGCTTGTTGCCGTCGGGATCGCGGAAATAGGCGCCGTAATAATCCGCATGGTAATGCGGGCGCAGGCCGGGCGCGCCTTCGTCCGTGCCGCCAAGGGCGAGCGCACGGGCGTGCGCGCGGTCGACCATCGGGCGATCGGCCGCCAGAAACGCGACCATCTGGCCGTTTCCCGGTGCCGCGGCGCCGCCATCATAGGGGCGTCCGATGAGAAAGAGCGGCCGTGCCACGCCGGGCTGCATCCAGCCGGCCCAGGCGTTTTCGGGCTCGGCGAATTTCAGCTGCAGCCCGAGTTCCGGTAGCAACGCCGCATAGAACGCGAAGGCACGGTCGAAATCGGCGATGCCGATATTGACGTGGGAGAGCACGGCGGATGCCTATCCCGCCGCCGCCAGCCGCTCGGCCTTCTCGCGCTCCATCTCCTGGCGCTTGGTCATGACCGAGGCGAAGATCACGATCACCGTGACGATGGCGATCATGATGGTGCAGATGGCGTTAATCTCCGGCGTCACGCCGAGGCGCACCTGCGAGTAGATGCGCATCGGCAGCGTGGTCGCGCCGGGACCGGTGGTGAAGCTGGCGATGACGAGATCGTCGAGCGAGAGCGTGAAGGCCAGCATCCAGCCGGAGATCACCGCCGGCAGGATGATCGGCAGCGTCACCACGAAGAAGGTCTTGAGGGGCGGGCAGCCGAGATCCAGTGCGGCTTCCTCGAGGCTGCGGTCGAAGGTGACGAGCCGCGACTGCACCACCACCGAGACGAAGCACATGGTGAAGGTGATGTGCGCCAGCGTGATGGTCCAGAAGCCGCGGTCGATGTTCACGGCGACGAACAAGAGCAGCAGCGACAGGCCGGTGATCACCTCCGGCATAACGAGCGGGGCGTAGATCATGCCGGAGAACAGCGTGCGGCCGTAGAACCGGCCGTAGCGCGTCAGCGTGATGGCGGCCATGGTGCCGAGCGCGGTGGCCACCGTGGCGGTTATGAAGGCGACGCGCAGCGTCACCCAGGCGGCATCGAGCAATTGCTCGTTCTGCAGCAGCTGCCAGTACCAGTGGGTGGAGAAGCCGGCCCACACGGTGACCAGCCGCGAGGCGTTGAAGGAATAGATCACCAGGAGCACGATCGGGATGTACAGGAACGCGAATCCCAGAACGATCGAGGTGACGTTGAACCAGGAGAGCCCCTTGCGCATCTTAGAGCCCTTTCCCTTCGGATGAACCCATCCGATGGATAAGAAAGTGCTCTCGATTCAACAAACTGGAGCATGCTCTCATCACAAAAATCCTATTTTTGTGGCGCATGCTACCTGCCCTCCACTTCGCGCTGCTGGACGTTCTGGTAGAACACGATCGGGATCACCAGCACCATCAGGAGCAGCACGGCGACCGCCGAGGACACGGTCCAGGAGCGGTTCACCGAGAATTCGGTCCACAGCACCTTGCCGATCATCAGCGTGTCGGAGCCGCCGAGCAGGTCGGGGATGACGAACTCGCCCACCGCCGGGATGAAGCACAGCAGGCAGCCGGCGAACACGCCCGGCAGCGACAGCGGCCAGGTGATCTTCCAGAACGCGGCGAAGGGCGGGCAGCCGAGGTCCGCGGCGGCTTCCAGCAGCGTCTCGTCCATCTTCTCCAGCGCCGAGTACAGCGGCAGGATCATGAAGGGAAGGTAGGAATAGACGATGCCGATATAGACCGCCGTGTCGGTGGCGAGAATCTGCAAAGGCGCGTCCGGCGAGATGATGCCGAGCGCGATCAGCAGCTGGTTGAGCAGCCCCTCCGGCGACAAGATGCCGATCCAGGCGTAGACGCGGATCAGGAACGAGGTCCAGAACGGCAGGATGATGAGCATCAGCAGCGTCGGTCGGATCGATTTCGGCGCCCGCGCCATGCCGTAGGCGATGGGGTAGCCGACCAGCAGCAGCAGCAGGGTCGAGATGCCGGCGATCCAGAGGCTCGAGCCATAGGCCTCGATGAACTCGTTGTCCCAGCTCAGCACATAGGCGTAGTTGTCGAAGGAGAGCTCGGCAAAGCTGTCCTTGAACGCCTGCCAGCCCTCGGAAAGATCGAAGGTCGGGAAATACGGCGGCTGTGCGATCGCGTCCTGCGACAGGCTGATCTTGAAGACGATCAGGAACGGCACCAGGAACAGCGCCAGCAACCACAGATACGGAATGGCGACGACCAGTCCGCGCCCCCTCGCCTTGCCCGCCATGCCCTGTCTCCTCAGCTTGTCAGGATCACGCCGGCATCCGGCGTGAAGGAGACATAGACCTTGTCCTCCCAGGTGATGGGACGCTCGACCATGCGGGTGAGGTTCGGCTTGGCCGCCTTAATGCGCGAGCCGTCGGCGAGTTCCACATGGTAGATGGAGAGGTCGCCGAGATAGCCGATGTCCCAGATGCTGCCGGACAGGCAGTTCACGCTCGGATCGGCGGGCGGCTCCAGCTCGACGCGCAGCTTTTCCGGACGCAGCGCGAGGGCGACCGTATCGCCCACGGCGGCCGGGCATTCCTGCGTGACGTGGAAGGGCATGTCGGGCGCCACCTCCGGCCGCAAGGTGAGCAGGCCGGGCGTGATGGAGTCGATGCGGGCGGGCAGGATGTTCACGTCGCCGACGAATTCGGCGACATAGCGCGAGGCCGGCTGCTCGTAGATGACGGCGGGCGGGGCGACCTGCACCAGCTTGCCGTGGTTCATCACCGCGATGCGGTCGGCCACCGTCATCGCCTCTTCCTGATCGTGCGTCACGATCAGGAAGGTCATGCCCAGCTCCATCTGGATGTCCATGAGCTCGAACTGCGTCTCCTCGCGCAGCTTCTTGTCGAGCGCGCCGAGCGGCTCGTCCAGCAGCAGCACCTTGGGCCGCTTGGCGAGCGAGCGGGCCAGCGCCACGCGCTGGCGCTGGCCGCCGGAGAGCTGGTGCGGCTTGCGCTTGGCGAACTTCTCAAGCTTCACCAGCTTGAGCATCTCTTCGACGCGGGCGGCGATGGCGCCCTTCTCCATGCCGTCCTGCCGCAGGCCGAAGGCGATGTTGTCCCACACGCTCATATGCGGGAACAGCGCGTAGGACTGGAACATCATGTTGGTCTGCCGCTTGTAGGGCGGCGTGCCGACGAGGTCCTGGCCGGCCAGCGTGATCTGGCCGGAGCTCGGCTCCTCGAAGCCGGCGAGCATGCGCATCAGCGTGGTCTTGCCGCAGCCGGACGGGCCCAGCAGCGCGAAGAACTCGCGCTCGTAGATGTCGAGGGAGAGATTGTCGATGGCGACGAAATCGCCGAAGCGCTTGGTGACGTTCTGATAGCGGATCAGCGGGACGGCCTGCGGGTCGTTCCAGGGGGCGAATTTGCGGCGGATACCGCCGACGGTCTTCTGCGTCTTTTCGGCGACGCCTGTGCTCATGCCTAGCCCCGTTGTCCCCGGCCGAATGGTTCGGCTCTTGAAGGAACGCTATCCGGCTTCGGGCGGCGGCTCAACGGCACAATGCAAACAATTTTACCATGCCCGCAAACGAGCAGCGTCGGCGCGCCTTGACGGCTGTCGTGAGGGCATGGTTGCCTCCTGATGCGCGGAAGGCGCATCGGGAAAGTGACATCATGGCCAAGAAGAAGCGTTCCGAGAAGGACGCGGTGAGTTCTCCGCGCGGCGTAGCCTCGCTCGAAGAGGCGAAAGCGTGGATGGCGGCGCGCGGCATAACCGAGATCGAATGCGCGGTCCCGGACCTTGCCGGCGTCGGGCGCGGCAAGATCATGCCGGTGTCGAAGTTCCTGAACGGCCCGACCATGAACCTGCCGCTCAGCGTGTTCTTCCAGACGATTTCCGGCGATTACCCGCCCTATGACAACCTCGTCGATTCGGTGGTGGTCGACAGCGATCTCGTCATGGAGCCGGACTTCTCGACGCTGGCGGTGGTGCCGTGGGCACAGGATCCGACCGCGCAGATCATCCACGACGCCTATCATCGCGACGGGCGCCCGGTGGACCTCGCCCCGCGCCAGGTGCTGAAGAACGTCGTCGACCTCTACGCCAAGAAGGGCTGGAAGGCGGTGGTGGCGCCGGAGATCGAATTCTATCTCGTCGAGCCCAATACCGACGCCGACTATCCGCTGAAGCCGCCGATCGGCCGCTCCGGCCGGCCGGAGATCGGCCGTCAGTCCTATTCCATTCAGGCGGTGAATGAGTTCGACGCCCTGTTCGAGGACATGTACGACTACTCGGAAGCGCAGGGCCTGGAGATCGACACGCTGATCCACGAGGACGGCGCGGCGCAGATGGAGATCAACCTGCTGCATGGCGATCCCGTCGTGCTCGCCGACCAGGTGTTCCTGTTCAAGCGCACCATCCGCGAGGCGGCGCTGGCACACAAGATCTACGCCACCTTCATGGCCAAGCCGATCGCCGACGAGCCGGGCTCGGCCATGCACATCCACCAGTCCATCGTGGATGCCGAGACGGGCAAGAACATCTTCTCCGACAAGGATGGCGACCCGACGCCGGAATTCTTCGCCTTCATCGCCGGCCAGCAGCGCTACATGCCGACGGTGATGTCGATCATGGCGCCCTATGTGAACTCCTATCGCCGCCTCACCCGCGATTCCATGGCGCCGATCAACGTGCAGTGGGGCTACGACAACCGCACGGCGGGCCTGCGCGTGCCGCCCTCCTCGCCGGCGGCGCGGCGGGTGGAGAACCGGGTGCCGTCCTCGGACGCCAACCCCTATCTCGTCATCGCGGCCTCGCTGGCCTGCGGCTATCTCGGCCTGGTGGAGAGCCTGCGTCCGACCGAGCCGCTGGAAGCGGACGCCAAGGGGCTCGATTTCGAGCTGCCGCGCGGCCTGCTCGAGGCGGTGGCGGCGATGCAGTACTCGGAGGAAATCTCCAATGTGCTCGGCCCGAGCTTCGTGAAGACCTACACGGCGGTGAAGCAGCAGGAGTTCGACACCTTCATGCGCGTGATCTCGCCCTGGGAGCGCGAATACCTGCTGCTGAACGTGTGAGGAACGGCGGAGGGGTCACCCCTCCGCCAGGATCTCCCGCACGCGCGGGATCACCTTGGTGCCGTACAGTTCGATGCAGCGCATCGATTTGTCGTGGCCGAGCGGCCCGGCACTGTATTTCAGGTCGAAATGATCGAGGTCGAGCGCCTTCACGGTGTCGGCGATCTTCCGCGCCACCGTTTCGGGCGAGCCGAGATAGAGCGCGCCGTGCGCGACCTCGCGCTCGAACTCCTCGCGGCCCATGGGCGGCCAGCCGCGCTCGCGGCCGATGCGGTCGCGATTGGCCTTGAAGGCGTGGAAGAACTCCTCCTTCGCCGCCTCGTCGGTGTCGGCGACATAGCCGGGGCTGTGCACGCCGAGCGGCTGCGGGGCGGTGCCCAGCTGGGCAAAGGCCTTCCGGTAGAGTTCGGCATAGGATTTGAAGCGGCTGGCGCTGCCGCCGATGATGGCGAGCATCATGGGCAGGCCGTAGCTCGCCGCGCGCACCACCGATTCCGGCGAGCCGCCGACGCCGATCCATGTCTTCATCGTGCCGCTTTCGGGCAGCGGATAGACATGCTGCCGCGCCAGCGGCGGGCGCAGCTCGCCTTTCCATGTCACGCCGTCGGCCGTCCCGTTCTGGCGCAGCAGGTGCACGAACAGGTCGAGCTTCTCGGTGAACAGCTTTTCGTAGTCGTTGAGGTCGAAGCCGAACAGCGGGAAGGACTCGGTGAACGAGCCGCGACCCAGAATGATCTCCGCGCGCCCTTGCGAGATCGCGTCGACGGTGGCGAAGCGCTGATAGACCCGGATCGGGTCATCCGACGACAGCACCGTCACCGCTGAGCCGAGCCGCACGCGTCTGGTGCGCGCGGCGATGGCGCCGAGCACCACCTCGGGGGCGGAAATCGCGTAATCGTCGCGGTGATGTTCGCCCACAGCGAAGAAGTCGACGCCCGCCTCGTCGGCAAGCACGCCCTGTTCCACCACGTTGCGGAGCGCTTGCGCCTGGGTGAGCGGACGGCCCTGCGTATCGGCCATCACATCGCCGAAGGTGTCGAGCCCGAAATCGAGATGCTTTGCCATGACGCGCACGCTCCGGTTCCTGAAGAGACCGGCACCCGCCGGCTGCCCTCATATGGACCGATGCTGGCCGCGGCGCATTACCCGCGTTGCAAGGGCATTCTTTCACGGTTGCAAGTTAGCGGCAGCTTCGCGCCCCGATGCCGGCCGGGCATGAAAAAAGCCCGCTGGACGAACCAGCGGGCTCAAGTGGGCGACACGAGGGGGTCGATGTCGCCGGTAATTCGGTCACGGCCTTTCATGATCAGCCGCACGAAATGAGGTCGCCCGCCGGGGGCTGCTGGGTGGGAACCTTCGAGCTGACCAGCCGCAGATTGCTGCGGGCGACCTGCCGCCGGCTGGCGCGGCGCTCCACGGCACGCACCACCAGCGTCGCCGTCGGGTCCTGCCAGATCGGACCGGACGAGGCGTCGCGCAGGTCGGCGCGGGTGAGCCCGATATCCTTGAGCATGTGATCGTCGAACTCGCCGAGCTGCACGAGGTAGCGGCGGCGGCCCAGCGCCTTGATGAACTGAATGGTACCCAGGGCGCTGGCGACCAGCAGACCGCTGACCGCGGCGCCGAAGGACGCGAACGCGCTTCTCCGAACTTCGCCAATGTACGACACTGAACCCTCCATCTGTCGGTCGCGGGGGACGATGCCGTCTCTTCTGATGGCTGCCATGCCCGGCGGCCACCCGATCCCGACGACGTCGTTTCGCGATGGCAGACTTATGGACGAGGACCATCAATCACACTAGCGAATGTTTCTGATCTGACTTATCATCATCTGTGATAATCATCCGCCGGGAGGTTGCCCCATGACGGTGCTGCTCGACATTGATCAATTAAGAACATTCATAACCATCGCCGAAACGGGCAGTTTTACGAAAGCGTCCGAGGTGGTGCACAAGACCCAATCCGCCGTCTCTATGCAGATGAAGCGGCTTGAGGAACGGGTCGGCAAGCCGATCTTCGCGCGCGACGGCCGGGCCTCGCGCCTTACCGATGAGGGCGAGCGGCTGCTCGACTATGCCCGCCGCATCGTGAAGCTCAATATCGAGGCCATGGCGAGCCTGGCCAGCGCCGAGCTCTCGGGGCGGGTGCGGCTTGGCGTGCCGGACGATTATGCCGACCGCTATCTCCCGGAGATCATGGCGCGCTTCTCGGCGACCCATCCCAATGTCGAGCTGACCGTGGTCTGCGATCCCTCGACCGACCTGATCGACCGCATCGACACCGGCGACCTCGACCTCGCCATCATCACCGATTGCGAGATGGTCCACCGCGAGACCGAGATCATTCGCCGCGAGCAACTGCTCTGGGTCGGCTCCATGCGTCATTCCTCGCATCTGGACGACCCGGTGCCGCTGGCACTCGGCCGGCAGAGCTGCAACTGGCGGCAGGAAGCGATCGCCATGCTGCAGGCGGCGGGGCGCCCCTTCCGCATTCTCTACACCTCGTCGAACAGCACCGCCGTCTCGGCGGCCGTGCTCGCGGGCCTTGCCATTTCCGTGCTGCCGGAATCGGGCCTGCGTCCCGGCATGCGGGTGCTTGGCCCCTCGGACGGCTTCCCCGCGCTGGCGCCCTGCCGCATCGGGCTGCTGCGCAACCGGCACGAGGTGTCACCTCTCGCCGATGCCCTCGCCCTCCATATCGTGCAGGGCCTCGACAACATCTCCGAGGCGGCGATCGCGGCGGAGTAGGCCGGGCATTGATGCCCGGCCCCGCCGTCAATAGGCGCAGTCGTCGAAGATCGGTTCGACCGAGCGGTTCCACTCGCCGGCATAGCGCTTCAGCAGCACCTCCGCCGAGGTGAGCCCGGAAGCGAGGCTTTCCTCCAGCGGCTTGAGGAAGCGCGTCTCATCGCGGCCCTGGCTGTCGCGATAGTCGCGGCGGGCAAGACCCGCGCGCGCGATCTCTACGACGTCGCGTGCGACCTCCAGTACCGGGCGGCCGGCGATCTCTGCCTTGAAGGCGAGCCGGGGCACGTCGTCGCGCAGCTTCTGACGCTGCTCGGCGCTCCAGCCCTTCGCCAGATCCCAGGCGGCGTCGAGACTCGACTGATCGTAATAAAGCCCGGTCCACAGGGCCGGAAGGGCGCACAGATTGGCCCACGGCCCGCCATCGGCGCCGCGCATCTCCAGATAGCGCTTGAGCCGCACCTCGGGAAAGATGGTGGAGAGGTGGTTGGCCCAGTCCGAGACGGTCGCCGTCTCGCCCGGCACCGCCGGATGCCGGCCGGCAAGCAGGTCGCGGAAGGAGGAGCCGGCGACGTCGATATAGCGGTCGCCGCGCTTGATGAAATACATCGGCACGTCGAGCGCGTAGTCGACGTAACGCTCGAAGCCCATACCCTCCTCGAAGGCGAAGGGCAGCATGCCGGCGCGGTTGTTGTCGGTGTCGCGCCAGATCTCCGAGCGATAGGAGAGGAAGCCGTTCGGCCGCCCTTCCGTGAAGGGCGAATTGGCGAACAAAGCCGTGGCGATCGGCTGCAAGGCGAGGCCGACACGCAGCTTCTTCACCATGTCCGCCTCGGACGCGAAGTCGAGATTCACCTGCACGGTGCAGGTCCGGTACATCATATCGAGGCCGCGCGTGCCGACCTTCGGCATGTAGTTGGTCATGATCTTGTAGCGGCCCTTGGGCATCACCGGCGTTTCCGCCAGGGTCCATTTCGGGCTCATGCCGAGGCCGAGGAAGCCGAAGCCGAGAGGCGTCGCCACGTTGCTCACCTGGGTGAGGTGCGAGTTCACCTCGGCGCAGGTCTCGTGAATGGAGACGAGCGGGGCGCCCGACAGCTCGAACTGGCCGCCCGGCTCCAGCGAGATCGCGCCGCCGCCGACATTGTCGGCGAGGCCGATGATGGTGGAGCCCTCCATGATGGGCTCCCAGCCGTTCAGCGCCTGCATGCCTTCCAGCAGCGCGCGGATGCCGTTCGCGCCTTCATACGGCACGGGATCGTGCCCCTGCAGGGTGAAGGGGAATTTCTCGTGCTCGGTGCCGATGCGGAACTTCGAGGGCGCCTTGCAGCCTTCCTCGAACCAGGCGACGAGTTCGTCGCGGCTTTCGATGGGCTGCGTGTCGATTTGGTCTCGCGCCATGGTGGGCTCCGCGGGGGGTAGGCTGGGGCGCGAGACCATACACAGGCGGCGCGGCGACGCAAATCGCCGTAACTACCGATAGACCGTGGACAATACCGGGCCGGCTCGTGGGCGGAGCCGTACCTTACGTCACTGCGCGGAGGCGTGAGTGAGCCAGGTCGTCACCGCGCGCAGCGCTTCGTTGCGGTTGCCCGTGCGGTGGGCTGCCTCCTGATAGACCGCGATCTGGATGTCGGCGCTGGTGCCACCGTCGAGGATGGTGCGCAGATGCTGCAGCTCCTGCCGGCTGCCGAGCGCGTCGGCGTCGTCCGCCACCTGGTCGATCAGCGTCTCGACGGCCTGCGCGACCGGGATCGCCTGTTTCGCGTCGCGGTCGACGAAGCTGCCATGGATACCGTAGCGCTGCGCGCGCCATTTGTTCTCCACCGCGATGGCGCGGTCGACGGCATCGATCCCGCCATTGAGCTTGGGATCGCGCACGAGATGGCGCACCAGCGCGCGATAGAGCGCGGCGATGGCCACCGAGTCCTCGACGCGGGTGCAGCTGTCGGGTGCGCGCAACTCCAGCGTCGGATGCTTCTGCGAGGGCCGGATGGTCCACCAGACATAGCTCGAATCGCGGATCGCCCGCGCCGCCACCAGCGCGTCGACATAATCCTGGTAGTCCTTGGCCGTTTCGAACAGCTCCGGCAGGCCGGTGCGTGGCAACTCGTCATAGGCGGCGAGCCGATAGCCCATCAGTCCGGTGCGCTTGGATTCCCAGAACGGCGACGAGGTGGAGAGCGCGACGAAGATCGGCAGATAGGGCGTGATGCGGCGCATCACGTCGACCCGTAAATCCGGGTCGGGCAATTCGACGTGAACATGCATGCCGCACAGCATGTTGCGCTCGCCGAGCATCTGCAGATCGTGCATCAGCCCGTCATAGCGCTTCGTCGGCGTGCGTTTCCCGCCCTGCCAGCTCGCCGTGGGGTGCGTGCCGGAGGCGAAGAAGGCGAGGTCGAAATTCGAGGCGACATCGCCGAGCACGCGGCGCAGGCCGTGCAGCTCGGCGCGGGCATCGGCGGCACTGGCATGCGGGCGCGACATCATCTCGATCTGCGACTGCAGCATCTCGCCGGAGACCCGTTCGCCGAGCGCGTCGCGCGCTTTTTCCATGAAAGAGCCCGGCAGGCGCCGAAGCGCGCTCTTGGTCTCGCCGTCGACGATGAAATATTCCTCCTCGATGCCGATGCGGTATTCTTCGACCATGGCGTCTTTCTCCGAAGGAATCGAAATGTTAACGAACGTGCATAGTTTAGCCGACGCAGAATCGGTGCGTCTTGGCGCGGGGGTTTGATGAGTGAGAAGTGAGACCGGAATGTGACCTGGTATTTGTTTCGCCGGGCGTCACATTTTTATTATATTTCTTCGCGTCTGGTCGAAGGTATACCTAAAATATCATCACCGTAATGCCCGGCGCGTCCTTCCGCGTACCGGAGCCGGGCGAACCGGCGCTCACCAACGCGGAGGCCGGCATCTGGTTCCCGCCCATCTGTCAACTTTCTAGCGGTATCAGGGAACGTGCTGGCGCGCCGCCTCGACCAGAGCGAGGGCGGCGACGGCGGCGGTGTCGGCGCGCAGGATGCGCGGGCCGAGCGAGAGCACCACCGTGCCGGCGCGGGCGAGCAGCTGGCGCCGCTCAATGTCGGAGAAGCCCCCCTCGGGACCGATCAGCACGGCGAGCGGGCCGGCGACCGCGGCCCGCAGGGGCGCCAGAGGGTCGGCAACCGGGGCCGCCTCGTCGCAGAATACCAGCGTGCGGGCGGGCTCCAACCCGGCGAGCCAGCGCGTGAGGGGGAGTGGCTCCAGAACCTCGGGGATCGAGAGAATGCCGCATTGCTCGGCTGCCTCGACCACATTCGCGCGCATGCGCTCGGTGTTCACGCGGCTCGCCTGGGTGTGCTGGGTGAGAACCGGCTGGAGCCGGCCGGCACCCATCTCCACCGCCTTCTGGACCATATAGTCGAGCCGGGCATGCTTGAGCGGCGCGAAGACGTAGTCGAGGTAGGGTGCCGGGGCCTGCGCCCGCAAGCGGGCTTCACAGCGCAGCAGAGCCTCGCGCTTGCCGCCCGCCTCGCGGACCGCCCGCCATTCGCCGTCGCGCCCGTTGAACAGGTGCAGCCGGCCACCGACCGGTAGCCGGATCACATCCGAGACATAATGCGCGCGGTCGCGGTCGAGGCTGACCAGCGCGCCCTCGCCGAGGTCGTCCTCGACGAAAAGGCGCTGGGCGCGGAAATCATAGGGCTGATCGGGCGAATCTTCGGGGCGGGCCATGATACGGGCCATTTTCTCGCATATTGGCCGCAGGAAGCCACCTGCCGTGATGTTGCCCAATCCTTAAGGCCTCTGTATCACGCTGGGTCAAGAACGCTGTACGGGCGGAAATGTTGATGACACGGATGATATCGCACGCGCGGGGTGCGCTTTTCGCCGCATGCCTGTTCACCGGCGGCCTGATGGGTGGAGCCATGACGGCCCTGCCGGCACAGGCGCAATGGATTGGCACGCCCGGCGGCTCGGGCGACGGGGCGGCCGTGGCCCCGAGCGACGCGCCCGCACCGAGCGCCGCTCCGGCGCCCAGCACAACGCCGGCCCCCTCTCCGGCGATGGCGCCGTCGTCCTCCCTGCCGTCGCCCGACATGTCGCAGCAGCTTCCCAGCGGGTTTGCGCCCGGCGGCTTCTCGACCGCTCCGGCGGCTCCGGCGGGTCCCAACGAGGCGGACATGGCCGACTGCCAGTCGCAGGTGACAAAGCTGCGCGGCGATCTCGAAAGTCGCAACGAGACGCTGCGCAAGGCCGCCGAGCGCAAGGCGACTCCTTCCGAGATCTGCCCGCTGTTCCGCGGCTTTGCTACCGCCCAGCAGAAATTCTTCAACTACCTCAGCACGAACAAGACCAAGTGCGGCGTGCCCGACGAGGCCCTGAAGGGCCTGAAGCAGAATTCCGCCCAGGTGGCCTCGATCCGCGACAAGGTGTGCAAGGCCGCCCAGTTGCAGGAAAGCGGCGGCGGTGGCGGCGGTGGTCCGCCGCCGCAGGGCGCCGTCGCGGCGGGTCTTGGCCTGTCGAGCGGCCTGCCCAATACCGATGGCGGCAAGGGCGGTGTGTTCGACACGCTCGGCGGCAGCGCGCTGCGCTGAGTGGAAGCATGATCGCGCCTGCTCCCAGCCTCGTGCCGGAGGATGCCGCCGGCAATTGGGTCGACCGATACGCGCCCGGTTTCCTGCGCCCGTTTCTGCGTCTGGCGCGCGCCGACCGGCCGATCGGCAGCTGGCTGCTGCTCATTCCCTGCTGGTGGTCGACCGCGCTCGCGGCGGCGATGGCCACGCGTGCGGGCACGCCCGTCGATGCGTTGCAGCTGGCGGCGCTGCTGGCCCTGTTCGCCATCGGCTCGGTGGCCATGCGCGGCGCCGGCTGCACCTGGAACGACATTCTCGACCGCGACATCGACGGCATGGTCGAGCGCACGCGCGGCCGGCCGCTGCCTTCCGGACAGGTCAGCGTCACGGGCGCCTTCACCTTCCTCGCCCTGCAGGGGCTGGTCGGGCTCGCGGTGCTGATCTGCCTGCCGCGCTTCGCCATCCTGGTCTCACTGTCCTCGCTGGGGCTGGTGGCGATCTATCCGCTGATGAAGCGCGTGATCTGGATTCCGCAGGCCGTGCTCGGGCTCACCTTTTCCTGGGGTGCGCTGGTGGGGTTCGCGGCGCTGCTGGGAACGCTGCCGGCGGCTGCCTTCCTGCTCTATGCGGGTTCGGTGCTCTGGGTGGTGGGCTATGACACGATCTATGCGCATCAGGACCGTGAGGACGATGCGATCGTCGGCGTGAAATCCTCGGCGCGGCTGTTCGAGCGCAATACGAAACCCTGGCTCGTCGTTTTCTATGCGGGCGCCGTGGTGCTGATCGGGGCCGCGCTGTGGGCCGCGGGGGCGGGTTCCATCGCCTGGGGCGGGCTCGGCATCTTCACCGTGCAGCTTGCCACCCAGGTGCGCCGGCTCGACATTGACGATCGCGAATTATGCCTCGCCCTGTTCAAGTCGAACCGCGACGCGGGGCTGACTCTCTTCGCCGGCCTGATGGTGGACGCGCTGCTCGCCTGACGCCGCGCGACCTCGGCTGTGCGGCCCTTGGTTGCTCCTGCGGCACCGCCAGTGCTAAGGAGCCGCCTGTTCACGAAATCCCATTGTCGGAAACTGTCCGCTCATGAGCATCCGCCTGCATCGCGGCGATCTTGTCGACCTTTCGCGCTATTCGGCCGAACGCTCGCCTTTCGTTGCCATCGACACCGAGACGCTGGGGCTGAATCCGCACCGTGACCGGCTGTGCGTCGTGCAGCTTTCGCCGGGTGACGGCACCGCCGACGTCGTGCAGATTCCCGCCGGAGCGGGTCCGGGCAGCGCGCCGAACCTCGAGAAGCTGCTCACCGATCCGGCCATCGTGAAGCTGTTCCATTTCGCCCGCTTCGACATTGCGGTGCTCGGCAAGGCGTTCGGGCTGACCGTCGGGCCGGTCTGGTGCACCAAGATCGCCTCGCGGCTGACCCGCACCTACACCGACCGGCACGGCCTGAAGGAGCTGGTACGCGAACTGCTCGGCGTCGACCTGTCCAAGCAGCAGCAGAGCTCGGACTGGGCGGCCGAGGAACTTTCCGACGCGCAGCTCATCTATGCGGCCTCGGACGTGCTGCACCTGCACGCGCTGCAGATCAAGCTCGCGGCCATGCTCGAGCGTGAAGGCCGCACCGAGCTGGCGCAGGAATGCTTCAACTTCCTGCCGACCCGCGCAAAGCTCGACCTTGCCGGCTGGCCGGATCAGGACATCTTTTCGCATTCCTGACCGCGGCCGGATATTCGGCACGCTTGCGCCTTCCCCGCTTCCTATCCCGGCCGCAATCTGCGGTTCGAATAGCGGATGGGGTGGCGCGTGCTGTCTCCTGCGCCGCTCGCGCTTGCGCCGGGCCGCGCAAGCCGCCATTTTGGAATGATGCTGGCCAGGGAGCCGGCCGCAGGGATTCGTCATCGCGTATGAACCGACATGTGCAACCTCCTGTTCGCCCCCGGGCGGTCGCGGCGGAGCGGGACTCCGGCCGCACGCCTGAGGCTGCGCGTCGGGAGGCGGCCGAGTTCAGGCGCGCGCGCAGCCACAGCCGGCGCGTGCGCTTCTTTCGCCGCGCCCTGCCGGCCGGCGTGCTCATCGTGCTCGGCCTGACGCTGGCGGCGAACTACCTCAAGCCGCTGAGCCTCGCGATGGACCTGCCGTTCGAGCTTGGCCGGGTCTCTCTGTCCGGCACCAAGGTGAAGATGGAGTTCCCCAAGCTCCAGGGCTTCACGCAGGACAATCGCGGCTACAGCGTCACCGCGGAAGCCGCCTCGCAGGATCTGACGGAGCCCAACCGTATCGATCTGGAGACCATTGCCGCCAATCTCGAACTGGCCGACCATGGCTGGGCGAAGCTGGCGGCGAAGGCCGGTAGCTACGATACCAAGACCGAGCTGATCAAACTTGGCGACGGCGTGCATTTCTCCACCTCCGCCGGCTATGGCGGCGAGTTCTCCGAAGCGACGATCGACATCAAGGGCGGGCGGCTGGTTTCCGATCACCCGGTGAAGCTGACCTATCTCGATGGCAAGCTGACCGCCGACCGGATGGAAGTGTCGCAGAAGGACTCCCGCGCACTTCTGACCGGGAACGTCCAGCTCAATTTCCGCATGCCGCCGGCGGACGACGCGCCTCGGGCCTCCGGCGCCTCCGTCCCGAGCGCGGCGCCGATGCTGCGCGGCTCGTCGTTAAGCAGCCAACCCTGAGCCTATTTCATTGAATGGCCGGACGTGCACGGCTAGACAAGAGACCATGATCGCATTTGCCCGCTTCGCCGCCGCCAGTCTGGTCCTGCTCGTTGCCGCGCCCGCGGCCGGGCTCGCCCAGTCGCGCAACGTACCCAATGCATTGCAGGGTTTCGCCACCAACCGCGACCAGCCGATCCGCATCGACGCCAACAGCCTCGAAGTGCTGGACCAGCAGAAGAAGGCGATCTTCTCCGGCAATGTCGTGGTGCAGCAGGGCGACACGACGCTGCGTTCCAAGGAACTCGTCGTCTTCTATGACGGCAAGGGCGCGGGCGCCGGCGCGGCTGACACCGCCAAGGCCGGCGATGCGCTGGCGTCGGGCAATCCGATGAGTTCGTCGTCGATCCGCCGTCTGGAGATCAACGGCTCGGTGGTCGTGACCACCAAGGAGCAGACGGCAACCGGCGATCAGGGTGTGTTCGAGACGGCCAGCAACACCATCACCCTCACCGGCAATCCCGTGATACTGACGCAGGGCCCGAACGTCATCCGCGGCAAGAAGCTTACCGTCGATCTCGCCAACGGCGCCTCGCGCTTCGAGGGCGGGCGCGTCGAGAGCCTGATCGTGCCCAACAGCGTCAAGCAGATGGAAGGCGGCGCGGCCGCACCGGGAGCCAAGCCCGCGGCCAAGCCTGCTGCGAAGCCCGCGGCCAAGCCGGCACCCTGAACGGCCCTGGCCGGCCTCGCCGGCAGTGTCCGTAACGCGGCCCTGATTCCCATTTTCGAGCCGGCGTGGCCGGCTTCGGCCCGCTTTTTGCATCTGCGCATTTGCCAGCGCGTGCCGGAGAGTTTATCACCTTCGCAGTGGTGTCTCACCACGGAGGGTACGCGTGGGTTTTTTCTCGGGATTGAGCGGTCGTGGCGGCAAGGCTCCGTCGGGTCAGACACCGCGCGGCTTCGGAAGCGGCGGTCAGCGACAGTCCGAATCGCCGTCTCGGGAAGCCCGTGCACCGCGTGACGAACCTCAGTTCGAGGCCGCGTTTGCGGGCGAGGCGCCGCGCTTCTCCGAACTGCCCGCACAGCGCCAGGGTGTGCTCAACGCTGTCGGCGTCGCCAAATCCTATGGCGGGCGCAAGGTCGTGCGCGAAGCGAGCCTTCACGTGCGGCGCGGCGAGGCGGTCGGGCTGCTGGGTCCCAATGGCGCGGGCAAGACCACGATCTTCTACATGATCACCGGCCTCGTGAAGGCCGATGCCGGCCGCATCGAGCTGGACGGCCACGACGTCACCCACCTGCCCATGTATCGTCGCGCGCGCCTCGGCGTCGGCTACCTGCCGCAGGAAGCCTCGATCTTCCGCGGCCTCTCGGTGGAGAACAACATCCGCGCGGTGCTGGAGGCGGTGGAGCCGAGCCGGAAGGCACGCGAGCGTGAGCTCGACGCGCTGCTGGAGGAGTTCCGCGTCACCCATGTGCGCAAGTCGCCCTCGATCGCGCTGTCGGGCGGCGAGCGGCGGCGCGTCGAGATCGCCCGCGCGCTCGCCTCGCGGCCGACCTTCATGCTCTTGGACGAGCCCTTCGCCGGCATCGATCCGATCGCGGTCGGCGACATTCAGGCGCTGGTGCGCCATCTCACCCAGCGCGGCATCGGCGTGCTGATCACCGACCACAATGTGCGCGAGACGCTCGGCCTGATCGACCGCGCCTACATCATCCATTCCGGTAGCGTGCTCATGGAGGGTTCGCCCGACGAGATCGTCGCGAGCTCGGAAGTGCGTCGGCTTTACCTCGGTGAGGAGTTCCGTCTCTAGCATGGCCCTCCGGCGACAATCCCCAGCAGTCCTGTCGCGAGCCGCCCCCGGAGGTTGCGCGCCATGTCGCTAGGTCCGCGTCTCGAATTCCGCCAGACGCAATCGCTGGTGATGACCCCGCAGCTGATGCAGGCCATCAAGCTGCTGCAGCTCTCCAATCTCGACCTCGTCGCCTATGTCGAGGCGGAACTGGAGCGCAACCCGCTGCTGGAGCGGCAGGTCGAGCCGGAGGCGGCGAGCGCGGCGGAGGGCGAGGGCGGGCGCGACGAGGTGGTGCTGCGCAGCGAGGATCACCAGCTCGACCCGCGCGCGCATTCGAACGAGACGCGCGAGGAAGGACAAACCACCGACTGGCTCGAGGAAAGCCTCGGCTCCAGCCGCAGCGCCATCGAGGACCGGCTCGACACCGGCCTGGAGAACGTCTTCCCCGACGATGCCGGCCGCGAGACCGTGCATCCTGCCACCGGCGACAGCGGGTCCTACAGCGACTGGTCGGGCGTGGGCGGCGGCGGGCGCGAGGATGACGATTACAATCTGGAGGCTTTCGTCTCCGCCGAGACGACGCTGGCCGACCATCTGGAGGGTCAGCTCACGCTGGCGACGAACGATCCCGTCGCCCTCCTCATCGGCCATCACCTGATCGACCTCATCGACGAGGCCGGCTACCTCACGACCGATCTCCCCAGCGTCGCCGAGCGTCTCGGGGCCCCGCTTTCAGCCGTGCAGAAGGTGCTGGAGGTGATCCAGACCTTCGATCCTCCCGGCATCGGCGCGCGCTCGCTGGCCGAATGCCTCGCCATCCAGCTGAAGGAGCGCAACCGCTTCGACCCGGCCATGGCGGCGCTGCTGGGCCATCTGGAATTGCTGGCGCGGCGCGAGTTCGGCGCGCTCAAGCGGGTTTGCGGCGTCGACGACGAGGACCTCGCCGAGATGGTCGGCGAAATCCGCCGGCTGAATCCCAAGCCTGGTCTCGCCTTCGGCTCCGGCGTCATTCAGCCCATTGTGCCGGACGTGTTCGTGCGGGGAACGCCGGAAAACTGGCTGGTCGAGCTCAATTCCGACACGCTGCCGCGCGTGCTCGTCAACCAGGCCTATTATTCGCGCGTGCAGAAGACCGCGCGCGGCGAGAAGGAGAAGGCTTTCCTCACCGACTGCATGCAGACGGCGACGTGGCTGACACGCTCGCTCGACCAGCGCGCACGCACCATCCTCAAGGTGGCAACGGAGATCGTGCGGCAGCAGGAGGCGTTCCTCTCGCTCGGCGTGCAGCATCTGCGTCCCTTGAACCTGCGGATGGTGGCCGACGCGATCGGCATGCATGAATCCACGGTTTCGCGGGTCACCTCGAACAAATACATGGCGACGCCGCGCGGTATCTTCGAGATGAAGTATTTCTTCTCGTCCTCCATTTCCTCTTCCGATGGAGGTGAGGCGCACTCGGCGGAATCCGTGCGCTTCCGCATCAAGCAGATGATCGACGCCGAGACGCCGGACGATGTGCTCTCCGACGACACGCTTGTGCAGAAGCTGCGCGAATCCGGCATCGATATCGCCCGGCGAACTGTCGCCAAATACCGCGAGGCGATGCGCATCCCCTCCTCCGTCCAGCGCCGGCGGGAAAAGCAGGCGGCGGCCTCCGCCGGTTGAAGGCGACCCGCACCTCCCCCTCCTGGACGCCCGGAACCGGCGCGCGTGGCGTGAACGTGGCGGCATTGTGGGGGCAAGATGGCAACCGTTTACCGGCAGTCTTCGATTTCCTCGTGCTGCGCTGCACCGCAAACCCTTGCAGGCGAGTGGTTTCGGTGAGCTATCCACCGCCGTCGTTGACACTTTCCCTCGCGGCTCCTACCTCTTTAAGGCACCGGCCGGGCAAGTAGGGGGTTCGGGCAGGCAGCGGGGCGCGGAATCCAGACGCCGCCGCGGACATGCCCCAGCAGAGGGACTAGTCACGATGCCGCTGCGGGTTTCAGGGAAAAATCTCGACGTAGGCGAGGCGCTGCGACAGCGGGTGAGCGACCGCGTCGCCGGTGCCATGGGCAAGTATTTTGACGGTGGCTGGTCTGGCCATGTCACCGTGGCTCGCGAAGGCTCGGGTTACCGCTCGGACTGCGCGCTGCATCTCGACAGCGGCACGATCCTTCAGGCCCATGCCGCGGCGCAGGATCCTTATTCCAGCGCGGACGCGGCGGTGGAGCGCATCGAGGTCCGGCTGCGCCGCTATCGCGACCGCTTCAAGCGGCGGCCGGCGAATGGCGAGAACGGCACTGCCTTGCCCGAACTGGCGGCGTTGACCGTGCTGACCGTGCCCGACCATGAGGACGAGGCACCCGAAGGCTGGAGCCCGACGGTCGTCGCCGAGGCGACCACCAATCTTCCGCGGCTTTCCGTGAGCGACGCGGTGCTGGAACTCGATTTCACCGGTGCCGCCGTTCTCGTCTTCCGCCACGCCGGCCACGGTCGCATCAATGTCGTCTACCGGCGCGTCGACGGCCACGTCGGCTGGGTCGATCCGCCCGCCCAGGCTGCGGCGGAAGACGTCCATTAACGCTCATCTTTGCGCGATATGCGCGGCCGCTTCGGTGGTCGCGCATGTCGGCGCGCGACGGACCCGGATCCTTCCATGGCCCTGAACGACATTCTGGCGCTTTCGGCAGTGTTTCCCGCCCTTCGAGTGGGCAGCAAGAAACAGGCACTGCAGGAGCTGGCCGCCCGTGCCGCCGAACTCCTTCACCGGGACGAGCGGGAGATTTTCGAGACGCTGAACCAGCGCGAGCGGCTCGGCTCCACCGGCGTCGGCAGCGGCATCGCCATCCCGCATGGCAAGCTCGCCAAGATGGACAAGCTGTTCGGCATGTTCGCGCGGCTGGAGAAGCCGATCGACTTCGAATCGCTGGACGGCGAGCCGGTCGACCTCGTCTTTCTCCTGCTGGCGCCGGAGGCGGCGGGCGCCGACCATCTCAAGGCGCTCGCGCGCGTGGCGCGGCTGCTGCGCGATCCGGAAGTGGCGCGCAAGCTGCGCTCATCGCGCGATGCGGCCGGTATTCACGCCATCCTCACCGGCACGCCCGCAACCGACGCGGCCTGAGCGTCCTTCGCGATCTTCCGTCCGGCGTCGTGCCGGGCCTGTCAGACGCGCGCGCTTGCCCTATCTGAATAGGGCTAGCATTCTGGCCTTCGACGTTGGGAGATCCGTGCCATGGCTGAAGCCACCGTTCCCGCCAATCTGGCGCTTGCACCGGAACTGTGCCGCGCTGCCCGCGCGCTGCTGGGCTGGACGGCGGCGGAGCTGGCCGAGCGTGCCCGCGTGACGCCGGGCTGGGTGCAGGAATTCGAACAGGGGCGCGAGCCTGGCAGCGATGCGGACCCGAACGAGGTCGAGCGGCTGCGTGGCGCGCTGGAGGAGGCCGGCATCGATTTTCTCGATCCCGGCGAAGCGAGCAGCGGCGGCGGGCCGGGCCTGCGCGTCAAGCAGCGCGGCGGCTACATTCCGTCGGAGAGGCTGAGCTCGGCCAACGACGTGTGAGGGCGCCCTCCTCATCCGTCATCCCGGTTGGTCCTGCGGATCGGCCGGGATGACGGTTGGGGGGAACGGCGCCTAAGGCGTGATCGCCACCTTCAGCACGCCGTCGCGCTGGTGCGAGAACAGGTCGTAGGCGGCCTCGATGTCGTCCAGCCTGAACCGGTGCGTCACCAGCGGCTTGAGGTCGACGCGGCCAGAGGCGATGACGTCCATCAGCCGGCGCATGCGCTCCTTGCCGCCCGGACACAGCGTGGTGACGATCTTGTTGTCACCCAGCCCCGCAGAGAAAGCACCGAGCGGGATTTTAAGGTCGCTGGAATAAACGCCGAGCGAAGACAGCGTGCCGCCCGGACGCAGCACGCGCAGCGCGGTCTCGAAAGTGTTCTGGGTGCCCAGCGCCTCGATGGCGACGTCCACGCCGCGGCCGTCGGTGAGGGCCATGATCTGCTCGTAGACGTCGCCCTGCCTGAAGTCGACCACATCGGAGCAGCCGAGTTTCCGGGCGATCTCCAGCCGCTCGGGCACCGTATCGACACCGATGATCTTCGTCGCGCCCTTCAGCTTGGCGCCGGCCACCGCGCACAGGCCGATGGGGCCGAGCGCGAACACCGCCACATGGTCGCCGATCCTCACCTCGCCGCTCTCCGCGCCGGAGAAGCCGGTCGACATGATGTCCGGGCACATCAGCACCTCCTCGTCCGAGAGGTGATCCGGCACGGGCGAGAGATTGGCCAGCGCGTCGGGCACCAGCACATATTCTGCCTGGGTGCCGTCGATGGTGTTGCCGAACTTCCAGCCGCCCATGGCCTTGAAGCCGTGCTTCGTCCCGGCGCCGTCCTGCGAGCCGCAGCCGCACAGGCAGGCATAGGAATGCCCGCTGGGCGTGATGGCCCCGGCGATGACGCGCTGGCCTTCGCTATAGCCGGTGACCGCCGAGCCGAGCTTCTCGATGATGCCGACCGGCTCATGGCCGATGGTCAGCCCGCGGGCGACGGGGTACTCGCCCTTGAGGATGTGCACGTCGGTGCCGCAGATCGTCGTGGTGGTGATCCGCACCAGCGCATCGAGCGGCCCGACATCGGGAACCGGCTTCTCGTCCAGCACGATACGGCCGGGTTCGACGAAGATGGCGGCTTTCATCTTGGGCATGGCGGGCTCCTGGACATGAGGTGGCTGCACCATGCCAGACGCCTGAGGCCGGGCCATGACACGGGTCAAAAGCCGGCGAGCCACCGTCTCCGGCCGTACGCCCGAATTCAGCCGATGCCGCGCTCGCTCATCAGCCGCACCACGGCCGCCCGCAGTTCGCCAATGCCGTCGCCCTCACGACTGGAGGTCGGGAAGACGGTAGGAAAGGCCGCCGGCCGGCGCAACAGGGCGGCCTGCGTCTCGGCGATGCGGGTTTCCAGCTCGCCCTTCTTCAGCTGGTCGGCCTTGGTCAGGACGATGGCGTAGGAGACCGCCGCCTTGTCGAGCCCGTCCAACACCTCGAGATCGATCGGTTTGAGGCCGTGGCGGGAATCGATCAGCACGAAGACGCGGGCAAGGTTCGGCCGGCCGCGCAGATAGGCATGCACGGTCGCGGTCCAGGCGTCGACCTTGTCCTTCGGCGCCTTGGCGAAGCCGTAGCCCGGCATGTCGACCAGCGTGAGGTCGGGGCCGACGCCGAAGAAGATCAGCTCCTGCGTGCGTCCCGGCGTCACCGAGGTGCGCGCCAGCGCCTTGCGGCCGGTGAGCGCGTTGACCAGGCTCGACTTGCCGACATTGGAGCGGCCGGCAAGCGCGATCTCGATGCCGCGCATGGGCGGGAGGGTGGCAATGGTCGGTGCGGCGCTGAGGAATTGCCATTCGCCGGCGAACAGCTTGCGGCCGGCTTCGATCAGGGCATCGTCGGTGTCGGTGGTGCTCATGCCCCGCTTATCGGCCGGCGGGCGCCGAACCGCAAGATGCGGCCTTGAAACGAAAACGGCGGAACGTTGCCGTTCCGCCGTCGCGAATTCCCCGGAAGCGCCCGATGCGATCAGCCGGCCGTCGGCTTCTTGCGGACGAAAATGCTCTTCAGATTGTCCCACAGTTCGATCTTCACGCCGTTGCGGCGCATGATCACCGACTGCTGGACCACCGACAGCGTGTTGTTCCACGCCCAGTAGATGACCAGGCCCGAGGCGAAGGAGCCGAGCATGAAGGTGAAGATTAGCGGCATCCAGTCGAAGATCATCTTCTGCGTCGGGTCCGGCGGGGCCGGGTTCAGCTTCATCTGCGCCCACATCGTCATGCCCATGATGATCGGCCAGACGCCGAGCAGCAGGAAGTGGCCGATCACCGGCACCGTGCCGGGATCCCACGGGATGAGGCCGAACAGGTTGAAGATGGTCGTCGGATCGGGCGCCGAGAGGTCCTTGATCCAGCCGAAGAACGGCGCATGCCGCATTTCGATGGTGACGAACAGCACCTTGTAGAGCGCGAAGAAGACGGGGATCTGGATCACGATGGGAAGACAACCGGCGATCGGGTTGATCTTCTCCTTCTTGTAGATTTCCATCATCTCCTGCTGGAGCTTGACGCGGTCGTCGCCGAAGCGCTCGCGCAGCGCCTGAATCTCCGGCTGCACCGCCTTCATCTTCGCCATCGAGGCGTAGCTCTTGTTGGCGAGCGGGAAGAACACGGTCTTCAGCATCACGGTGACGATGAGGATCGCCACGCCGAAATTGCCGACGCCCTTGTAGATCCAGTCGATCAGCAGGAAGAGCGGCTTGGTGATGAAATAGAACCAGCCCCAGTCGATCAGCAGGTCGAAGCGGTCGATATTGTAGGTCTTCTGGTAGCCGTCGACGACGCGCACTTCCTTGGCGCCGGCAAAGAGGCGTCCGTCCGTGGTCGCCTTCGCGCCTGGCGCGACGGTGACGGCGTCGCCGAGGAAGTCGGTCTGGTAGGTCAGGTCATTGCCCACCTGCGAGGCGGAGAACCGTGCCTGCACCTTTTCCTGCGCACCGGGAATGACGGTCGCGGCCCAGTACTTGTCGGTGATGCCGAGCCAGCCGCCGACCGAGGGGAAGACCTCGGACTTCTTCTCGGCAATGGCGCTGTACTTGATCTCGTGCAGGCCGCCTTCCGAGGTCACGCCGATCAGGCCCTCGTGGAGGATGTAGTAGCCGAGGGTGTGCGGCGTGCCGTGGCGCGAGACCAGCGCATAGGGATGCAGCGCCACCGGGGCGGCCGTGGCGTTCTCGACGTCGTCGACCACATGGAACATGTAGTTCGCGTCGATGGTGATGGTGCGGCGGAAGGTAAGGCCGGCGCCATTATCCCAGGTGAGGACCAGCGGCGTCTCCGGGGTCAGCTTACTACCCTCGGGCGCGGTCCACAGCGTGTCGGTGCCCGGCACCTGCACGTTCGCGCCGGCGCCCGGCACCCAGCCGAATTCGGCATAGAACGGGTTGGGGCCGCCCGACGGCGAGAGCAGCACGATGATCGGCGAGTCCGGCTGCACCGTCTCGCGGTAATCCTTCAGCGACAGGTCGTCGACGCGCCCGCCCTTGAGGGCGACGGAGCCGATGACACGCGGCGTCTCGATGGCGACGCGCGGCGAGCGGGCGAGCGCTTCGGAGCGGGTGAGCGCCTTGGCCGGCACCGCGCCAGCGGTCGGTGCGCTGGTGCCCGGCGCGGGCGCGGCCGAGGGATCGGCCGGGTTCTGCGTCGCAGGGCTTTGCGCCGCCTGCTGCTGAGGTTGCGGATGGAAGGTGCCCGAGAAATACTGCCAGGCGATCAGCACGGCCATCGACATCACGATGGCGACGATCATGTTGCGGTTTTCGGACGTCATGGCAGGTGCTCTCCGTCGGCGCGCGCCGGCCGCTGGGCCGCGATGTCGCGGGCCGCAGTTTTCGGCGGACGTCGGCTTCCTGAATGAAGGCGGGCGATGCCCCGCTCTATGTCTTTGATGAGATCGGCAAAACGGGCGCCGAGCGCGGCGCGCCGGGCGACGATCACATAGTCGAAACCGTCCTTGCCCGCGTGTGGCAGGGCGTCACGCACGGCGGCACGAAGGCGCCGGCGGATGCGGTTCCGTTCCACGGCATTGCCGTGCTTCTTGGTGACGGTGAGGCCGATGCGGGGAGCGTCTTCGTCCGCGCGATCACGGCCCTGCAAAAGCAGGGTGCCGGAGTTGGCACGCTGCCCGGCGGCAGCGGCCAGAAAGTCCTTGCGCTTGACGAGCCGGTGCATGGCGGGGCGCCGATCCTCAGGCGGCAGGGCGGCGCGCCCCAGCCATACGGGGCCGAAATGCGTGCTCAGGCGGACAGGCGCTTGCGGCCATGCGCCCGGCGGGCATTGAGGATCTTGCGTCCGTTGCGGGTCGCCATGCGCGCACGGAAGCCGTGCCGGCGGGCGCGCACGAGCTTGCTCGGTTGATAAGTGCGCTTCACGGGAATCTCTCCGCTTGTTCGAATTCACTGCCCGGTTCGGAGTGCCATCCACATGACGCAGGCTGCGACATCGTCGCCGCGCAAGACGCACATACGGGGGGCAACCCGACCGCGAGGGCAGCCGTGGTTGGAGCGGGCTTATAGGGGGGGCATCGGCTGAAGTCAACTTGATCGAGGCCGACACGTGTCGTTGCCCTGTCGAGCCGGTGACTCACCACGCTCTGCAACCCGGAATTCCGAGCATTGCGATGCTGCGCAGCCTATCCCCTCTGGTGATTGGCCGTCGGCACCATACATCACAGAAACGCGAGCGGGCCCGGCGGGGTGGATCCATGGCATCGCTCCGATGCGTAAGGGCCGTGCAAGGCAGCTGCGTAATTTAGACAAGCGTCTGCAGATACCGCCGTCGGGCCGCCGCAATTATTGGTTCGCGTAGCGGAATCGGGTGTTGGCCGCCAGAGATGGCGGTGCGCGATCATGAGGGAAGATGGACGAGCGCGTGACCAGGACCGGGGAAACCGCAGAGCTGAGCCAGGGCGCGGGAGGCGAGGCAGTCGCACGGGCTCCCGCCGGCGCGGCGCCGGCCGGCACTGTCCACGGCGCGGCCGCTGGATCGGCCTCGGGCACCGCGACGCCTAGGGGCGCGCGCCATCTCGGTCTCTCGGGCAAGCTGCTCGCCTTCACTCTCGCCTTCGTGCTGCTCGCCGAGGTGCTGATCATCGTGCCGGCGGTGGCGGCTTTCCGCATCAACTGGCTGTCCGACCGCCTCGCCGGCGCGCGTACCGCCGCTCTCGTGCTCGACGCGGCGCCGGAGGGCATGATCCCGCCCGAGCTCACCCGTGAACTGCTCGGCAGCGTCGGCGCCATCACCGTGGCGCTGAAGCGCGACGACACACGCCGGCTGCTCGCCTCCTCGGACATGCCGCCCGAGGTGGACAGCCTTGCGGACCTGCGCGACATCTCGCCCTGGCAGGCCGTGTCGCAGGCATTCGACACGCTGCTGGCACATGACGGGCGGGTGATCCGCGTCGTCGGCACCCCGCCGCGCGGTGGCGGCTTCGTCGAAATCGTGCTGAGCGAGACGCCGCTGCGCAAGGCGATGCTGCGCTTCACCGGCAATGTGCTGCTGGTGTCGCTGGTGATCGCCGCGCTGACCGGCGCGCTGGTCTATCTCGGCCTTGCCTGGATGTTCGTGCGGCCGATGCGCCGGCTCACCCAGCGCATGGTCGCCTTCCGGGAGAACCCCGCGGTGCCGGCGGCGGCGTTGGAGCCGGGGGAGCGCATGGACGAGATCGGCCTGGCCGAGCGCGAATTCGTCGCCATGCAGCGGCAGATCACCGAGACCCTCCAGCAGAAGAGCCATCTCGCCGCGCTCGGCCTCGCCGTGTCCAAGATCAATCACGATCTGCGTAACCTGCTCGCCTCGGTGCAATTGCTGTCCGATCGGCTCGCCGAGGTGGATGATCCCACCGTGCAGCGCTTCGCGCCGAAGCTGGAAGCCGCGCTCGACCGGGCCATCGCCTATTGCGAGCACACGCTCGCCTATGGGCGCGCGCAGGAGCCGGCGCCGGAACGCCGCCCGGTCGAGCTCGCCCCGCTGGTTGCTGAGGTGCGCGACACGCTCGGCCTCGGCGGCGAGGAGGCAACCGCGATCGGCTGGGTCGCCTCCATCGAGCACGGCATGAAGGTCGATGCCGATCCCGACCAGCTGTTCCGCGTACTGCTGAATCTCTCGCGCAACGCGATGGAAGCGCTCTCCGCCCGCGCGCCCAACGATTCCGCCCGCGACCAGATCCGCATCACCGGGCGGCGCGAGGGCTCCATTGCCGTGATCGAGGTGGCTGATACCGGCCCCGGCGTGCCGGAGCGCGCCCGCGCGCATCTGTTCGAGCCGTTCCAGGGCTCGGCGCGGCGCGGCGGTACCGGCCTTGGCCTCGCCATCGCGGCGGAGCTGATGCAGGCGCATGGCGGCGGCATCCGGCTGGTGCCCGGCACGATGGGCGCGACCTTCCAGCTGCGCGTGCCGGACCGTCCCGTCGATCTCGACGCCCGCCGCGCCGCCCGCTCGCATGGCTAGGCGTCGCCGCACGGCAGGGCGTGGTTGGCGCGGAGGTCTTTGCCGGGCGCTGCTCCTTGCCGCCGGTCTCGTCGTCGCGCCACTGGCCGCAGCCGCCGCCCCGGCGGAAGTGACGGTCTCCGGCACCCGGCTGCTGGTCGACGGCAAGCCGTTCGCCGTCCGCGGCGCCGCGGGCGAGGGGCCGCTCGATGAACTGGCCGGGCTTGGCGCCACCACCTTGCGCACCTATGGCAGCGATCCCGGAGCCCGGCTCGACGCGGCGGCGAAGGCGGGACTGAAGGTCATTGTCGGCCTGTGGGTCGGCCAGCCGCGCCAGGGCGCCGACTATGCCGACCGTACCTTCGTGGCGCGCCAGCTCGCCGAGCTGCAAGGCATCGTCGAGACCTACAGGGATCATCCGGCGCTGCTGATGTGGGCCATCGGCAATGAGGTGGAGGTCGACCTCGCCGACGATTCGGCGGTCTGGCCGGTGATCGAGCAGGTGGCCGCCATGGTGCGGCGGGTCGATCCCGCCCATCCGACCCTTGCCGTTCTCGCGGAAACCGGCACCGACAAGGTGGCGAAGCTCATCGCGCAGGCGCCGAGCATCGAGGTGCTGGGGCTCAACTCCTATGGCGATGCGCTCTATTCCGTCACGGCGCGTGCCCGCGAGCAGGGATGGCAGGGGCCCATCGTCATCACCGAGCTGGGCGCGCTCGGCCAATGGCAGGCCGCCACCACGCCCTGGGGCGCGCCCTTCGAGCCGTCTTCGACGCAGAAGGCGATCCAGCTGCGCCGCTACCTCCAGGCGCTCGGCGACACCGGTGCGATCGTCTTCCTGTGGGGGCAGAAGCAGGAGGTGACGCCGAGCTGGCACAGCCTGCTTCTGCCCTCCGGCGAATGGACGGAAGGCGCCGAGGCGATGGCGGAGGTCTGGAGCGGTCGCACGCCGGGCGGCAACCACGCCCCGCGCATCGCCGCGCTGAATGTGGCCACCGATTCGAGCGCGCCTTTCGCCAGCTGGCCTGCGGGCGGGGAGGGTGCCTTCACGCTGGATGCGCTCGACCCCGACGGCGACCGGCTGGAGGTGCGCTGGACCGTGCGGGCCGAGAGCACGACGCACGGGATTGGCGGCGACGCCGAGGCGATACCTTCCGCCTTTCCCGAAGCGGTGCGCCTTGCCGGCCCCTCGGGCGCACGTATTGGCGGCCTCAAAGCCGGGCGATACCGGCTTTTTGTCGAGGTGCTCGACGGGCGCGGCGCGGCGGCGACGGCCAACATGCCCTTCGAGGTACGCTGACCCGGCTGGCGGGGTGCATCGGTAGACGGACCTTGTGTCGGTCGAGGATTCGGCCTGTGGATAGTTCGGCTTGTCATCGGAACGTATTGCATTGCTCGGCGAAACGGGGTAGCTGACGGGCCCTCGCGGTCGCTTTGCCGTCGCGAGGTTGGTTTCCCGCCTGACGGGAAGCCGGGCGCCCGTAGCTCAGCTGGATAGAGCACCAGACTACGAATCTGGGGGTCAGAGGTTCGAATCCTTTCGGGCGCGCCATTTCCGAACAAAACCGCGAACGCCGTTCGCCGCCGCTTCTCCGCTTGATGCGGCAGTCAGCGTGCGCAGCATGGTCGACTTGTTCCCCATCAGCCGAATCTCCGACTTGCTCACTACCTCGACGTGTTGAGGGCGAGGAGATGGGCGCGGCGATATTCGCCGGCCTCCATGCTCCGCTGTGCTGGAAAGGCCTGGTCGGGGTACAGACTCAGTTTGTGGGCTCAAGACGGCCGCGGCCAAGATCCTTCTTCTCGGCGATGAAGCGGGCGGCGAGAACGAACGCGCCCATGGTGAACTCGCGGCCATGCTCGGCGATCATCCGTTCGGCGAGAGCGGCGATTTCCTCGAAGAACTTGTCCTTGCTTTCGGCTGTCTTGTCGGGCGACGTCATGCTGTCCTCCTGTCGATCTGTTTGAACATGTGCGCGGGCAGGTCGATCACCCCGGCCCAGCCTTGAGCTGCGTGAAAGGCAAGGTGCTCGCCGTCCGTCGACCAGCTCAGGTCGCGCAGGCCGCCCGGCGCGGGATCGCGAATGACCAGTTCGTCTCGATGACCGACGGCCATGACGACGATCATGCCGTTCTCATAGCCGGCGGCGACGAGCGGCAAATGGGGATGCAGCCGCGCCGCCTCGACCGCCACGAAACCGGAACGGCCGGTCTCCAGGGTCCTGGGTCGCTCGCCGCCTTCTCCCATTGTCCAGATGATGGTGCGGAAGGCGCCGCCGGTGACGAGGTGCCGGGAATCGGTGCTCCAGTCGAGCGTGCGCACCGGCGCGGGATAGTCCGGCAGGCGGAGCACGCGCCGGTCCGCCGTATCGATCAGGGCGACGCCGCCATCGCGCAGGCCCGCGGCCAGCCGGCGGCCATCCGGCGACCAGGACAGGGCCTCGACCGGTCCAATTGCGGTCTCGAAGCGCTCGCCGGCCGTGCCTCCCTCGTCGACGATGGACAGGCTCGCCTCGAAGCCGAGTGCCACCCTTCCGCTGTCGGGCGAGGGCGCGATCACGCGCGCGGAGCCCTCATAGCGCGCCATCGCCCGTGCCGTGCCGCCCTCGGGGTCGTAGCGCGTGACGCAGCCGCTGGCGGCGACCCAGGCCGTGCGGTCGCCCGCCGCGCACGAGGTCGCGATGGCGTCGACCCCCGTGCAGTCGTGCTCGACCACCACCCGCGCCGAACCATCGGCTTCGACGCGCACCAGCCGACCAATGGCGCCGCCGACCAGGAAACCCGACGGACCGAACGCTGACAGACGCAGCGGCCCCTCGCCCACGGATACCCGCACTGGCGCCGACACCGGACGGGCGCGCGGGGAGATCGTGGAGCGGCCGTCCTCGATCGACATGCGCCAGCGCGTTCCCGCCGCTTCCGGATCGTCCATCGAGACGATGGCGAGCGTGCCGTCCGCCAGCGCGAAGGCAAGGCTGGCGCCGTCCCGGGCGAAAGCGCAGGCTTGGACCTCTGCCTCCAGACGCCATTGCCGTGCCAGCAGAGCGAAGAGTGGCGATGTGTCGGCTTCCGTCGTGCTCATTCCAGTGCGCTCCCTTGCCGATGCCCGGCCAGTCGGCTCAGCTTTCGCTGATCCGGCGGTCCACGGCGTCGAGCCGCCTATGCGATTCCATGAGTTCGCGATCGTCCTCGGCGAGCCGGGCTTCGGCCGTGTCGCGCTGTGCCCGTGCCTGTTCGAGACGATCCGCCGCGGCTGCCGCGCCCCCGGCCTGCGCCAGGTCGCGCTCACACAGCATCACCTCCAGCTCGAAGCCGCTGAAGAGCTGCCGGTTCTGCAACTGGCGCGCGTTCAGGCGGGTGATCTCCTGCACGATCTCCAGACGCTCGCCGAGCAGGGAGCGCAGTTGCTGCGTGTCCGTCACCGCGCGCCCTCCGCTCGATCCTGCCCGGCTGGACACGGCGCCCTGTCGGACCGGATAATGCCGGCCCGCTCATTCAAGAGGATGGCTGTCATGTTCGACACGATCGGCAAGCCATTCTTCGCCGCGCTCGCCACCTGCGCCGAGGGCCAACTCAGCAGCGAGCATGCCTGCACCAGGGCGCTGCGGCAGGCGGCCGCGAGCGGCGCGCGCGAAGACATCGCCGTCGCCGAGGCCGCGCTCCGGGCACTGCCGGAGAGCGCGCGCGAGGCGCTGATGGCGGCCGGGCACAGGACCCTGCGGGAGAATCCGGCCAGCCTGCTCGGGTCGCTCGCCCCCATGGCGCCGCGCGGCCGGCTGCACTGAACCTTGGCGACCCTAGCCATCGGCGCCTCCTGCGGCGTCGGGCCGGTGGGCGTCGACTTCGGCCAGAATGTCGTGCAGGCCGCCGAGCCCGGACATGAAATGCAGCTCGGCGCTCTCGATGTAGCCGCGCAGGCTGTCCCAGACATCGGCCCGCAGCAGATGAGTCGAATCGCCGCCGAAACGCTCGAACGCCGTCAGATCCATCTGGTGCGACAGCGCCATGCCGTTCACCACGAAGTCGGTGAGCTCGCGCCCATGCGTTTCGACGAACAGCCGCAGCAGCGGATGGTCGCCATAGTCGACTCCGTTGGAGACGAGAGAGCGTTCGATGAAGCCCTGGAAGTGCCGCGACAGCAGATCAAGGCTCTCGCCGCGGATGCGCAGGGTGAAGACCACATCGCGCTCGGCGTTGTCGAGGATGGTCGAGGCAAGCTCCGTCGAGCGGGGGACACGGCCGGAGCCATAGCGCCGTTCTGTCATCTGATCCTCGCTTTTTCGGTTCCGTCCGCCATCGCGAGCCGCTAATGCTTCGCCCGGTATTGCTGGAGCTTGCGATAGAGCGTGCTACGCGAGATCCCCAGCCGATCGGCGGCGATGGATGTGTTGCCGCCCGAGGCGACGAGCGTGCGCTCGATCAGCCGGCGCTCGGCCTCGTCGATGCGCGCGATCTCGTCGCCGCCATCGGACGTTCCGGCGGGACCGCCGCCCGCGTCGCGCAGATGCTGCACCTCCTCGACGAAGTCTTCCGGCAGATCGTCGATGCCCACGGTGCGGCCGGTCGCCATCAGCGACATCGATTCGACGAGGTTGCGGACTTCCCGGATATTGCCCGGCCACTCATAACGTTCGAGCAGATCGAGCACCGCCGGCTGGAAGCGCAACGGCTCGGTGCCGTGGGCCTCGGCCACCTGATGGTTGAAATGGTGAATCAGCAGGCTGATGTCGCCATGGCGGTTGCGCAGCGGGGGAATGGTGATCTTCACCGCGCCGATGCGGAAATAGAGGTCCTTGCGGAAGCGCCCCTCCGCCGCCTCGACCTTGAGGTTGCGATTGGTCGAGGCGACGAGCCGCACATTGATCGGCCGCGGCCGCGCCTCGCCGATGCGGTAGACCGCATTCTCCTCAAGGATGCGCAACAGATAGGGCTGGAGTTCGAGCGGCATCTCGCCGATCTCGTCGAGGCTCAGCACGCCGCTGTCGGCGATCTCGAAGCGCCCGGCGCGCCCTTCGCGCGTGGCCCCGGTAAAGGCGCCGGGGGCGTGGCCGAACAGTTCTCCGCCCAGCAATTCCTTGGAGACCGCGCCGCAATTGAAGGTTACGAAGGGTTCCTTGCCCGTTGTGAGGCCGGCCGCGTGGATGAGCCTGGCGAACAGTTCCTTGCCGACGCCGGTTTCCCCCTCCAGCAGGATGGCGCTGCGGCCCTGCGCGGCCCGCTCGGCCCGCTCGATCGCCTCGACCAGCACCGCGCTCTCGCCGACGATGGCCTCGCGCGCCGCCTTCAATGCCACGCGCGCCGCGCCTGTGCCGGCCCGGACCGCAGGGGAAGGGTGCCCCGTCGGGCCGAGCAGCAGCACCGCACCGGAGAAGGCCCCGTCCTGCATCAGCGGTTCCATGCGCTGCGCGTCGATGCCGGGAATGTCCGAGGCGATATTGTCCGGCCAGTTGTCGCCCTTGAAGTCCACCAGCTGCTCGCCGAGTCGCAGTTCGGCGCCGGGATTGGCATGGCGCCAGCGGGCCGCGGCGGTGTCGCTGTGATGGATCACCCGCCCCTGGCGGTCGAGGATGACGAAGCCGTCGCCGCGCCCGCCGCCCTGCAGCCGGGACAGGCACAGTTCGAGCAGCCGCATGCGCTCGACCCGCAGCTGGTCGGCGAGGGCGAGCTCTATATGGCTCGCCGCCATCATGCCGAGCGCGATGTTATGGCGGCGGAACATGTCCTGCGGGCCGGAGAAATCGACGACGCCGATGACGCTGCCGTCGAGCGGATTGCGGATCGGCGCGCCGATGCAGGTCCAGGACTTCACGCCCTCGCAGAAGTGCTCGGCGGCGCGCACATAGACCGGCTTGCCGGTCACCAGCGCGGTGCCGATGCCGTTGGTGCCGGTGACGGTCTCGCCCCAGTTGGCACCGATTTCCAGACGTATGTCGTGGGCGGCGTCGACGATATGCGGATCGCCGGCGGTCTCGATGATGACACCGCGCTGGTCGGTGATGACGACCATGGTCGCCGTCTCGCCGAGGATATCGGCGAGGCGTTCGAAGGTCTTGCCGGCCGCCTGCAGCAGGCCGCCATGGTGCCGGCGCAGCCCGTCCACCTCGTCGGCGGAGACGATGAGGTCGCTGCCGCGGCCGCGCGGGTCGACGCCGGAGACGGCGCTGCGCTGCCAGGATCGCTCGATGACGCTGCGGACCAGGCCGCCCGGCGCGACCGGCCGGCCCTGATCGAGGAAATTCTCCCACGCCTTCATCGTGGCCGAGGCGTCGTAGGAAGTGCCGTCCGCTGCGTGATCGGCGGCATCCTCGTCCCCGTTCGGGCGAGAGGGGAGTGCCGTCGAATGGCGCTGAAGGGGCGGCTTGGTCATAGGCGCTTCCGTCTGCATCCCAGTGTCCCGTAACCGCGCTCGGACCGGTATCCGCGCAAGAAAGGACCGGAGGTTCCTTCGGGGCGCCCGCTCAGACTTCCCGCGGCGCGGCGAAACCCAGGCGGCGTGCAAGTTCCTGCTTGAACGGCTCGTCGACCTCGTCCTCGCGCAGCACGCAGCCATCGAGCCCGGCCAGCGCCTCCAGCACCTCGTCCGCCGCCGGATCGAAGAAGCCGTTGGCGCGGGTGGCGAGGCAGAACACCCGGCCCTGCGGACGGTGCCGGATCTCGCCGAGGAACAGGACCTGTCGGTTGGTCTCCTCATCGACCACGACGACACGGTTGTTCAGGCTGATGCGGATATAGGGCCGCGCCGCCGCGCTCCGTCCCGTCGAGACATAGCCGACGAAACTTTTTCGATCGTATTCGGCGATGGGTGTCTTGGCTGTCCGGGCCTGCTTGATGTCTTGCCAGCGACCACCAGAAATCTGATTGGCGAGACGGTCAATCGTCCCCCAGTTTCTTTCGATCATCTGCTTGGCGGCGACGTCCTCTTTTCGAGGTCCATCGTTCTTGGTGAAGATATACACCAAAGCACCCTCCCATTTATTTTTATGCAAACATCAGATCCCCGAATTCTTGGCGTTTGGGATCTGTTTCGCTTCGTTTGTGAAGTTTTTAACACGCTTCCAATCAAGCGTCACTCAACGAGGCCTCCCGACGGGCTCATGCCGATCGGGAGGCCGATCATCACGCAGCTACGGCCGCATGCCGTGTCACGCCCATGCGGAACAGCGCCCCGGCAAGAACGGCGCCGATACAGGGCGCGACGAAGTAGAGCCATACCTGCGACATGGCCGAGGATCCGGCAAACAACGCCGGGCCGAAGGAACGCGCCGGGTTTACCGAGGCGCCCGAGACCGCGATGCCGGCGAGGTGAATGGCGACCAAGGTGAGGCCGATGACCAGTCCCGCATAGATGGCCGAGGCGCCCTGCTGCGTCGCGCCGAGGATCACGGTGAGGAACAGGAAGGTCGCGGTGGCCTCGAAGAGGAAGGCCGACAACATGCCGTATTTGGTCCAGCCGTTCTGCGCGAAGCCGTTGGCGGCGGCATCGAAACCACCGACGCGGCCGGAAGCGATGACATAGAGCACCGCCGCCGCGGCGATGCCGCCGAGGAACTGGGCGAGGACATAGCCCAGGAAGTCGTTCATCGGCAGCCGGCCGGCCACCACCGCGCCGAGGCTGACGGCGGGATTGAGATGGGCGCCGGAGATCGGTCCGACCGCGTAGGCCATGGCCACGACCGACAGTCCGAAGGCGAAGGCAACGCCGAGAAGGCCGACCTCCTCGCGCATGAAGATGACGGTGGCGCAACCGAAGAACACCAGTGTGAAGGTGCCGATGAACTCGGCGATATACTTCCGCATAGTCATTTCCTTTGATGTCGGTGCTGCCAGCCTTCGCGGGAACGGGGCCGGCACGATGTCGAGGCGTGGGATGTCCGGGTTCGTCCGGGAGGCCGCCCGCCGGACGGACGGGGACCGCCGGCGGGATGCCATGATCATGCGCGGCCGAGCCTTTCGGCGCCGCCGCCGAGAGCGGGGCCGGCGGTCGGGTCGACATAGTCGGCGATGTCGGCGACCAGCGTGTTGGTGGTCAGCACCAGCGTGGCGACCGAGGCGGCGTTGCGCAGCGCGCTGTAGGTGACGCGCACCGGATCGACGATGCCGGCCGCGATCATGTCCGTCATCTCGCCGGTGGCGGCATCGAAGCCGACGCCGTCCGACGCCGCCATCAGCTTGCCGACGATGGTGTCGGGGTCGTAGCCGGCATTGCGGGCGATGAAGGCGGCCGGACGGGCCAGCGTCTCGCGAACCAGCCTTATGCCTTCGCCGACATCGCCGTTGAGATTGCCGAGCCGGGCCGCGACGATCGGCGCGCATTGCAGCAGCGCCGTGCCGCCGCCGGCGACGATGCCCTCCTCCGCCGCCGCGCGGGTCGCGCTGAGCGCGTCGTCGATGAGCTGGATGGTGCGCTTCTGCTCCACCGGCGTCACGCCGCCGGCATAGATCACCGCCGTGCCGCCGGAGAGCTTGGCGAGGCGTTCTTTCAGCTTGTCCTGCTCGATGTTCGGCGGGGCGAGCTCGTGCTGGCGGGTGACCTGCGCCCGGCGGGCGGCAATCTCCTCGGGGTTTCCTCCGCCGCGGACGATGACGGTCTCGCGGGCGCTGGCGCGGACCTGGCGGGCGGTGCCGAGATCGTCGAGGGTGACGTCCTCCAGCCTCCCGCCGAGATCGCGGGCGATGACCTTGCCGCCGGTGATGATGGCGAGATCGTCCATCATAGCCTTGCGCCAGTGGCCGTAATCCGGCGGATTGACCACCAGCACCTTGCCGCGATTGCCGTCTCCCAGCAGGGTGACCACGACCTCCGGCGCGATTTCCTCGGCGATGATGACCAGCGTGCGCCCGGTCTGCGCCACCGCCTTGCGGATGCCGGCGATTTCCTGCGGCGCGCGGATCTTGAGGTCGGTCAGCAGGATGTAGGGCTCGTGCAGCACCACTTCCATCTTCTCGACGTCGGTCACCATGTGGTGGGAGATATAGCCGCGGTCGAAGGACATACCTTCCACCACGTCGAGCGTGGTCTCGATGGTGAGGCCGTAATCGGAGGAGACGATGCCGTCGAGGCCGACCCGGTGCAGTGCCTCGGCCACCAGATTTCCGAGGTGCGGGTTGGTGGCGGCGATGGTCGCCACCGCTTCCAGCATGGAGCGCTCGGAGGCCGGACGGGCGCGACCCTTCAGCGTTTCCACCACCAGGTCGACCGCAGTGTCGATGCCCCGGCACAGATCGACGGGCTTGGCGCCCCGCTCCAGTGCCGCGACGCCGTTCTGGATGAGGCCATTGGCCAGCACCATGGCGGTGGTGGTGCCGTCGCCGGCGACCTCGTTGGTCTGCATCGAAACCTCGCGCACCACCTGCGCGCCCATGTTCTCGAAGCGGTCGGGCAGCTCGATCTCCGAGGCGATGGTGACGCCGTCGCGCGAGACGATGGGGGTGCCGATCGGCCGGTCGACCATGGCGTTCATGCCTTTGGGGCCGAGTGTCGATTCGACCGCCGCCGCCAGCTTGCCAACGCCGCGGGCGAGCGCGCGGCGCGCCTCGCCGTCATGCAGAATCATCTTTGCCATGGCTGTTTCCTCGTCATCTTGTTTGCTTGTTCGGATCGACGTCGGAACGGGGCGTCGCCGCCTCGTTCACAGGGAGAGCGGCGTGCCGGCATCTCTCGCGGCAGGCACGGCGCCGGCGGCGTGCAGGGCGCAACTGCCGCAGCATCCCGTGGACGCTCCGTCGCCGCCGCAGGCGTGGCGGGAGGGCGCGGCAATCGCCGCGCGCGGCCCTTCGTCATAGCGTGCATCCAGGAGCCCGCGGCACAGCGCGCCATTGGCTTCCATGTTGATGCGTACCGCGCGCAGCCCACGCAGATGCACAGGCAGGCCCGTGGCCGGGATGGCCTCGCCGTCGAGGGTGACAAAGGCGAGGTCGGATGGCCTCGTGGCGAGACCGCGCGCAAGCAGGATGTCGCGATAGCGCGGCTTCTGGCGAAGGCCCTCGGGGTCGGTGATGACGGCGCGATCGAGCGTCGCGAGGTCCGTCGTCACGATGGCGGGGTCCGACCAGCCGGCCCGCCGCAGGCCGAGGATGACCGCCTCCTGCCGGCGCTGGAACGCCTTGCGCAGGAACGTCTCGCGCAAGTCTTCCAGCGAGCTGCCGACCTCGAAGTCACGGAACGCCTCGGCGAAGGAGAGGCCGAGACGGGTGCCGCGATTGACCTCGTCGGAGAACATGTGGTCCTCGAGCCGGGGATGGACCTCGCCCGCCCAGGGCAATGTCCGTACCGCCCGGCCGATGTCGTCCGCCATCAGGAAGGCGAAGTTGGGCGAGCACCAGTAGGTCGGCAGGCGGAACGCGACATCCACGCGGCCGTCGGCGCCAAGGACGATGTCTTCCACGAAGCCGAGATCGACGATCGACTCGTCGAGCTCCGGGTCCATGACGCCGGCGAGCTGGTTCCATACGGCGGCGATGCGCACATCGCCGCCGACCTGTGGGTTGGCGGGGCGGCGCATCAGCCTACTCCGCCGCGACCGCGAGCGAAGCGTTCTTCAGCTTCGCCTTCTGCGCCTCGACATCGACATTGTAGAGCCGGGCCGCATTGAGGCCGAGGATCTTGCGCTTGGCCTCGGGGGTGAGGTCGACGCCGTGCTCCTGCTTGATGTCTTCCGGGATCTCGAAGTTCCAGAACTTCTCGACCAGCCAGCGCGGCGTCCAGATCGCGTAGTCGCTGCCGAACAGGATCTTGTCCTCGCCCACCCAGAACAGCAGTTCGCTGATGACCTCGGCGAAGTAGCGCGGGCGGGAATGGATGAAGGGCAACGCCACGGCGAGGCCGCCATAGACATTGGTCTCCTGCACCGCGATCCAGCAGAAATCGTCGAGCCGAGGCAGGCCGCAATGCTCGATGATGAAGTTCAGGCCCTGGAAATCGGTCGCCGCGTGGTCGACGTCGTGGACATCGAACGCATCCTTGTCGAGCGGGATGATGGTCGGTCCCTTATGGACATGGACATTGGTGATGCCGAGCTTCTGGCACAGCTCCAGGCAGCGATAGGCGCTGGGATCGGTGAGCTTCCAGCCGCGGGAATCGCCCTTCCACTCCGCCGTGTAGAGCTTCACGCCCTTGATGTTGTAGTTTTCCTTCATGAAGTGGATGTATTCGAGCGCCTTCTCGCCATCGCGCGGGTCGAAGGCGCCGTTGACGATGTAGCGGTCCGGATAGGCCTTCGCCATGTCGAGGTTGCGCTCGATGGTGTTGAAGCCGTTCTTGTAGAATTCGCTGAGATAGGTCGACTGGACGATCGCCATGTCGTCGGGACCGTCGACGAACAGGTCGTTGTACATCTTGTCGGCGCTGTATTTCTCGAACTGTTCCTTGCTCCACAGCTTGTCCTTGGGGCTTAAGGAGGTGTGGTAGGCGTAGAAGCAGTCGATGAACTGCTTGCCGTGGATGTTGGCCTGGTTCTCCGGGCTGCCGTCCCAGAAATGCGTGTGACCATCGATGATGAAGACCTCTTCACCGTCCGGCGTCCTGAACATGAAATCTCTCCCCTTGAACGAAGGCTGTGAGCGCGTGGCGTCGCGCCTGATGGCGACGGGTCGACCGCCCGGGGGAAGGCGAACCTTCCCCGGAGCTGGCCTTCCCGTGATCACTCGATGTATTGGCGGATCTCATCCATGTCGCCGAACAGCGTCACGGTGTTGTCGTCGACGCGGATCATGCGTCCATAGTGCGTCGACGTATTGACCTCGAAGATCTCGGCAGTCATCTCCTTGCCGAGAATCTCGCTGATCTCGTCCATCTTGAAGACGAGCTTGCCCTCACCGTCGATGCGGATCAGTGCCGGCTGGTAGGTGATGGTGACATCGGGCTTCTGCCCCATGAACTCGGCGATGGCGCGGGCCTCGACGCTGTCGTTCATGGTGACGCCGCACTGGTGCGAGATCGTCTGGTCGAAGACGAGATCGCCCATCTTCTGGAAGATGTTCTGGTTGGTGGCCGAGCGGGACATTACGGACATGGAGGTCACTCCTTGGGAAGTTCGAGGCCGAGTTCGCCCAGGATCTTCCCGATGCGCTCGACCGACTGCGCGCGCGCGTCGGAATACTGGACAGGCTTGGAATGCGGCTGCGACCAGATCGGCTGCAGGCCGGCCGACGCCTTGTTGGCCAGCGCGACGTGCTTGTGCAGCCAGGACTGGAACAGGCGCTTGTTGTGAGCGCCGTGCTCGGGGTCGTGCGCCAGCAGGTGGAACAGGTCGATGGCGTTGGCGAGGTTGCGCTCGTAGTCGGCTTCCGCCGCCGAGATCACCGGCGGGGTGATGAAGTCGCCATTCGGCGAGGCCACCTGCATGAGGAAGCCCGAACGGAACAGTTCGCCCACCAGCGGCTCGAACACGATGTTGATGGCGAAGTACTGCTCGAGATAGTCCGGCGAGCCCATGATGGACTCCACCGCCTCGCGCGTTCCCTGCCAGATGCCGTCCTCGAGCCAGGCACGCTTGCCGGCCTCGTCATCGAAATTGCCGATGTCCATGCCGATTTCGGCGAGGTAGAGCGTGATGTCCTGGGCGAGGCGCAGCTTGTACGACGAGTTGGTCAGCGTCGCGTTGTTGATCATCTGCGTATAGCCGTAGCGCTGCGCCTGCATCAGCGAGGTGCCGAGGCCGAATTCGGCATGTTTCCAGGCGCCGAGATGGTTCTGCAGCACCTTCACCCAGGCCTTGTCGAAGTGCAGCGGCGCGCCCGACTTGCGACCATTGGCGATGACCGCCTGCACCATCGCCTCGATCTTGGACTGGCGCTGGTAGTGGGTGCGCTCCCACTCCTGGTCCGGGGCGCGGAACAGGTGCCAGTTCGAGCTCAGCGCGGCGGTGTTATCCTTGGAGTAGGCGCCGCGCCCGTTCGGGAACGAGATGATCCAGTCCTGCAGCAGATAGCGCTCGGGATCGGGCTGGACGTCGACGGTGACGTCCTCGTAATGGGTCGCGCGCTTGCCGCGCGGTTCGAAGTAGCGGTATTTGCGGCTGTCGGAATCGGCGAAGATGGCCGAACCGGCTGCCCCCGACTTGACCGGCGCCGTTTGCGTGGCTGTCATGGTGGTCCTCCCAAATTATCGTTGTCTGGCGAAGGCGTGTGGGTATGGCGCTCAGGCGTGCGCCAGCTGCCCGGTGGAGCTTGAGGCCGGCGTGAACTTGTCGAAGAAGATCCGTTCGGTCGGCACGTCGTTCATCTGCAGCACCGGCACGAGCGCCTCGATCATCGGCTCCGGGCCGCAGGCGTAGACGTCGACCTCTTCGCCGAGATCCAGCCGGCGCAGATGGGCGTTCAGCACCTCGTGAATGAAGCCGCGCTCGCCGCTCCAGTCGTCCTCATCGCCGGCGCCCGAGAGCGCGGGAATGAAGTGGAAGCGTGGATTGTCCGCCGCGAGCCGGGCGAATTCGTCGAGGTAGAACAGGTCCTTGGCGGTGCGCGCGCCGTAGAAGAAGTGGACCTCGCGATCCTCCCCGCTCTCCAGATGGTCGTGAAGGATCGACCACAGCGGCGACATGCCGGAGCCGCCACCCACCAGGATCAGGGCTCCTCCCTTGTCTTCCCGTCGGAAGCAGGTTCCGAAGGGGCCGCGGACGGTGAGCCGGGTTCCGGGGCTGAGCTCTCCGTCGAGGCGGGAGGAGAATTTCCCGTTGGGGTATTTCTTGATGATGAAGGCGAGTTCTTTGCCCTCGACCGGCGTATTTGCCATGGAAAACGAGCGCGTAACCGCCTCTGGCCCCGGGAGCGTGATGTCGACATATTGGCCCGCCCAGAATTTGAGAGGCTGATCGAGCACGATCTCCAGGCGCCTTATGTCGTGGGTCAGTTCGACGACCCGCGCCACCTCTGCGCCGAAGGTTCGGACGGGTATCGATTTCGAGAGGATCTCCTCGTCGAAGTTGAGCAGATCGACCTCGATGTCCGAATAGGCCAGTGTGCGGCACAGCAGGACGTGGTTCTGGTCCCGCTCCATCTCGTTCAGCGCGAAGGTGGAATAGGGCTTGAGCTCGACTTCTCCTTCGTTCAGCACGCATTTGCAGGCCGCGCACCGCCCCTCCTTGCAGCCATGCGGCAAGGCGATGCCCTGCCGGAAGGCCGCGTCGAGGACGGTTTCCCCCTCTTCGACCTCGAATTCGACGCCGACCGGATTCAAGCGGACGGTATAGACGTCGCCCATCGTGCGACCTCCCCGTTATGTTCTGGAGCACCTCGGTCGATGCGGGACCGGCGAGGCCGGTCCCGCGCGACGTTCAGTTGCAGGGGTTGATGGTGAAGCCGGCGCGATAGTCGGCGAGATGCTTCTCGCGCTGCTCGGGGCTCATCTCGCGCAGGGTGATGAGCGGGCTCTTGATGGTGTGCCCGCGCACATCGTCAAGCGTCCACATCTCCTTCTCCTCGAAGCGCAGATGCGGCTGCGGCACGAGGGTCTTGCCGTCGGTGCGCACGAAGCCGAGATCCTGGATGGCATCCGCCAGATCCCAGTCGTGGTAGCAGCTCTCCCACTCGCGCCGGCCGCTGAAGCGGCCCATCGCCGGGGTCGGGCGCCCCTGATATTCGCCGGCAAAGGCTTCTACCGCGGTCCAGCGGTCGAGCTCATGGGCGAAGGTGTGCAGCTTGCCGTCGATCGTGTCGGTGACGATGTCCTCGCGCACCACGCAGGGCACCATCGAGCTCCAGCACCGGTGCGGATAGACATAGCCGGTGTCGGCGTTGAACAGCATGTTGGTCTGGCCGCGATGCGAGAGCTTGTCGTACCACTTCCAGTACTCGCCGAACTGCGCGTACCAGCCCGGATACTTGTGCTCGAACCACTCGAAGTCCTTGTCGGTCTGGGCCTCGATGCGCCAGAAGTTCACCGGCCAGCCGACCGAGAAGAACTGCGCGATCTTGTGGACATAGTGCTTCTCGGTGATGCGCTTCCACGCCGTCTGCACGTCGTCGTGGTGGATCTTGATGCCGTACTTCTCCAGCGGCAGCATGTAGGTGCGGTAGTAATCCTCGAAGATCCAGCGATGCCACATCTCCGCATAAGACTCCTTGTTCTTGTCGCGGTTGGTGGTGCCGTATTCGATGAAGGTGCCGATGGCGGCGTCGACGATGGCGTGGTTCTGCCAGAAGGCGTAGCGCATGTCGCGCTCGAGCAGGAGGTGGTTCTCCGGCTCCTTCAGCATCGACATCAGCATGGAGTGGCCGTTGCCGACGTGCCGGCTCTCGTCCGACTGCACGGACAGGAACACGGTCGGCAGGGCGTAGTCGCCGTTGCGCGCCGCTTCCGAGGGCATGGCGACGAACAGCGTGTTGGTGAACGCCGTCTCCGCCACCACGGTCAGATAGACATTGGCCGAGGTGATGGCGTCGCCGGTGATGAAGCCCTCACCGAACTGGCGGCCGATGGTGGTGGCGTAGCACTTGCCGAACGCCTCCTCGGTGATATCGAACCCGGCGGGGTCGATATAGTTCTCCATGTACCACTTCTTCAGGTTCATCTGGATCGTCGAGTGGCGGAACTCGTCGACCATCTGCATGGTGAAGCCGGTACGCAGGTCCTCGCCGGGCGCCAGGCGACCGACCATCGCCATGGAGCGGGCCGCCGAGATTTCCGGGAAGGGGATGATGGCAAGGAACAGCTTCATCCATTCCACCCAGCGCGGCTCCACATTGCGGAACATGTCGCCGCGCAGAGCCGCGTCGAGCGCGCCATAGACCCGGTTGTCCTTTTCTTCCTGCATCGGGAAGTAGGACCGAAGCACCTGCTTCATCGGGTCTTTCGGCGCCTTGGTGATCTTGTAGTCGGTCGGGAAGGTCATCGCCTCCTGCACATAGGAGGGGTTCCACCCGAGGTCGGCGATCTTCTTCGCCGCGTCGGCGACGGAGATGCCCTTCTGCGCGGTAATCTTGTTCAGGGTCAGTGTACTTGTCATTTTTGCCATCCTGCTCTTGGAGCGGAGTCCACGGTCGATTTCCTCCCGTCAGGCGCGGCACAGCGATTTGCGCTGCCCGGCCGAGCGGGTTTCAGACATGAGCGGGCCTTCGCCCGTCGCACATGCGGCGAGCGTCGAAGGCCTGGGCAAAGGTGCAAGGCACCGGGATCGGCTGTTGGCGTAACGGGTGCGGGACGGCGATCCTGACCTGACCGCCCCATGACCCGCCGAACCGGCTCATCGCCGTGTCGGCAGCCTCCCCGGACTTCTTCCCTTCGTTCTTGTCGCGGCCTGCCCCGTGGGACATGTCAGCATTGTTCTAATAGTAATGTAGCAAGTGCCGTGCCAATTCGTCGCAATAGGTATTCCAACGAATTTTCAGCGGTAGCACACGTCTCGATTCGCGGAATTGAACTGTTTTGCGAATCGAACATCAGGAAGTGTTTCATTATGAGAAAATGCTGCGGCGCAGAATGATCGGTAAATCTTGCTTACGTACCTGGCATCTATGCTGCGCTGCACATTATTTTGTCTCCGGAATACCAGAGATCGGCCCCGGCCTTGTCAGGGCACAAGCACGGCTCGCCCGTGGATCTTGCCGGCGTTGAGGTCATGCAGCGCCCGGTTCGCGTCCGCGAGCCTGTATTCTGCCGTTGCCAGCTCGACGAGCCCGCGATCGGCCAGCGCCATCAGTTCGGTGAGCTCGGCCCAGGTGCCGACCAGATTGCCGATGATGTTGCGCTCGGAGATGATCAGGTCGACCGTCGGGATCCTGATGTCCTCGCCATAGCCGACGATGTAGTAGCTGCCCATCGGCCGGGTCATGGCCAGTCCCTTGGCGGTGGTGCCCTTCTCGCCGACGAAGTCGATCACGGCTTCCGCGCCGGCGCCGCCGGTCAGCGCCAGCACGGCCTCGACCTCGTTGCCATCGGCCTTCACCGTCCGGTCGGCGCCGCTCTTGCTGGCCAGCGCCAGCGAGGCGTCGGACTTGTCGACCACGATCACGTCGGCGGCGCACATGGCTTTCAGGCACTGGATGCCGATATGGCCGAGGCCGCCGGCGCCGATTACGACGCAGCTCTCGCCGGGCAGCAGATGCCGGGTGGCCTTCTTCACCGCGCGATAGGCGGTGAGGCCAGCATCGGCATAGGGCGCCACCTCCTTCGGCGCCAGCGAGCGCGGCAGCGGCACGATGTTGCGTTCCGAGGTGCAGATGAACTCGGCATAGCCGCCATCGCAGTCGAGGCCGGGAAACGTGCCGGGTCCGTGCATGTCGAAGCCGCGGCGGCAGGCGAGGCAGGTGCCGCCGGTGATCTTCGGGTGCACGATCACCGGGTCGCCCTTCTTCAGGCCCTCGACCTCCTTGCCGACCTCCTCGATCCAGCCGGCATTCTCATGGCCCATGATGAGCGGCAGCAGCTGGTCGCCATTGGGATCCATATGCGGCTTCCACACCCCCTCGATGATATGGAGATCGGTGCGGCACACGCCGGCCCCGCCGATGCGGACGATGACATCGGTGGATTTCACGATCTTCGGATCGGGCACGTTCTCCTCCGCGACCCAGAGGTCGGCGGAGAGACTCGTGTCGTAGGTTTTCAGCACCTGCGCCTTCATGGCGTCCTCCCTTTTTTCGGCACCGGAACGCGTCGCCGTCGGAAGACCCATCGCAGCAAACGTGCCACGCGTTATTCGTTCATTTCATCAACGCGTTACTGCAAGTGCGAAGGTATTTGCGCGTGCATCGCCTGAACAGGGCGTGTCGAACAGTGTCCAGTTTCTGGATATTGCCTTCCGTCTGTTTTGCGCCGAACCTGCGGCAAAACGACAAGAACAGCCGGAGGATAGCGCCCATGCCGTCCCTCTCCCACCCGCCGCGATCCAATGTCGACCGCGCGCGCGTCGCGCTGGAGACGGGCTCGCGCGTGCCCGGCGGCGCGCTGTCTCCCGAGGTCGCGCGCAGCTGGGAACGTTGTATCGCCGGAGGGCTCGACCCGGCGCGGCGGCCGGACGATGTCGTCATTCCCTTCGCCGAGGTGCGCATCCGGCGCGAGGAGCAGGCTCTGCTGCGCCGCCTGGCCCTGGCGCAGATGCAGCTTCTGCATGAACAGATAGCCGGCTCCGATTTCATGATCGCCTTCGCCGATGCCGGCGGCGTGGTGCTGGATGCGCTGAGCGATCCGCATTTCGCCGACAGCGAGGCAGGGCGCTCCATCGTGCCGGGCAGCGTGTGGCTGGAGAGCGGGCGCGGCACCAATGCGCTCGGCCTTGCTCTCGTCGAGCGGGCTCCGGTTGCGATCTATGGGCGCGAGCACTTCTTCGCCTGCCACGGCCATCTCAGCTGCGTGGCCGTGCCGATCTTCGACCCCGCGGATCGGCTGGTCGGGTTGCTCGACGCGTCGAGTTCCAACGAGGCGCGCCAGCAGCATACGCATGCGCTGGTGCGCATGGCGGCGGCGGCGGTCGAGAACGGGCTGATCGTCAATGGTCGGCCGGATGTGCTGTTGCTGGCCCTGCATCCACGCGCGGAGTATCTCGACACCCTGTCGGCCGGTCTGCTGGCGCTGTCGGCGGAGGGAGATGTCGTTTCGATCAACCGCGCGGCGCGGGCGCTGCTCGCCGGGCTGGACGCCAATGTCGGCCAAGCCTTCGATGCCGTGTTCGAGCCTGGCTTCGGCAGCGTGGTCGACGAGTTGCGCAGCAACGGCATCGCCCGTGTCCGCGACCGCGCCGGCAGCATGCTCTACATCACATGCCGACGCTTCGCCGCGCCGCCGGTGAATTCCAGCCCGGCACCCGTGGCGCGTCGCCTGCCGGTGCCAACCGCGGCATCCTCTGTCGATTTCGTTTGCGAAGACCCGCTGCTGCGGCGGCGGATGCGTGGCCTGGCGGCCGCCACCGGCGATCGTCTCGCCGTCCATATCCATGGCGAGACCGGCACCGGCAAGGAACTGATGGCGCGCCATGTTCACGCGCTGAGCGGTCGAAGTGGCGAGTTTGTCGCCATCAATTGCGGCGGCGTGCCGGAATCGCTGTTCATTGCCGAACTGTTCGGCCATGACCGGGGCGCCTTCACCAATGCGCGCAGCGAAGGCGCGCCGGGCCTCATCCGCCTGGCGGACCGGGGAACGCTGTTTCTCGATGAGGTCGGCGACATCCCGCTCGGCGCGCAGACGGCGTTGCTGCGGTTCCTCGACACGATGGAGGTGCGCTCGCTCGGCGGCGCGAAGAGCGCGAAGCTCGATGTGCAGATCGTGTCCGCCACCAATCGCGACCTTGCCGCCGCCGTCACCGCGCATCAGTTCCGCGCCGATCTCTATTACCGGCTGAACGGTCTCTCCATCGAGATCCCGCCGCTGCGCGAACGCAGTGATTTCGAGGCTATCGTCCGTCATCTCCTGACCCGGCATGCGCCGGACGCGTCGATCGATGACGCCGTGCTTGCGCGTCTGCGCCAGCGGCCGTGGCCGGGCAATATACGCGAGCTGCAGTCCTGGCTGCGGCGGGCCGCGATCGAGAGCGATGGCGACGGACTGACCCTGGCGCTGTGTGACGACGGCAACGGCGCTGCCGGTCCGACGTGCGCGCATTGCGCCCAAAATCCGCTGAGCCGCGACAAATGCCGGCGCATCCGCGAAACCCTTGCGGCGACCGGAGGCAACGTCCAGGCGACCGCTCGCCAGCTCCGCATCTCCCGGACAACGGTCTACAAACATACGGAAGTCGACTGAGGGCGTTGGCGTCGTTCACATCGGGGGACGAGCATCCTCATCCCGAGAAATGGCGCCGATGCCGATCGATCTCATCGGGTATCAGGTGATGCAGCCGCGGGCCGGCACCGGCCAGCGCTCGACGCGCCCCTCGTCCAGAGCGTAGACGGCGTCGACCATGTTGGTGACCACGCAGGCGTGGTTGGGGACGATGCGCACCGTGTCGCCGACATGAAGGCTGATCGGCCCTTTGCTGACGAGGCGGCCATGCTCTTCCGAGAGCTGGTCGATGGCGATGTCGGGCCGGCCCAGCACATGGCCATAGCCTGTGAGGCCGAGCAGGTCGGAGGTCAGCGTCTTCGACCCCGCATCGACGATGGCGCGGTCCGGCGCCGGCACCGAAACCACGGTGGCGAGCACGGTGAGGGCGCAGTCCTCCCAGCCGCACACCCCGCGTTCGACCAGCGAGCGGTCATTATAGACATAGGTGCCGGGCCGATACTCCGTGGTCACCGGGGCCTCGGCCGCGTGCATCATGGACGGGGTGCCGCCGGAGGTGACGACCGGTACGAGAATGCCGCTCGCCTCGATCAATGCCTTCGCCGTCGTCATGAAGGTTTCGACCGCCGCGGCCGCGCCGACCGGCGGATAGGTCATCAGCCCGCCGAAGACGAGGCCGGGCGCGGTGGCGATGGTGCGGGCGAGGGCTGCGGCCTCCTCGGGGCTTGCGACGCCGCAGCGCCGGGCGCCGGTGTCGCATTCGACGAGCACGGCAAGCGGCCGGGGCGCGGCGGCAAAGGTGGCGGAAAGCCCGGCCACCACCGCCTCGCTGTCGGCGACCACCGAGAGATCGACCTTGCGCGCCAGTGCGGCGAGGCGGGCCAGCTTGCCGGCGCCGACGATATTATAGGTGATCAGCACGTCGCGGATCTCCGGCGCGCCGGCGACCATCGCCTCGGCCTCCGAGACTTTCTGGCAGGTGATGCCGATCGCGCCGGCGGCCAGCTGCATCTGCGCGATGGCCGGCAATTTGTGGGTCTTGATGTGCGGGCGGACCTTCAGCCCATGCGCGTCCGCATAGTGCTGGAAGCGGGCGATGTTGCGCCGGACCACCGGAAGATCGATCAGCACCGCCGGCGTTTCGGGCAGGGCGGGCGAAGGGTTTTCGGGCGTCGCGCTCATGCAGATCCTCGTCAGGCTGCGGCCGGCCCATGTCGTGCAGCAGAGCCTGCGCCGTCCGCTCCATCTTTCGTCTTGACAAGCTATGAGGCAGCTGTGTGAATAGGTCAATCCAGTAATTCGGACTCATATCCAATATATTGGACAATGCAAAATGCAACCATGGGGAACTGGCATGAGCGCGACTCTTCGCGCCGGCGTCATCGCGCTGGCATCGTCTCTTCTTCTGTCCGGCGCGGCTCTCGCGCAGGATGCCGGCAGCACGCTCGACAAGGTGCTGGCGCGTGGCCATCTCGTCATGGGGACGGGCTCGACCAACGCCCCCTGGCACTTCAAGGGTGCCGACGACACGTTGCAGGGCTTCGATGTCGACATGGGCCACATCATCGCCAAGGCTCTGTTCAACGATCCGAGCAAGGTCGAGTACGTCAACCAGTCCTCCGACGCCCGCATTCCCAACATCACCACCGGCAAGGTGGACATCACCTGCCAGTTCATGACGGTGACCGGCGCGCGCGCCCAGCAGGTGGCCTTCACCATTCCCTATTACCGTGAAGGCGTCGGCCTGATGATGAAGGCGGGCGGGCCCTACAAGGATTACGACGCGCTCAAGGCCGCCGGCTCCAAGGTCACCGTCGCGGTGCTGCAGAATGTCTATGCCGAGGACATGGTGCATGCGGCGCTGCCGCAGGCGAAGGTCGACCAGTACGACGCGCAGGACCTGATCTATCAGGCGCTGAACTCGGGCCGTGCCGACGCGGTTGCCACCGACCAGTCCTCGATCGGCTGGTTCATGACGCAGAATCCGGACCGTTACATCGATGCCGGCTATGGCTGGGGGCCGCAGACCTATGCCTGCGCGGTGAAGCGCGGCGACCAGGACTGGCTCAACTTCGTCAACACCGCCCTGCACGAGGCGATGACCGGCGTCGAGTTCGATACCTACGCCAAGTCCTTCAAGACCTGGTTCGGCAAGACCCTGCCGCCGCCGCAGATCGGCTTCCCCGTCGAGTTCAAGTGATACGCTGCTAGCGACTGGGCGCGCGCGGCCTGCCGGCGGCGCGCGTCCCCTGCCATCTCCTGGGAATCCGTAATGGGCTACACGCTCAATTTCGCCGCGGTCTGGCGCAGTTTCGACCTGCTGCTCGGCGGGCTGCTGCTCAGTCTCGAACTGGCGGCGATGGCGCTGGCGATCGGCGCGGTCATCGGCCTTGCCGTCGCCTTCGCGCTGGCGGGAGGGCCGGGCTGGCTGCGCCGGCCGGCGGCGCTCTATGTGACGGTGATCCGCAATCTGCCGATCCTGGTGCTGATCCTGTTCACCTATTTCGCGCTGCCTCAGCTCGGCCTGCGGATCGACAAGATCCAGAGCTTCGTGCTGACGCTGGCGGTCTATTCCGGTGCCTATCTCGCCGAGGTGTTTCGCGCGGGGCTGATCTCGGTGCCGCGCGGGGTGAAGGAGGCCGGGCTCGCCATCGGTCTGACGCCGATGCAGATCCGCACCTCGCTGGTCATCCCGCTGATGCTGCGCAACGTGCTGCCCTCGCTGTCCTCGACGCTGATCTCGCTGTTCAAGGACACCTCGCTCGCCGCCGCCATCGCGGTGCCGGAACTCACCTTCGCGGCGCGCAAGATCAATGTGGAGAGCTTCCGCGTGATCGAGGTGTGGATGGTCACCTCCGCGCTCTATGTCGCGACCTGCGCCGTGCTCGCCGCGCTTCTGCGCTTCGTCGAGCGCCGTCTGGCGATTCCCAAGTGAGGATGGAGCGATGAACGATCTGATGCTCTTCCTCAACGAGATCTGGATCGCGCGCCTTCCCCTGCTCAAGGGGCTGGGCGTGACGATGTCGATCTCGCTGCTGGCCATTCTCGCCGGCTCGCTGCTGGGCGTCGGCGTGGCGCTCGGCCTGGTCTATGGTCATCGGGTGCTGCGGGCGCTGATCCGCGTCTATGTCGACATCGTGCGCGGCACGCCGGTGCTCGTGCTGGTGCTGGCGAGCTACTACATCTTCTCCACCGTCGGGCTCGATCTCGGCCCGTTCCAGGCCGGCGTGCTGGCGCTGGCGGTGTTCTGCTCCTCGCATATCGGCGAGATCGTGCGCGGCGCGCTGCAGGCGATTCCCGTCGGTCAGAGCGAGGCGGCGAAGGCGATCGGGCTCACCTTCGGCCAGACCTTCACCTCGGTGTTGTGGCCGCAGGCGCTGCGGCAGATCCTGCCGACCTGGGTGAACACCGCCGCCGAGATGGTGAAGGCCTCGACGCTGCTCTCGGTCATCGGCGTGGCGGAGCTGCTGCTGCGCACGCAGGAGATCATCTCGCGCAACTTCATGAGCCTCGAATTCTATTTCTTCGCCGGCTTTCTCTACTTCCTGATCAATTTCGGCATCGAGCGGCTCGGCAAGTTCGTCGAGCGCAAGACCGCCGTGCCGTCCTGAAGGCGCTATTCCCATGACCAAGCCGCTTCTCGAAATACAGGGCCTGCGCAAGCAGTACGGCGCCGTCGAGGTGCTGAAGGGCGTCGACTGCACCATGCAGCAGGGCGAGGTGATCTCGATCATCGGCTCCTCCGGCTCCGGCAAGACCACCATGCTCCGCTGCATCAACATGCTCGAGGAGTTCCAGGGCGGGCGCATCCTCATCGATGGCGAGGCCATCGGCTATGAGGACGCCGCTGGCGGGCGGCGCCGCAAGAGCGAGAGGGAGATCGCCCGCCAGCGCGCGCTCACCGGCATGGCCTTCCAGCAGTTCAACCTGTTTCCGCATATGAGCGCGGCGCAGAACGTGATGCTCGGCCTGGTCAAGGTGAAGAAGATGAGCCGCGACGAGGCCCGCGCGCTGGCCGAGAGCTGGCTCGGCCGTGTCGGGCTGGCGGGGCGCGCCGACCATTATCCCGGCCAGCTCTCCGGCGGCCAGCAGCAGCGCGTCGCCATCGCCCGCGCCATCGCGATGAACCCCCGTCTCATGCTGTTCGACGAGGTGACCTCGGCGCTCGACCCTGAATTGGTGGGCGAGGTGCTGCAGGTGATCAAGGCGCTGGCCGGCGAGGGCATGAGCATGCTGCTCGTGACCCATGAGATGCGCTTTGCCTATGAGGTCTCCAGCCGCGTCATCTTCATGAACAAGGGGGTGATCGGGGAAGAGGGCGATCCGAAGGAGATGTTCGTGCGGCCGAAGACCGAACGTTTGGCCGACTTCCTCAAATCCTCGAGTTTCCAGTAGAAAAGCAGGTACGCATGACCATTATCCGTTACGGCGCTGGCGAAGTCGGCGCAGGCGGCCAGAAGCTGCCCTTCGCCCGTGCCACGCAGGCCAATGGCTGGCTCTATGTCTCCGGCCAGGTGGCGATGGAGAAGGGCGAGATCGTCCGCGGCGGCATCGTCGCGGAAAGCCGCAAGGCCATCGAGAACATGATCGCCATCCTTCACGAAGCCGGCTATGGGGTTGAGGACATCGTACGCTGCGGCGTGTGGCTCGACGACCCGCGCGACTTCTGGAGTTTCAACGGCGTCTATGCCGAATATTTCACGGAGAACCCGCCGGCCCGCGCTTGCGTCCAGTCCCGCATGATGGTCGATTGCAAGGTGGAAATCGATTGCGTCGCCTTCCGCGCGGACAAGATGTGATGCCGGCCGCCGTCCCGCCCAAGGCCGTACGGGCGAACTGGGCGATGCGGCCCGCATGACCAGGGATGTGACGATGAAGGGTGAGGAGTCGGTGACGCAGGACGGGGCGGCCAAGGACGGCGCCAAGCGCAGCCGCGGGCTCGACCGCGCCTTCGAGATACTCGAATTCCTGCGCACCCGTCGCCAGCCCATGCGCCCGAACGAGATCGCCGCAGAGATGGGCGGCCCCCGCTCCTCCGTCTATGAACTCGTCAACCTGCTGCTGCGCCACGGCATGCTGGAATATTCCGGCGGGGAGGGGCGCGTCTTCCTCGGTCGCCGGCTTTATTTCCTCGGCATGGCCTATTCCGCGCAGTTCGACCTGATGCGCGAGAGCGCCGCGCTGCTGCAGCGCCTTGCCGAGGAGACACGCGAAACCTCGCAGATGTGCATGCTCGACGGCAACAAATACACCGTCGCCATGATGCGCGAGGGGCTGCGCTCGTTCCGCATTTCCTCCGATGTCGGCGAGATCGTGCCGATCCCGTGGACCGCCTCGGGGCGTCTGCTGGTCGGCCATATGAGCGACGAGGAAATCCTCGCCCTCATTCCGCCCGAGGATTTCGTGCTGCCGAACGGCCGGCTGTTGGAACCGGCGCAGTTCATCGCCGAGGCGCGCCGCGCCACGGCCGACGGCTTCTTCACCTTCAACAGCGCGGTGGAGAACTTCACCTATTGCTTCGCGGTGCCGGTGCATCAGGCCGATGGCGCCTGCATCGCCACGCTGTGCCTTGTCACCCCGCGCGAGGACGGGCTGCGCAACCGGGACGTCTATCTCGATCGCCTCCTCGCCGCGGCGGGCGAACTCTCCGAGCAGCTCGGCTATCTGCCCGGCAGTGGCACGGTCCGCTCCGACCGGCTGCGCCCCGGCAGCGCGCGGCCCTGAGCGGCAGGGCGGGGCAGGGTTCCCCGCCCGCCTTGACATGAATCAATCTTCTGCCCAGGCTTCGCGCATTCACCAGGGGAGTCCCGGCAAGGGGCTGAGATACTGCTGGTGCGGCCCTTACCGGCCGTCCACGGCGCAGTGACCCGTTGAACCTGATCCAGTTCATACTGGCGTAGGGACGGTGCGGATGCGTCGCGGCGAGCGCGGCCGATTCCCCCTGTTGCGGGGGAATCTCCCTTATCCTTCCTGTCAGAGCTGGGTCTCCATGCTGTTTGCGAGGAGCCTCGACCCATGACGATCCTTCCGACGACGAATACCCCGACGCCGATTGTCACCACCGGCCCGCTGCCGGCCTCCACCAAGGTGTTCAAGCCCGGCACGCTGCACCCCGATATCCGTGTGCCGATGCGCGAGATCGCCGTGCATCCCAGCGCCGGCGAGCCGCCGGTGACGGTGTATGACGCCTCCGGCCCCTATACCGACCCCACGGCCCGCGTCGCCATCGAGGCGGGCCTGCCGCGCCTGCGCGCATCATGGATCGCGGCGCGCGGCGATGTCGCCGCCTATGACGGGCGGCATGTGAAGCCGGAGGACAACGGCTTTGCCGCCGGGGAGCGGGCGACGCCGGAATTTCCGGTGCGCCATCGGCCCTTGAAGGCGGCCGGCGGGCGGGCGGTGACGCAGCTCGCCTATGCCCGCGCCGGGATCATCACGCCGGAGATGGAGTTCGTCGCGATCCGCGAGAATCTCGGCCGCGAGCAGATGCGCGCGGCAGCGGCGCGGGATGGCGAGAGCTTCGGCGCGGCGATTCCCGATTTCGTCACGCCGGAATTCGTGCGCGAGGAGGTGGCGCGCGGGCGCGCGATCATCCCCGCCAACATCAACCATCCGGAAGCCGAGCCGATGGCGATCGGCCGCAACTTCCTCGTCAAGATCAACGCCAATATCGGCAATTCCGCCGTCACCTCCTCCATGGCCGAGGAGGTGGAGAAGATGGTGTGGGCGATCCGCTGGGGCGCCGACACGGTGATGGACCTCTCCACCGGGCGCAACATCCACAACATCCGCGACTGGATCTTGCGCAACGCGCCGGTGCCGATCGGCACCGTGCCGCTCTACCAGGCGCTGGAGAAGGTCGGCGGCATCGCCGAGGATCTCACCTGGGAAGTGTTTCGCGACACGCTGATCGAGCAGGCCGAGCAGGGCGTGGACTATTTCACCATCCATGCCGGCGTGCGGCTCGCCTACATCCCGCTCACCGTCGACCGGGTGACCGGCATCGTCTCGCGCGGCGGCTCGATCATGGCGAAGTGGTGCCTTGCCCATCACCGCGAGAGCTTCCTCTATGAGCATTTCGCGGAGATCTGCGACATCTGCCGCGCCTATGACGTCTCGTTCTCGCTCGGCGACGGGCTGCGCCCCGGCTCCATCGCCGATGCCAATGACGCCGCGCAGTTCGCCGAGCTGGGGACGCTGGGCGAACTCACCCGGATCGCCTGGGCCAGGGATTGCCAGGTGATGATCGAGGGGCCCGGCCATGTGCCGATGCACAAGATCAAGGCCAACATGGACAAGCAGCTTAGCGTCTGCGGCGAGGCGCCGTTCTACACGCTCGGGCCGCTGACCACCGACATAGCGCCGGGCTATGACCACATCACCTCCGGCATCGGCGCGGCGATGATCGGCTGGTTCGGTACGGCGATGCTCTGCTACGTCACGCCGAAGGAGCATCTGGGCCTGCCGGACCGCGACGACGTGAAAGTGGGCGTCATCACCTACAAGATCGCCGCCCATGCCGCCGATCTCGCCAAGGGCCACCCCGCCGCGCGCCTGCGTGACGACGCGCTGTCCCGCGCGCGCTTCGAGTTCCGCTGGGAGGACCAGTTCAACCTCTCCCTCGATCCCGATACCGCGCGCTCCATGCACGACGAGACGCTGCCGAAGGAGGCGCACAAGGTCGCGCATTTCTGCTCGATGTGCGGGCCGAAATTCTGCTCCATGCGCATCTCCCACGACATTCGGGCCGAGGCGCAGAAAGAGGGCATGGCGGCAATGGCGGAGAAATACCGCGAGGCCGGGCAGATCTATCTCCCCCTGACCTGACAGGGCGAGGCACCGCGAGGGTCGGTCCACTTGATCAATGTCTATGTGTCGTGTATCGTCGACATATGGACACGAATAAAGTGCTTCTGGCCTTCGCGGCACTCTCTCAGTCGACCCGCCTCGATGTCTTCCGGCTGCTCGTGGCCCACGAGCCCGAGGGCCTCGCGGCGGGCGAGGTCGCGCGAAAGCTGGACGTGCCGCACAACACGCTCTCCACCCATCTCGGCATTCTCGCGCGGGCCGGATTGATCGTGGCGGAGCGCCAGAGCCGCCTGATCATCTATCGCGCGCAACTGGACGCGGTACGCGACCTCGCGTCCTTCATCCTCAGGGATTGCTGCGGCGGCAAGCCCGAGATCTGTGCCCCGCTGATCGCCGATCTTCAGCCCTGCTGCTCCGCCGAGGGGCAAGGTGCAGACACCCAAGCCGCCAAGGAGGCGCGCCATGGCTGATCAGACGCTGCCCGGCCAGAACGCCGGCCACATCTACAATGTGCTGTTTCTCTGCACCGGCAATTCCGCCCGGTCGATCCTCGCTGAATCGATCCTGGCCAAGGATGGGCACGGACGCTTCCGGGCTTTCTCCGCCGGCAGCCAGCCCAAGGGCGAGGTGAACCCGCTGGCGTTGACGACGCTGCGCAGCCTCGACTATCCGACGGACGGCCTGCGCTCGAAGAGCTGGAGCGAGTTCGCCGCGCCCGACGCGCCGGTGATGGATTTCGTCTTCACCGTCTGCGACGACGCGGCGGGCGAGACCTGCCCGGTGTGGCCGGGCCAGCCGATGACCGCACATTGGGGCATTGAGGATCCCGCCGCCGTCGGGGGGACCGATGTCCAGAAGGAGGCGGCGTTTGCGCGCACCTTCCGCTACCTCAAGAACCGCATCGCCACTTTCGCCGCCCTGCCGATCCGCAGCCTCGACACGATGACGCTGGGCGCCAGGCTGCATGAGATCGGCCGCAGCGAGGGCGCGACCGCGCCCCGGCGCGACGTGGCCTGAGGAACCCTCGATGACCGATGTCACCATCTACCACAACCCCGCCTGCGGCACCTCGCGCAACGTGCTCGGCCTGATCCGCAATGCCGGCCTCACGCCGACCGTCATCGAATATCTGAAGACCCCGCCGAGCCGCGACGAACTGGTGTCGCTCATCTCTCGTATGGGCATCACCGTGCGCGAGCTGCTGCGCGAGAAGGGCACGCCCTATGCCGAACTGGGCCTGGGCGACCCGTCTCTCACCGATGACGCGCTGCTCGACGCGATGATGGCCCACCCGATCCTGATCAATCGCCCGATCGTCATCACCCCGCGCGGCGTGAAGCTGTGCCGCCCCTCGGAGGCGGTGCTGGACCTCATCGACGCTCCCCAGCGCGGCGAATTCCGCAAGGAAGACGGCGAGCTCGTCATCGACGCCCACGGCCACCGCGCCACCTGAACCGAACCGGAGCTTTCATGTCCCAGACCTTGGCGATCACGCCCCGGCCGGCCGCGCGGCTGTCCTTCCTCGACCGCTATCTCACCGTGTGGATCTTCGCGGCGATGGCGCTCGGCGTCGGGCTCGGCACGGCGTTCAGCGGCCTGCCGGAGGCGCTGAACACGCTTTCGGTCGGCTCCACCAACATCCCGATCGCCATCGGCCTGATCCTGATGATGTACCCGCCGCTCGCCAAGGTGCGCTATGAGGAACTGCACCGGGTGTTCGCCGACCGGCGGATACTGCTGCTCTCGCTGGTGCAGAACTGGCTGATCGGCCCCACCCTGATGTTCGCGCTCGCGGTGATCTTCCTGCGCGACCACCCGGAATACATGACCGGGCTGATCCTCATCGGCCTCGCCCGCTGCATCGCCATGGTGCTGGTGTGGAACCAGCTGGCTTGCGGCGACAACCAGTATGTCGCCGGGCTGGTCGCCTTCAACTCGATCTTCCAGATCCTGTTCTTCTCCACCTATGCCTGGCTGTTCCTCGCGGTGCTGCCGCCGCTTTTCGGGCTGCAGGGCAGCGTGGTCGATGTCAGCTTCTGGACCATCACCGAAGCGGTGCTGATCTATCTCGGCATTCCCTTCCTCGCCGGCTTCCTCACCCGCCGCCTGCTCATCGCCCGCAAGGGGGCGGACTGGTATGCCGAGGTGTTCCTGCCGAAGATCAGCCCGATCACGCTCGGCGCGCTTCTGTTCACCATCGTCGCCATGTTCAGCCTCAAGGGCGGCGACGTCGTGCGCCTGCCGATGGACGCGGTGATGATCGCCATTCCGCTGACGATCTATTTCGTCGTCCAGTTCCTCATCAGCTTCGCCATGGGCAGGCTGATCGAGGCGGATTATCCCCGCACCACGGCGATCGCCTTCACCGCCGCCGGCAATAATTTCGAGCTGGCCATCGCGGTCGCCATCGCCGCCTTCGGCCTCGGCTCACAGGTCGCCTTCGCCGCCGTCATCGGGCCGCTGGTGGAGGTGCCGGTACTGATCCTGCTGGTGCAGGTCGCCCTGCGGCTCGGCGGTCGCTGGTTCCCCGCCACGGCACCGCGCGCCGGGTGAGACCGGGGAGGCTGAATATTTCGATAGCTATCGAAATAGCCATTGACGGCACTCTGCCGCGCCGCATAGCTTATTTCGATGAATATCGAACAAGCATCCCGCCAGCTTGAGGCGCTCGGCAACCCGACGCGCCTGCAGATCTACCGGACGCTGGTCCGTGCGGGCCATGCCGGCCTGCCGGTCGGCGGATTGCAGGAGCGCATCGGCAGCGCCGCCTCGACGCTCTCGCACCATTTGCGGCGCCTCGTCGACACCGGGCTGGTGACGCAGGAGCGGCAGGCGACGAGCCTGATCTGCCGCGCACATTATCCGGCAATGAACGCACTGGTCGGCTATCTCGCCGACGAATGCTGTGAGGATGAAGGCTGCGGCGGGGGCCTATCCGCCGGTGCGAGCGCCTCTTCATGAGCGGCAACGTTCTCGCCTCTGGCGCCGGGGAGCATCGCCCGCCCGGCGCGCGCAGCCTGTTCGTCACCGGCCTGGGCATCGGGCAGGTCTGCTCCTGGGGTTCGCTCTATTACAGCTTCCCGCTGATCGCCGAGGCGATGGGCCATGAGTTGGGCTGGTCAAAGACCGCGCTTTACGGCGCGGCGACGCTCGGCCTCGCTTTGGCGGGGCTGGCGGCCTATCCGATCGGCGCCGCCATCGACCGCGGTCATGGCCGCGCGATCATGACCATCGGCTCGGTGCTGGCCGGGCTGCTCTTCGTGCTGTGGTCGCAAGTCCAGAGCCTCGCTTTGTTCTATGTCGCGGTGGCCGGCATCGGCGCTCTGCAGGCGGCGACGCTTTACGATCCGGCCTTCGCCGTCATCGCCCGCCGTTCGGGCCCGTTGCATGCGCGGGCGGGGATCACGGCGCTGACGCTGTGGGGTGGCTTCGCCTCGACCGTGTTCATCCCGCTGGTGCAGGTGCTGCTCGACACTGTGGGGTGGCGCGACGCGCTCATGGTGCTGGCGGCGGTCAACATTCTCGTCTGCGCCGGCTGCTACTGGTCGGTGATCGACCCCGCCGCCGATGCGCCGGTGCACCGCGCCTCAAGCGGCCTGCCGGCGCTGAGCGGAAGGGCGGCGGTGGCGTGGGCGGCGCGCCAGCCGGTGTTCTGGGCGCTGGCGGTGGCCTTCACCGCTTATTCCGCGGCGTTCTCGGCCTTCACTTTCCATCTCTATCCCCTGCTGGTGGAGAAGGGATTCGAGACGGCCTCGGTGGTTGCCGCCATGACGCTGATCGGCCCGGCGCAGGTGGCGGGGCGCATCGCCATCTGGGTGTTCGCGCCGCGCGCGCCGGTGCGGGTGATCGGTTCCTTCACCGTCGCGATCTTTCCGCTGACCCTCGTCGCGCTCGATGTGCTGCCGCCGAGCTTCATGCTCATCGCGCTCGTGGCGCTGCTCTATGGCGGAGCCAACGGCATCACCACCATCGTGCGGGGGCTGTCCGTGCCGGAAATGCTCACCCGCGAGGCTTATGGCGCGGTGAACGGGGCGATGTCGGCGCCGAGCACGATCTCCCGCGCGCTCGCCCCGCTCGGCGCCGCGCTCATCTGGTCGCTGTCGGGTTCCTATGATGCGGTCCTCATGACGATCATCTTCCTGACGCTGCTGCTCGCCGCCGGCTTCTGGCTCGCCGCCTTCCTGTCGCGCCGCGCCGCCGCGATCTGAGGTTCTTCGTGATGAACACATTCGATGACTTCACCGACGCGCTCGACCCCGATCATTTCGACCGGCCGGATGCCGGCAAGCTGGCGCCGGCCACGCCGATGACGCACCCGCCGCGCATTCTTCTGCTCTATGGCTCGCTGCGCACGCGCTCCTACAGCCGGCTGCTGGTCGAGGAAGCTGCGCGTCTCTTGACCGCCATGGGGGCGGAAACGCGCATCTTCGATCCCTCCGGCCTGCCTCTGCCGGACGCCGTGCCGGCGGACCATCCCAAGGTGCAGGAACTGCGGGCGCTGTCGGAATGGTCGGAAGGCCAGGTTTGGTGCAGCCCGGAGCGGCACGGCACCGTCACCGGCGTGTTCAAGTGCCAGATCGACTGGCTGCCGCTGGAATATCGCGGCATCCGCCCCACCCAGGGGCGCACGCTGGCGGTGATGCAGGTCTCGGGCGGCTCGCAGTCCTTCAACGCCGTCAATACGCTGCGCGTGCTCGGCCGCTGGATGCGGATGATCACCATCCCCAACCAGTCCTCGGTCGCCAAGGCGTTCGAGGAATTCGACGAGGCCGGGCGGATGAAGCCGTCGCCCTATTACGACCGCGTGGTCGACGTGATGGAGGAACTGATGAAGTTCACCCTGCTGACGCGCGATCGCCGGGACTACTTCACCAGTCGCTACAGCGAGCGACGCGAAGCCGCCAGGAAGCTGGCGGTGGCGGCGGAAGCGGATCTTTCGACCATCGCCATGGCGGGAACGGTCGGGTCTCGGTGATGCCGTGAGCGTTCCCCACCGGTCTGAGCTAGACTGCCGGTGACGCGCATACGGCGGTCCATGGCGGTGACCGCAGCCGCACGGATGGCCCCCGCCTTGCATGCTGCGACGGGGTTTTCGATGCGGTACAAGTTTTCGCGGTGGCATGACGGTCGACACTAATCTCAAGATCGTCATCGTGGACGAAAGCCCCTTGCGGGCCGCCATCCTCGAGGAAGGACTGCGCGAGGCCGGCTATCTCAACGTGCTGCGCCTGCCTGAGCACCAGAACCTGCTGGCGCGCCTGCACGCCATCGATCCCGACGTCATCGTCATCGATCTCGAGGCCCCCTCGCGCGACGTCGTCGAGCAGATGTTCCATGTCAGCCGCGAAGTGAAACGCCCGGTTGCCATGTTCGTCGACCAGTCGGATTCCTCGACCATCGAGGCGGCCATCGAGGCGGGCGTCTCCGCCTATATCGTCGATGGGCTGAAGAAGGAGCGCGTAAAGCCGATCGTCGACATGACCATCAGCCGCTTTCGCGCCTTCGCCCGGCTCAAGCAGGAACTCGAGCAGACCCGCACCCAGCTCGAGGAGCGCAAGATCGTGGATCGCGCCAAGGGCATCCTCATGAAGCTGAAGGATCTCGATGAGGAGAAGGCCTATGCGCTGATGCGCCGGACCGCGATGAACGAGAAGAAGCGCATCGTCGACATTGCCCAGTCCATCATCACCGCGGCGGAGCTGCTGAAATGACCCGCCTCGCCATCGGCTTCATCCCACTCACCGACGCTGCCGTGTTGATCGCGTGCGCCGAGCGTGGCTTCGCCGCCGCCGAAGGGCTGGAGATCGACCTGCATCGCGAGGTGTCCTGGGCCAATATTCGCGACAAGGTGAATGTCGGCCTGCTCGATGGCGCCCATATGCTGGCGCCGCTCGCCATCGCCTCCTCGCTCGGCCTCGGTCATGTCAGGGTGCCTCTGGTCGCGCCCTTCGCGCTGAACCTCAACGGCAATGCCTTCACCGTCAGCAACGATCTGCACGACGCGATGGCCGAAACCGGCGAGGACCTCTCGACCGGGGAGGGAACGGCGCGGGCGCTGGCGCGCGTGGTGCGGGCGGGACAGGCGAGGGGTCACGAGCCGCTGACCTTCTCCTCGGTCTATCCCTTCTCCGCCCACGCCTTCATGCTGAGGCATGTCTTCGCCGCCGGCGGGCTCGATCCGGACCGCGACGTGCGGCTCGTTGTCGTGCCGCCTTCCTACACGGTCGAGAGCCTGCGCGCGGGGCTGATTCACGGTTTCTGCGTCGGCTCGCCATGGAACAGCGTCGCGGTGGCGGCGGGCGCCGGGCGCATCGCCTTGCTCGGGTCGGAGGTGTTCGGCTGGGCGCCGGAGAAGGTGCTCGGCGTGCACGCCCGGTTCGCCCAGGCCGAGCCGGAGGTGCTGCGCCGGCTGGTTCGCGCGCTCGATGCGGCGGCCCGCTGGTGCGAGACGCCCGAGGCGCTCGGCGACCTCTCCGCCCTGCTGGCCGAGCCGCGCCATCTCGACCTGCCGACGGACATGCTGCGCGGCGCCCTTGAAGGTCGGCTCCATGCCACGCGAGAAGGCGCCTCGCGGTCCGATGCGGGCTTCCTCGTCATGCACCGCGACGGCGCCAACCGGCCCGAACCTGCACATGCGCTGTGGATCTACGCGCAGATGGTGCGCGCCGGCCAGACGAGCTACAGCGCGGCGGTGGCCGAACAGGCGGCAGCGGTCTATCGCCCGGACCTTTACGACGCTGCGACCGGGCTTGCCGGCGGCGGGGTTGCGCCGGGCGCCGACCCGGTGCGCACGCGCTTCGGCGAGCCCTTCACCACGGAGGATATCCCCGGCTATCTCGCTCGGGTGAAGGCGGGTTGAGCGCCTTGGACTCTCCGCCCAGTCTGCGGCGCTGCACATGATCGCGGCACAATGGGCGCACTTGTGCGCGCTATATTGGCATGCCGCATGTCCCGGCGTGGGTGGCAGGGGATGCGCCGTCACGCGCGGCTATTCGTGGCAAGTCGTTGAATTCACATTGGATGAATTCGATACAGGCGTCGCCGAGGCGGGTTGGCACGCTTCGTGAATATAAGTTCTCGCCGCCGGCCAACGATGACCGGGGTCATTTTCCGATTACGCCCGACGATGGGCTTGCAGCAGCGACGCTGACTCCGTGACGGCACATGCCGTCAGGGTCGGCTGTTTTGTGCGCATTTCATCGCCGCGCTCGGATCCCTGAATGTCGGGGCGTGGCTTCTCGAAACAACGGTTCCGAGGGCTCCATGGCCAAACTCTTTCTCCCGCATCGCTCCACCCGCGGCCTGTCCCGCCGCTCGCTGCTGAAGGGCTCTGTCGCCACGCTCGGCACCGCGGCACTCCTCGATGCGATTGGCCTCGCCTTTCCCGGTGGCGTGCCTTCCGCGCATGCCGACACGCCGGAAACCACCAAGGCGACGCTCGGCTATATCGCGCTGACGGATGCTTCTCCCCTCATCATCGCCAAGGAAAAAGGCCTGTTCGCCAAATATGGCGTCCCCGATGTCGAGGTGGTGAAGCAGGCTTCCTGGGGCGCCACCCGCGACAATCTCGTGCTCGGCGGCAGCGCCAACGGCATTGACGGTGCGCACATTCTCTCACCGATGCCGTACCTCATCTCCGCCGGCAAGGTGACGCAGAACAATGTGCCGACGCCGATGTACATCCTCGCGCGGCTCAATCTCGACGCGCAGGGCATCTCGGTTTCCAACGAGTACAAGGATCTCAAGGTCGGCACCGATGCCGCGGCGCTGAAGGCCGCTTTCGCCGCGAAGAAGGCGGCCGGCAAGGAGGTGAAGGTCGCCATGACCTTCCCGGGCGGCACGCATGATCTGTGGCTGCGCTACTGGCTGGCGAGCGCCGGCGTCGACCCGGACAAGGACGTCTCCACCATCGTCGTGCCGCCGCCGCAGATGGTGGCGAACATGAAGGTGGGCAACATGGACGCCTTCTGCGTCGGCGAGCCCTGGAATGCCCAGCTCGTCAACCAGGGCATCGGCTTCACCGCCTGCACCACCGGCGAAATCTGGCAGCACCATCCCGAGAAGGCGCTCGGCATGCGTGCCGACTTCGTCGACGCCAATCCGAAGGCGACCCAGGCGATCCTCATGGCCGTCATGGAAGCCCAGCAATGGTGCGACCGGATGGAGAACCGGCAGGAACTCGCCGAGATCGTCAGCAAGCGCCAGTGGTTCAACGTCCCCGTCGCCGACATCGCCGGCCGGCTGAAGGGCGACATCGACTATGGTAACGGCAGGAACGTGAAGGGCTCCGACCAGTACATGAAGTTCTGGCAGGACTTCGCCTCCTACCCCTTCAAGAGCCACGACGCCTGGTTCGTCACCGAGGACATCCGCTGGGGCCGGTTCGAACCCACCGTCGACGTCAAGGCACTGGTCGACAAGGTGAACCGCGAGGACCTCTGGCGGGCGGCGGCCCGAACGCTGGGCGTGCCGGCGGCCGAGGTCCCCACCTCGTCCTCTCGCGGAAAGGAAACCTTCTTCGACGGCAAGGTCTTCGATCCCGACAACCCGACCGCCTACCTCGCCAGCCTCGACATCAAGCGCGTGGCCTGACCCGTCGCCTCCCGTTCCGGAGGCGTCCGACGACACATAAGGAGCCAACCATGTCGCTCACTGTCCTCAAGAGCGCGGCGCCGTCGCCGCGCAGGGATCCGATCGTCAGCGCTGAAGTCGTCCGTCTTGCCGCGCCGGCGCGGCCGATGGTGGCTGGACGTCTCGCCACGCTCGGCAAGGGCTTGGCGGTGGCCATCGTGCCGCCGGCGCTGGTGCTCGTCCTGCTGCTCGGGCTGTGGGAGATGCTGTGTGCGAGCCCCGGTGCCACGCTGCCGCCGCCCTCGACCATCTGGAGCGAGGCGCGCGAGCTCATCGTCGATCCGTTCTTCGTCTACGGGCCGCAGGATATCGGGCTCGGCTGGCGGGTGCTCACCTCGCTGCAGCGTGTTGCCGTGGGCTTCGGCCTCGCGGCGGTGATCGGAGTTGGGCTCGGCGTGACGGTCGGCCAGTCGGTATGGGCGATGCGTGGACTCGATCCCATCTTCCAGGTGCTGCGCACCGTACCCCCGCTCGCCTGGCTGCCGATCGCACTCGCCGCCTTCCGCGATTCCAATCCGTCGGCGATCTTCGTGATCTTCATCACCGCGATCTGGCCGATCATCATCAACACGGCCGTCGGCGTGCGTAACATTCCGCAGGACTATCGTAACGTCGCTCAGGTGCTGCGGCTCAACCCGCTGGAGTTCTTCTGGAAGATCATGCTGCCGGCGGCGGCGCCCTACATCTTCACCGGGCTGCGCATCGGCATAGGTCTCTCCTGGCTCGCTATCGTGGCGGCGGAGATGCTGACCGGCGGCGTCGGCATCGGCTTCTTCATCTGGGACGCGTGGAACTCCTCACGCCTGTCCGACATCATCGTGGCGCTGGCCTATATCGGCGTGGTCGGATTCATCCTCGACCGCCTCGTCGCCGGCATCGGCGCCTTCGCTACCCGCGGCACACAGGCCGCCTGAGGAGGGACCGATGAGCGCCTATCTCAAGTTCGACCACATCGACAAGTCCTTCATCCGCGGCGGCAACGTCACCGAGGTGCTGAGGGAAGTCTCGCTCGACGTTGCCAGGGGCGAGTACATCTCGATCATCGGCCATTCCGGCTGCGGCAAGTCCACCTTGCTCAACATCGTCGCCGGGCTCACCCCGGCGAGCGCCGGCGGCGTCATCCTCGAAGGCCGGCAGGTGGACGGCCCCGGCCCGGACCGCGCCGTGGTGTTCCAGAACCACTCGCTGCTGCCGTGGCTCACCGTCTACGACAATGTGCGCCTCGCCGTGGACAAGGTGTTCTCCGGCCGCAAGAGCCGGGCGGAGCGTCACGACTGGACGCTGCACAATCTCGATCTCGTGCAGATGGTGCACGCGAAGGACCGGCGCCCGTCGGAGATTTCCGGCGGCATGAAGCAGCGCGTGGGCATTGCGCGCGCGCTGGCCATGGAGCCGAAAGTGCTGCTGCTCGACGAGCCCTTTGGCGCTCTCGACGCTCTGACCCGCGCGCATTTGCAGGACAGCGTGATGCAGATCCATGCGGCGCTGGGCAACACCGTCATCATGATCACCCACGACGTCGACGAGGCGGTGCTGCTCTCCGATCGCATCGTGATGATGTCCAACGGCCCTGCCGCCCGCATCGGCGAGGTGCTCGACGTGCCGCTGGCGCGCCCGCGCCGCCGGCTCGATCTCGTCGCCGACCCGATCTATCTGCGATGCCGCGAGACGGTGCTCAAATTTCTCTATGAGCGTCACCGCCTGGTGGAAGCGGCGTGATGAGCGAGCCCCTCGTCATCATCGGCAATGGCATGGCCGCGGCGAAGCTCTGCGAGGAACTCGCCGGCCGTTGCCTCGGCCGCTACGCCGTCGGCGTGATCGGTGCCGAACCGCGCCTCGCCTATAACCGCGTGCTGCTCTCCTCGCTGCTCGCAGGGGAGGTGGAGGCGTCCGACCTCGTGTTGCGCCCGGCCGAGTGGTGGGCGGCGCGCGGCATCACCCTGGTCTATGACCGCCCGGCTGTCGCCATCGACCGCGCGGCGGGTCGTGTCGTGCTCGCCGATGGCACCTTCCTTCCCTACGCCAAGCTGGTGCTCGCCACCGGCTCCCACCCGGTGCGCCTGCCGCTGCCCGGCATGACGCTTCCCGGCGTTACCGCCTTTCGCGACATGGCGGATGTCGGAACGCTGCTTGCCGCCGCCAGCCGCGGCACGCGGGCGATCGTCATCGGTGGCGGCCTGCTGGGGCTGGAGGCCGCCACCGGCCTCGCCGGTGCCGGGGCCCAAACCACGGTGATCCACCTCGCCGACCGGCTGATGGAGCGCCAGCTCGATGCCCGCGCCGCCGCGCTGCTCCGCCGTGCCGTCGAGGCGCGGGGCATCGAGGTCCTGCTGGGGGCTTCGACGCAGGCCATCGAAGGTGAGGACCGCGTCTGCGGATTGCGCCTCGCCGATGGGCGAGTCCTGCCCGCCGATCTGGTGGTCGTCGCCTGCGGCGTGCGGCCGAACGCCGATCTCGCCCGCGCGGCCGGCCTCGCCTGCAATCGTGGCGTGCTGGTGGATGACGGCCTTGCGGCGAGCGACCCACGCATTCACGCCATCGGCGAATGCGCCGAGCATCGCGGTCAGGTCTACGGTCTGGTCGAGCCGGCCTATGAACAGGCGCGGGTGCTGGCCGCGCGTCTTGCCGGCGCCGAGGCCGCCTATGCCGGCAGCACTGTGTCGACCAATCTGAAGGTCTCCGGCGTTCGCGTCTTCTCCGCCGGGGACTTCGATGGCGGGGCCGGCACGCAGGACATCGTGCTGTCCGATCCCGGCCTCGGCCTTTATCGCCGCCTCGTGCTGCGACAGGAGGCAGATGCCACGCGTCTCCTCGGCGCGGTGCTGTTCGGCGACACCGCCGATGGCGGCTTCTATCTCGATCTCATCCGTTCCGGCCGCGACATCGGCCGCCAGCGCGCCGATCTCGCCTTCGGCCGCAGTTTCCTGAGCGATCCCCTTTCCGACACCGCGGAGGCCGCGTGATGGGCACCGACTTCACCCCGGAGCAGAAGCGCTATCTGGAAGGCTTCGCCAGTGGTGTCGCCGCCACCCGTGCGATCGGCGGCCTCGCGGGTGGAGCGCCCGCCGCGTCGCCCCGTCCGGCCGCAGCGGAATATACCGGGCCGGAGGCTGCGGCACTGCGCGCCATGGCCCGTACCGAGGCCGAGGGCCGCAAACTGGTGAATGAGGAGAAGGCCAAGCGCGAGGAACTCGGGCTCGATTCCTATGCCCGCATGAAGCAGCATGCGCGGGAAGGCGTATTTCCCAAGGGGATCGATGTCTTCCGCTGGAAGTTCCATGGCCTGTTCTATGTGGCACCGACGCAGGACAGCTTCATGTGTCGGCTACGGATTCCCAATGGCATTCTGAAGCACTGGCAGTTTGCCGGTGTCGCCGACATCGCCGCGACCCATGGCGGCGGTTATAGCGACGTGACGACCCGCGCCAACCTGCAGATCCGCGAAATCCCCGCGACGGACGGCCCTGCCGTGCTGGAAGCGCTCATCGGCCTCGGCCTCACCTCGCGCGGCTCCGGCGCCGACAATATCCGCAACGTTACCGGCAGCCCCACCGCCGGCATCGATCCGCAGGAACTCCTCGACACCCGCCCCTATGCGCTGGAATGGCACCATCACATCCTCGCGGACCGTTCGCTTTACGGCCTGCCGCGCAAGTTCAACGTCGCCTTCGACGGCGGCGGGCGCATCGGCGCGCTGGAGGACACTAACGACATCGGCTTCCAGGCGGTGGAGGTGCGTGCGGGCGGCAATGTCGAGCCGGGCATATGGTTCCGCCTCGTGCTTGGCGGCATCACCGGCCATCTCGATCTCGCGCGCGATACCGGCGTGATCGTGAGGCCGGAGGACGCGACGCGGGTGGCTGATGCCGTCGTGCGCGTCTTCATCGACAATGGCGATCGCACCGACCGCAGGAAGGCGCGGCTGAAATATGTGTTGGACGCCTGGGGCTTCGAGAAATTCCTCGCCGCCGTCGAGGACAGGCTCGGCGCAAAGCTGACCCGCGTGCCGGCCGAAGCCGTGGCGCCGCGTCCCGAGGTGGACCGCCTCGCCCATATCGGCGTCTATCCGCAAAAGCAGCCGGGGCTGAACTGGATCGGCGTCGTGCTTCCCGTCGGCAGGATGACCGTCGAGCAGATGCGCGGTCTTGCACGTATCGCTCGTGACCTCGGCGACGGCGATCTGCGGCTCACCGTCTGGCAGAACCTCGTCCTCTCCGGCGTCGCCGATGAGAATGTCGGGCTTGTCGAGGCGGCAGCGGAGGCGATCGGCCTGTCCACCCGTGCCACCGCGATCCGCGCCGGTCTCGTCGCCTGCACCGGGGCGGCGGGCTGTAAGTTCGGCAATGCCGATACCAAGGCCACCGCGGAGGCGATTGCCCGGCATTGCGAGGCACGGGTCGCCATCGACCTGCCGGTGAATATCCACGTCACCGGCTGCCATCATTCCTGCGCCCAGCACTACATCGGCGACATCGGCCTCGTCGGCGCCCGCGTGCCGGTGAATGAGGAAGGCAGCACGGTTGCCGGCTATCATGTCGTGGTCGGGGGTGGTTTCGGTTCGGACGGCCATATCGGCCGCGAGCTCTGGCGTGACGTGACGGCGGAGGACGCGCCGGCGCGGGTCGAGCATCTGCTTAAGGCCTGGCTTGCCCATCGCGCCGATGCAACCGAAACGCTCGCCGGCTTCACGCGCCGGTTTGAGCCCGAGGCGCTGCGCGCGCTTGTCGAGGATGTCGCGGAATGAACGCACCGACATCGCTCTCCGCCCCGCCGGCGATCTCCTTCTTCCCTGAAACCGCACCCTTCTCGGAGGAGCAGCGCGCCTGGCTGAACGGCTTCTTCGCCGGCATCCTCGTTCCGCAGGGGCTGCCGGGCGGGGTGAGCGAACTGTCGCCGGCCGAGAATGCTGCGATCCTGTCCGCCGCCGAGGCTGACGACGGTGCCGCCTGGCACGACCCCGCCATGCCGCTGGACGAGCGCATGAAGCTCGCCGAAGGGCGTCCGCTGGCGCGCCGGATGATGGCGGCCATGGCCCAGCAGGATTGCGGCCAGTGCGGCTATGTCTGCGAGAGCTATGCCGCGGCCATTGCCAGCGGCAAGGAGGGCAAGCTCAATCTCTGCGCGCCCGGCGGCAGGGATACGATGCGCATGCTGAAGACGCTGGCTGCCGAGCTCGATGGCGGGCCCGCATCCACCACCATCGCTGAACCCTCTGCTGCCCCGAGCGTCCCCGGCATAACGCGCGACAATCCCGCGCTCGTCACGCTGGTCTCGCGCCGCAGGCTTAACAAGGGCACCTCGGAAAAGGAAACCTGGCACGTCGAGTTCGACCTCTCCGCCGCCGGGCTCGACTATGCGGTAGGCGATAGCTTCGGCATCTTCCCGCAGAACGATCCCAGTCTCGTCTCCGCCGTGATGGAGGCGCTGGGGAGCACGGGGCAGGACGTGATCGGCGAGCGAGCCGCCGCCGACGTGCTGGCGCGGGATGTCTCGCTCGGCGCCGCGCCTGACGGGCTGTTCCACCTGCTCACCTACCACACCGGCGGCGAGATGCGCCGCAAGGCCCGCGCGCTTGCGGCCGGGGAAGATCCGGACGGCGACCTCGCGACGCTCGATGTGCTGGCGGCGCTGGAGAAGTTCGGCCGTCCGCGCATCGCCCCCGAAGTGCTGGTTGAAGCGCTGGAACCATTGCAGCCCCGGCTTTATTCCATCTCCTCCAGTCCCAAGGCGACGCCGGGTCGCCTGGCGCTTACCGTCGACGCGGTGCGTTACCGCGTCGGAGAGCGCACGCGGATCGGCGTCGGCTCGACCTTCCTCGCCGCCCGCCTCGATGAGGGCGCCGAGTTGCGCGCCTATGTGCAGAAGGCGCACGGCTTCGCGCTGCCTGCCGATCCGTCGGTGCCGGTCATCATGGTCGGTCCCGGCACCGGCGTGGCGCCGTTCCGCGCCTTCCTGTGGGAACGCTTCGCGACGAACGCGCCGGGCCGCAACTGGCTGTTCTTCGGCCATCAGCGCAGCGACTGCGACTTCTTCTATGAGGACGAACTCGCCGGCATGCGCGCCACCGGCCACCTTACCCGGCTGACGCTCGCCTGGTCACGTGACGGCGCGGAGAAGGTCTATGTGCAGGACCGCATGCGCGAGGTGGGTGCGGATCTCTGGGCATGGATCGAGCAGGGGGCTCATTTCTATATCTGCGGCGACGCCAAGCGCATGGCGAAGGACGTCGAGCACGCGCTCGTCGACATCGCCGCCGCCCATGGCGGGCACGGCACCGAGGCGGCGCTCGCCTATGTCGCCGCGCTCAAGAAGGCCGGGCGCTACCAGGCGGATGTCTATTGATGAACGCGCCTGGTCCCATAAGGCCGGCGGCACTGGCGCCGCCTGATCCAACCTTGAACCGGACGGCGTCCGCGATCCGCAGCACCTGCCCCTATTGCGGGGTCGGCTGCGGCGTGCTGGCGACCCCGGACGACTCTGGTGGAGCGACCATCGCGGGCGATCCCGAACATCCCGCGAATTTCGGCCGCCTCTGTTCGAAGGGGACGGCGCTGGGCGAGACGCTGGGGCTGGAGACGCGCCTGCTTCACCCGATGGCGCGCGGCATGGATGGCGGCCTGCATCGTGTCGGTTGGGGCGAGGCGCTCGACCGCATCGCCAACTCTTTCGCCGATACGATTGCCCGGCACGGCCCCGATTCCGTCGCGTTCTATCTCTCCGGGCAATTGCTGACCGAGGATTACTACGCCGCCAACAAGCTCGCGAAAGGCTTCCTCGGCACGGCCAATGTCGACACCAATTCGCGCCTGTGCATGGCGTCCTCCGTTGCCGGCCATCGCCGCGCTTTCGGCTCGGATACGGTTCCCGGCGTCTATGCGGACCTCGACGAGGCCGATCTTGTGGTGCTCGTTGGTTCCAATGCCGCCTGGTGCCATCCGGTCCTGTTCCGCCGCATCGAGGCCGCGCGGGTAAAGCGCGGCACACGGGTGGTGGTGATCGATCCGCGCCGCACGGCCACCGGCGACGAGGCGGATCTTTTCCTGCCGGTGGCGGCGGGAGCGGATACCATCCTGTTTTCCGGCCTTCTCGTCTGGCTTGCCGACCAGGGGGCGCTCAACGAGGACTTCGTCGCCACCCATACTTCCGGCTTCGCGGAAGCGTTGCAGGCGGCGCGTCGCCTGGCCCCTGATGTCGAAGCCGTCGCGGCGCAGACCGGCATCGGCGAGGATGACCTTTCCGCCTTCTACCGGCTGTTCGCCGGCACCGAACGGGTCGTCACCTGCTACTCGCAGGGCGTGAACCAGTCGGCGCAGGGCACCGACAAGGTGAACGCGATCATCAATGTCCATCTCGTGACCGGGCGCATCGGCCGGCCCGGCATGGGTCCGTTCTCGCTCACCGGCCAACCCAATGCGATGGGTGGACGCGAGGTTGGCGGCCTCGCCAACCAGCTGGCCGCGCATATGGATTTCGCGCCGGAGAATGTCGATCGTGTGCGCCGCTTCTGGCAGGCGCCACGAATGGCGACGCGCGAAGGACTGAAGGCGGTCGCTCTGTTCGACGCCATCGCCGCCGGCAAGGTGAAGGCGCTGTGGGTGATGGGCACGAATCCCGCCGTCAGCCTGCCGCGCGCGGACATGGTACGGGAGGCTTTGAGCCAGCTCGATTTCCTCGTCGTCTCCGACAATGTCGCGATCAACGACACGCTGGACTGCCACCCGCACCTCGTGCTTCCCGCGCTTGCCTGGGGCGAGAAGGACGGCACGGTCACGAATTCTGAGCGGCGCATCTCGCGGCAGCGGCGTTTCCTGCCGCCGCCGGGGGAGGCGAAGGCGGATTGGTGGGCGGTTGCCGAGGTCGGTCGGCGCCTCGGCCACGGCTCGGCCTTCGCGTGGCGCTCGGCGGGGGATGTGTTTCGCGAGCATGCCGCGCTCTCGGCGTTCGAGAATGACGGCGCGCGCGACTTCGACCTGTCCGGGCTGGTGGGGATGGACGAGGCGGCGTTCGACGGCCTCAAGCCGGTGCAATGGCCGATGCACCATCTGGGAGACGTCTCGGCGAAGCGTTTCTTTGCCGATGGGCGGTTCTATACTCCCGACGGCAAGGCGCGCTTCATCGTGTCGGCGGTGCCGGCTCTCGCCGACGCTGTGGATGAGAATTCCCCCTTCCTGCTCAACACCGGCCGCACGCGTGACCAATGGCACACCATGACCCGCAGCGGGCTCAGCCCTCGGCTCGGTGCCCATCGGCCGGTTCCCTTCGTCGAGATCAATCCGGCCGATGCCGCCCGGCTCGGTATCGGCGAGGGTGGGCTCGTGCGGATCGCTTCCCGCCACGGCTCCGCTGTCCTCGAAGCGCATGTCGAGCCCGGGCAGTCGGCTGGAACGGTCTTCGCGCCGATCCATTGGAGCGCCGCGACCTCGTCCAGCGGGCGCGTCGGCGCACTGGTCTCCGGTGAGACCGACCCGTTCTCCGGACAGCCCGAGGCCAAGGCGACGCCGGTCACACTCGCGCGGGTCGATCTGCCGTTCCGTGGTTTCGTGCTGTCCCGGCGCCGCCGGGGCGCGCCGCCGGCCGACTGGTGGGCGCGCACGGCGATTGCCGGCGGGCAGGCGCATTTCCTCGCCAGTGCGGGCTCGCCGCGCGACTGGCTGGCGTCATGGCTCGATCTGTCGGGGGAGGATGGCCGGACGGTGGTCTATGAGGACCATCACGCCGGGCGCTATCGTCTCGCCACCTTCGACGCGCTCGGCGTCATCGACACGATTGCCTTCACCGAACCCGCCGAGGCGCGGCTCGACTGGCATACGCCTTTGCGTCTCTTCAACGATGGGGCTCTGCCACCGGCGGAGCGTCGCGGCGTGCTGTCCGGCAAGTCGGGCGCCTCGCCCTCCTGCGGCGCCATATTGTGCGCCTGCCATGGCGTGACGGACCAGGCCGTGGCTCAGCTCATAGGCGCCGATGCCGCGGCTGATCTCGCGACGGTCGGCGCCGTGCTCAAGGCAGGGACCGGATGCGGCTCCTGCATTCCGGAGATCAGGCGAATGCTGGCGGCGCGATGAGCCGGCCTGGCCTCCGCCGGGCTCAGAAGACGAAGTCGACGGAGGTCAGCAGCCAGCACCCTCGCGCCCATTCGATGCGGTTGCCTGAGGCATCCGCGTTTATCGAGCTGGTCCGGAAGACCGGGGTGCCGGGCGTGAGCTGGAGCAGGTGCGCCTCCTCGGCGGTCGCGAAGCCTCCGCTGATACGTGTCTCGACCCGCCGGTACTTCTGAATGCCATGTGCGACAAAGGCGTCGGTCACTGATTGGCGCCGTGCGTAGACCACCTCGAAATCGGCAAGCCGGTCGGCGGGGAAAACCTTGGTGCTGATGTAGATCGGCTGGCCATCGGCACTGCGCACGCGTCGCAGCCGGATGACCGGCGATCCCACAGGCGATCGCAGCTGGGCCGCCATTTCGGCATCGGCGGGTTCCCGATCGAGAAAAAGCGTCTGGGTGGAGACATTCTTGCCGTCCGCACGCAGGCTCTCCGCGAAACGGCTGCCGTCGCGCACGATCAGTGCCGAGGGCAGGCTGCGCACGAAGACGCCGACGCCCTTGCGCGAGGTGAGATGGCCCTCCTGCTGGAGCTGCTGCAAGGCGCGGCGCAGCGTGATGCGCGTGACCCCGAGCTTTTCGGCAAGATGAACCTCGCCGGGAAGCTGGCTCCCGGCCTGCAGGCAGCCGCTGTCGATCAATGCCAGTATGTAGGCGTAGATCTGCTGCCAGATGGGCGTGTCGGTGCGGGGACGGAAGACCAAACCGTCGAAGCCGGATACGTCGCCCGATCGGCCGGACGGAGGCCTCACGCTTCTGTTCACGCTTTCACTCCGCGGCATGCGCGAGATTGGACATCAGGTCTCGATCAAGCGCTCGGCGAGCATAGACGATTTCGCCGGCGACGATCGTCGCCACCACCTGCGGGTGGGACATATCGGCAGCATCGACGAGGATGAGATCAGCGCGCTGGCCGCAGCGGAGGCTGCCGCGGTCCGCCAGCCGCGCCACCCGCGCGGGATTGCCCGAGACGAGCGGCCAGAGGCTCGCCAGCTTGTCCAGGTCGCCGCCGGCCAGTGTGAACGCCGCGTAGAGCGGGGAAGGATAATGATAGTCGCTGGTGAGGACGGTACACAGATTCCGGCGGACCGCGTCGCCCGCATCGAGCGCGCCGTTATGGCTGCCGCCACGCACGACATTGGGAGCGCCCAGGATGACGTCCTCGCCCACCGCGCGGGCAGCTTCCGCCGTGTCCAGCGTCAACGGGAATTCCGACGATGCGGCTCCCAGCGCGCGGAAGCGGGTCCGCTCTCCAGGCGAGGCTTCGTCGTGAGCGAGCAGGACATTGCCGTGTGCTCGCGCACGGGCGGCAAGGCCCTCAATGGCGGCGGGAACCGCATCCCGACGGCTCCAGACGCGGTCGAGCAGCGCCATGTAGTCGTCGCGGCTGACGCCTGAACGTTCGGCCATCTGGCCGATCTTGCGAGCTATGGTGCCCTTCAGCACCGAACCTGTCGTGTGGTCGTTGAAGGCGAGGATAGGCGCAGGCGACAATTCCAGCCACCGGGCCACCTGCACCGCTTCGTCGAGCGCGAAGGTCTCCCAGCGCAGATGCAGGCGTGTGTCGCAGGCCAGCGTGTCGCGCAACTCGGTAAGAGTCTGCACGAACGCCTGCGCCGCCTCGGCGGAGCGAAGGCCGGGCTCCCACGAGACGGTGACGCCGTGGAAAGCCGTGGTGATTCCGTTCGCGACGAGCTGGCGATCGGTGTCCAGCAGCGCGAGCTTGGTGTCGAAGCGCACGCCCGGGCGGGGCATGATGTGACGCTCGAACGCGTCGCCATGGATATCGACGATACCCGGTAAGATCAGCAGCCCCGAAGCATCGAGGCGGCGCGCGCCATCGATCGCCGGTGCCAGGCCCGCGCCGGCGATATAGAGCGGGCCGTCGCACCATCGACCATCGACCAGCGTCGAGCCGTTTTCAATCCGCCACGCCATCACCGCACACCCGCCGCCCTGTCGTCATCCATGTCACGAACTCGTCATTCGCTGTCTATACAGATAAGCAATCGAAAGACATCCTGTCTATACAGCAAGGGGCAGAAAATGTTTCGCAGGCTTGTTCCCGCCCTCGCCATCTCCCTGGTGACCGCCTTCTCCGCCATGGCGGAGCCGGTTCGCTTCGCAGTAACGGACATTGAGGGGCTCGAGGCCCTCCAGCAGGAGTTCGGTCCGTTCCAGAAGGCCCTGGAAGAGAAGACCGGTCTTGATATCGAGCTGATCCCCGTCAGCTCGCGTACCGCCGCCGTGGAGGCGATGAATGCCGGCCATGTCGAGCTGGTGCTCACCGGCCCGGCCGAATACGTCATCATGAAGCAGCTCAGCGATCCGCGTATCGTCGTCGCGTGGCAGCGTCCCGATTATTTCGCCCAGATCGCGGTTCTGGCGAACGGCCCGATCCGCACGCTCGGCGACCTTAAGGGCAAGAAGATCGCGTTCGGGTCGGTGGGCTCGACCTCGCAGCATCTGGGGCCGGCGCAGGCACTTGCCGACCAGGGCCTCGTCTATGGCAAGGACTATGAGGGCGTGATCATCTCGCGCAACGTGGCGGCGGAAGCGCTCATTCGCGGTGACATCGCCGCCATGGGCCTGAACTTCGGCCACCTCAACGCGATCCGCAAAGCATTCCCGAACGCGGCCTTCGCCGTGGTGGCGCGCGGCCGCGACCTGCCGAACGACATCCTCGTAGCCCGCAAGGACATTCCGGAGGAAACCTTCGTGAAGGTCCGCGAGGCGTTCCTCAAGCATGGCAACGAATTGATGAGCGCCGTGCTGGAAGGCGAGGACAACAAGAAGTTCAAGGGCGGCATCTTCATCACCGACATCAAGGACAGCGACTACGACTATGTCCGCTCGATGTACCGCACCATCGGTGTCGAGAGCTTCAACTCCTTCGTCGAGTGATCCCGTCTTCCGAGGCCGGACAAGCACGCGCTTGTCCGGTGCTCTCCTATTTTGGCGCCGCACCGAGGGGCAACACATGGATGCCGCGTTGCAAGACGCCCTGAGACAGGCCGCCGCCGTGAACGTGCCGCCGGCGCACACGCCGGCGCGGCCGCCGAACGGCGCGCAGATCATTCGCACCCACGGCCTCGGCAAGAGTTACCCGAAGGGGCCGTCCGTCTTCGCGGGGGTGCAGCTCGACATTCGCGCGGACCAGCGGGTCGCGCTGATCGGCTCCAACGGTGCAGGCAAGTCGACACTTCTGAAATGCCTGATCGGCCTGCTGCCGTCGAGCGAGGGCGAGATCATGACGCTCGGCGAGAGCTTCTCGGCGGCGCCGACGCCGGTGCAGCTTCAGCGGCTGCGGCGGCAGATCGGCTTCGTGTTCCAGAACCATGGTCTTGTGAGCCGGCAGTCCGTACTCACCAACGTCATTCAGGGCAAGCTCGGCCTGCCGGGAAGCTGGCGCGCCTGGCATCACGCCCTGGCAGACCGTATGTGGCGTGAGGAGGCGATGCAGGTTCTCGCGGAGGTTCGGCTTGCCGATAAGGCGCGCGCGCGTGCCGATGAACTCTCGGGCGGGCAGGCGCAGCGCGTCGCCATCGCCCGGGCGCTGATCCGCAAGCCGAAGCTGCTGATCGCCGATGAACCGGCGGCGAGCCTTGATCCGGCCGTGGGGCGCGACATCATGCAGATATTCTCCGACCTCGCGCGCGAGCATGGCATCACGCTCGTCTACACGACGCATGACATGCAGCATGCGCTTGACTACTCCGACCGCATCGTCGCGCTGAAGGGAGGCCGGGTGTTCTTCGACCTGCCGACCTCGGCGGTGTCATTGCGCGACATGGACGGCGTCTTCCATGCATAGCCCGTCCTTGCCGTCGCGGCTGCCGTCGATCTCGCCGGTTTCGTTCACCCTGCTCGTCATCTTCGGCGCCATGTTCCTCGCCTCCGTCGGGCAGGTCGCCCCTTCGCCCGAGCGATTGGCCGCGGGCGCGCCGCGCATGGCCGACCTCGTGGGCCGCATGCTTCCGCCGAACACCGAGCCGGCCTTCATGCAGCGCATGTTTTGGCGCATCGTCGAGACCTTCCAGATCGCGCTCGTCGGCACGGTGTTCGGCGTGATTATCAGCTTGCCCATGGCGTGGTTCGCGGCGCGTGGCATCTCTCCGCTTGGCGCGTTCCGCCATGTGGTGAAGGCGATCGTGTCGCTCTTCCGTACGGTGCCGGACCTCGTCTGGGCGCTGCTCTTCGTGTCGACGCTCGGACTAGGCGCCGTGGCCGGGACGATGACCATCGTGGTCGACACGATAGGCTTTTGCGGGCGCTTCTTCGCCGAGTCCATGGAGGAGGCCGACAAGAAGCCCCAGGAGGCGCTTCAGGCCATCGGCGCCAACCGGGTCGCGGTGCTATGCGGGGCGATCCTGCCGGACGTCATGCCGTCGCTGATCAATTCCTCGCTCTTCGCGCTGGAGAAGGCGGTGCGCTCGTCGGTGGTGCTTGGCCTTGTTGGCGCGGGCGGGATCGGGCAGGAGCTGAAGGTGGCGTTCGATCTGTTTCAGTGCAGAAACGCCTCCGCCATCATCCTGGCGATCTTCGCCATCGTGCTGGTGATGGAGTTCCTGACCGACCGGCTGCGCACGAAATTTCAGTAGATGACCACGCCTCAACCCTTCTTCTTCGGCAGCACGATCGCGGCCGAGCCCCTGATGAGCGCGGGCGACGGCGCGGGCTCCTTGATCTTCTTCGGCTTCTTGGCTTCCTTGTTGCTGCGTAGCTGACCCTTGGCCATGATCGCATCCTCCATGTTGCATTGTGATCGTCAGTAACGAAGCGGAACGCCCCGCGCTCCTGGAAGGGCGCGGGATTTCCAACGCTTATCGCAGATCCGGCACCTCGTAGGTCCACACGCGGAAGGATTTCAGCACGTGGGGGCCGAAGGAATTGATCAGCGGGATGTCGGCGGCGTCGCGCCCGCGGGCGACCACGATCCGGCCGATCCGCCGTACATTGTTGCGCGGATCGAAAGTGTGCCAGGCGCCATCGAGGAAGACCTCTATCCAGGCGCTGAAATCCATCGGGTCAACGACCGGCACGCCGATGTCGCCGAGATGGCCGTTCACATAGCGGGCGGGAATATTGAGGCAGCGGCAGAAGGTGACGGCGAGATGCGCGAAGTCGCGGCAGACGCCGACGCGCTCGTGGAAGGTCTCGAACGCCGACCGCGTCGAGCGGGCCTGCATGTAGTCGAAGCGGATGTGACTATGGACGAAGTCGCACACCGCCTGGACCCGGCCCCAGCCGGGCGCGACAGTGCCGAACAGATCCCATGCTGTCTGGCTGAGGCGGTCGGTCTCGCAATAGCGGCTGCCCAAGAGATAGACGAGGGTATCGTCCGGCAGTTCCGGCACGGGTAGTTCGCGCGCTTGCGGAAGCACCTCGTCCAGCCTGCCGTCATCTTCGATCGTCGCGTCGCCCCAGATCATCAGGTCGCCCGCCGGCGCGACCATGCGCCGGCAGCGATTGCCGAACAGGTCGCGATAGGTCGATGTGGGAAGATCGGGCGTGGTGAAGAAGGTTTCTGGCACCCGGATATAGGCCGCGCGGTCCTCATGGACCGATAAAAGGCAGACAAGGGCGGTCGGTTGCGGGCAGGTCAGCGTGATTTCATAGCCGTAGCGGATCAGCATGCACACTCTCGGGAGTATCGATCCGCCTACCGGAGATCGGCGGCGGTCAGAATGTAAGAGGTAAGCCGGCCGCCGAAATACGCCTTGCGCGCGGCATCATGGATGGACGCACGCAATGCGTCAAAGGCTGAAAGGAACCGGGTCTCCGGAACGTCCTCGCCGCGCGGTTCGGCACCCGATTGGCCCAGAGCGCTGGTCTCGACGAAGAACGGCACTTCGAACATGCCATCATAGCCGGTAAACCGGACGGCGTTGCGTGTGCGGTCGAAGCTGCGGCTCGGGTTAGGGAATGCCAGCGTCATGATGATCGCATCCCGATGGAGCGCATGCATCGCGCGGCTTCATGGCCTGGGGCATTAATAGCGCCGGTCTTCCTCCCGCCTCAGATGTGAGGCCAGGATCTGCCATTGCCGAACGTCAGCTCGCGCAGCGTCGGGCCCTCGTTCGAGGGGGCGTCGAGGACCAGCTCCAGGCTGTCTTCCGTCGTCACGCGCTCATGCCGCTCGCCGTCGTTGCGGATGCGGTACTGTAGCGAATCCCCTCGCGCCGGCAGCGTGCCGGTAACGCGATAGATGTCGCCGAAGCGGGAGGCGGAGACGCCGTAGCCGCCCTTGAGGCGAACGGTCTGGCCGATTTCGAAGATATGCGTTCCCGCATCGCGGCCGACCGGATGAGCACTGCGTTGCGGTGTGGTTGTGGCGGTCATGGTAGCTTGTGGTCCTTGTCAAACGCGATCGGTCGGCTCGCCGGGCGGGTCGGCGCCATCGAATGCCGGGGCGATCGACGGTTCGATCAGCAATGAGCGCGGCAAGCGTTGGCCGAAATGAAAATCCGCTCCCATCCGAACCAGAATGACACCATCCGCTGCCAGTACATCCGTGGTCAGCGCAGATTTCATTCCGATTTCGAACAGGTCAGCACGCGCGCCAGCTGGTTGCACGCATCCGTTGTCGAGAATTTGATGGTGAATGGCGGGTCAATTTTCTCGACGCCGCGAAAAGCCAACTCAGTCAAACCAACAGGACTACCCAATATACCGATACTGCCTTTCATGCAAGGAAATATCCACGTGCGTCGATAAATATCGGATATTAGGCTGCGACAAAAAGAGAAATATCGCCTCACTCGTCCGAGATACGTCGATGATCTCGTCAGAAAACATCCTGTCGCTCGGAAAGCAAAAGGCGTGTCCCAATATAATCGCCGGAATGGATTGCAATTTCAGCGCTGCACGCATGCGCATGAGCCTCCCGCCGACCTCTGGATCGGTCGGGATGTGTCGCCGTGCCCAGAGGGAAAGCGTGTGCTGAAAGAGGGTTGTTGTGCATTGCGGGACGGGGGAGGTTCATGCTTACGTCCGGGAACGGGGGAGTGGGCATGGAACCGCATATGACTGAAGGCGAGAGGAGCCTCTTCGAGAGCTTCCTCACGCGCGCGGGGTCCTACATGGAGTTCGGTGCCGGTGGCAGCACCGTGCTCGCCGACCGGCTGGTGCGGGGGCCGGTCTATTCGGTCGAATCCGACCGCGAATGGATCGCCAAGGTGCGCTCGCTGGCCGCCGGGACGGATTATGAGCGCCGCTTCATTTTCGCTGATATCGGGCCTACGGGGCGCTGGGGGCGCCCGCTTAAAGTCCACGGCGAAGTCGATTATCTTAATTATCACAACAACATATGGGTCGATATCGACCGCAGCTTCGACGTCTATCTCATCGATGGCCGCTTCCGCGTCGCCTGCTTCTGCCAGGCGTTGCTGCGGGCGGGGCCGGACGCGCGGCTGATGATCCACGATTATAGCTCGCGCCCGCATTATCACCCGATCGAGGAGGTCGCGGTGCCGGTCGCGGAGACCGAAGACCTCACGGTTTTCGCCCGCCGGCCCGGCGTCGCGGACAGTCGGATACGCGCCCTGATCGACCTCTATCACGATGTCGTCGACTGACGCGGATCGGCTCGCTGCGGCCCGGTGATCAGGCGGCGCGGACGATCCTCGGCGGTTGCCAGGTGCCCCGGCCAGGCGGCAGGATGGAGGGGACGCCCTCGCTCGGCCAGTAGAGCCGCATGACCAGATAGATCGGCCCGTCCGGCGCCGGCAGCCAGTTCGCCTGCTTGTCGGCGCCGGGTGAATCCTTCTGTACGTAGAGCGTCAGCGAGCCGTCCGGACCGGTCTTGAGGCTGGGCAGCATCGGCGAATTGATGAGGTAGCGGTTGATCGGGTTGTCGACCAGCAGCTGGGTCTTGCCGTCATACATCGTCACCGACCAGAAGGCGTTGACCGGCGGCAGGCCACCCCTGGGGAAGGTGATGGTGTAGCGGTGCTTCGAGCCGTCGAGCGCCTGCCCGTCGCTATCCGTCCGTGTGGCGGGGTACACCGCCTCGGCCGCGTCATTGCCATAGATGCCGAGCTTGGCGCCGGCGGCGCGCAGCAGCCAGTCCCCGTGGAAGAAGTCAGCGTCGCCGAAGGCGGAAGCAACCCGCCAGCCATTGACGTCGGCGCCGATGGTGGCGGCGGCCTCCTCCACCTTGCGCTCGCCATCCTTCAGCCCGGCGAGCACCTCCATCTGGTCCTCGTAGGAGAGGTCCTGGATGCGGAAATTGCGCCCAGGGCCGATGCCGATGCGGGCGAGCTCCTGCCGGATCCAGCGCTCCTCCGGCTGGGCCGGTGCGAAGCGCAGCGCGAAGTCGAGATAGTCGAAGAACTCGGTGCCGTAGCGCTCGCGCGAGAAGGCGGGAAAGCGGAAATGCCGGACCGGCTGTGCCCCGCCCTTGCCGAGGAAGCTGGCGAGTGGCTGCACTTTATAGCCGGCCTGCACCTTCTTCACATTGTCGATGTCGGAGGCATCGAACAATTGCGTGCGGAAAATGACCAGCGAGAAATAGGTGCCGGAGCGGAACACGCCGTCGATGCCGGCCGGGGCCGCGCCGGTCCAGCGCGGCGGCACGACGAGATAGTTGCCGGCCCGGCTGCCGGTGGCCCGGCTGCCGACATAGCCGTAATTATAGGTGTTGCCGTCGCAGAACTGCACCGAGTAGTAGCGTTTCGGGTCGACCTCCGGCACCGAGACCACCATCGGCTCGGCCCTGAGGTCGAGCCACGCCATGGAATAGGGCGTGTCGCTGTTGGGCGTGGGAATGGCAGTGTCGCGCGGGGTGAACACGCGGGCGGTGTTGAGCAGCGTGTTGAACGGCGCTTTCCACTGGCCGGACTTCCGGTTCAGCACGAAGTCGTTCATCACGCCGTAATTCATCACCAGCGGCAGACCGTAGATGTAGCCGGCCTCGGCAATAGTGCGGGCGCTGAAGAAGCCGGGCCGGCTGGTGCTGTTGCCGGCCAGGCTGGTCTGGGCGAGCGCGGGGGTGTCGGCGAGCACAGGCGCCAGGGCCGCCAGCGCGGAAGTGCGAAGCATATCGCGACGAGTGAACACGGGCGGATCCTCAACCATTCTGCGCGTCCCGCCGGGCGATTGCCCCGCGGGATGGGGAGCGACAATGGCAAGCTATCCGCAAACTTTATGGCACGAAATCGCGAATGATCGCGCGGCCGGCAACTTTTTGATGCCGGCCGCGCCATGCCGCAACGGCAGACGTGGCGAAATGGTTAGCCGGCGCACGCACTGCGCGGCACCTGCGCGGCGGCGCGTGGTGCGGCTCTCCCAGCGTCAGTCGATGACGGCGTAATGCGCGTCGGTCGGCAGGCCGCCATTGATCGGGGTGATGTCTTGCGGGCAGGCGGAGAACACCACGATGCAGTCGCGCGCCGCGCGCAGCACCACCTTGTCGCGGGCCTTGGAGGGCGGGACGCCCTGCACCAGCCTGTAGTCCCCCTCGATCGGGATGTTCATGAACAGGTTCAGCGGCTGCGGAATGTGGCCGAAGTCGAGGCCGAGTTCGGCCAACGCCTCCAGCATGTTGTCGGCACAGTTGCGGTGGTATTCGGTGCAGCCGAGATGCTCGTAGCGCCAGCGGTCGCAGGCGGCCATGATGGTGTCGTGGATGCCGGACGAGGTGTCCGCCTCCATGACGAGAATCGGCTCGCGGCGATTGGTGTAAAGCGTCGAGCCCACCGCCGGCATCAGCCTGCTGGTTTCTACCCGGGTGTGCATCATCGACATGTGATGCTCGAGATCCTCCGGGCAGAACGCCCAGGTGTCGACGACCTGCGTGCCGGAGGTATTGATCACCTCGATGGCCTGGCCGGCCTTCAGGTGCACGGCCTTGCCGTGGCGGGCGGGAATGGTTTGGAGAGACATGGAAGGCACCTCTGTAATTGCGGATGATGCTCCCTCTCCTCGTCAGGGAGAGGGGTGGGGTGAGGGTTCTCTTCAGCTCCGCAATGGTGTAACCCCTCACCGACCCGCTGCGCGGGTCACCTCTCCCCAATGGGGAGAGGAATAGTTGGAGCCTTACGCCCTCACCCGCCGCGCGGCCCAGCGCGGTTGAGCGCAGATATGGCCAAGGAACTCGATGACGGTCACCGCGCCGAGATAGGCGGTGACGCCGGTGCCGACATCGAGCGGCGGATTGACCTCGACAAAGTCGAAGGCGACGACCTGGTAATTCTCCGCGATGGCCTTCAGGCTGTCGCGCAGTTCGGCATAGCTCATGCCGTTCGGTTCGGCCGAGACGCAGCCGGGCACCAGCGACATGTCGAGCGCATCGACATCGATGGAGACATAGACCCTGGACTCCTTTGGCAGCAACGCGCCGATGCCGGCCGGGCCGAGGACGCGGAACTCGCCCATGGGGATGATGCGATTGCCGTCGGTCTCCACGTCTTCCATCATCGGCCGCGCCGAGCGCAGGCTGCGGATGCCGATCTGGGTGAGGCTGAGCTTGTTGGGCAGCGCGTTGATGTGGCGGAAGGCGTGGCCATTGGTGTAGCGCAGCCCGTCGTCGAAATCGGCATAGTCGCTGTGCGCATCGAAATGCAGCACATGCACCGGCTCGTCCAGCGCGCGGAAGATCGGATAGGTGATCGAGTGATCGCCGCCGAGCACCACCGGCAGCGCGCCCGAGGCGAGGATGGCCTTCACGTCGGCGGTGATGTTGGCGAAGGTGGCCTCGACATTGGTCGGCTGCACGTCGACATCGCCGCAATCGACGATGCGTCTGTCCCGCATTTCCTCGACGAGGTAGCTCTTCTTGGTCTCGGGATCGTAGATGCCCGATGTGCCGAAGCGCAGCGAATGTTCGCGCAGCGCGCGCGGGCCCATGCGCGAGCCGGGCAGGAAGGGCGAGCCCTCGTCGAACGGCACGCCGAGCACGGCGATGTCGGCGTCGATGGCGGCGAGGTCCTCGACGATGGGCGCGCGCAGGAAGCTCGGTATGCCGACATAGGGGCGGTTGACGCGGGACATGGGAAACTCCGTCAGGAAGCGGGTCTGGCTGCGTCGCGATGCGACAGCACGAGGTCGAGAAAGCCCTTGAGGCGCGGGTCGCGCGGGGCGTCGATGATCTGCCGCGCCGGGCCCTCCTCAACGATGCGGCCATGGTCCATGAAGGCGATGCGGTCGGCGACATTGGCGGCGAAGCCGATCTCGTGGGTGACCACCAGCATGGTGGTGCCGGCCTCAGCGAGCTGGCGCAGTACGGCGAGCACCTCGCCGACCAGCTCGGGGTCGAGCGCCGAGGTTGGCTCGTCGAACAGCATCAAAGCCGGGTCCATGGCCAGCGCGCGGGCGATGGCGACGCGCTGCTTCTGCCCGCCGGACAGCGAATGCGGATAGCGCTCGGCCTTGTCGCCGAGGCCGAGCCGGGTAAGCAGATCGCGCCCGCGCCGGGCGGCGTCCTCACGCGGGCGCTTCAGGACCACCACCTGCGGGCGCACCACATTCTCCAGCGCGGTGAGGTGCGGCCAGAGGTTGAGCTGCTGGAAGACGAGGCCGATCTTGGGGCGGATACGGTCGATCTGACGGGCGGACTGGCGGCGCACCACGGCGCCTTCGCGCTCGCGGCCGAAGGGCTGGCCGGCGACCTCGATAAAGCCGTCATCGGGCTGCTCCAGCCAGGTGAGGCAGCGCAGGAACGTGCTCTTGCCGCAGCCGGAGGGACCGATCAGCGCGACGATCTCGCCCGGCTGGATCTCCAGATAGACCTGGTCCAGCGCGGTGGTGGCGCGGAAGTTCTTGGTGAGGCCTTCGACCTTGAGGGCGGGAATGCTCATCGCGCCGGCCTCCGCTCGAGCGAGAGATAGCGGTCGGCGATCTTGTTGCGGGCGACGTTCTCCTGCTGCGCGAGGCCGACCCGCTTCTCCAGCCGGCGCGAGGCCTCCGCAATGATGGCGGCGATCAGCCAGTAGATCAGCGTCACCGCGGCGAACACCTCGAACGGGGCGAAGGTGTTCCCCTGCACGACGAGGCTCTGATAGGTCAGCTCCGGCACGGTGATGGAGGAGAGCACGGCGCTCTCCTTCATCATGGTCAGCGTCATGTTGGTCGAGGGCGGGATGACGGTGCGCAGCACCTGTGGGCCCACCACATGGCGCATCGCCTGCGCCGGCGACATACCGATGGCGCGCGCGCTCTCGAACTGGCCGCGCGGCAGAGCGAGGATCGCGGCGCGCACGATCTCCGCATAATAGGCGCTGACGAACAGCGACAGCGCCAGCGTGCCGGCGAACATGGCGGGCAGGCGCAGCCCGGAGAAGGGCAGGCCGTAATAGACCAGGAACAATATGATGATGAACGGAATGTTGCGCAGCACCTCGACATAGCTGCCGGCAACCGCCCGGGCGATGCGTGAGGGCGCCATCGCCAGCAGCGCCACCGCGATGCCGAAGATGTAGCCGAAGACGAAGGCCATGAAGGTGATGCGTACCGTCAGCCAGGCGCCGAGCAGCAGGATGTCCCAGTAGTCGAGCAGCAGCAGCGGTTCGAAGCGCATGGTCAGGCCCTCGCCAGGGAGAAGCGCGCCTCGGCCACCTTGCCGGCGAGGCTGATGGCGAGGTTGAGCACGAGGAAGATCAGCGCCGCGCCGACCAGCGTCTCGAACGGCCGGAAGCTGGAGGCCGCGATCTGCTGAGCCGTGCGCAGTACCTCGATCACGGTGATGACCGAGAGCAGGGCGGTGCCTTTCACCACGATGGTGGCCTCGTTGATCAGCACGGGCACGACGCGGCGGAAGACCTGCGGCAGCACTACCTTGCGCCAGATGGCGCGCGGGGGCAGGCCGAGCGCGGTCGACGCCTCGATCTGGCCGGGATCGATGGTGGACAGGCCGCCGCGCAGCGTCTCCGACACGAAGACCATTGAGTTGAACGAGATGGCGGCGACGCCCGCCACTTGCGGCGACATGTCGAGGCCGATGGCCGGCAGCACGTAATAGGCGATGAAGATCTGGATCAGCAGCGGCGTGCCGCGCACGAAGCTGATGACGACGGCGATGACTTCGTTGACCACCGGCAGCTTGGCGGCGCGCAGCACGGTGAGGCTGGTGCCGAGGATCAGCGAGATCGCCATGATGATCAGCGCCAGCCTGATGTTCACCAGCGAGGCGTCGATGAGACGCGGCAGGATGGAGAGGAGATAGTCCACATTGAACTTCAAGAGCGAACGTCTCCTCTCTTCGTTAGAGCGCAGCCGGACGGGGCGCTCGCCTCACTCGGCGCCGGGCGGGAGGTAGCCGGAATCCGGGATCTTCATCTCGAAGCCGAACCACTTCTTCTGCAGAGCGGCGAGGCGACCATCGTCGCGCATCTTCTTGATGGTGGCGGAAATGGCGTCGCGCAGGTCCTTGTCATCGGGGCGGGTGACCCAGGCGAGATAGGGGTAGCCGCCATCCTTCGGAGTGGCGACCGCGAGTTCGAAAAGGTCGGGCTTCTCCTTCACCGCGACGGCCAGCGCCGGCAGCGACTGCATGACGGCGTCGACCTCGCCATTGGCGAGCGCGACATAGGATTCCGGGAAGGAGGTGAAAAGCTTCAGTTCCTTGAAGCCGGTGCCGCCATTGGCCTTCAGCTTCTCGTCGAGGGCGCGGGCTACCGGCTCGGTGGAGGAGGCGAGCTGCGTCGCCATCACCTTGCCGTTGAAATCCTCGATCTTGGTGATCGCCTCGCCCTTGCGCTTCATCGTGTAGGGCATGCCGTCGGCGATCGGGAAGGTGTAGGCGTAGCGCTTGGCGCGCTCTTCATTGATGCCGACCGTGGTAGCGACGAAATCGAACTTGCCGGCCAGCACGCCCGGCAGGATGCCCTGCCAGGGCAGGTCGAGCTGGTTCAGCTTCTTCACGCCCAGTTCCTCGACCACGACGGCGAGGATGTCGGAGCCGTAGCCGACGATCTTGCCGTCCTGCACGAATTCGAAGGGCGGGAAGGCGGCCTCAGTGCCGACCGTGACCTCGCCGGTGCGCTTGATCTTCTCAAGCGTGGTCTCGGCGCCGGCGGGCAGGCTGAACGAGGCGACGCAGGCGGCGCCTGCGGCGAACATGAGCACTCTGCGGCACATCTGTGACATGGCACGACCCTCTGGTTATCGTCTCGTTGGCAATGGATGTCCCGGAGTCGGGGGCAACTCCGGAACGCGACGCGGCACAGCTCAGCTCAATTCGGCCCAGCTCAGGGAGCCACGATGGTCGAGGGATCGACCTTCGGCGCGTCGAAATAGTCGGCCCGCACCGCCGCCCCGATCAGGTTCACGATCAGGCGGCCGGCGGTGATGCAGGTGATCATGTTGACGTCGAGCGACGGGGTGATCTCGACGATGTCCATGCCCACGACGCGACCCTTGCCGACCAGGCCATGGATGAGCTTGCGCACCTGGTGGAAGGTGAGCCCGCCCGGCGCAGGGCCCTCGACGGCCGGCATGACGCTGGGGTCGAGGCCGTCGGCGTCGATGGTGATGTAGTACTTGCCGCCGTCCGGGATGCGCGCGAGCACGGCTTCGATGCCGTTGTCGTGCACCTCGAAGGCCGGGATGATGTTGGCGCCATAGGCAGCGGCCGCCTCGAACTCCTCCGGGCGGCCCGAGCCCTGGGCCCGGATGCCGATCTGGAAGATGTCCTTGATGTGCGCCATCTCGGAGGCGCGGCGGATCGGGCTGGAGAGGCCATCATGAACGCCGTTCACGTGGTCGCGCCAGTCGATATGCGCATCGACCTGGATCAGCGTGATCGGGCCCTCATCCTCGTAGGCGCGCAGGATCGGGATCGGGATGCCGTGATCGCCGCCGATGGTGATCGGCATGGCGCCAGCCTTGAGGATCTTGCGGACCGCCTGCTCGGCGCGGATGTAATGACTCTTCAGGTCGGTCATGTCGGCCGGCACATTGCCGACATCGACCGCCTTCACCGCGCGCCGGTCATAGATCGGCCCGCCGACATCGACATCGTAGCGCTCGAGATGGCGCGAGATGCGGTCCGTCACCGCGCGCACCGCATCCGGCGCCTTGGTCTGGTCGTTGGTGATGGCACCGGCGTGATAGGCGCTGCCATAAGGGATGCCGAGAAAGGCGATGTGCGCGTCGAGATTGTCGAGATCTGTCGAGATCGGCGCGAACAGGAAGCTCTGGTGAGCCTTCGAGGGCTCGACGGTGAGCGGCAGGGCCATGTGACCTCCCAAGGGGCGAAGCGACGCGGAACCGTCTGGCGCCCGCGCCGGAATGCGAAACCGAACGCAACGAACTGCGTGGTCTCACGGTAGGAGGGAGGGGGAGGATTAAAAATGTCGCAGATCGAAACCATGCTTGTATAATGTGCAACATGGATGCCTCGCCCCACTCCTCCGTGCCCCCGCTCACCGAGAGCGACCTCCGGCTCCTGCGGATTTTCCGCAGCGTCGCCGAGGCTGGTGGGCTGACGGCGGCCGAGGCTGCGCTGGGTATGGAGCGCTCCACCATCAGCCGGCATTTGCAGACGCTGGAGCTGCGGCTCGGCGGGCGGCTGTGCCTGCGCGGGCCGGCCGGGTTCGAATTGACCGAGTTTGGGCGGCGCGCGCTCGTCGCGGCGGTGTCGGCCTCGGAAGCGCTTGACGCCATCCGCCACGAGCTGAACCTCGCCCGCCATGTGATGACCGGCGAATTGCGCATCGGCATCGCCGATAATTGCCTGTCGAACCCGCGCTCGGCCTTCGCCCGCGCACTGACGCGCTTTCGCGAGCTGGCGCCGGATGTGACGGTGAACCTCTCCATCAAGCTGCCGGGCGACATCCTTACCGGACTGCAGGACAAGAACCTTCATCTGGGCGTCACCGGCGCCGCGCCGGGGGTGGAGCGGCTGGTGTTCGAGCCGCTGTTCCTGGAGGATTTCCGCCTCTACACCTATGCGCGCGACGGCCGTGCCCCTGCGCGTGCCGACCTCGCCCGCGAGGGCTTCGGCCTCGTCACCCGCACCAACGACCAGCGCACGCAGATGGCGGCACGCGAACTGAAGCTCGAGCGCACGGCGATGGCCTTCGGGCTGGAGGCGGTGGCGACCATGCTGGTGAGCGGCGGCTTTGTCGGCTTCCTGCCCGTGCATTACGTGGAAGCGTGGGCGCCGCTCTATCGCTTCGTCGAGGTCGAGGGCGCCGAGGACCTCGCCTATGACACCATCTTCTCGCTGGTGACGCTGAAGGACCGCCCGCTGCCCTCCAGTGCCGCGTTGCTGACACGCATCCTGCGCGAGCTGCAGGGGGCGGAAAAGCGTGCGCTCGGCCAGCGCTTCGCGCTGGTATCGGGCAACTATGCCTAACGTCTCCGGCGCGCTCACCGGCGGATTTTGCGCATTCGATCATCAGTTATGTGGAATCGGGTAAGCTTTCGGTCGCGCGCGAGGTAAGCTGTCGCGGACCGTCCTGGGGCAGACGGCAACGCAGGAGACAGCGATGGGCCGGTCTGGAGACAGAGCGAAGCCGCCGCCGGCCGATGCCGACATCGCCAACGCCGACATCGCCAACGCAATGACGGCGATCCTGCTGCATTCCGAGGCCATCCGGCAGCATGTCACGCGCGGCACTGGCGCCCAGTCCGGCGTCGATCACTCCACCGACCACATAATGCGCAATGTCCGGCGGATCTGGGCGCGCCTCGGCGACCCGGCCTAGCCGGCACCGGCTTACCGCCCATGAAGGTCCAATATAAAAAAGCCCCCGGACGCGGGTCCGGGGGCTGATCTTCGATGCTGATCGCAGGAGCGGATCAGTTCGTCGTGGTGCGGCTCTTCTTGATCTCGGCCTGAACCTCGTCCCACAGCGGCTGGCCGACGCTGTCGATGACCGTCTTGGTAACCGGGGCGGCCTTCTCGCGCAGCTTGGCGACTTCCGGCTCCGGCATCACGGTGACGTCCATGCCGGCGGCCCTGAGTTCGTCGAGCGCCTTCTGTGCCTGGGCGCGGGTGTCAACGCGCTCGAAGTCGCGCGAGGCGACGGCAGCTTCCATGAGGATCTTCTGTTCGTCCGGGGAGAGCTTGTCCCACCACACCTTGCTCGCGGTCATGATCCACGGGCTGTACACGTGGTTGGTGACGGTGAGGTACTTCTGCACCTCGTAGAACTTCGACGAGACGATGGTGGTGTAGGGGTTCTCCTGGCCGTCGACCGCCTTGGTCTCCAGCGCGGTGAACAGTTCGGCGAAGGCGAGCGGCACGGCATTGGCGCCAGCGGCCTTGAAGGTGTCGATGAAGACGGGGTTCTGCATCACGCGCAGCTTCACGCCTTCGAGGTCTTCGGCCTTCTCGATCTTGTGGCGGCTGTTGGTGAGGTTGCGGAAGCCGTTCTCCCAATAGACCAGGCCGACGAGACCCTTGGCCTGGAGGCTGTCGAGCAGCTTCTGGCCGACCGGGCCGTCCAGCACGGCGTCGGCTTCCTTCTCATTGGTGAACAGGAACGGCACGTCCCACACGGCGAATTCCTTCACCGTGCCGACGAGGGTGGCGGTGGAGCCGACCATCATCTCCTGCGCGCCGCCGATCAGGGCGTTCTGCATCTGCGGGTCGGGGCCGAGCGTGGCAGCGCCGAAGGTGCGCACCTTCAGCTTGCCGTCGGAGCGCTTGGCGACTTCTTCGGCGAAGAAGCGGGCGGCACGGCCCTGGTTGCTGTCCTCGTTGAGGCCGTAGCCGAAGCGGATCAGCCGAGGCTTGATGTCCTGTGCATAGGCGCTGGCGCCGAACGAGAGGGCGAGAGCGGTGGCGGTGACTGTCAGCAGCAGTTTCTTCATGCGTGTTTCCTCCTCTTCCAGTTGTTGGCCGGCGCGGCTGTCAGTGCAGCCAGCTCGCCGGCACGGTGATGATCTCCGGGAACACGACGAACAGCCCGATCAGCGCCGTATAGGCGACGACATAGGGCCAGACGCCGCGGATGATGCCTTCCATGCTGACCCGGCCGACGCCGCACACGACGTTGAGCACCGTGCCGACCGGCGGGGTGAGCAGGCCGACCGCGCCGACCATGACGAACATCACGCCGAAATAGACCGGGTCGATGCCGGCGCGGGTGATGAGCGGCACCAGAACCGGGCCGAGGATCAGAATGGTGGGGGTGAGGTCCATCGCGGTGCCGACCAGCGTCAGCAGCACGACGATCGCCGCCATCAGCCATTTGGGATGGTCGAGCATCGGCTCCAGCAGGGTGATGACCTGCCCCGGCAGCTCTGCCAGCGTGATCATGTAGGCGGTGACCATGGCGGCGGCGACGAGGAACATCACCACGGCGGTGGTCTTGGCGGCGGCGATGAACAGGCGCGGCAGATCGCGCAGCGTGATCTCGCGATAGACGAACAGGCCGATCACCAGCGCGTAGACCGCCGCCACCACGGCGGCTTCGGTCGGCGTGAAGATGCCGAAGCGCATACCGCCGATGATGATGACCGGCATGACCAGCGCCCAGATGCCGTCGAGCGCCGCTCGCCCTCGCACCGACCAGGGCTGGCGCGGGCGCACCGGCACGTTCTCCTTACGCGCCACGCGCATCCAGATCAGCACCAGCGTCACGCCCATCAGCAGGCCCGGCACGATGCCGGCCATGAACAGCTTGGTGATGGAGATGTTGGTCGCCACGCCGTAGATGATGAAGGACATGCTCGGCGGGATGATCGGCGCGATGATGCCGCCGGCGGCGATGAGGCCGGAGGAGCGCTCGAGATTGTAGCCGTTGTTGCGCATCATCGGGATGAGCAGCGCCGCGATCGCCGCGGTGTCGGCGATGGCCGAGCCGGACAGACTGGCCAGCACCACCGAGGTGCCGATCGCCACATAGCCCAGCCCGCCCTTGATATGGCCGAACAGGGTGACGGCGAGATCGACGATGCGCTTCGACAGGCCGCCGGCATTCATCAGTTCGCCGGCCAGCAGGAAGAACGGCACCGCCATCAGCGGGAAATTGTCGGCGCCGCCCAGCATGTTCTGCGCCAGCAGCTGCGCGTCGAAGAAGTCGAGATGGTACATCAGCGCGACGCCGGTCAGCATCAGCGCGAAGGCGATCGGCATGCCGATGGTCATCAGGCCCAGCAGCGAGCCGAGGAAGATGGCGATGGTCATGACGGCTTCCCCGAACGGGCCGAACCCTGTGCCGCCGCACGTTCGATGTCGGCGAAATCGTGCTGGTATTCGCGGATTTCCTCGCCATCGGCGCTCTCGCGCACCTGCACCAGCTCGTCCTCGCGCAGGTGTCCGGTGACGAGACGCACGAGGTCGGCCGCGATCAGCAGCCCCATGGCGATGGCCGAGACGAGGCCGGCGGCGGCGAAGGCGGCGAGCGAGATGTCGGTGACTGGCAGCCGGCTGTTGAAGCCGACGATCACCTGCTGCCAGCTGCCCTCAGCGAACAGCCACAGGCCGTAGAGGATGGCGAGATTGGTGACCAGCAGGCAGAGCCGGCGACCCCAGCGCGGCAGGCGCGTCACCAGCATGTCAACGCCGACATGGGAGCGCTCGCGCACGGCGAGAATGGCGCCGAGGAAGATCATCCACACAAAGGCGAGGCGGGCGATCTCCTCCGAGGCGGCAAGGCCGGTATTGAGCAGGTAGCGCCCCGCCGCGTTGGCGAAGACCAGAACGACCATCACCGCCAGCAGGGCGCCGATGGTCCACTCGATGAGGGTCTGCACATAACCCAGCGCACGGCTCATGGCTGTGGTTCCTTCTGGCGCAGGCGTGCGAGGCCGCGCTCGGCCTCCTCCAGCAGCGCCTCGGGCGACTGGTCGATGGTGACGCTGACCGCGCGCTCGCCGGGGCCGGGCGGCTCCAGCGTGGCGAACTGGCTCTCGATAAGGCTGAGCGGCATGAAATGGTTCGCGCGCGCGGCCATCCGCGCCTCGATCAGCGGCCGGTCGCCGGCAAGATGCAGGAAGCGCACATCCGGCCCGGCGGCATCGAGCCGCGCGCGATAGCTGCGCTTGAGGGCGGAACAGGCGACAACGAGGCCGGTGCCGGCATGGCTCGCCGCGGCGATGTGCGCGCCGATGGCGTCCAGCCAGCCGAGGCGGTCCTCGTCGGTGAGCGGCAGGCCCTGCGACATGCGTGCGACATTGGCCGGCGGGTGGAGATCGTCGCCTTCGAGGAAGGCCCAGCCGTGGCGGGCGGCGAGCGCCGCGCCGATGCTTGACTTGCCGCAGCCGCACACGCCCATCACCACGATGACGGGAGCGGATGGGGTTGCGGCGGAAAAATCGCGGGGAGCCGGCGCGTTCACGGCCAAGCGCTCGCTGTGAAGACAGCGCTAACAGACACGATCGTCCTCCCTTGAGGCTTGCCGACCCATAGGATCGACAGGCTGGCAGATGATCTGCTCTCGTTCTTGGATGATGCTATGTTAGCGCTATCATGTGACTGTGTAAAGCGCACCGACGGCGCCCGTCGCGCCGGTGCCGGTGCGCTGCGTGCTGGCGCGGATCTGCAGCTCGACGCCGACATCGATGACGCGCTCGGCCGGTCGCTTGCCGGCGATGGCAGCGCGGGCCATCTCGACCGCACGCTGGCCGATCTCGTAGCGCGGCGTGCGCACGCTGGTCAGCGCCGGCCAGGCGGCGGCCATCATCTCCAGATCATTGAAGCCGGCGATGCCGATGCGCTCCGGCACCGCGAGTGCGGCGCGCTGGCACTCGAACAGGGCGCCGATGGCGAGGTCGTCATTGATGCAGAACACCGCATCGGTGTCGGGCATGCGCGCCAGAAGGTCGCGCAGCAGGTCGCGGCCGAGCGTCACGCTGGACGAGGTGGGCGTGGTGGTGACGCGCTGCGGGTCGTAGAGGCCCGCCTCCATCAGCGCGGCGCGGTAGCCCTCCAGGCGTCGCTGGGTGCGCGGATCCATGCGCGCGCCGAGAAAGCCGATGCGCCGGTAGCCGGCGGATATCAGGTGCCCGGTGACCAGCTGCGCGGCGGCACGGTGCGAGAAGCCGACCATCATGTCGATGGGGGCGTCGCCCAGCTCCATGATCTGCACCACCGGGCAACCGGCGCCCTCCAGCAGGGCGCGGCTGCGCGGGGTCTGGTCGATGCCGGCCACGATCAGCGCCGCCGGCCGCTGGCTGAGGAAGGTGTCGAGCAGCCGCTCCTCCTCGATCGGCGAATAGCGGCTATTGCCCAGCTGGACCTGATGCGGGGTCTGCGCCACGCCGTCATAGATGCCGCGCAGCACATCGGCGAAGACGTTGTTGGTGAGCGAGGGGATGATGACGCCGATGACGTCGGTGCGTGCCGAGGCCAGCGCCCGTGCATTCTGGTCCGGCACGTAGTTCAGCGCGCGCACCGCCTCGTCGATGAGCCGACGCAGTTCCTGCGAGACGCGCTCGGGATCGCGCAGCGCCCGCGACACCGTGATCGAGCTCACCCCGGCGCGCTTCGCGACATCGGCGATGGTCGGCCGGCCGGCGTTTCGTCTCGTGCGCATCCTCGCGTCCCTCACTTGCGATGGCGGGTCGAACCGCCTGGTCGCCTCCACCATGATAGCGCTGACATTGGCGCTGGCCCACCGGCCGTTTCAACTCCCTCTCACCCCGCCTGCGCGATTTCCCCCGCCGATCACGTGGCGCCGGCGGAGCCGGCTGCCAAATTCGCCGCATATGCCGTGGATTTCATTCATAACTTGATGGAGATTCGTTCTAGTCTCGTGATGCTTTATCTGGAGGCTTGCACGCGAGGGTAGCGCCCCCATGGCACGTCGACGCCTCGACACGCATCTTGCACTGGTGTTCGGTGTCACTATCACGCTGGCACTCGCGGGCATCATTGTCGTCGTGAACAACCGGGCGGCGGCGATTGTCGAGGACGCCACCACAGCGCTGTTCGCCAGCATGGCCGGCGAGAGCCGGTCGCATATCGACAAGAACTTCAATACGCTTGACGTACTGGTGCAGGTCTTCGCGGCCGATCCCCAGCTGAACGCGCCGGACGAGGCGGCGCGCATGTCGGTGCTGGACCGCTTCCGCACGGTGATGGATTCCCTGCCCTTCACCTCGGCGATCTATGTCGGCTATACGAATGGCGACTTCCTCCTGCTGCGCCACCTGACGTCGGACGTGGCCCGCCGTAACCTGCAGGCCGGCGAGGATGCAGCCTATCTGTTGCAGGTCGTCGAACAGGACGGGCCCACGCCCCAGGCCAGCTTCACCTTTCTCGATGGCGCGCTGCGGAAGGTCGGCGAATTGCAGCGTCCCGGCTTCAGCTTCGACCCGCGACAGCGACCCTGGTTCATCGAGGCCATGAGCGTGTCGGAGCCGATCCTCACCCGGCCCTACCGGTTCTTCGCCACGGCCGAGAGCGGCGTCACCATCGCCCAGCAGCTGGAGAGCGGGCGCGGGGTGATCGGCATCGATCTCAGCCTTGCTGACCTGTCGAGCGAATTGCGGCGCATGAAGAGTACGCCCTCGACCGAGATCGTCATCGCTGATCAGGCCGGCTGGGTGCTGGCGGCGAGCAACCCGGTGGCGGCGCTGCCGCAGAGCTTCGACGGCCCACCGCGACGCTCGAGCGGGGCGAGCGCGGCCATGCCCGACATCGTTCCCGATATGCTGCGGGCCGTGCGCGGCAGCGGAACCGAGGACCACAGCGCCATCGTGCGCGAGCGTGGCCAGTCCTGGATGATGCATGTCGCTCCGCTGCGCTCCGGGCCCTGGACCTTCGCCATGGCGGTGGCCATGCCGCATGACGAGATCATCGCCGGCGTGCGCCGGCTAGTCGCCACGCTCGGCTGGATCAGCCTCGCCTTCATCCTGTTCGTCGTCGTTGCCATCCGCCTCACGGCACGCGCGGTGAGCCGGCCGCTGATGGCCATCGCCGGCGAGGCGGAGGCGATGCAGGCGTTCAATTTCAGGGATGAACCCGGTGTCGTGCGTTCCTCCGTCGCCGAGATCGACACGCTTTCGCGCGCCATCCGCAATGCGCGGCTCACCATCCAGCGCTTCATCGAGATCGGTCGCACGCTGGCCGCCGAGCGCGATCCCGAGCGGCTGATGCAGCGCCTGCTCACCGAGACGACCAACCTGACCGGAGCGGAGGCCGGGCTTATCCTGCTCAGCGAGGATAGTGGGAAGAGCTATTCCGCCGTCGTCTACCGGCCGGACGCGGTGGTCGCGCCGGATGAGGGGTACGATGGCGAGACGGAAATGCAGACCCGCGCCCAGCGCCTCGATGCCGGGGCCGGCAGCTTTGCCCGGCGCCTCGTCAACGCACTTCAGCGTTCGTCCGTCAGCCATGTCGACGTCAAGCCGGCCGAGCAGGATCCGTTCTTCGCCGGCCTTACCGCCGGCCTGCCGCTCAAGCCGGACGAACTGCTCCGCTATTCGGTGATCCCGTTGCGCAATCGCGGCAACGAGACGATGGGCGCGCTGGTGCTGATCAACCGGGTCGGCGAGCACGAGACCGTCTCCGATGACAGCCTCGACCTCGCGCGGGCGCTCTCCGGCAATGCCGCGGTCGCCATCGAGACGACGCTGCTGCTCAAGTCGCGCAAGGCGCTGCTCGACGCGGTGATCCGCATGATCGCGCAGGCGACCGACGCCAAGTCGCCCTATACCAACGGGCACTGCCAACGCGTTCCGATCCTGACCCATGCGCTGGTGCAGGCCGCCTGCGAGGCGCGCGAGGGACCGTCCGCCGATTTCCATCTGTCGCCGGACGAATGGGAGGCGGTCGATGTCGCGGCGTGGCTGCACGATTGCGGCAAGCTGACCACGGCCGAATATGTGATCGACAAGGCGACCAAGCTGGAGACGATCTGGAACCGCATCCACGAGGTCCGCATGCGGTTCGAGCTGCTCAAGGCCAAGGCGGACACCGAGTACTGGAAGGGCGTGGCCGAGGGCGGCGACGCGGCGGGCCTGCGGGCCGCGCGCGATGCCACCTGGCGCGAACTCGACGAGGAATTCGCCTTCGTCGCCGACTGCAATCTCGGTGGCGAGTTCATGGAGCCGGCGAAGATCGAGCGTTTGAAGCGGATCGCCGCGCGAAGGTGGACGCGCACGCTGGATGATCGCCTCGGCATCTCCACGGGAGAGAGCCAGCGCTTTGGCGACGCCCCTGCGCCGACGCTGCCGGTGGAGGAGCCGCTGCTGGCCGACAAGCCGCAGCACATCGTGCCGCATTTCCGCAACGAGCTCGATGAGCAGGAGCGCAAGGCCGGCTTCGCGATGAAACGTCCGGCGGTGCGGCTCGATCTCGGCGAGCTGCACAATCTCTCCATTCCACGCGGTACGTTGACCGAGGAGGAGCGCTACGAGATCAACCGCCATGTCACGCGCTCCATCCTGATGCTGGAGGCGCTGCCGCTGTCGGGGGCGCTCACCAAGGTGCCGGAATTCGCCGGCGGCCACCATGAGCGGATGGACGGCAAGGGCTATCCGCGCGGCCTCACGCGCGACCAGATGAGCCCGGTCGCCCGCATGATGGCCATTGCCGATGTGTTCGAGGCGCTCACCGCTGGCGACCGGCCCTACAAGAAGGCGAAGACGCTGAGCGAGGCGATTGCCATCATGGGTGCCATGAAGCGTGACAACCATCTCGACCCCGAACTGCTGGACCTGTTCCTGACCTGCGGCCATTGGCGCGACTATGCGCGCCGTTACCTGCGCCCCGAGCAGATCGACGAGCCCGACATCGCCGCGGTGCTCGCCATCCGCCCCAATGCGCGCACCGCTCCGCTCGACATGGCGAGCGCCTGACTCCGCGCTGGCGATTTGCCTCGACGATGGGCTATTGCAGGTGACGACCCCGCCATTTGCGACAGGAACCGACAAGACCGTGCCCGATCTCGACCTCATCGTCAGGGAAATCGCCGAGGAAATGCGAGCCCGCCCGGATCGCGGCGAGGTCGCGAGCTACATCCCGGAACTGGCGCGCGCCGACCCCACCGCCTTCGGCATCGCGGTGGCCGATGCCGACGGCCATGTCGCGGTCGGCGGCGACGCGGACGTGCCGTTCTCGATCCAGAGTATCTCCAAGGTGTTCACCCTCACGCTGGCGCTCGGCAAGGTCGGCGACCGGCTGTGGAAGCGGGTGGGGCGCGAACCCTCGGGAAGCGCGTTCAACTCGATCGTGCAGCTGGAGGCCGAGAACGGCATTCCGCGCAATCCCTTCATCAATGCCGGCGCCATCGCCGTCACCGACGTCATCCTCTCCGGCCACCAGCCCAAGGAGGTACTCGGCGAGATCCTGCGCTTCATGCGCTTCCTTGCCGACGACCCGAGCATCTCCATGGACGATGCCGTGGCCGCTTCCGAGCAGCGCACCGGCTTCCGCAACCGCTCGCTCGCCAATTACATGAAGGCGTTCGACGTGTTGGAGAACCCTGTCGACTACACGCTGGGGGTTTATTTCCACCACTGCGCGCTGGCCATGTCGTGCCGCCAACTGGCGCTGGCCGGGCGCTTCCTAGCCCATGGCGGGCGCAACCCGGCGACCGGGCTGTCGGTGGTATCGCCGGAGCGGGCACGCCGCATCAACGCGATCATGATGACCTGCGGCCATTATGACGGTTCGGGCGAGTTCGCCTATCGCGTGGGGCTGCCGGGCAAGAGCGGCGTGGGTGGCGGCATTCTGGCGATCGCGCCGCGCAAGGCCTCGATTGCGGTATGGTCGCCGGGGCTCGACGCCAGCGGCAACTCGCATCTGGGCCGAATCGCGCTCGAAATGCTCACCCAGCGGCTCGGCTGGTCGGTGTTCGGCTAACGGGGGGCTTCAGGGGCCCTGAAACGAGTGAGGACCAGACGCCGGAACGCTGGTCCTCACTTTAGTCCTTCGGAATTCCGCATGGCGCGTCGGTTGGCGCGTACTGGGGTCATCGTCGTGCGATGTCAGTTCTTGCGGTTGTGATCGCCTTCGCGATCTTCCCGGACGGCCTCTTCGTGATACCAGCTGCCGAAGGCGATGTTCGCCACATTGGCCGGAATCTCCGCCGCCTGACGGGCGACCGTGGTGCGCGCCGCCAAGCCGGCACGACCGCCGGTCGGGAACTGGAAAATCTCCGCGCTTTCGCGCCGGGCATTGGTGTTCATTCTTTCGCTCCTTATGAGGCTGCGCGTTCGTGCGTCAGCCCTTGATAGCAATATAGCATCTTATGCTTGGCGTTTGCGCAATATGCACATTTTAAGATCACAAAGAGGCTAAGAATTGTGCATCGCCGAATGAGGCGGCCGATGCCCATGAGTGAACGGCGCTGACGGCCGTTTGGTTGCGTGCGACTGTGCGCTGCAGCAGGGCCGGCGCGGCGCGAAGATTCATTCAAGCCGCGCAGAACTCAGGCGAATCGTGCGCCTGGCCGCCGAAAGGGCGGCGGTGGCGGCCGCGCATCCGGCGCCCGGCCGCCACCGCTCGCGCGCCGCGCGCGCCCGAGTTGGCACGCGAAATGCTTGCGGGAAGATAGCCGTTGGCGGTCGGACCTCCTCGCGCGGCCGGCAAAGCGACCTGGGGTCTTCGGCGCCCGGTCACAAGCTATGAGAGACACGCAATGACGAAGTACAAACTCGAGTACATCTGGCTCGACGGTTACAAGCCGACCCCGAACCTGCGCGGCAAGACGCAGATCAAGGAATTCGACCACTTCCCCTCGCTCGAGGAACTCCCGCTGTGGGGCTTCGACGGCTCGTCCACCATGCAGGCCGAGGGCCGCAGCTCCGACTGCGTGCTGAAGCCCGTCGCGGTCTATCCCGACCCGGCTCGCAAGAACGGTGCCCTGGTGATGTGCGAAGTGATGATGCCGGACGGCGTCACCCCGCATGCCACCAATGCGCGCGCCACCATCCTGGACGATGAAGGCGCCTGGTTCGGCTTCGAGCAGGAATACTTCTTCTACAAGGACGGCCGTCCGCTTGGCTTCCCCGAGCATGGCTATCCCGCGCCGCAGGGCCCGTACTACACCGGCGTCGGCTTCAAGAATGTAGGCGACGTTGCCCGCGAGATCGTCGAGGAGCACCTTGAGCTTTGCCTCGAGGCTGGCATCAACCACGAAGGCATCAACGCGGAAGTCGCGAAAGGCCAGTGGGAATTCCAGATTTTCGGCAAGGGCTCCAAGAAGGCCGCCGACGAAGTGTGGATGGCCCGCTACCTGCTGCTCCGCCTGACCGAACAGTACGGCGTGGACATCGAGTTCCACTGCAAGCCGCTCGGCGACACCGACTGGAACGGCTCGGGCATGCACTGCAACTTCTCCACGAAGTACATGCGCGAAGTGGGCGGCAAGGAGTATTTCGAGCAGCTCATGGCGGCCTTCGAGAAGAACCTCGACGACCACATCGCCGTGTATGGCCCGGACAACCACCTGCGTCTGACCGGCAAGCACGAGACGGCGCCGTGGAACAAGTTCAGCTATGGCGTCGCCGACCGTGGCGCCTCGATCCGCGTGCCCCACTCGTTCATCAAGAACGACTATAAGGGCTATCTCGAGGATCGCCGCCCGAACTCCCAGGGCGACCCCTATGCCATCGCTTCCCAGGTCCTCAAGACCGTTTCGGAAGTGCCGACCAAGGCCGTCGCCGCGGCCTGAGCCCGACTCGACCGGGCGGGCGGCGCCCCGCTGTACTGCCGCCCGCGAACTCCCGAGACGGACTTCCGTCTCCCTCAAGCCAGTCCCGGAAACGGGGCTGGCTTTTGTTTGTCCGGCAGGACGCTAGAGCGGTTCACAGATAGGGCGAGGCGAGCCAGATGGCACGGTTGCGCAGCCGCTTGAGGAAGGGGCGGGCCTTCAGCGTTTCCAGCGTCTCGGCACCAGCGGAGGCGATCATCGCACCGATGCGCGCCTCGACCGCGCCGGCGAGGGCCGGGTCGTAAATCTCCAGATCCAGCTCGAAATTGAGCCTGAGGCTGCGCGGGTCGAGGTTGGAGGAGCCGACATAGGCCCAGCAGCCATCGACCGCCAGCAGCTTGGAATGGTCGAACATGCCGCTGGCGCGCCACACCCGGCAGTCGCCGTCCAGCACCTGGTCGAGCTGCGCGGTCATGGCGTAGTCGACCAGCTTCAGGTTGTTGGCTGAGGGGATGACGATGTCCACCTCGACGCCGCGCCGTCCGGCGACCTGCAGTGCGGCGATGAGCTGCTGGTCGGGCAGGAAATAGGGCGAACAGATGCGCACGCGGCTCTGCGCCATGGCGAGCGCGCCCATGATCACGCTGTGCGCGGACGCGAGGTTGCGGTCGGGGCCCGAGGGCACCACGCGCACCGCGGCCGGGCCGTGCACCGTGCCCGACGGCGCCTCGGCCCAGGCGGGCCCGTCGAGGAATTCGTCGGTGGTGAACGTCCAGTCCTGGCTGAACACCGTCAGTAGTTGCTCGACCGCCGGCCCCTCGACGCGGAAATGCGTGTCGCGTGCCTGGTCGGTGCCGCCATGGTTGCTGGTGAACTGGGCGCGGATGTTCATGCCGCCGGTGAAGGCGAGCGCGCCGTCGACGATCAGCATCTTGCGGTGGCTGCGCAGATTGGCATAGGGCAGGCGCAGCCCGATGAGGTTGCCCATGAACAGGTCGGTGATCACGCCGCCATCCATGAGCCGGCCGACGATGGAGGGGCGCGAATAGCGTGCGCCGATGGCGTCGATCAGCACCCGCACCGCGACGCCGCGCTGACGCGCCGCGATCAGCGCGTCGGCGAATTCGACGCCCACGGCATCATTGTCGAAGATGTAGCTCGACAGCGCGACATGGCGCGTAGCGCCGCGTATGGCGGCGAGCATCTCGGGATAGGCCTCGTCTCCGCTGTCGAGCAGGCGGACCTTGTTGCCGGTGGTGAGCGGGAAGGCGCACACCCGGTCGCCGAGCCGCTTCATCGCGGAGAGGCTGGGCGACAGGGTGATGGCGATGGGCGCCCGCTCATGGTGGCGGCGCCGCTCCTGGCTGGCGCGGCGTCGCTTCGCCACGGTGCGGCGGATGCGGTTGATTCCGGCCACCAGATACAGCAGGGCACCGAGCACCGGCGAGAGCAGGATGACGCCGACCCAGCCGATGGCAGCGCGCACGTCGTCCTTTGTCATCGCGGCATGGATGGCCGCGACGATGCCGATCACGGTCGATATCGCCAGGAAGATGTGCGGCCAGTATTCCAACAAGACGCTGAGCATCGCGACGACCCGGGAGGCTGGGAGCGGGGTACTCCCTGTACAAGCCTCTAGCCGGTATTCGGGCGTGCGTCATCCGGCCGGCGGGGTGGTCTACCCCGGTTAAAAGCCCCGGAACGCTGTCCCGGGGCTTGTGGGTTGGGATTGCCTCATACCGCCGCGCGCAGGGGCTGGGCCTCTTCGGCCGGCTCCAGCGCATTGGCGATGGCGTCGTCCACCCGCTCCAGCCAGACGAACTCCAGCCGGTCCCGCGCGTCCTGGGGAATGTCCTCATAGTCGCGCCGGTTGCGGGCGGGCAGCATGACGCGGGTCAACCCCGCGCGTGCCGCCGCTACCACCTTCTCCTTGATGCCGCCCACGGGCAGGACGAGGCCGCGCAGCGAGATTTCGCCGGTCATCGCCGTGTCCTTGCGGACCGTGCGGCCGGAGAGTAGCGAGACCAGCGCCGTGAACATGGCCACGCCCGCGCTCGGCCCGTCCTTCGGTGTCGCGCCGGCGGGCACATGCACGTGCACATCGTTCGAGGCGAACACCGCCGGATCGATGCCGAACTCGGCGGCGCGGCTCTTGACCAGGCTCATCGCCGCCTGCGCGCTTTCCTTCATCACGTCGCCGAGCTGGCCGGTGAGGATCAGCCCGCCGCGCCCCGGCACCTTTGTCGCCTCGATGAACAGGATGTCGCCGCCGACCGGCGTCCAGGCAAGGCCGGTGGCCACGCCGGGCACGCTGACGCGCAAGGCGACCTCGTCCTCGAAGATCGGCGGGCCGAGCAGTTCGGCGACGCCGTCGGATGTGATATGCGCATGGGTGACGCTGCCCTCGGCGATGCCGACCGCGACGTGGCGGACGGCGCGGCCGACTTCGCGTTCGAGATTGCGCACGCCGGCCTCCCGCGTATAGGCGCGGATGATGGTCTGCAGCGCGCCGTCATCGACCTCGACCTGTTCCGGGCTGACGCCATTGGCCTCGAGCTGGCGGCGGACGAGATAGCGCTTGGCGATCTGCAGCTTCTCACTGTCGGTGTAGCCCGAGAGCGTGATGATCTCCATGCGGTCGCGCAGCGGCCCCGGTATGGTGTCGAGCATGTTCGCGGTGGCGATGAACACCACGCGCGACAGGTCGAACGGCACGCCGAGATAATTGTCCCGGAACGTCCCGTTCTGCTCGGGGTCGAGCACCTCCAGCATCGCCGCCGAGGGGTCGCCCTGGATGCCGGAACCCATCTTGTCGATCTCGTCCAGCATCATCACGCAGTCGCGGGTGCCTGCCTTGCGGATGCCCTGGATGATGTTGCCGGGCAGCGCGCCGATATAGGTGCGCCGGTGGCCGCGGATCTCCGCCTCGTCATGCACGCCGCCGAGCGAGACGCGGATGAACTTGCGGCCCAGCGCGCGGGCGATCGACTGGCCGAGCGAGGTCTTGCCGACGCCCGGAGGGCCGGCGAAGCACAGGATCGGCGCCTTGCCGTTCGGCGCGAGCTTGCGCACGGCGAGATATTCGACGATGCGCTGCTTGATCTTGGGCAGGCCGAAATGATCCTCGTCGAGGATGCGGCGCGCCTCGGCGATGTCGATCGGCGCCTCCTCGGGCAGCTTCCACGGCAGGGCGATCAGCCAGTCGAGATAGGTGCGGATCATGCCATATTCCGGCCCGGCATCGGACATGCGGCGCAGCCGGCCCAGCTCCTTGCGGGCCATCTGCTCCACATCGTCCGGCATGCCGGCATCCGCGACCTGCTTCTCGAGGTCGGCGATCTCCTGGCTGTTGCCGTTGTCCTCGCCGAGCTGCTTCTGGATTGCCGCCATCTGCTCGCGCAGCAGCACCTCGCGCTGGCGCTCGTCCAGCGACGCCTTGGTCTGCCGGCCGATCTCCTGCGACAGGCGCAGCACCTCGATGCGGTGCGCCAGCAGGCGGGCGACCTTGTTCATGCGCGCGACGATGTCGATCGTTTCCAGCAGCTCCTGCTTCTCGTCGGCCGAGATGTCGATATAGGCGGCGACGAGGTCGGCCAGCGTCGAGGGCGATTCCGCCCCGCGCACGGCGGCCATCAGCTCGCCCGGCACCTGCGGCAGCAGTTCGAGCGCCTCGGCGGCCTGGCCCTGGAGATGGACGAAGCGGGCCTCGACATCGGAGTTGCGCTCGTCATTCTCCTCGATCCGCCGCACGCGGGCGGTGAGGAACGGCTTCTCCTTGACGAATTCCTCGACATGGAAGCGCTGCTCGCCCTGGCAGACGAGATGATGCGTGCCGTCCTGCGCGGTGACGTAGCGCAATATGTTGGCGACAACGCCCATGCGGTGCAGGTCGGTGACGCCCGGCTCCTCCTGCTGCGCGTCGCGCTGCATGAGGATGCCGACCGGCCGGCCCTCGCGGATGGCCTGCTGCACGGCGGCGACGGAAGACGGACGCATGACCGCGACCGGCATCACCACGCCGGGGAACAGCACGAAATTGCGCACCGGCAGGATGATCAGCTGATCGGCCGGAATGTTGCCGTTGGTGCCGCCATTGCCGCCGGCATCGGCCGCGCGGGCGGGGGCGAAATTCTCGTAAACGGGGTGTGTCATGTCTCAGTCCCCCTCTCAAACCTTGCGCAGCACGACGGCGAGGCAGCCATTGACCACGCGCGGATGCGCGACCTCGTAGCGGCCGGGCGGCAACGCCAGCTGGCGCTCGAAACGGCCCTGCGGCAGCTCCATGCGATGGATGGTGGCGCGATGAAGCTCCGGCGGGAGCACGCGTTCGCCGGTAATGGTCAGCACGCCGCTGTTGATCGCGACGGAAATGCGGTCCGGGTCGACGCCGGGCAGCGCCGCCAGCACGAGCAGTTCGCGCTCGGTCTCAAGCACGTCCACCGGTGGCTCCCAGCACAGCGGGCCGGGGCGGCGCCGGGTATCGGATACCGGCACGGGCTGGAACATCTGCCGGTGCATGCGCTCGGCACGGTTCAGCATGTCGAGGGCTTCCGACCACATCCAGGCGCGGGGGTCAGTCTTCTTCATGGGGTTCTCCTGGGCAGACCGGGGGCGTCTCCTTCGGCCCGCGAGGCTCATATGGTGACGCTTCGACAACGTGCCAGAGAGCGCATGCCGACCTTGCCGCCCGACCGGGCGCTCTCGAAACGCCGGGCTGCCCGGCTGGCAGAGCGGGCCGGTCGCCCGCGGTTCGAAAGTTGATCGGCCTGGCACATGGCGATGCCGGGGCGCCGTCACGATCTACGCTTTCACAGGCATTGCGCCGGGCCCGGACGAAGCCGGCGCACGCAAGCACGAGAGACATCATGAAGATCGGATTCATCGGACTGGGCAATATGGGCGCTGCCATGGCGCGCAACCTCATCAAGGCGGGCCACGAGGTGACCGTGTTCAACCGCACGCCGGCCAAGGCCGCGCCGCTGGTCGAAGTTGGCGCGGTGGCCGCCGCCAGCGTCGCCGAGGCGTGCAAGGGCGAGGCGGTGGTCACCATGCTGGCGGACGATGCGGCACTCGCCGGCGTGGTGGAGGGCGAGGGCGGCATATTGGGCACTTTGGCCAAGGGGGCGCTGCATGTGTCCTGCTCCACCGTTAGCGTCGCTTTGTCCGAGAGGCTCACCGGCGCGCATGCGGCGGCCGGACAGCTCTATGTCGCCGCGCCGGTGTTCGGCCGGCCGGACGCGGCGGCGGCGGGCGATCTCTTCGTCGTCGCGGCGGGCAGTGCTGCGGCGCGGGCGGCCGCCGAGCCGATCTTCGCAGCCATCGGCAAGCAGACCTTCGTGTTCTCGGACGAGCCGGCTAAGGCAAACCTCGTGAAGCTGAGCGGCAATTTCCTCATCACCACGGTGATCGAGGCGCTGGGCGAGGTCTTGGCGCTGGTCGGCAAGGGTGGGATCGACAAGAAGCAATATCTCGACTTCCTCACCTCCACGCTGTTCGGCGCGCCGGTCTACCGCAATTACGGCAACCTCATCATCGACACGAGCCCGCGCCCGGTGGGCTTCGCCGCTCCGCTCGGGCTCAAGGATGTACGCCTGGCGCTCGCCGCCGCCGAGGAGCTGCGCGTGCCGCTGCCGCTCGCCAATCTGGTGCGCGACCGCTTCCTCACGCTGCTTGCCACCGGCGGGGAGGGGCTCGACTGGTCGGCGATCGGCCGGTTGCCGGGCAAGGATGCTGGTGAGGCCCAGTGAGGGGTTCGCGGGAGGATCAGGACGTCGCGCGCGGCTCGGCGGCGGGAGCGGCCAGCGCGCGCAACGCGTTGAGGATCGCCGCGACGTCGATGAGCTCCTGAAACAGCGCCCCCTGCACCGGCGACAAATAGCCGAAGGCGGCGGCCAGCATGCCGGCGCAGGACAGGCCGATGCCGACATAGACGCTCTGCAACGCGATGGCGCGGGCGCGGCTGGCAATCCGCCGCGCATCGACCAGCCGGCCGAGATCGTCGACCAGGATGACGATGTCGGCGGCCTGCGAGGAGGCGGCGGCGCCGCGCGCGCCCATGGCGACGCCGATATCGGCACTGGCGAGCGCGGGGGCGTCATTCACCCCGTCGCCGACCATCATGACCGGGCCGGTCGCCCGCTCCACAGCCACGGCGCGGGCCTTCGCCTCCGGGGTCATGCCAGCGAGAATGGCGTCGACGCCGATCTGTTTCCCGATCGGCTCGGCGCGGTCCGCCCGGTCGCCGGTAGCGAGGATGACGCGGCCGATGCCGGTCGCGCGCAGCTGGCGCACAATGGCGGGCGCGCCCTCGCGCATGCGGTCGGCCAGCAGCAGGGCGCCGGCCGGTGCGCCGTCGACCGCCACCGCCACGGCCACCGTGCCAGGACGTGCGATCCATGTGGCGAGTTCGGCCACGAAGGCATCGTCGGGAACCTGCGCCCGGACGAAATCCCAGCCGCCGACCGCGACCTCATGCCCGCCGAGGCGTCCGGTGACGCCATCGCCCGGCGTCTCGCGCAGGTCGAGCGGCGTCTCCAGCGCCAGCCCGGCCGTGCGCGCGGCCGCTACCAAGGCGTGCGCGACCACATGGGCCGAGCCCTGGTCGAGCGAGGCGGCGAGGCGCAGCAATTCGTCCGGAGCGATGCCCGGCCGGGCGCGGATGTCGACGAGATGCGGGCGCCCGTCGGTCACCGTACCGGTCTTGTCGATGAGTATGGTGCGGATGCGCGACAGCATCTCCAGCGCGCCGCCGCTTTTGACCAGCACGCCCCGGCCGGCACAGCGGGAAATGCCGGAAATGATCGCGACCGGGACGGCGAGGATGAGCGGGCAGGGCGTCGCCACCACTAGCACGGCCAGCGCTCGTACCGCCTCGCCCGTCGCCAGCCAGGCACTTCCGGCAATGGCGAGGGTGAGGGCGAGAAAGCCGAGGGCAAAACGGTCGGCGAGCCGGGCCATCGGCGCCTTGGACTGTTCCGCCGCGGCGACGAGGCGCACGATGCCAGCATAGGTGCTGTCGGCGGCGGCGTGGGCGGCGACCAGATCGAAGGCGTCGCCAGCGTTGGTCGTACCGCTCATGACCGCTTCGCCGACATCCCGGCGGACCGGCAGCGCCTCGCCGGTGAGCGCGGATTCGTCCAACACAGCCGGCACGCCGGAAACGCAGCCGTCGACCGGCACCACCTCGCCGCGGCGGATCAGCAGCCGGTCGCCGGGGCGTAGCGCGTCGAGCGCGACCTCCTCCAGCCTCCCGTCGGCATAGCGCGCGGCGTGGCGCGGCAGGCGGTTCAGCAGCGCCGTCATCTCGCGGCGGGCGCGGCCCTGGGCGAAGGCTTCCAGCGCCTCGCCGCCGGTGAACATGAGCGCGATGATGACGCCGGCGAGATGCTCGCCCAGCGCCAGCGCACCGGCCATGGCCATCGCCGCGATCAGATCGAGGCCGAAATCGCCGCGCCGCAGCCGGGTCGCCATGTCGGCGAGCAGCACGGCGAGCACGGCGGCCGTGGCTCCGCTCCACAGCCATGCGGCGAGGCCGGGCGAGGCCGCCAGCCAGCCGACCGCCCCGGCGGCGAGGCAGCCCAGCGCCAGCGGCAACAGGCCGCGCTTGAGGGCTTGCAGCATGCTTCCCGGCATCGCCGCAGGGTTAACCATGTCGGGCACGTCGCGCTCCCTTTGCCGTGCGGGCATTGTCCTTGCGGCATTAATGAAATATTACCTAAACAATTCTAGGGTCGACGCGATCAGCGCCGCCAACCGGCCGAAAGAGCCGGAGCTTGGGGACTGTTCGAATGCGAGGACTGCCGGTAACGTCCGGGTGATGGCCCGGGCCGACGACGCTTTCGCCTGATTCGCCACCTGAGTAGAGACGCCTGCATGCGCCACGTCGCGCCTCGATTTGTCGGAACGTTCCTGATCGGCTCAGTGAGCTTCGTCGCCATGGCGGTGGCGGTGGCCTGGGTGTCGAATGCGTTCATCCCGACGCCGGCCGATGCCGCGCGGGTCGATCCCGAACTGCGGCTGGTGCCTGCCGCCATGGCGCCCTTCAACGCCGCCTCGGCACCTTTCGATGCTGCGCCGCTGCCTTTCGACACCAAGATGACCGACGTCCCCGTGGCCGAGCCGGTGCGCACGGTGATGGACGTCCGCAATTTCTATGCGTCCGGCGAGCTGTCGCAGCCGGAAGGCTGGTTGTTCGACCCCGCCGTCATGCCGGTGCGCCCCGCCCTGCTGGCCACCGTTCCGGTGCCGCGCCCGACAAGCGAGCCGACCGTCGAGGTGGCGAGCGTGGTGCCGCTGCCGATGGCCAACCCGCTGTTCGCCGGCCGCGTGATGCCGGGCGACCAGCCCGAGGATTCGCTCACTCTGGCGCCGCTGCCGCCGAGGAAGCCGGGCATTCCGACGCAGGCCGCGCCGGTGGACGTCGCCATGCTGCCGCCGCCGATGGAAGAGGACATGGCGCCGGCGGCCGCCGAGCCGCCTGCCGACACCGCTCCCGAGGCGAAGGACGAGCTGCGCTACCCCGCGGCGGAAGACCGGTTCGCCATTTACGACATCCGCGCCAAGAAGCTCTATCTGCCGGGCGGCAGGAAGCTGGAGGCGCATTCCGGCTATGGCGACAAGTTCGACGACGTGCGCTACGTCCATGTGAAGATGCTCGGCCCGACGCCGCCGAACCGTTACAAGCTGAGGATGCGCGAGGCGCTGTTCCACGGCACGGAAGCGGTGCGCATGACCCCGGTCGGCGAGGGCAAGATGTATGGCCGCAACGGCTTCCTGCTGCATCCCTATCTGCTCGGGCCGCGCGGCGATTCCAACGGTTGCATCTCGATCGCCGACTACGACGCCTTCCTCGCCTCGTTCAAGAAGGGCGAGGTGGAGGAGGTTATCGTAGTCGAATCCATGCCGAAGTCGGCCGAGCCGGAAAGCCCGCTCATCTCCTGGCTGACCGGCAAGCGCAGCTGAGCCGAAAGACGTGGATGGACCGGGTCCGACTCGGTCCTGACGGCTTGACCTTGATCGATCCTCTTGCATCGGGCCGCCGGACCGCGCGGTATAGCGGCGCCATTTCGCGCCGCACCCACGCACCGGGAACGACATGTCCACGCTCCACGCCGGCTATTTCACCGAAGGCCTCGACGCCGATCCGGAACTTGCCGCCGCCATTCGCGGCGAGCAGGCCCGCCAGCAGGACGGCATCGAGCTGATCGCCTCCGAGAACATCGTCTCACGCCTCGTGCTGGAGGCGCAGGGCTCGGTGCTCACCAACAAGACCGTCGAGGGCCTGCCCTATGGCCGCTATTATGGCGGGGCGGAATTCGCCGACGCCATCGAGGCGCTGGCGGTGGCCCGGGCCCGGCGGCTGTTCGGCTGCGAATTCGCCAATGTGCAGCCCCATTCCGGCTCCAACGCCAATGCCGGCGTGTTTCTCGGCCTTTTGAAGCTCGGCGACACCATCCTGTCGATGGACACGGCGGCCGGCGGCCACATCAGCCACGGTCACCCGGCGACGCTGACCGGGCGCGACTACAACATCGTGCGCTACGGCGTGAGCCGCGAGAGCGAGCGCATCGAGCTGGACGAATTGCGCGCGCTGGCGCGGACGCATGAGCCCCGGCTCATCGTCGCCGGCGGCTCGGCCTATCCGCCCGCGCTGGATTTCGCCGGCATGCGCGAGATCGCCGATGAGGTCGGCGCGCTGTTGATGGTCGACATGGCGCATTTCGCCGGGCTGGTGGCGAGCGGGCTCTACCCGCATCCGTTCCCGCACGCGCATGTGGTGACCTCGACCACCTACAAGTCGCTGCGCGGGGCGCGCGGCGGCCTCGTGCTGTGGAACGATGCGTTCTTAAGCGACCGCATCAATTACGGTATCTTCCCCGGCGTACAGGGTTCGGTGATGATGCACATCGTCGCCGGCAAGGCCGCCTGCTTCGGCGAGGCGCTGCGGCCGGAATTCACCGCTTACAATCTCGCCGTGCTGGAGAATGCGCGGGTGCTCGCGGACACGCTGTCGGACGCGGGCGTGCGCATCGTCGGCGGCGGCACCGATTGCGGGCTGATGCTGGTCGATCTCGGCGGCATCGGCACCACCGGGGACGTCGCCGCCAAGGCGCTGGAAAAGGCGGGGCTGGCGGTGAACAAGAACCTCATCCCGTTCGACACCCGTCCGCCGGAGGCGCCCTCGGGGCTGCGGCTTTCCTCCAATGCCGGCACGGCGCGCGGCTTCGGCACGGCCGAATTCGCCACCATCGGTGAATGGATCGCCCGCATCGTCAAGGCGCCGGCGGACGCGGCGGGCATCGCCGAGGTCGGGCGCGAGGTGCGCGCGTTGTGCGCCCGCTTCCCGATCTACCGCTGAGCGGGCCTCAGAACTTCACTACCAACTGGGCGAGGATGGTGTTCTGGTTGGCGCTGTCAGCGAGCTGGCCGGCATATTTCACCGCCAGCCGCGTGGCGTCGGTGGGGGCATAGGCCAGCTCCAGCCCCAGTAGGGCGGCGTCCTGCGCGATCGGCACGCCACTAAGCGCCACCGCATCGGACCCGGTGGCGAAGGCGACGGTGGTTGTCGGCGTCACGTCGCCGAAGGCATGCTGCCAGCCCAGCGTGCCGCCGAGCCACATATCGTGGCCACGGATGGCGATGGGCACGCTGAATCGCAAGCCGAGCGCGGAATAGAGCGTGTCCATGTCCTTCGTGGCGACATCGAGCGCCGCGCCGGTGCCGCTCTCGGCAAAATCGGCGCCGTTGAGGCCGACATAGGCGAGGCCGGCGAAGGGCGTCAGCGTCACCCGGTCTAGGACGACGTCATAGGCGAGCTCGGCGAAAGCCTGGAAGCCATCGGCGTCGTAGTCGCCCGCGGCGCCGGAGGCATAGCCGGAGAAGGCGACGCTGCGGCTGACCGTGACGTCGTTCCAGCCATAGGCGGCGCCGAGGCTGAGGCTGGCGGCACCGATGCGCCCGCCGGCATAGAGGCCGATATCATAGGTGTCGATATTGCCCCAGCCGCTCGATTGCGAGAACGAGGAACGGCTGTAGCCGCCGACAAGGCCGGCGCGCCAGCCCTCGCCGAGCGGCGTGTCGAGGCCGAACACCGCGCCGCCAATGGAATTCGACACCGAGGCCGCATTGCCGTTCGAGGAAATGTCGCCCCAGCCGCCGAAGCCCTGCCCCCAGAAGGACAGCGGCAGGCCGCCGGAAGCGACGACCGTCGGGCCGAGCGCGGCGGCGGGAGCGCCCGGCTCGTCTTGGGCCTGACGCAGCCGCGCACTGAGCGCGTCGCGCAGATAGGCCGATTGCTGCTGCATCACGCTCTGCGCTGAAGCGTAGATTTCGCCCGACAGCGCCTGTAGCGCCGGCGTCGCCGTGGTCTCGTTCAGCCCGGCAAGCGCGACGATGGCGTCGCTGGCATCGGTGGCGCTGTCGGCGGCGCGCGCCATGGCGAACTGGTTGGGCGTGCGCGCGGCAGTGGTGAAGCTCACCGCGCTGCGGCCCATGGTGAGCTCGACCGTGCCGGCGGAATAGCTCACCAGCGGTTCGAGGAAGGGGAAGGCGGTGCCGGCCGCGCCGAAATCGGCCGCCTGCACCGACTGAAAGCTGCCGGCAATGCCTCCCTGCGCGCTGAGCAGCGTGTAGTGGCTGCCGAGCACCGGCGTGCCCGGTCCGTAGAGCTCGATGTCGAGCGTGCCGGCGAGAAAGGCCGTGCCACCGACGGCGATGAGGTCGCTACTGCCCGAGGCGCCGATCTCTGCCGTGTAGGTCGCGCCGGCCGCGAACACGGCATTGCCGAGCACGGTGAGCGTGCCGATGGAATTGCCCGGCGCGAGGCTGCTGCCGGTGGCGGCCGCCACGGCACCGATCGTGCCGGAGCCGGACAGCACCGTGCCGTCCAGCAGCAGCGTCGCCGGCAGCAGTCCGTTCACCACGAGGGCGCCGCCGGACACGGTCATGATGCCGGAATAGAGGTTAGTGCCGGAGAGCGCGAGCACGCCGCCGGGCGCGATGGCCACGTCCATGTCGACGCTGCCCGACAGTGTGCCGGCGAAGGTCGCGCTGCCGAGGATAGTCAGCCCGGCATCGGTGCCGAAGGCGATGGCGCGGTCGGTGGAGAAGCCGGGCGAGGTGACGAGCTGGCCGGCGAGCAGCACGCCGCCACCCGGTACGCCGAGATCGGCATCGCTCGCCGCAAAGATGGTGCCGAGCAGCACGTTCTGCAGCGGCGCGAAGCCGATGCGCCCGTTCACCCCGTCATAGGCGACGACGTAATAGCGGAACAGGCCGGCGCCGGAATTGTAGCCCGCCGAGGTCCCGTGCGCGGGGTCGTAGACGTAGAAGTTCTCGTTGTTGCTGCTTCCCGCGACATTGGCGAAGGAGATCACCCCCGGCACGGTGGTGGTGACGCTGGAGCCGGGCGTCACCTGGCCATATGCCTCGCCGGAGGTGCCGGTCTCGAAGGAACCGAGCGGGGCGCCGGTGTCGAACACGGTGACGAAGCAGCCGGGCGAGCCGTTGTTCACGGAGAAGCAGGTGTTGATCGACTTGGTGTTCCAGGCATTGAGCCCGGCCGGCTGGGTGCCGCCGTCATCCGCCGCGAATTGCGACCAGACGAAACCGGCGGTGTTCTGCGCCGTCAGCCCGACGATGACGTGCGGCGTCATGCCGGGCTCACCGAGATCGTTGGAAACGACGATGAAGCCGCTGCCGTAATTGCCGGGAAGCTGCGCGAAGGGATTGAACACCGCCGCCGGTTCGGCGGAATAGGCGACGCCCATCACCCCGCTCTGGCCGGTCGGCCAGCCGGGGCACCAGTCGCCGCCGCCCTTGCATTCGAGCGAGGTGACCGCGCCGACGGTGATCCAGCCGGTGGAGAGGGCGGTGCTGGCCTCGGGAAAGGCGACCAGGGTGGAGACAAAGTAGCCGTGCAGCTCGTTGCCGCTTGAATAGCCGTACTGGAAGGTGACCGGCGCGCCGCCAGAGGTGATGACCGTACTGGCCGGACCGATCTGGCTCTCATACACATAGAGCCCGGTGGAGCCGGTATCCATCAGCACCGTCAGCGTCGAGCCGCCGCCGACCGCAACGGCGATCTGGTTGCTGAAGCCGTTGGTCGCGGCGCCGGTGTGCAGGGGAATGGTCGCGCTCTCCTGCGCCTGCACGCTGCCCGGCGGCGCCAGCAGAGCCAGTCCGGCAAGGCCGGACAGGGCGCTCGTGCGCAGCAGCGACCGGGCGCGGACGGACAAGCCGAACCGCATGCCGCGCGGAAAACTGATGCGAATATCCATGAGCCCACCCCCAAACCCGCTCCGCCGCCCCGCGGATCTGGACGGATTACGCTACCGTTGACAGGGCCCTGGCCGCAAGGGCATGCGTGGCGTCATCCGCGCACGCACGGCATCGTTTCGCGAGCGCCGTTGTCTGCTGGCCGGGAGACGGCTAGATCACCTCACCTAGTTCCCCGCGCCCATCCCCGCGCCATCGTCGAGCCGCGAGTCGCCGCATGACCGAGAACATACCCGCCGATAGCTCCGAGGCGCTCCTTGCCGCTGGTCTGGCCGCACGCCTGGCCGACCGCAGCGCGAGCATCGGCGTGATCGGGCTCGGCTATGTCGGCCTGCCGCTGGCGCTGGTGGCGGTGGAAGCCGGCTTCCCGGTGATCGGCCTCGACATCAATCCGCGCCGTGTCGAGGAGATCGCGAGCGGCCGGCAGGTCATCAAGTACATTCCGCAGGCCCGCATGCAGGCGGCACTGGCGGACGGGCGGTTTGCTGCGACCACCGATTTCGCCCGACTGGCGGATTGCGATGCCATCATCATCTGCGTGCCAACGCCGCTGACCCGGCAGCGCGAGCCGGACCTGTCCTTCATCGTCGAGACCGCGCGCACGATTGCCCACACGCTGCGCCCCGGCCAGCTGGTGGTGCTGGAATCCACCACCTGGCCCGGCACCACGGTCGAGGTGGTGAAGCCGATCCTGGAGGAGGGGGGGCTCGTCTCGGGGCGCGACTTCTTCCTCGCCTTCTCGCCGGAACGCGAGGACCCCGGCAATGTCAGCTTCTCCACCGCCACCATACCCAAGGTGGTCGGCGGCGACGGCGCGGCGGCGGGAAAGCTGGCGCAGGCGCTCTACCGCCCGCTGGTGACGAAGGTCGTGCCGGTCTCCTCCACCCAGGTGGCCGAGGCAGCCAAGCTGACGGAGAATATCTTCCGCTCGGTCAACATCGCCCTCGTCAACGAGTTGAAGACCGTTTACGGCGCCATGGGCATCGATGTGTGGGAGGTGCTGGAGGCGGCGGCGACCAAGCCGTTCGGCTTCATGCCGTTTTATCCCGGCCCCGGACTTGGCGGCCACTGCATCCCGATCGATCCGTTCTACCTGACGTGGAAGGCGCGTGAATTCGACATCGAGACGCGCTTCATCGAGCTGGCCGGGCAGATCAACACCCGCATGCCCTATCTCGTGGTCGACAAGCTGGCCGAGGCGCTGGACCAGAAGGCCGGGCGTGGCCTTGCCGGCGCGCGCATCCTCGTGCTCGGCGCTGCCTACAAGAAGAATGTCGACGATGTGCGCGAGAGTCCGGCGCTGAAGCTGATGGAGCTGATCGACGAGCGCGGGGGCCTGTGCGAGTTCCACGACCCGTTCGTGTCCGCGCTGCCGCCGACCCGGCGCCACCAGCGGCTGAGTGGCAAGCAATCGGTGGCGCTGACCGCCGAAGCTCTTGCCGGTGTCGATGCGGTGCTGGTGGCGACCGACCATGACGAGGTCGACTACGCTCTCGTCGCCGCCCACGCCCGCGTGCTGGTCGACACCCGCAATGCGTTCGCCCGGCTCGGGCTGGCGCCGGCGGGGCTGGTGAAGGCGTGAAGTCAATTCTCCCTCTCCCCGATGGGGGGAGGGGGCAGCCTCTACGGCGCCGACGTTGCCGTCACCTGCAGCCCGCCGCAGACCTCCGCCGACGCGACGTCGGCGCAGTTCGGCCCGCGCCGGAAGTTATCGTACCAGAGCGTCCAGATGCCGTCGCGCCCGGCGCGGTAAGGGCCGAACTTGAAGTACATGTTGTCGCCGAGGCCGTCGCCCTCATGGCCGATCTTGCCCTCGACGGTGACGATCCACTGGCCGTTGGCGACAATGTCGATGCGCCCGTCGCCCTTGGGGCCGGGCTTCACCTGGAAGACGAGGTCGATCCAGCCGGATTCGAGCGCGGGCAGCGTGCCGCCACGCGGGGTGACGACGAGGTCCGGCGTGCAGCCGGGGAAGCCGATCTGCGCCGGCAGGTGCTCGCCCTGCGCCGCCGCCACAAGGGTGCGGAACTGGTTGAACTCGTCGGGCGTGCCGGCGGGCGCCTCTCCCGGCAGGCAGCCTTCCGGGCGCGCGGCGGTGCCGGTCGGCTGGAAGGCGCCGGTGTCGGTGTCGATGGTGGCGACCAGCCGCCCGTCGACCATACGCAGAGCCAGCAGCGGTGAATAGTCGCCATGGGCGCCGGGGATGATCTCCCGTTTCCACTGCGCCATCACATAGCGGTGCATCTCGGCCGGGATGGGCGTCGCCATCCGCATGGAGAAGGCGTACCAGACCGGCTGGCCATAGGGCACCAGCACCTCCGGCTTCTCCCACACCTCGGCGCGCTCGCTGCACAGGCCGTTCTGGTGCTTGCACTGCGAGCGCACGGAAAGCTCGATCGACTGCTTGCCGTCGCGCGCGACCTGCGACTGGAAGACGTAGGTGCCGGCCTCCTGCTCGTGATTGTCCTTGTAGTAGAGCCCCCCACCCGGCGCGAAGTCGGTTCCTTCGAAGCCGTCGAACAGGACGAGGTCGCGTGTGCTGTCCGCCGCGCCGGCCGGGGCAGAGGCACCGAGAGCGAGAAGCGCTGCGAAGATGAGTGCGAACAACGGCCTGGACGGACGGGGATGACGCGGATCGAGCTCGTTCATGCTACCATTGTCATGATTTTGTGATCGTACGTGCGCGCGCAGGAGCAGCTTCCTATTTAGGACGATCAAAATCTTAAGCTCGGGACAAGAAGGGCGTAAAGGCCTTGGCCGTTAACTTCTTCCGTTACGTCTGGCGGCACAGCCAGCGCGAGCAGCTGATCGTGCTGTGTTTTGTCGTGGCATCGCTGCCGTTCTACTGGTGGTCGCTCGATGTGCCCAAGCGCATCGTCAACGAGGCGATCCAGGGCAGCGTGTTCGCCCATGGCGAGGCCTCCGCCCGCCTGTTCGACTATTCGATCTCGCTGCCGTCCTTCCTCGGCGGCGCGACCTTCCAGATCAGCGACGGCATCATGCTGCAGCAGGTGCCCTACCTGTTCGCGCTGAGCATGGTGTTCCTCGTGCTCACGCTGATCAATGGATGGTTCAAATACGTCATCAACATCCGCAAGGGCGTGCTCGGCGAGCGCATGCTGCGGCGGCTGCGCTTCGAATTGTTCGCGCTGGTGATGCGCTTCCGGCCGGAGGATGTGCGCACCACCAAGTCGGCCGAAGTCACCTCGATGATCAAGGACGAGGTGGAGCCCATTGGCGGGTTTTTCGGCGAGGCCTTCATCACACCGGCCTTCCTCGGCACACAGGCGCTGACCGCCATGGTGTTCATCCTGGCGCAGAACATGTGGCTGGGCACGCTGTCGCTGTCGCTGATCGCGGTGCAGGGCGTGGTCATCCCCTATCTGCGTCGCGAGCAGATTCGGCTCGGCCGCATGCGGCAGATCGAGTCACGCGTGCTTGCCGGGCGCATCGGCGAGATGGTCGAGGCGGCGCCGGTGCTGCACATCTTCGGCGTGACCCGCTTCACCGGCTCGGAGATCGGCAAGCGCCTCGGCACACTGTTCGACATCCGCCTGCGGCTCTACCGCCGCAAATTCGCGGTGAAGTACCTCAACAACCTGCTGGCCCAGCTGACCCCCTTCATCTTCTACACGGTGGGCGGCTATCTCGCGCTGCAGGGGCGGCTCGACATCGGCCAGCTGGTCGCCGTCATCGCCGCCTATCGCGACCTGCCCGGTCCGATCAAGGAACTGATCGACTGGGACCAGCAGCGCGCCGACGTCACAGTGAAATACGAGCAGGTGGTCGGGGCCTTTTCCAAAGAATTCATGCTGCCGCCGGACCCGGAGACGCCGCCGGAGCCGATTCCGCTCGACGCGCCGATCACCATTGTCGGCCTGCGCGTGCTCAGCACCCGCGGGCTGGTGCAGATCGACCGCATGTCGGCGGCGATCGGCCGGCCCGGCCGGGTCGCGCTGGCCGGGCCCTCGGGGAGCGCGCGTGACATCCTGCCCAAGGTGCTCGGGCGGCAGATCACCGACTATCAGGGCAGCGTCACCATCGGCGGCCGCGAGGTCGGCACCATGTCCGACCGCGAGGCGAGCGCGGTGATGCTCTATGTCTCGGGCGAGCCCTACATCATGTCGGGCACGATCCGCGACAATCTCAGCCTCGCCGTGCGGCGCGCCGTGCCGCCTGCCGAAGAGCCGGCGGATGCGATCGCCCGCTACTGGCGCGACGAGGCGCTGATGACCGACAATCCGATCGTGTCGCCCGACGCGGAATGGATCGACTATGCCGGTCTCGGCCTCGCCAGCCCGGAGGAGCTGAACGCCGCGGTCATTTCGGCGCTGCGCATCGTGCGCGGCTATGACGACATCTTCCGCGTCGGCCTGTCGAGCCAGCTCGGCGACGATCTCGATCCGCACATCGCCGAGCGTATGCTGTCCGCACGCGCCGCCATCCTGGCGCGCTACGAGACGCTCGGCCTGGCGAATTATGTCGAGACCTTCCGACCCGACCACTTCAACACCAGCGCCTCGATCGGCGAGAACCTGCTGTTCGGCGTGTCGATCGGCAGCCGCTTCGCGCCGGAGAACCTGGCGCACGATCCCTTTGTGCGCTCGATCATCGCCGCCGAGGCACTGATCGGGCCGCTCACCGCCATCGGGCTCAAGATGGTGGAGACGGTCGCGGAAGCCTTCCATGGCCTGGCCGCCGACAATCCGCTGCGCGAGCGCTACTCCTTCATCGACGAGGCGGAACTCAGCGAATTGTGGTCGCAGGTGCAGGTCGCCTGGCAGCGCGGCCAGCGGCGGCAGTTCTCGCCGGAGCTGCGCGACAGGCTGATCAGCTACGCGCTGATGTATGTCGAGCCACGCCACCGGCTCAATCTGGTCGACGAGCAGCTGATCGCGCGCGTGCTGCGGGCGCGGGCCAGCTTCCGCGAATTCCTGCCAGCCAAGGATGCCGGGGAGATCGAATTCTACGACACGACCCGGCTGATGCCGGCCGCTTCCATCCGCGACAACCTGCTTTTCGGCAGGATCCGCTACGGCAAGGCGCATGCGCGCGAGAAGCTGGTGGCCGCCGCCGCGCAGGTGCTGGACGAGATGGGGCTGGAGAGCTTCGTCGTGTCCAAGGGCCTCGACCAGGAGGCGGGCCCCGGCGGTCGCCTGCTCTCGCCGCAGCAGCGGGTGACGATCCATCTGGCCCGCGCCATGCTGCGCCGGCCGGACATTCTCATCCTTGACGACGCGCTCTCTAGCTTCGGAGCCACGGAGGCGCATATGATCATGGAGAATATCTTCGCGGCGATGACGGGTAAGACTGTCATCGCCGCGCAGTCGAACGATGATGATCTTGGCGCGTTCGATCTGGTACTGACGTTTGAGGGAGCCAAGCTGATTGGGACCGAGCGCCGAGGGGCGCAAGGTTCCCAGGAACAAGGGGTGGAGGCGCCGGCACCTGCCGAACGCTCACCCGAGGAGGTCGTGAAATGACCATCGAGGACGAAGTCCGATCGCTTCAGAAGTTCCGCATGTTCAAGAATGTGGAAAGCGCGAAGCTGAAGCTCCTCGCGATGATCAGCGACCGCGTGGTGTTCCAGCCCGGCGAGGTGATCTATGCGCAGGGCGATATGTCGGACGCGGTCTACATCGTGCTGGAGGGGCAGTTCAAAGTGTCGCTCAACACGCTGAACGGCGTGATCGACTTTGCCGAACATGTGCGCGGCGCCCTGCTCGGGGAAGCCGGCGTGCTGTGCGATCAGAACCGCATGGCGACCATCACCGCGGAGACCGCCGTGGTGGCGCTGCGGCTCGACCGCCAGCCCTTCCTCGAACTGCTGAAGGAATCGCCGCCGTTCAACCACGCGGTGATGCGCGAACTCGGCCGCCAGATCATGGAGCTGAACAATATCTGCGCCCAGCTCGTCCAGCGGCTGCCGAAGGGCACGCCGGCGGTCGATGCCGGGCACAGGATTGGGGTGCCCGTGGCCGAGACGGCGCACTGACGGCTGACCCATGTCCCTGACCTCGTCAAATCAGCTGCGCGATGGAGCGGGGGCGTCCGGAACGCAGCTGCGCGAAATGCCGTGGGGCTGCGTCGCGCGGCAATGGTCCGGCATCATCCTGTTCGCCTTCGTGCTGACCCACCTCCTGAACCATGCCGTGGGCGTGTTCGGCGTGGAGGCGATGCAGTATGCCCAGCAATGGCGCTGGCTGCTCTGGCAGTCCTGGCCGGGCACGGTGCTGCTCTATGGCGCGGTGGCGACGCATATGTGCCTGTCCGCCTATCGCATCACCCGCCGCCACACCTGGCGCATGCCGCGCGACGAGGCGTGGCAGATCATGTCCGGCCTCGCCATCCCGCTGCTGGCAATCAGCCATGTGATGCAGACGCGGATTGCCTATTCCTGGTTCAGCCTCGATACCAGCTATCAGGCGGTGCTGTATCGGATGTGGCCGGCGGCGGTGGGCTCTCAGGTACTGCTGCTGCTGGTGTCCTGGAGCCATGGCGTCATCGGCATGCACCACGCCATGCGTTACCAGACCTGGTACAATTCAACTTGGCGCATGGTCGGCCTGGTGCTGGCTATCCTGATCCCGAGCGCCGCATTGATGGGCTTCGTCGCCAGCGGACGCGAGGCGTCGGGGGGCATCGCCCCGCAGGGGCTGTCGGAAGAAGACGCGGCGCGGCTGAAGGAAATCGGCGACGTGATCTACTGGGGCATCGCCGCCTTCGCGGCCTGCTTCGTCGGTATCATCGGCGTGTTCTATCTGCGCCGGCGCGCGGGCAATACCGTCAGCATCACCTATCGCGGCTTCGGACGGGTCGAGGTGCCGATCGGCACCTCGATTCTGGAGGCCAGCCGCGTCAACCACATTCCCCATCCCTCCTCCTGCCGGGGACGGGGACGCTGCGCCTCCTGCCGGGTGCAGATCCTGAGCGGCGCCGACAGTATTCCCGAGCCGTTCGGCGCCGAGCGCATGGTGCTCGCCAGCATCGGCGCACCGGGCAATGTGCGCCTCGCCTGCCAGCTGCGGCCCTCGCGCGATATCGGCGTGCGTATCCTGATGCCGGTGCTGGGACGCACCGGCATCGGCTTCGACCATGACGCCGATGCCCAGGAATGGGCGATGGAAAGCCTGGCCACGGTGCTCGTGCTCGACGTTCGCGCTTTCACGACCTTGACGCACAACCGGCTTCCCTATGAGATCGCTGTGCTGATCAACCGTTTCGCTGCCGAAATGCGGCAGGCGGTCGAGAGTCATGGCGGGCGTGTAGACCAGATGTATGGCGACGGCTTGATGGCGGTGTTCGAGGCGTCGGACAAGAAGGGCAAGGGCGCGCGCGAGGCGTTGCGCGCGGCGCGCGACATGACGCGCGTGCTCGAGCTGCTGAACGCGGAGATGCGCGGCGCGCTGCCCATTCCGATCCGCGCCGGCATCGGCATCCACACCGGGCCGGTCGTGCTGGCACGCGTCGGCGACGGGCTCAACGTCAACGAGGTGCGGGCCATCGGTGAGACCGTGGCGGTGGCGGCGACGCTGGAGAGCGCGACCAAGGAATTCATCGCCGACTACGTCATCTCGCAGGAGACCGCCGACGCCTCCGGCTTCGACTTCTCCAGCCTCGGCCGGCGCGAGGTCATGATGGATGTCAGCGGCACCGGCGTCTCCTGCTATGCCGTGCCGGACGCGGCGGCGCTGGATCGGGCGATGTCGGCACCGGCCATGCTCGGCGCATTGCACATGACGAGGGCATAGGGCGTGGGGGAGCAGGGGGCGCAGGCGGCCGGCGGTGACGTTCTGCGTATCGAGGGCCTGCGTATTTCGTTCCTCTCGCACGGACAGGCGAACGAGGTCGTAAAGGGGGTTTCCCTGCGGGTACCGGCCGGGCGCACCGTGGCGCTGGTGGGGGAGTCCGGCTCCGGCAAGACGGTGATCTCGCAGGCGGTGATGGGCCTGCTGCCGCGCAACGGTTTCATCACCGAGGGCCGCATCCTGTTTTCCGATCCGGCCAAAAACACGGCCAAGAGCCCGGTCACGCCCGGCCATGTCCTCGACATCGCCTCGCTGGAGCGCGACGGCAAGAAGATCCGCAAGCTGCGCGGCGGGCGGATCGGCATGATCTTCCAGGAGCCGATGTCCTCGCTGTCGCCGGTGCACACCATCGGCAACCAGATCCAGGAGGCCCTGCAGCTGCACCGCCCGCATCCGCGCCGCGAGGCGCGCGCGGTGACCGAGCGGATGCTCGATCTCGTGGGCTTCCGCGATCCGCATCGCTCCTACGACCAGTATCCGTTCGAACTGTCCGGGGGCCTGCGCCAGCGTGCCATGCTGGCCATGGCGCTGATCTGCCGACCGGCCCTGCTGATCGCCGACGAGCCGACCACCGCGCTCGACGTGACCATCCAGGCGCAGGTGCTGAAGCTGATGAAGGAGCTTCAGCGCGACATCGGCATGGCGATCCTGCTCATCACCCACGATCTCGGCGTCGTCGCCAACATGGCGGACGAGGTGGTGGTGGTCTATCGCGGCCAGGTGATGGAGGCCGGCCCCGTCGACGACATCTTCCGCCGGCCGGGCCATCCCTATCTCAAGGCGCTGCTCAAGGCCTCGCCGGATTTCGACATGAAGCCGGGCGAGCGGCTGGTGGCGCTGCGCGAGGTGGCGCCCCGCCCGCCGGCCGATTTCGTGCGCCGCGACGCCACGCGGGCGGCCGGGCCGACGCCGCTGCTCAGCGTGCGCAACCTGCGCAAATCCTATGGCGGCAAGAAGGGCGCCGGCGTCCTCGCGGTGGACGATGTCAGCTTCGACGTGCTGCGCGGCCAGTGCCTCGGCCTGGTGGGCGAGAGTGGCTCCGGCAAGAGCACCGTCGGCCACATGATCATGCGCTCGCGCACGGCGGATGCGGGCAGCATCACCTATCACGACCCGTCCGGGCCGATCGACATACGCGCGCTGGAGGGGGCGGCGCTGCGCGCCTTCCGCCCGCGCATGCAGATGATCTTCCAGGATCCGGTCTCCTCGCTCTCGCCGCGCATGACCGTGCTCGACATCATCCGCGAGCCGATGATCGTGCAGAACCGCGGCAATGACGCCGAGCAGAAGCGCCGCGCGGTGGAGCTGATGGAATGCGTCGGCCTCGACCCGCGCTTCCTCTCGCGCTATCCGCACAGCTTCTCCGGCGGCCAGCGCCAGCGCATCGGCATCGCCCGCGCCCTCGCGCTCAATCCCGACCTCATCATCTGCGACGAGCCGGTCTCGGCGCTCGACGTGTCGGTGCAGGCGCAGGTGCTGAACCTCCTGAAGGACCTGCAAGCCTCGCTCGGCCTGACCTACCTGTTCATCTCGCATAATCTCGCGGTGGTTCACTACATGGCGGAACGGATCGCGGTGATGGCGCGCGGGCGCATCGTCGAGGTCGGGCCGCGCGACGTCATTTTCCGCAAGCCCGCCCATCCCTATACGCAGGCGCTGCTCAAGGCCGTGCCGCAGCCCGATCTCGACCGGCGGCTGGATTTCGCCAGTTGCGTGCCGACCACCAGCGTCTCCGACCCATCGTCCTGGCCGGAATGCTTCCGCGCCAGCGCGCCCGGACGGCTGAGCATGCTCGACCTCGGCGGCGGGCACACCGTGCTGGCCGATGTCGAATGCACCGCCCGCGACCTGACCGCGGCATGAGGGCGGTGCTATGCTGACGCACAACATGCTGTCGCGCATGCTGCTTTTCGCCCTGGCGCTGCTGCTCTGTGGCGTCGCCGGCCCCGGCGCCGCCCGGGCCGAGGCGCGCGACCTGTCGCTGGAGCCGCCCAGCTTCGTGCGCGATATACTGGAAGGCCAGCTGCCGCCACTCGCCGAGCGCCTGCCGCAAACTCCGCGTATCATCGATCTTCCGGCGATGGGTCGCGAGCCCGGCCGCTACGGCGGCACGCTGCGCATGCTGATGGGCGACCAGCGCGACATCCGCATGATCTCCGTCTACTCCTATGCCCGCCTCGTTGTGTTCAACGAAAAGGGCGAGATCGTCCCCGACATCCTCTACAACGTCGATGTCGAGGAAGGGCGGATTTTCACCCTGCATCTGCGCAAGGGGCACCGCTGGTCGGACGGGCATCCCTTCACCTCGGAGGACTTCCGCTACTGGTGGGAGGACTTCGCCAACAATGAAAGGCTGAGCCCCGGCGGGCCGCCGCTCCAGTTGCTGGTGGAGGGCGAGGCGCCGACATTCGAGGTTCTCGACGAGACGACGGTGCGCTTCAGCTGGTCGAAGCCCAATCCGGGCTTTCTGCCGGCGCTGGCGGCGGCGCAGCCGCTCGTGATCATGCTCCCCGCCCATTACATGAAGCAGTTCCACCAGCGCTACGCCGATCCGCTGAAGCTCTCCAGCCTGATCAAGCAGTTGCGGGTGAAGGACTGGTCAGCGCTGCACGACCGCATGGCGCGCGCCTACCGGCCGGAGAACCCGGAGCTGCCGCAGCTGGGGCCGTGGATTCCGCGCACCTCGCCACCAGCCGAGTTGTTCGTGTTCCGCCGCAACCCGTTCTATCACCGGGTCGACGAACTGGGGCGGCAGCTGCCCTATATCGACGAAGTCACGATCTCCATCGGCACTTCCTCGCTGATCCCGGCCAAGGTGGCCGCCGGCGGCGCGGATCTCCAGGCCCGCTATATCGCCTTCTCCGACTACACCTTCCTCAAGGAGGGCGAGGCGCGCGGCAATTATCAGGTGCGGCTGTGGGAGCGCGGCGAGGGCGCTTATGTGACGTTGGTGCCCAATCTCAACGTCAAGGATCCCGCCTGGCGCGCCCTGCTGCGCGACGCCAATGTGCGCCGCGCGCTTTCCGTCGCCATCAACCGCCGCGACATCAACCAGGTGATCTTCTTCGGGCTGGGCCATGAGGGGGCCAATACGGTGATCCCCGGCAGCCCGCTCTACGAGTCGAAATACGACCGGGCCTGGGCGCAGTACGATCCCGCGCTCGCCAACAAGCTGCTGGACGCGGCGGGGCTGGACAAGCGCGACCATGACGGCTTCCGCCTGCTGCCCGACGGGCGGAGGGCCGAGATCACCGTCGAGACCGCAGGCATGAGCACCGAGGAGACCGATATCCTCGAACTGATCGCCCATGACTGGTACAAGGTCGGCATCCGGCTGTTCGTCCATAGCGCCCAGACCAACCTGCTGCGGCGGTCCGTCATCGCCGGCAATGTGATGATGTCGATGTGGCCGGGGCTCGACAACGCCACGTCGGGCCCCGACATGCCGCCTGACGCGCTGGCGCCGACCAATTCGATGCAACTCCAGTGGCCGCTCTGGGGCCAGTATGTCGACACGGGTGGGCGCGAGGGCGAGAAGCCCGAAATCCCGGCGGCGGCCGAGCTCGCCGACCTCGCCCTGAAGTGGCGCCGCTCGGTCGACACCGCCGAGCGCCGCGCCATCTGGACGCGCATGCTGGAGATCAATGCCGACGAGGTGTTCACCATCGGCATCCTGAACCGCACCAAGCAGCCGGTCGTGGTGAGCAACAAGCTGCGCAACGTGCCGAAGGAGGGGATCTACGCCTTCGAGCCCGGCGCCTATTTCGGCATCTACCTGCCGGATACCTTCTGGTTCGACGACGGCACGTCGGGCCTTGAAGTGACGAGGGACTGAGCGATGCTGCGCTACATCCTCCGCCGCCTTCTCATCATGATCCCCACGCTGCTGGTCACCAGCGCGCTGATCTTCACCGTGATGGAACTGCCGCCGAGCGACTATTTCGAGACCTATGTCGCCGAGATGGCGGCGCAGGGCGAGAAGGCGGACACTAGCCGCATCGAATTCCTCAAGCGCGAATACGGCTTCGACCGCCCGCCGATCGAGCGCTATGTCTACTGGGTCGCCAATTTCGTGCGCGGGGATTTCGGCTATTCGTTCGAGTACGAGATGCCGGTGCGCGACCTCGTCGGCGACCGCCTCGCGCTGACCATCCTGGTGTCGTTCTGCACCATATTGATGACCTGGATCGTCGCCTTCCCGATCGGCATCTATTCCGCCACGCACCAGTACAGCTGGGGCGATTACGGCCTGACCTTCATCGGCCTGATCGGCATCGCCGTGCCGCATTTCCTGCTGGCGCTGATCTTCATGTATTTCGCCAATGTCTGGTTCGGCCTGTCGATCGGCGGGCTGATGGACCCCGTCTATTTCAACGAGCCGATGAGCTGGGCCAAGGCGAAGTCGATCCTCGCCCATTTATGGATTCCGGTGCTCATCATCGGCGCCGGCGGCACCGGCTCGATGGTGCGCGCCATCCGCGCCAACCTGCTCGATGAATTGCAGAAGCAGTACTACATCACCGCCAAGGCCAAGGGGCTGCCGCCGGGCCGGGCGCTGGTGAAATACCCGCTGCGCATGTCGCTGAACTTCTTCGTCTCCTCGATCGGCGACATCCTGCCGACCATCGTCTCCGGCTCGGAACTGACCGCCGTGGTGCTGTCGCTGCAGACCACCGGGCCACTGCTGCTGCGCGCGCTGCAAAGCCAGGACATGTATCTGGCCGGCTCGTTCCTGCTGTTCCTGTCGTGCCTCACCGTGGTCGGCGTGCTGATCTCCGACGTCGTGCTCGCCTTCCTCGATCCGCGCATCCGGCTTCACGGAGGCAGCACCAAATGAGCACGGCCGACACCCTGACCTCCCAGCCGCTGCCGCCGGCCGGGGAGCCGCTGCCGCACTTCGTCGCCACCGGCCCGTTCGACCCCAGCGCCGCCGAGCCGATGACCAAGGCGCAGGAGCGGGTCTATCTCGCCTCCCAACTCACCCTGATGTGGTGGAAGTTCAAGCGCCACAAGCTGGCGCTGATCTCCGGCATCTTCCTCGCCGGGCTCTATGCCTCGATCCTGATCTGCGAGTTTCTGGCGCCCTACAATTACCAGCAGCGCCACACCGACTTCATCCGCTCGCCGCCGCAGGGCATCCACCTGTTCCACGAGGGCAGCTTCATCGGGCCGTTCACCTATGGGCTGAACTACCAGCTCGACATGAACTCGCTGCGGCGCACCTATACCGAGGACACCAGCCGTATTTATCCGGTGCGCTTCTTCTGCCGCGGCGACAGCTACCAGTTCTGGGGTCTCGTCGAGGGCAACCTGCATCTGGTGTGTCCGGGCGAGGGCGGCACGCTGTTTCTGCTCGGTACCGACCGGCTGGGGCGCGACATGCTCTCGCGCATGATCTATGGCGCCCGCATCTCGCTCACCATCGGCCTGATCGGCGTCGCGGTCAGCTTCACGCTCGGCATCATCATCGGCGGCCTCGCCGGCTATTATGGCGGCATCTTCGACATGCTGACCCAGCGCGCCATCGAGGTGGTGCAGTCGCTGCCGCACATCCCGCTCTGGCTTGCCCTGTCGGCGATCATGCCGCCGAGCTGGAGCCCGATCCTGGTCTATTTCGGCATCACCGTAATTCTCGGCCTGATGGACTGGACCGGGCTGGCGCGCGCCGTGCGCTCCAAACTGCTGGCGCTGCGCGAGGACGACTATGTCGTCGCCGCTCAGCTGATGGGCGCGCGCACACCGCGCATCGTGTTCCGCCATCTGGTGCCGGGCTTCATGAGCCATCTCATCGCCATGGCGACCATTGCCATTCCCTCGATGATCCTCGGCGAGACGGCGCTGTCCTTCCTCGGCCTCGGCCTGCGCCCGCCCATCACCTCCTGGGGCGTGATGCTGAACGAGGCGCAGAACATCAACATCGTCGTGCTCTACCCCTGGCTGATCCTGCCAGTGGTGCCGGTGATCGTGGTCATTCTCGCCTTCAATTTCCTCGGCGACGGCCTGCGCGACGCGGCCGATCCCTATCGCTGAGCACTGGGAGTACGCATGTCCGGTCTTTCCCGCCTGGAGAAGACGCTCCACCGGTTGCAGGCGCAGCAGGCATGCCTGGCCTTCGCCTTCGACGAGATCGCCGGGCGACCCGGGCCGGTGGTGGAGCTCGGCCTCGGGCTCGGGCGCACCTTCGACCATCTGCGCCGGCATCTGCCGGATCGCGAGATCCACGTCTTCGACCGGGTCAATGGCGCCTATGTCGATTGCCAGCCCGACCCGTCCCTGCTGCATCTGGGCGAGATCGAGCAGACGCTGCCACCTCTCGCGTCCCGGCTGGCCGGAACGGTGGTTCTGGCAAATTCCGACCTCGGCTCGCATGACCGCGAGCTGAACCGCGTTGTCGCCGCCATGTCGGCGCGGCTGCTGCCGCCGCTGATGGCGCCGCGCGGCATCATCATGTCGGACCTACCGCTGGAGTTGGACGGCTTCGAGACCGTGCCGCTGCCGCCCGGCGCGCGCGAGGGGCGGTATTATCTTTATCGGCGGGGAGGGTAGCCTCCCGCTGCCGTCATCCCTTTCCCATCGTCATCCCGGCCGAAGGCGTAGCCGTAGAGCCGGGATCGCTCTCCAATTGTCCTGCGATCCCGGATCGGCCTTTGGTCGTCCGGGATGACGGCCGCGTCAGATCGGCAGGTATTGCCGCAGGCTGACGAACCGCGCCGCGCCCGAACCGTTTAGCCGCCCGACCAGTTCGTCGAGGAAGCGGTCGATCCACCCATCATGCACGAGGTGGTGGGTGAGCAGGCCGATGGGCTCTAACCGGCCGGGGTCGCTCGCCAGCTCCTCCTCGATCAGCCGTACCAGCTGATCGAGCAGGGCCGCCTCGTCCGCGAGGCCGCCGCCGCCGCGCCAGTTGATCGGGTCCCAATGGGTGTTGAGTCGCAGCGGCATGGCGCCCGGCGCGCGGCGTTTATAGATCGACAGCGCGGTAAATCCGGCCTGCGGCAGGGCCTGTGCCAGCTCCGGCGCGATGCGGTTCCATGGTGGCACGAAGACGGGGAGTAGTTTGCCGGCAAAAAGCTCACCGAGCCGCGCCTTACCCGCACGCACCTCGGCGAGCATGGCGTCGAGCGGCCGGTGCGCGCCGAACTCGGCTTTCTTCTCAGGCGAGGGGGCGTGGTTGGCGTGCGCCCAGCCATGCACCAGCACCTCGACATCAGGCTCATCGGCAAGGCGTTCGGCCAGCGCCGGCGACGCGCGTTGCGGGATCACCGCGAGATGCAGCTTCACGCCCCAGCGCGCGCGGGCGGCGAGCAGCGCCTCAAGCGCGGGCGTCGGCGCCACCGCGTCATCGTCGCGCCACCAGAAATCGAGTGTGCGGCCGGCTTCGCAGGCGCGCGCCAGCACGGCGTCCAGCCGGTTCCAGGCGGCACTCGCGGCCTGCTGCCGCGCGACGGCCGCGCCGACCTGTTCCACTGTACGGGCGGCGCCGTCACGGCCGATGGCGGACCAGTCCGGGCGCGGCGCGTCGAGGCCCGCGCGTACCGCCTGCGCCAGCGCTTCAGCCGTCAGCGTCGCCGCGTCGAGCGTGAAGGCGAGGCCGCGCCGGGCCAGTTCGCCCGCGCGCAGCGTCTGCTCCTGCTCCTGCCCTTCCGCGAAGGGCACGAGGATGGCGCGGGCATTGGCGGCAGCGAGGTCGAGCACGGTGTTGTAGCCGGCCTGGCTGACCGACAGCGCGGCGCGGGCGAGCAAGGCGGGAAAGTCCGGCCGCGCGCGCTCGACGATCAGATTGGCGGGTGCCTGCGTCTTCAGCGCCTCGAAGGCGTCGGCAGGCACGCTGGCGCCGAGCAGCAGCCGCCAGTGGCGCTCGGGGACGAGATGTGCCGCCTCCACCGCGCGCCGCGCCAGCGGCAGGCCGGCGGCCGAACCACCGCCAGAGACGATGATCTCGTCCTGTCCGTCCGTGCCGGCTTCGCTTGCCAGCCGCTCGCCGTCATGGACATAGCCGGTCTCGATCAGCCGGCGGGCCAGCGCGGGCGGCGTCGGCCATGAAGCGCTGAGCGGCACGACCCCACTCGCGCCATGGAACAGCACGCCGTCGTAGAAGGCACCGAGCTTGGCCAGCGCGCCCTCCGCGCGTTTGGGCTTTGAGGGCGGGTTCAGCACGTCGCGAACGGAGGCGAGGATCGCCGGCCGCGGCGTGGCGGCGCGGGCATGTTCGAGCAGCGCGTCGAACTCCGCACGGAGCGAGCGCCGGCCGAACGGGTAGAGCTCGGTGATCAGCGCATCCGGGCGGATGTCGTCGAACGCATCGATCAGCGCCGCGCGTCGCGTCGCCAGATAGGCCGCGTCGGCAATCATGCCGGGCGCGGCGTAGAGCGTGCGGAAATCGCTGCCGAGGCAATGCACCGGCGGCAGCTGAATGACGCGGCAGCCCTGCGTGTTGACGGTTCCCGCCGGCCGGCCGCCGGAGGCGAGGGTGACGTCGAAGCCTTGCGCCGCCATGGCGCGCCCGACCGCCGCCATGCGCGCGAGATGGCCGACGCCGAGCAGATGGGTGACGACGATGAGAACCTTCATGCCGCCCTCGCGGGACGCGAAATGCCGGCGCTGTCGAAGGCAGCGGCAACCGTCGCGGCGGCAGCGGGCAGGGTGCGTTCCGTGGCAACGAAGCGGGCGGCGGCGTCGCCCATGGCGCGACGGCGCGGAGGATCCGTGACCAGCGCGGCGACCGCCTCGCGCAGCGCGGGAATGTCGCCGGGCGGCGTCAGCAGCGCAGTCTCGCCCTCGCGCACGGCGTCTGCGATGCCGCCATAGGCGCCGGCGATGCAGGGCAGGCCATGCGCCTGCGCTTCCAGATAGACGGCGCCGAAGGCTTCGTTGACGCCGGGCCAGACGAAGAGCTCGGCCTGCGCCAGCACCTCACTAAGCGCCGCCCGCTCGCCGATCGCGCCGCGATAGCGCACGCGCGACCCGAGCGGGGCGAGGGCGGCCTCCACCTCGGTCCGTGCCGGGCCGTCGCCCACCACATCCAGCGTCCAGTCGCCCTCCAGCCCGGCCAGCGCCTGCCCGAGCTGGCGATAGGAAGCGAGCTTGTCGCCGTGCCGCATCATGGCGACGGTGACGAGACGGGTGGCCGGCGCGTCCATCATCGGCCGGTGGGCGGGCAGGGACGGCCATTCCGACAGGTCGAGGAAGGGTTTCAGGTCGACGATGCGCTGCTGCGGCGGGCGGTGCAGATCCAGCATCTCGCGGTCGGCCCTGGTGGGGGTGAGCAGCAGCTGGGCGGCGTCGATGGCGGCTTCGGCCAGCGCGTGACCCTCGGCGAAGCGGCCAGCGGCGCGCTTGGGTGCGCGCGAGGGCTCGGCGATGACATAGGGCACGCCGAGCGCGCGCGCGAGCGCCGGGCCGATCAGGTCGGGCGCCTTGTAATAGACGTGGTAGGTGAACACGCAGGCGACGGGCGCGCGGCCACGCTCGGCCGCGATGAGGCGGTCGATCTCGGCGGCGGCCTCGTCCTGCAAGGCTTTCCAGTGCGCGGGCGAGGGTTCGGGGCAGAAGCTGCGCAGCCGGGAGGCGAGCTCGACGTCATAGCCGAGGCTGGCGAGCAGCCGCGAGAACAGCCGCGCCATGGTGCGCTCGCCGGAGGGGACGGGATGGTCCGGCGCCTTCAGCGGGGCGAGGAACAGGCAGCGCATCGCCTTACTGTCCGGGGGCGAGGCTGCCCGCCGCCTCGGTGGCGGCCGCCGTGCCGGGAGCCGGGTGCACGCCGCCGGCGCTCGCGCTCAGCCGGGCTTCCAGCCGGTCGATGCCGGCGTCAAAGGTGAAGTCGGCCTTCAGCCGCGCCAGCGCCGCCATGCCGAGCCGCAGCCGCCGCGTCGGATCGCCGATAAGGGCGGCGAGCGCCTGCGACAGAGCCGGAGCGTCGCCGGGTGGCACCAGCACGCCATTGACGTCGTCATCGATGAATTCCGGTACGCCGGCGAAGCGAGTGGAGATGGCCGGCAGCGCCTGCGTCGCCGCTTCCATCAGCACATTGGGCAGGCCGTCGCGGTCGCCATCCTCGCCGGGCTGGCTCGGCAGCACGAAGATATCCGCCTCGCGGAGCGCCTCGACGACCGCCTTTTGCGCCTGGCTGCCGCGCCACTCGATGCGATCCGACAGGCCGAGCCGTTCCGCCTGCTGTTTCAGTGCGGCGATGAGTTCGCCCGAGCCGATATGCACCAGCCGCCAGTGGAGATCGGCGGGCAGCAGGGCGAGCGCGTCGAGCAGCTTGTCGAAGCCCTTCTTGGTGACGGCGCGGCCAACCGCGACGATCCGCACCGGGTCGGCGGGGGCGCGCCCGTCGGCGAGGTGCTCGCGCGGCGGGGGCGCGGGGAAGCGGGCGAGGTCGAGGCCGTGATAGACCAGCTCGACCCTGGCGCCCGCCGGGCCGGCGACGCGGCGCAGTTCCTGCCAGCCATCGGCGGTGCAGGTCACGCCCCAGCGCGCGTCGGAGATCTTCTCGGCGCGCTCCCATTCCGGCGTGGTCCAGATATCCTTGGCATGCGCGGAGAAAGAGTAGCTGCGGCCGGAGAGCAGAGCGGCATAGCGCGTCACCGAGCCGGGCGTGTGCAGGAAATGCACGTGCAGATGGCGGATGGCGGGATCGAGCTCGCGGGCCAGCACCAGCGCCTGACCGAGCCGGCGCAGGCGGCTGGCGCTCGGGTCGCGGCGCAGATCGCGCAGGAAGGTGCGCAGCGTCGGCCTGAAGGCGAGGTGGCGGACCGCGTGAACGAAGCCCTGCCACACCCGGCGCGGATCGTCCTTGAGATATTCCGGGAGATAGAGGAGCCGGGCGGTGATCTCCTCATGCATTGGGTGGCGGTAGCGGTCGGTGGGGCGGCGCAGCGACCAGATGTCGAAGACGAAGCCGCGCCGCTCCAGCTCCAATATCTCCTGGGCGATGAAGGTCTCCGACAGGCGCGGATAGCCCTTCAGCACGAGGGCGACGCGGGGCGTGCCGTGGTTCGGCACCGCGGGCGACGGCACAGATGCCGGCACCTCAGCCTCCGACGCTGACGGAAACGCCGGCCGCGCCCGGCCCGTCAATATAGGGCGCCAGATGGTTGGAGATGCTGGCAAGGCCCTCCAGCATGCCCGGCGAGGCGGATTTCGACGGCGGCCCCTGCTCGCACAGCGCGGCGAGCGCGCCGGCCATGACGTGCGGATCGCGCGAGGTGGCGCCTTCCTCGACCGGATCGACCAGCATGCGCATGAGGCCGAGCTTCTCCGCCCGCGTGGCACGGATCAGCTGTTCCTGGCGCGGGCGCGAGCGCGGCACCAGCAGCGCCGGCTTGTCGAAGGAAAGGATCTCGCAGAACGTGTTGTAGCCGCCCATGGCGACTACGGCGCTGGCGCGGCTCATCAGCCGCTCGATCTTGGGATCGAACACGATGGAATCGACCTTGGAGAGCCGGTCGATGCGTTCCTGGAAATGGCTGCGCTGGGTGTTGGACAGGAACGGCCCGAAGGCGATGACGGCGGGCAGAGGAATGTCGCGATTGGCCTCGTAGGCCGAGATCACCCAGTCGATCAGCCCGGCCCCGTCGGCGCCCCCGCCCGTGGTCACCAGGATGAACGGCCCCTTGGTGCTGCGCGGGTAGCGCACGCCGGAAGTGCCGGAGGGCACGGAGCGGCGCAGATAGCCGGTGTAGACGATGCGCGAATGCAGGTCCGCCGGCATGGGAATTCCGTCGAGCGGGCGGTAGAACTCTTCGGAGCCATAGACCAGCACGTCGTCGTAATAGTCGGTCATGGCGCGGATGGCGCCCTTGTCGTGCCATTCGGCGCGGATGGTCTCCGGGCTGTCGAGCACGTCGCGCACGCCGATGATGCGGCGGGTGCCCATCGTGCCCATCAGCTTCAGGCTCGGCACCAGCTCGCCGCGAAAGCCGGCCGGCTCCTTGTCGGCGATGAAGATGTCGGGCCGGAACGCTTCTGCCGTCTGCCGGATCAGCGATTCCCGGATCGCGGTGACCTCCGGCAGGTCGAGGCGCAGATTGGCGCTGGCGTAGCTGCCATTCTCGCTCTTGGCGATGCCCGGCACATGCACGAAGTCGATGCCGGGGGCGAAATTGAAGCTGCCGGCGAGCGACGAGCCGGAGATGATCAGCACCGAGACATCGCCATGCGCCGCCACCAGCGAGTTGGCGATGGCGCGCGAGCGGCGGATATGTCCCAGCCCATAGGTGTCGTGGCTGTACATCAGGATACGCGGCATCCTCTTGCCCGGCCGGGAAGAGTCAGGCTGGGAGACGGGGCTGGTAACGCGTTCCATCAATATATCCGGTAGGGGCCTTTGCCGCGATGCGGCATCCACTGAGGAAACCAGCGGCGTCCGCACAAGCGTGCCGAGGGATGGTAAGACGACGCGATAGGCTGTGTCGAGCCTGTGCGGGATAACGCGTAGGTCGGTTTCGATAAACCGTTCGCGACAGCCAGCTGGGGAAAACTTCGCGTTGCGGCATATTTGTCGCTCTGCACGAGCCTAACCCTCCGCACCGAGGGTCGATCGCCCCATCGAACGCAGCACGTCGATGAAGTCGGCGGCGTTGGCGGAGGGTGTCTCGCCCTTGCGGGTGATGATGCCGAGCATGCCGAGCTGGTTCGGCATGGCGACCGGCAGGCGGGTGAAGGTGCCGCTGGCCACGCCCTCCACCAGGATGGACTTCGGCAGGCACGCCACCATGCCGGCCTCGCGCACCAGATGCAGCGTGGCGAAGATCGAGGTGGTCTCGACGCAATTGTCGAGCGAGACGACGCCCTGTTCGGCGAAGGTGCGGTCGATCAGCTGGCGCATCGGGCTGCTCTTGGGCTGCAGCACCCAGGGCAGCCGTGCCATTTCGACAAGCGGGATCGCCGCGCGTCCGGCCAGCGGGTGGTCGTTGGCGGCGAAGATCCACAGTTCCTCGCGCGCCAGCGGCTCGATGTCGAAGGCCAGCGCATCCTCCGGCTCGGTGAAGCGGCCGATGGCGAGCGCGATCTCGTTGCGGCTGAGCGCGCCGAGCAGGATGTCGCTGGTGGCGGCGAGCAGGCGGATGGTCATCAGCGGCCGGCGCTGCTTCAGTTCGGCGATGGCGCGCGGCAGGAGGCCCGGCGTTGTCGCCATGATGGCGCCGATGGCCAGCGCACCGAAGCCGCCGGCCTTCAGATTGTCCAGCCCCTCGGCGAAGCTGTCGGTCTCGCGCAGGAGGCGCGCGGCATAGTCGGCGACGAAGCCGCCGATCTCGGTCAGCGCCATGCCGCGCGGACGCCGCTCGAACAGCGCGGCGCCGAGAATATGCTCGGCATCCTGCAACATCTTGGTCGCCGCCGGCTGCGTCACATGCATCTCCACCGCGACGCGGTGCAGATTGCCGTTGCGCGCCAGCGCGTCGACGAGGCGCAGGTGCCGCAGGCGGAGCCGGGCGATCAGATGGGCGGCAAGGGGAGGGGCCATGGGACGGGGGTGCCGAGAGAGGAGATGGAACCGATAACCTGAAGGAATTATCCAAGTCAGAATTTTCATTATTCAGTTATCGGGCCTGCCGCTAGTGGAAGTGCGGTCAAGAGCCGCCCGCCAGAAGGCTGCCGTGAAAATACGCTCAGGAGAAACGTTCGATGAAACTCGTGCGCTATGGGTCTTTCGGTTCGGAGAAGCCCGGGCTGGTTGATGGGGCGGGGGTTCTTCGCGACCTCTCGGCCGTCGTTGCCGACATTGCCGGGGCGGCGCTGCTGCCGGAAAGCC